>CAZKJG010000042.1:0-4444 GCA_964553045.1 uncultured bacterium | reverse complement strand
ACTAGTTAACGTCAGGCACTGATCGGAGGCAGGTGCGCCCGGAGCAGGGGCAGCCGCCGGCGCAGCTGGTGAAGACGGGGTGGGAGCCGATGCCCACCACCCGGGACGCTCCGCCGGGGATGTCCAGCATGCGGCGCTCCATGCGGTAGAAGGGGACCTTGTCTCCGTCCTCCATGGGCTTTATGCCGCTGCCGGTGACCCGGAAGCCGCAGCGGCGGTAGCAGTGGACGGCCCGGGTGTTGGACTGGCGGACGGTGAGCCTGACGGAGTCAAAGCCCAGTATGCCCCGGGCCCGGAAGAGCGCCTGCATTATCGCCTGGCGGCCGATTCCCCGGCCGAGGCGGTCGGCGTAGCCGATGACTATGCCCAGGACCCCCTGCCCGGGGTGATTGCGGCGGCGGTCGATCCAGACCGCTCCCACGTCGGTGCCGCCGGCCACTATGACGAACCAGACGTAGCTGCGGCCCCAGTCCCCGAATCCGCTCTCCGCGAAGCGCAGGGGCTTCAGGCTGGCCATGTACCTGTCGGAGTCTATGTTCCTCCGCCAGGTCTGCAGGTAGTCCAGGTCCGCCGGTCCGAAGCGTCTCAGCTTAACGGGCACGCGCCCCTCCTGCATTGCTATTAGTAGACTGAAATGTATATAACTCTGACCTGCCCCGTTGCCTACCGGCCAGTATATTTTGCCAAGTGCGTCAGGTCAAATATGTTCCGGCTTCAAAGATTTCATCTGCCTTTACCGGAGGTGGGGATGAGGAGTTCCCGCAGGGAGCACTGGGACCGGTTCTGGAACCGCGACCGCGACCTGGACGAGATCTACGACAACGACGACCGGATCGCGGAGGAAACCGCTCCGGTAGTGGAGCTGAAGGGCGCGCTTACCCTTGAGGTGGGCGCCGCCACCGCCAGGGACAGCTCCTCCCTGGCGCGCCGTGGCGCGAACCCGGTTGCCCTGGACTACTCCATGGAGGCCCTGCGCCGGGCCAGGGAGGCCGGGGGCGCCATTCTTGTATGCGGAGACGCAGAGGCCCTGCCCTTCCGGGAAGAGAGCTTCGACCTGGTCTTCCACCAGGGGGTCATGGAGCACTTCGCAGACCCCGGGCCCATGCTTTCGGAGAACGTCCGGGTGCTTCGGCAGGGGGGTACCCTGCTGGTGGACGTACCCCAGACCCTTCACGTCTACACGCTGGTGAAGAAGCTGCTCATCGCCCTGAACGCATGGTTCGCGGGATGGGAGACCCAGTTCACCCCCGGCTCGCTGCGACGCCTGCTGCGGAGGCACGGACTGAGGCCCTACGCCTCCTACGGGCGGCTTTTCTCCCCTTCCCTGGCCTACAGGATCCTTCGGGAGCTGCTGATGCGCCTGGGGCTGCGGCTTCCGCTGCGGCCGGTGCTTCTGCCCCCCGCCTACAGGCTTCGGCGAAGCCTCCGCAGACGCCTGGAGACCTCTCCCCTCGGCCCCCATGTGGGCGTGGTTGTAGGGGTGTTCGCCCGCAAGCCCGGCTCCGGAGGGGGCGGGTCATGAGGGTGCTGGTGCTGAACTGGCGCGACCCCCGCAACCCCGAGGCGGGGGGTGCCGAGGTGCACCTGCACGAGATAATGCGCCGCGCGGCTGCCGCCGGCCACCAGATAGTACAGGTCTCCCAGGCGGTGAAGGGGCTCCCGGACAGGGAGGTCATCGACGGAGTGGAGATACTGCGCCACGGCCGGCGCAATACCTTCAACTGGACGCTGAGGCCATTCTGCCGGCGGCTGGGGCTGGAGGGCTTCGACCTGATCGTGGAGGACCTCTGCAAGATACCCTTCTACTCCCCCGGCTGGTCGGACACCCCTGTTCTGGTGGTGGTGCCCCATCTGTTCGGGACCACCGCCTACCGGGAGGTGGCCCTTCCGCTGGCGCTCTACGTGAACGTCATGGAGTGGTTCATTCCCCGGGTCTACAGCGGCTCGCCCTTCGTGGCCATCTCCGACAGCACCCGGCGCGACCTGGTGAGGCGGGGCATTCCGGCCGGGGACATAGACGTGGTCCCCTGCGGCATAGACACCGAGGCCTACAGCCCGGGCCCTCCGGCTCCCGAGCCGGGCCTGATGTGCTTCGTGGGCCGGGTGAAGCGCTACAAGGGTGTCCAGCACGTGCTGGGAGCCCTGAGGCTGCTGCTGGACCGGGGAGCGGGCTGCCGGCTGGTGGTGGTGGGATCCGGCGACTACCTCGAGCCTCTGAAGAAGCTGGCCTCGGAGCTGGGGCTGGACGACAGGGTGGAGTTCCCCGGATACGTCAGCCACCACGAGAAGGTCCGCTGGCTGCGCCGCTCCTGGGTGGCCGTCCTGCCCTCGGAGAAGGAGGGCTGGGGGCTCACCGTCATCGAGGCCAACGCCTGCGGCACCCCGGTGGTGGCCAGCGACAGCGACGGGTTGCGGGACTCGGTGAGGGACGGGGAGACCGGCCTGCTGGTGCCCCACGGCGATGAGTCGGCCCTGGCCGATGCCCTGCAGCGGGTGATCAACGACCCGAGCCTGCGTGACCGGCTTGCCGAGAGGGCCCTGCCCTGGGCCCGAAGCTTCGACTGGGACACCACCGCCGCCCGAATGATCTCGCTCATGCAGACCGCCGCCGGGAAGGAAGGCTGAGCCCTGGCCGAGGCCGATCCCCTGGAGAACCTCGAGGTCCGGCTGAGCCGCAGGGCACGGCGCCGGCGCATAGTCGTCCTTCCCCACCGGGTCACGGTGGTGGGTCCCGTGGGAGACAGCCCCCGAGCGCTGCGGCGGATGGCGCGGCGGCGCAGGGAGTGGATAGCGGCCCGGCAGGTCCGGCTGCGGCAGCGGGAGGAGCGGCTGGCGGAGCTCACCTCATGCCTCTTTGTGGACGGTGGCCACGTCACCTTCCGTGGCCGGAGGCTTCCCCTGGAGCTGCATTCCGGCGGGGATGGGAGCCTGGCGGAGCTGCGGGACGGGATCCTCCACGCCTGGCTGCCCCCGGCTCCCGGCGGGGAAGCGGTCCGGCAGTGCATGGAGGGCTGGCTGGCCAGCCGCCTGCGCGAAGAGGGAAAGAGGCTCTCGGAGCTCTACGCAGGCAGGCTCTCGGTGAAGGCCCCGCCGGTGCGGGTCCGGGACATGAGCACCCGCTGGGGAAGCCTGGGCCGTACCGGAAGGCTCACACTGAGCCTGCGCCTTTCGCACCTGCCCGGCTGGGCGTGGGAGCAGGTGGTGGCCCACGAGGTATGCCACCTGCGGGTCCGCAGCCACTCCAGGGAGTTCTACCGCCTTCTGTGGAGCGTCCTTCCGCCGGAGGTGCCCCGGGTCAAGCGGCTGGAGAGGGCGCTGGGTATCGAATAGACGTGGGGCGGGGCCGGCCGGCCCCGCCCATATTTCCTCGCGCTACCTTAGCTTGACCACCCTGGTGGCCGCTGTTGTACCCCGGCCGTCCCCGGCAATGACCGAATAGGTCCCCGCGGGAGCATCGAATCCGTCCCGGCAGGTCCCGTCCCAGAAAAAGGTGTCCGAGGAGGTTCCGCAGGCCACCGTGCGGCCGGCCATATCCACCACTCGCACGGTGACGGGGCCGGCGAACCCGGACAGGGAGATGCTCACCGCGCCGTCAAATGGATTCTCCGCCGGGGACACGGATGCCGCCGTAAGCTCGACGCCGGTGCCGCCTGCGGTGCCCTGGGGGTCGAGGTCCACCTTGTAGATCAGGTCGGCGTCGGCGTCGGCCACCCACAGGTACCCCTCGCCGTCGAACGCCATTCCGTGGGCGGCGGGGACTATGGACGAAGAGACGGAAAAGGTCTTGGTCCCGCCGCTGTTGAAGACCTGTATCGGCTCCGCGGAATCATCTGCGGCATACCATATCTCGTCGTCCATGAAGGCTATGTCGTAGAAATCGATTCCCAGGTCCACCATCAGGAACGGGCCGGTCTGCAGGTAGCCGTTGAGGTTGTAGCGCTCCACCACCTCCTTGGGAGGCGTGGTCTGGGCGTCCACGCCGGCGCCGTAGATGTAGGACCCGTTGGTTCCGAGACCAGTCACCGACTGGTCGAGGTCACTGCCTCAACAGTCGAGGTCGAAGCTGGCCTGGAAGGTGCCCGACTGGTCGTAGCGGTAGCAGTAGGGCGAGGACCCGCTGGAAACGTAGGCCATGATGATGTAGACTTCGTCGCCGGCAAAGGTGAGCCCCGTGGGCACCCGCGTGGAGTTCTCGCAGAACCAGCTCCCCAGGACGGTACCGTCGGAGGGGTCGACCTCGTAGGCCATCTCGGTTGCCCCGTCCACCGCCCAGAGGCTTCCGTTGCCGTAGCCGAGGCCGCTTATGCCCGTGTCCGGGGCATCGATGGTGTGAACGATCTGGGGCGTGGCCAGGCCCGCGCCCGCCGCCAGGAGAAGCGGAAGCAGCAGCCATCTCATGTATCAACCTCCCGTGCGCTTGAGAGTCAGCCGAATGCAAATACAG
>CAZKJG010000041.1:0-5057 GCA_964553045.1 uncultured bacterium | reverse complement strand
CTGGGTCACGGTGACGGACTGGGCCGAGAAGAAGTCGGCCTATGTCATTGCCGGCAACGAACCAGAATTCGATCACAAAGTGGGGAATATATCGAGGAACGGCATGGCGTTGGTTCCAGGCGATGGCGACAAGCTCATCGGTAGCGGAAGCGTGTGGATTACGTGCAGCTGGGATCTCTGTGCAAAGCCAAGGGCCTTCTGTTTCAGCCAAGGTATTGTCCGATCTCGGGGGGCCGTTCTGAGACCAGGCCGTTGGAATGAACTAAGGAAGGGGAATCAGTTCGATGCAGACGAATACGTGGGCCTTACTCGATGGAGACTCCCCGATAGTGAGTCGATGGAGAACGAATGATGCCAGCCCAGTTGGGACGGCCATATGGGTCGACACAGTACGTATGTGTATTGGTGTGCGTGGCTATACACGGTGGGCTGGTGCCACCGGCGGCCTCGTTGGGAGGCGAAGAGGCATCATGTGCTACGGACGCCCCAAGCTCCTCCGAAGACATATCCGGACTGCCCGTTCCTGAGTGGCTTGCGCCTGCACTACGAGAGCAGTGGCGCAAGGGACCAAGCCGTGTGGATCGCGTGGTTGTAGCAGACTGGTCTGCCTTTGTGGATGATATGGCCCTCCTCGGTCGTGCTAGAAGGGCGACATCGATTGTGATCAGTGATTCGGACGTACGTCTGACGCCTCGCAGTGCAGCGGAACTCAACCGGTATCCAGCAGCGCGTAGGCTGGTCCTCAGTGGACGTGGGCTGGATGGCTCGGATGCCAACGCGATTGCTGGGATGAGCCGCGTCCAGGCGTTATCTGTTTCGATGTGTGGATGGAGCGATACAGAGGTGAGCGTCCTTGGGAAGATGGGCGCGTTGCGGGAGCTATCGCTGAGCTACTGCACAGGCCTGACCGGGGCGGGCTTGACATCCCTGGCAAGGGCGGGAAGGCTCCAGTACTTGCGGATTGGTGGGGCGAGTCTGAGCACACAGGGGCTTCGTAGCCTCGGGGGCCTAAAGGCTCTGAGGAAGCTTGATGTGCCATTGGAGGGAGTGTCCCCATATGCTGCCGACGACGAGCTTGTGGGGTTCCTTACGGGTCATGACCAGCTGACGGCTGTAATGCTTCCCGGAGAGAGGATCACGGATCGGGGATGTGCTGGTCTCGCTCGTCACCCGACGTTGCAGCGCCTCCTCCTGACCAGCTCCAGAATCACGGGCAGGGGGGCAGCTGCGTTGGCGTCGCTAGGGAATCTACGGGATCTCACTCTAGCCAATGCTCAGTTGGGCTCTGAAGCTGTGGCCAAGCTGAGCCGACTCGAGAAACTCGAGCAACTCAACTTGTCTGGGACCCACATCGGCGATCGTGACTTGCGGTGGGTTGGCCAGCTTAAAGCGCTGCGAGTGTTGCGGCTTAATCGAACAAGCGTAACAGGTGAGGGGTTGCCGGCCCTGATGGGGCTGCCCAAACTTGTGCGTATCGAACTTCGTGGAACTGGCCTTACGGCAAGGGCACTGAGGGTGCTCGGAAAATTCCCTGCGTTGCAGGAGGTGGCTCTGAGGGGAATGCGGGGGGGAGGGGGGAAGACGCCGCGGTTGCCGGGGAACGGGGCATTGATTGTGGACTGGGCGGATCTGTGATGGAATCAAGGAAATTGGTTGTGTGTCCCGTGCGCCGTGGAAGGCGTCGGTTTTCAGCGGGTGTGATCCCGCCCGGACAACTGGGGGACACAGACAACTGGGGGACACACACCCTAATAGGTGTTGGCGGATCGGGAACGAAGAAGTGATGGGACGGGAAATGGGTCTGGATCGAGTGAAGCTCGGTGAGCTTCGGGAGACTTTGATGAAAGGGCGTGGGATCATGGGACGGAACGGGATGATGGTGGTGGCGGTGGCGGGGTTGCTGGGGTTGGTGCCAGCCATGGCGTTGGCCGCGGATGGGACGATGGACGCGGCCGCGTGGCGGGCGGTGCGGGATGTTCGGGCGCGGGTGGGGGTGACGGATGCGGACCTGGCGGCCGCGGGGTGTTCGGGGGCTAGCAGCCCTTTGAAGAAGTCGATTCGGCCTGCGAGCGGGTCTTCTTCGTTCCGGCGGCGTCAGGCAAACTCAGCGAATCATGGAGATTCGCCTCCGTTTCCCTTCCCTGCCGGACCGAAGATCCCCTCGCTCTCGGTGACGAAGCACTTCTTCAACGGATTGCCAGGCCGGGCGGGTGCTGGAGTGGTCGAAGAGTCCCACGCAGCGCAGGGCGGGAGCATGGGCGGTCGTGGCTGCTGATCGCACTGGCATGTGCCTGCCCCCCGCCCGGTCGGCCGGGGGGGAGGATATTCCAGGTGCCGTGGGCTGTGGCGTGACGTTTCAGGTCGGAAGACCCAACCCCCGGAGGTCCCATGACCACACGGCGGACATCGTATCTTTGCAAGTCGCATCCGGACTTTCACATGCCGGCGGACGTGGACGTTGGGGTGGGGTTTGACGGGGGCGCGTATGCGCGGCGGCTGCGGGAACACGGGGTGGACCTGGTGGTGTTCTTCGCGAAGTGCCACTACGGGCACTCGTACTACTACACCGACGTGGGCTGCCGCCACCCCCGGCTGGCGTGCGACATGCTGGCCGAGGCGGTTCGGGGGTGCAGGGAGCACGGGCTGGGGATCGGGGCGTACTTCTCGGTGTTCCGGGACACCGCGGCGGTGGAGCGGCATCCGCGGTGGGCCCTGAAGGCGACGGACAGCGCGACGGACGCGGGGTTCGACAGCGGCAACTACCTGCCGGTGTGCGTCAACAGCCCGTACCTGGAGGAGCTGTTCATCCCCCAGAGCATCGAGGTGGTCACCGGGTACGACGTGGACGAGGTGTTCTACGACACCATGACCGGCTTCCAGCCGTGCTTCTGCGAGACCTGCAAGCGGCTGTTCGGCGGGGCGATCCCCCGCGGCAGCGACGACCCGCACTGGCTGGAGTACGTCGCGTGGTACCGGTCGCGGTACGACGAGTTTTTCGCGCGGACGGCCCGGGAGGTTCAGGCGGCCAATCCGGAGGTGACGATCGCGTTCAACTGGGAATGGGGCGTGCGGAAGCCGATCGACCCGCCGGCGCACATCGCGCGGCTGTCGGCGGACCTGATCCCGACGGCGACGGTGGCGTCGTCGCTGTCGCATTACTTCGCGGGGACGGGGTACCCGTTCGACTACATGTGCGGGCGGTTCCTGCACGGGTTGGGGGACTGGAACAGCAGCACGCCGGAGACGATCCGCTACACGGCGGCGTCGACGATCGCCAACGGCGGGAGCTTCTACATCATCGACCGCCAGCTTCCCGACGGGCGGCTGGAGGAGCGGGGCTACCGGATGCTGCGGGACGTGTTCGTGGACTTCGTCGGGCCGCGGCGGGCGGTGGTCGAGGGGACCCGGCACGTGCCGGAGGTGGCCGTGCTGCACTCGCACGCGCACCTGATGGGCGACCGGCTCCAGTATTTCCCGGACGCGGCGGCGCGGAAGGAGCGGATGGCGCCCTTCGAGGGCGTCTCGCGGATGTTCATGCACCATGCGCGCCACTACACCGCGTTGAGCGAGGCGACGCTGGCACGGCGATGCGGCGAGTATTCCGTGGTGATCCTGCCGGAGCCGGAGTACCTCGACGACGGGCTCGTGGATACGCTCGCCGGCTACGTGGAAAAGGGCGGCCGGCTGCTGGTCACCCAGGCCAGCGCCGAGGCCGGGCTCAACCGGCGACTGCTGGAGCTGGCGGGCGTCTCGCACGAGGGTTTCTCTGAGCTGGCGTACTCGTACTTCGGCGAGTTGCCCGAGCCGGCCTCGGCCAGCGGGCAGCCCTCGCGGGTGAAGCCCGTCGGCGCCGCCGAGCAGCTCGTGCCCCTGATCGCCCCGCTGAAGGCGGGCAAGGGCGGAGCGAAGTTCGGTCACGGCAAGGCCCCGGCCGACCGGTACGAGGGCCACGCCGCCGCGACGCGCCGGGCCGTGGGCGCCGGGGAGGTGATCTACGTCGCCATGCCGCTGTTCGGCGAATACTGGCGGCACCAGAACCCGCACATGCGGGGGCTGCTCCTCTCGCTGCTGGACCGGCTGCTGCCCCGGCCGCTTGTGCGCGTCGAGACGAAGGCCCAGGTGGAGATGGTGGCGGTCCGCAGGGGCGCGGACCTGATCGTGCACCTGGTCAACCACAGCGGGCGCGAGAGGCTGCTGGGCCACTGGTACCCGCTGATCGAGTACATGCCGGTCCTGCGGGACATCCCGGTGCGAATCCGCGTGGGCGCCGCGAGGCCGACGATCCGCCAGGCCCCGTCCGGCGTGGCGGTGTCGTACGACGTGGAGGACGGCTACGCGAAGGTGACGGTGGGCGAGCTGGAGTGTATGGAGAGCATCGTGGTGGAAGCGTGGGGCGCCTGAGCCGCTCCCCGCGGGGGCGCCGGTGGACCCGGGGCCTCAGGACGGCTGCCTGGAATGCCGTGACAGCCACGACTTGAGCTCCTCGGCTCGTGGATACGCGGGGCGGTCCCCGTGGCGCTGGACGAGCGAAAGCACACGGAGGATCTCTACGGTCGTCTCGGGCATATGGTCCAGGCGCAGGAACCACAGGCACTGCACCCGGTAGTCCTCGACGAGCTTCTCGACGCTGTCTTTCGCGGCTGCCATCTGCCTTCCGCCGCCAGGGCCTTCATGGAAGCCGGGGGACCGCCGCGGGGCATTCCATCGAGAACGGTCGAGCACGTCGCGCCGCGCCGGGGTGGGCGGACGGCATCGCCCCGGCGGGGGGCTTGCACCGGCGGGGCGGGCGTGGGAGAGTCCGGGGATCGAGAACCCCGGAGGCCACCATGCGTGCCGATCTTCCCAACATCGTCCTGATCACCTGGCATGACGCCGGGCGGTGGTTCGGCTGCTACGGGCAGCCGACCGTGCACACGCCGAACGTGGATCGCCTTGCGGCGGCGGGCTGCCGGTTCACGAACATGTTCTCGGCGTGCGCGATCTGCTCGCCGTCGCGAGCGGCGATCGTGACCGGGCGGTTCTGCCAGGACAACGGCGTGATGTACCTGACCAACACG
>CAZKJG010000040.1:0-5436 GCA_964553045.1 uncultured bacterium | reverse complement strand
CACCCCGGGTCGATCCGCAGGTGGCGCAGGACGTTCATGGAGAACGGCCCGTCGGTCTTCGATGCTCACAGAAAGACGGCGGATTACGAGAAACGGATCGCCGAGCTGGAGCGGCTGCTGCGCAAGAAAGAAGTGGAGACAGCCCTCCTGAGGAACTTCCTTGACCGGAGATGATGTCGGCCGAATAGAAGGCTGTACCTGCAGACGGCGTCCCCGAGGAGTATGGGCTGCCCAGCTGTTCGGGGGGCGCGGACGCAGCGACGAGTGGCGCCAGCACCTGGAGGCCCAAGCAGGGAGCGCCGCAGCAGGAGGGTAAACGGGCAGAACGCGGCAAAGACCAAGCCCCTATGGCATCTCATCGCTTCCCGTGGTGGGAACAGTCCCCTCGCTGGAAGCGGCAGGCCCCGGGATCACCTGCCTCTCAAAGAGGTCGAGGTATGGCCTGTAGCTGTAGCGCCGGTTGCGCTGCCGGCCGGTGGTCTCTTTCAGAATCCCCAGCCCCACAAACCTCTCCATCAGCTTCGAAGCAGTTGTGTATGCGCAATCCAGTTCCTCCCGGGCCATGCCTATGGTCAGGAGAGGTCGCTTACAGAGGTAGTCCAACAGACGAAGGCCATATGCGCTGCCGGTATACTCCCGTCCGACCCGTTCCCGGTGCGCTTCTCGAAGAGCAAGAATGTTCCGAGCGGTAGCGATGGCGGATTCGCTGGTCTCGCAGACGCCCCGCAGGAAGAACCTGACCCAGCCCTCCCAGTCCCCGTCGTTCCGTATCGCAGTGAGCCTGTCGTAGTACATTGCCCGATGAGCTTTCAGATAGTAGCTGAGATAGAGCAGCGGCCTGTCGAGCACTCCACGCTGGCAGAGCAGCAGAGTAATGAGAAGCCGTCCTACCCGACCATTTCCATCAAGGAAGGGATGAATCGTCTCGAACTGCGCGTGCGCTATTGCGCACTGGATCAGTACCGGAAAAGACCCCTCATCGTGAAGGAATCTCTCCAGATTGCCCAGAGCATCCTTCATCTCATGTGGAGGGGGCGGGATGTAATCGGCCTCAGGAAGGAGACACCCTTCGGGGCCCAGCCAGTTCTGGGAGGTCCGAAACTCGCCGGGTGTGCGATGCCGGCCGCGCACGCCTTCCAGAAGACGCTCATGGATCTCGCGCAGCAGCCTCAGGCACAGGGGAAACCCGTTCAGTCTCTCCAAACCGTAGTTCAGCGCCCCAACGTAGTTGACCACCTCCTCAACGTCCGTCGGGCGGCTTTCACGTCTGCCCGCCGCCTCGAACTCGAGCACATCGCCAAGCGTGCTCTGCGTCCCCTCGATCTGGCTGCTCAGAACGGCCTCATGGCGTACGTACATGGCCACGAACAGGTCGGGATTGGGCAGCACGGCGGCAACACCGTCGAGGCGGCCCAGCGCCCGGTCCGCCCGGGACAGCAGCCTTCGCATCCCATCGTCCATCTCGAGAGGAGGATCGGGAGGAAGGGGTTTGGGAATGAATGCTGAGTATCCTCTGGGCTGTCTGACGTACCTCCCTGCTCTCATCGCTTTCGCCCCCCTCCTGTTTGCGTACGCTGAAACAACGCCACCACAAAGCAACGTATATTCCAATTGACTGGAATAAGATACTCAGATCCCATCCACATTCCAACCAGTTGGAATAGGGAACAGCTCAAACCTCTCATTAACGCAACGTCGCAATTATAGCTAACTTCCCCGTGAACTCAGCAGGGAAGGGTCACCGACAGGTCGAATCACAGCATGCAGTACTCCCTCTCGGTCTGCGGAAAAGCCACGGTTCCGTCCCTCGCATATCACCGAAGATATCCCCGGTGGACTGAATGCTTAATGGGGGGGAATAGTGCACCTGAAGGCGGACCTATCGTCTGCAGACCGATGCAGGTCGTTTGCCTACTCTTCTTCTGGAATGGGAGCACCTTTCAAATCCAGTCATATCGGAAAGAGCTCGAGCGAGGAGCTGCTCCACTATCCCAAGAGGAAGCGAATCCGTGCAGGGTTGTCATACGTCGCCTGGAAGGCTGGGTTATAGCCGAAAGTGGCTATAGCCATTTGTGGCAAAAGGAGGCTCCCATGGTTGAACCGGCATTCAGGATTGGAGGGATTGTCAAGCCGCCGTTTTTCGTAGGCAGAGATGACGACGTCAGTCATCTCTTCGAGAGAATGTCCGACCTGTCACAGAATGTCCTGCTTCTGGCTCCTCGTCGATTCGGAAAGTCATCGCTTCTGCACAATCTCAAGCTTCGACTTGACTCGCAGGGGAGAATGCTGGTTCCATACGTCAACTGCCTTGAGATGACCACGTACGCCGATTTTCATCGAACGGTCGTAGCCTCTCTCCTGTCGGAGTATGAGCGCGAGCACAGGATCAAGGGGCTCCTCAACGCTTTCCACATGACCTTTCGGGACACAATCCTCAAAGCGTTTCAACGTGTGGATGAGATCGGAGGGAGTGTCGGAGAGCTCGGCAAGGCTTACCTCAGGTTCCGGGAGTCGGAGATTGACGAGGACGAGCTTCTGCGACAGGCGTTCGTCTTTATAAGAGCATTCTGCGCAGAGAAGGACGTGCAGATTGCGTTCCTCATGGACGAGTTCCAGGAGGTTGCCTCCTTCAACGGCAGGCTCTTCCGGTTGCTGAAGAAGGAGATGGACGAGAACACATCCACAAGATATCTGTTCTCCGGTTCGTCGATTCGATTGCTGGCTTCGATATTCCTGAGCGAAGACGCACCCCTATACCTGATGGCAAGCCGCTATCGGCTGCAGGCTCTTGGTGAGATTGCGGTATCTGACTTCATTGCAGAACGACTTGCGGCTGCCGGACTCGACGTGTCTCAGGATGCTGCTGCGCAAGTTCATGCGCTGACTGGAGGAATCCCGTACTACGTCCAGAAGCTTGGCTTCCTCTCGCTGCAGCAAGCAAATGCCGCCCGGCAGAAAGAGGTATCGCGGGAACATGTTCAAGCCGCCTTTGAGGGAATGCTCGAGGAGCTTGGAACGGAATTTGAGGGCCGCTGGGTCACAAGCTTGAGCAACCAGCAGCGTCGGGTCGCCAAGGCGCTGTCGGAGCTTGGGCATGGTTCCGTCTCCCAGATCGCACGGCACATGGGAGTGGCACCAACGGATATCTCCTCCTCGCTTCGACGAATGCAGGATATGATGATCATCAGCGCCGATGAGTCAGCTGGTTACTCGCTGACCGACGTGGTGTTCTCAAGATGGCTGGCCGGTGCTTAGCCAGAGCAGGCTATAGCCAGATGCGGCTACCAGGCCTGCCACCGGGCGGGAGCATGGGTAGCGCCTCGAACAATCGGTGCAGAGCTGTACCGCCACGAAACACGGTCCTGGAGGCAACAGCACTCGACGAGAACAGGGATACCAGAGCGCGGCAGATCACAAGGTCCTGCTCGACCTGGGCATTTGTGGCCCACGGAACCGTATTCCGCCAGGCCGTCACATGTGCTCTGGGAATCACAGGTCCGGCTCCAGAACGTCGTTGAGTATCAGCTTCCATTCTGGGTCGCAGGGGCTGTCAGTTCCTTCCGGTAGATCGGGCCTGAGTCTGGCCTTTCGGAAGCCAACCGACCTGAGCCACAGAAGCAGTTTCTCCGCCGCTTCCGGACTTCCGTAGCTCTCCAGCATATGGCCGAGCCGCTGTACGTCCGGCCGGCTGAAAAGGGGGGCGGCCTCCACAAGAGCCTCTGGGTCGAGGGATTCCGCCAGCTCGGTCAGAACCGTGGCCGCGTTGCTGAGGCTTCCAGCGTGGTGGTAGTAGTGTACGAGATCGAATGCGGTGGCCTCGGGGGTCGACACGTTCATGTATCCGGTCTCCGTCCTCATCCTGACTGTAGGAACATCAGGCATTCTGGAAGACTCGATGAAATGCACCCGCACACGACCGCAGCTGACGGGCCGAAGAGGTCGGTCGACAACCACCTGGAACTCCATCGGGCGCTGATGCGCAGCTCCGTGCAGTGCCGCTGCACTCAGCAGGCCCACGTAGTAGGGGGTATCCATATGCCCCATCATGTCATCGATGAACCAGCTCGCCGGCAGGCATCCCAGGCTCCTGTACTCCGGCGGTAAGATCACATGAAAACCCTGGCGGGGAGAGGCGACCCGGCCTTTCGCCACAAGCCTTCCCAAAGCGGACTGAAGCGCCCCGGATGACAGGCCCGTCTCGACCCGAGCCTCCGAGCCGGTGAATGAGTACCTGCCTTGAGACTGCAGCCTTTCGAGCCATGCCCGCAAGGTTATCTTTCTGCTCATATCCACTCCCATCGCGCATTTCGCATGCGAAATGTACCATAATTCAGCCAATATTGCAAGCACATTGCATATAGTCCACTCATGATGACTCTGTGCCGTTCGATCCCACCCAGCGCGATTCCACTTGAGGCCACCGAGTCGAGAGCGAACCCCGCCAGCAGAAACGGCAAAACCATAGAAGGCGTAGTCCAAAGTCAAGCTGCGGCGCGGAGCCAGCTTCGGCCATCGCACGCTTGGGCCAGCCATACGTTGGCAGTATGGTTTAAAGCGAGCAGGAATCCCTGCCCAGATAATGGAGGAATACGATGAAGATAGACCAAGAGATCTCCGCCTTCCGCCTTCAGCAGAAGAGCCGAATCGAAGACATCGACTCGGAGGGCCTCGTCTTCACCCACCAGAAGAGCGGCGCCCGACTGGCCGCCCTCCGCAACGATGACGAGAGCAAGGTCTTCTGCATCACCTTCCGCACACCTCCGCCCGACGAGACCGGCCTGCCCCATATCATGGAGCACTCCGTCCTCTGCGGGTCGAAGGGCTACCCGGCCAAGGAGCCCTTCGTGGAGCTGGGCAAAGGGTCGCTCACAACATTCCTCAACGCCATGACCGGGGCGGACAGGACCCTCTACCCCGTTGCCAGCCGCAATCCCAAAGACTTCCAGAACCTCGTCGACGTCTACATGGACGCCGTCCTCAACCCCGCCATCTACCACAAGCCCGAGATACTGAAGCAGGAGGGCTGGCACTACGAGCTGCAGAGCCCGGAGGGGCCCATCAGCTACCGCGGCGTGGTCTACAACGAGATGAAGGGCGCCTACTCCAGCCCCGTCCGGCTGCTGTACAACGCCCTGAAGAGAGAGCTCTTCCCCGACACCCCGTACGCATACAACGCCGGCGGCGACCCCCGGCAAATACCCGAGCTCACCGAAGAGCAGTTCATCGACTTCCACAGGAGGTTCTACCACCCCTCCAACGCCTACATCTACGTCTACGGCAACGTGGACCTGGAGGCCTTTCTCCAAAGGCTGGACCAGAAGTACCTGCAGCACTTCGACAGCAGGGAGGTGGACTCCCTGCCTCCCCTGCAGCAGCAGTTCGACGCACCGAGGGAATCGGCAGAGGACTACCCCGTCCCCGAGAATGACCACACGG
>CAZKJG010000039.1:0-6788 GCA_964553045.1 uncultured bacterium | reverse complement strand
CGAAGTCACGACGGCGATCTGGAGCGCCTGGCCGAGCACTTCAGCTGGGTGACCAGGGAGCAGCTGGAGCAGGCCCTGGCCTTCTACCGGCTGATGCCGGAGGGCATCGATGAACACCTGGAGGAGAACCGTCGGATCGAGCGGATGCACCGGGAGCGTGAGGGATGAGTCGGGGGGAGCCGTCACTCCTTCTGGATGAGCACATCCCACTGGCGGTCGCCGAGGGACTCAGGAACCTGGGTGTGGAGGAGAAGGCGGGACGGGAAGAACCCGTGCAGCCCGTCTTCGAGTGGCTCCGAAGCCCCCGGACCGAGCGGGGCGGAGGAAGGGTCCGTGAAGCTCGCCCCTCCTACGCCCGGGCGCTGGAGCGAGTCGAAAGGCCCATTCCAGTTGAATCTTAAAAAGTATCAGTTATAATGATACCATGATTCCACAAGAGACCATAACGGCTTTTGACGCATTCCTCGCCGAACGCGGTGAGTCGTTCGAAGCCATCATCATCGGGAGCTTCGACGCACACTCGATGATCTGATGAAGAGGCCTGACGATGGGATTCAGTAGAGTCGAGGTGCCGGATAGCCTGAGTGCAGGCGAGGACCTGACGAGGGATCTTGTGGGTATCGGGATGCTCTTCGCGGGTCGGCCAAGTACATCACCCAACATCGAGGACACGCTCGTCGCCGCGTCGATGGAAGGCATGCTGGAGAGGGATCTTCGTCTCCTGTCGGTCCTGACGACATGGCTCGGGGTGCACCACCCGTGGGTGAACGCGGATCGCCTGGTGCGCGCCTGCTCCCTGATCGAGGCAGAGGAGGTCCGTGCCTTCTGGGCAGCGGTCGGGCACTGGCTCGGCAAGGACCGGAGGTTCAGTCGACTTCGCGAACTCTATGAGGGACGCCGGATCGACCTGCTTGAGGTAGGAGCGGACTTCCAGGTCGAGCGTCGCGGTGAGGATGAGCGATTCAGAGATACGCCGATCCGTGTTCCTTCCGGGACCCTCCGGGACAGAAGATCGGACGTCCTCACGCCGAGGCAGCTCGCCAGGTTGCATCCGGTCTATCGAGAGCGGATCCGAATGGGTCCGAACTACCGTGCGGATATGTGGGCGGAACTCACGCAGGATCCTGCGCTCAGTGCTTCCGAATTGGCCCGTAAGACCTATGGGTCCTACGGTACGGCCTGGGAGGTCAGGCGGGATTTCGGTCTCTTGCATGATCTGCCGAACGGATGAATACCTCACAGCAGACCATCCTGCGTACTCTCTCCTTTCTGAGGTCCTCTTCTCAAACGGATACCGCTGGGCAAGGCAAGTATACGTCTATTCACAAGAGGCTTGTCGCCTTATCATAACCTGCTTATGATAATGCCATGGATGCGACGATACGAGAATACCTGGCCGAGATTGGCCGAAAGGGTGGAAAGGCCAGTCGCCGCGAGCTGAGCAGTGAGAAGGCCCGCGAGATGGTCCGGGTGCGTGAAGCCCGCAGGGCGTTCAAGGAATACTACCATCAGTGCTTCTGGTCCTATGCGCCCGACCTGCGGATCGGGGCCGAGGACATACCCTGGGTGGCCGAGCAGCTGCGGAAGCATGGCGGTCGGCGAGCCTGGCGAAAGGCGGCGGATCTGTGCCCCTGACCCCCTACCAGACAGAACTGAGCCGGCTGCTCGCCCGGAACCGGACCGAAGACAGCTATCTCGCAGGCGGTGCTGCGATCCTCCTGGAACCGAACACGAAGCGTTTCAGTGAGGATCTCGACTACTTCCACGACAGCACCGAACGGGTGGCCTCGGCGTTCGACGAGGATCGTCGTCTGCTTGAAGAAGAAGGGTATGAGGTCTCGGTGGAGATCACCCAGCCCGGCTACATCCGCGCGGTCGTCCGCCGTGACCGGGAGGCCAGCAAGGTGGAGTGGGCACAGGACTCCGCATGGCGCTTCATGCCGGTGGTCCAGAGCGAAGCGGTCGGATATCGGCTCCACCCCGTCGACCTGGCCACCAACAAGGTCCTTGCCCTGGCGGGCCGGAACGAGGCCCGCGATCTCATCGATACGCTCTACCTTCACAAGCACAGGCTCCGTCTCGGCCCTCTGGTCTGGGCGGCCGTAGGCAAGGATCCGGGATTCTCACCGCTGTCCCTCCTGGAACTCCTCCGCCGCCGTGGCAGGATCCGACCCGAGGAGATCGACCGGCTCCACCTCACCGAACCGATCGATCCGGAGGGACTCAAGGCGGACTGGCTCGCCGCCCTGGAGAGCGCGGACGGATTTGTTCGGAACCGCCCGCCCGAAGAGGCCGGATGTCTCTACTACGCTCCGGACCGGGAGGACTTCGTGGATCCTACGGAAGAGGATGTCGGGGAGGTCGTGCCCCACTATGGGAGGCCGGGCGGCGTGCTCCCGCGGGTGATGGAGTAGGGCAGGGGCCCCGTGAGCGATAGCGAATACAATCGGGTCGCACGGTGGTACGATCTGCTGTTCGACCGCGTGCTGGGAGACCTCCGCTCGATCGGCAAGGGCATGGTTCCCCTGAGCGAGGGGATGACCCTTCTGGATGTGGGGTGCGGGACGGGCGCCCACCTTGCCGATTATCGGGACATGGGCTGTGACCTGTATGGCATCGACCCGTCCTCCGCGATGCTCGAGGTTGCCCGGGACCGTCTCGGTGACGCAGCTCATCTATGCCTGGGCGACGCCTCGCGGATGCCCTATCCGGACGGTTCCTTCGACCTGGTTACCATCTCCATGGTCCTGCACGAACTCGATCCGGCCGTACGAGCCTCCGTGATGAGCGAGATCATGCGTTGCCTCAAGAGCGCGGGACATCTGCTGGCCATCGACTACCACGCCGGCCCTGCCCGCTCACTGAGAGGCCGGCTCTACCGGGCCGTGACCTTCGTGGTGGAGCGTCTCGCCGGCCGGAGGCACTACCGGGGCTTCCGGGACTTCATCAGGACCGGGGGCATGCCCCACCTGGCCGATGAGCACCGTCTGGCCATCCAGAAGGAGAAGGTCGTGGGCGGGGGGAACTTCGGGGTGTATCTGCTGGGCCCGGCAGACGATGCAGCCTTCTGAGGTCGGGGCCGCTGCGCCTAGGGTCGGGATAGTTCGACCTCGGCCCATTCAGAGAATCGGATCAGCTGCTCGAAGAGGCTCCCGGCCTCCTCGATAGACCTGATCTAACCACCGGCGACCTCCCCGGGCGATGCACCGTACAAAACGACCGCGTCCTGTGTGATCCTGGCCCAGGCAGACGGTTTATCATCAGCGAGTCGTCGTGCGTCTTCCACCGAAAGCGATGTGACGGAAGGGAAGACCTCCCACGACCAGAATGCGCTCAATCGTTCGTTGAGGTCTTCCGCGGTCTCGAATCCCTCCCCGTCGGCAGACACGACCATGATGTCCAGGTCACTCTCCGGCCGATCCTCATGCCGCGCCACGCTCCCATAGAGCCAGATCGCCACAAGGTCCTCATTCTGTTCATGGGCGAACTCCCGGATCTCGTCGAAGACCTCATCGATCAACCCTGCCTCTGATTCAAATAGATCTACCAGCGAGGCTGCCAGAGGGTACGATCGGTTGATGCGGTACGGGACGGAGCGTCCCGACCCGACCTCTTCGAGGATTCCCGTTCCCAGCAGTCGCTTGATGGCCACCAGGACTCCCTGCCGCGAAAGCCCGACTCGCTCCGCCAGGTCGGTTGTAGTGAGGGCGCCGCCGTGCAAACACAAGGCTCTGACGATCCTCAAGGAGGCGGGTGTGCCGAGGATGGTCTCCAGGGGGTGGTAGAAGACACTCGTGGATCCGGAAGGTGGTCTCATGGTGACTCGCCGTCCCTGGCCAGCAGGGGTGAACGAAAGGTCGTGGCCAAGCTCGTGGCCCGCTTCTCACCAATCCTATTAGCGGAAAGTACAAAGGTCAGCGGGAAATAATAATAGTCGCAGGGAAACTATAAAAGACACAAGGCATTGGGTTCCCACGCGGAGGGCCACTCCGCTGCCAACCTGTAGCGATGCATGACCACGAGCTCGATAACCGGGACCCTGTAGTTCTTCGTTCGGTTGGATGAAAGGCGCCGGTACTGGTGCTGAGCCGGGATCGAAGCGGCGGGTCGATCCAGCAACGGGCAGACCGGAGGAACTCCATGTCGGTACGAGCAATCGTGATCCTGCTGCTCCTGGCTTCCTGTGCCGCTCCCTCTGCGGACACCCCGCAGCCTGTCGATATCATGGCATTCGATTTCCCTCCGGGGACGGGTATCCTCCATGGGAGAGGCCACGTATTCAAGCTCACTGCCCCGTCGGGGTGGGTGATCGACAACCAGGCGGGCGTGCCCCAGGGTCTTCACGCGGTCTTCTACAGAGCAGGAGAATCCTGGCAGGACTTCAGCGCCGGGATGTACGCGAACGGCTCCGCACCGGAAAAGAAGAAGCCCGTCGATCTGGGTGCGTTCATGCACGCGGATAGCACCTACTTCGTCGAAGCGGAACCTGGGGTGAAGATCCTCACCGCGGCTCCGATCCAGACCAGCGATGGGCGGGAGGCGATCGTAAGGCACTTCCTCGAGGGACCGTACGGTACCTTCGAAGCCGTAGCCTACATCGAAGAGGAAACCGCGATCGCGACGATCGTGCTGGTCACACACTCCAGGGACGTGTTCGAGCAGGCCCTGCCGTCATTCGCACAGCTGGTGCAGTCCTACCAGTTCCTCGGAACCGAACTCCAGACCATCCGTCCCCTACCATCGGGGGGGCTGCGTCCAGGTTCTTGAGAAAGGACGGACTGGAATGAAGCGGATCTTCCTATGGCCCCTGATCCTGGCAGTCCTCTCCGGCTGCAGCACCACCCGGATGATGGCCGACAGGCAGTACCAGGAGCGGCCCAGACTGGAGACCTCCCTCTTCAAGGGGGATCAGGACTACATCTCCGAGGATGCCGTCCAGAGGGTCCTGAACAGCAGCATCCAGCTGCCCGCCCGGTCGAAGGTGGCGATCTTCCGGTACGTCGGGTCCGAGGACGAGGGGTCGGCGGTCCGCTATTACGGTTACTATTACTGGCGCACCGAAGCCTACATCAAAGCCCAGCAAGCGCTGGTCGATGTCCTCCAGGAGAACCTGCTCGGTACCGGACGGGTATCGGAAGCGACGGTGCTCCCTTCCATGCTCGTCTCACCGCAGCCCTCGATCACCATGCTTCGACAGGCGGCCGTGAGACTCCAGGCCGACCTGCTGCTGGTGTTCCGGATCACCAGCGATGTCTACTACGACTTCAATCTGCTCTCCAAAGACAGGGTCAAGGCCTACAGCAGCTGTGAAGTACTGCTTTTCGATGTCCGGACCGGCATCATCCCCTTCACGACGATCGTCAGCCGGGATGTCCTCCGGAACCGCACGAGCAGAGAGATCGCGAGCGCCGAGGCGACCCGAGTCGCTGAGCAGGAGGCCTCCCTGATGGCCATGACCGATGTAGCCACCGAGCTGGCGAAATTCCTGCGGAGTGTCCGCCAGTAGAACCACAAGGGAGGGGCAGGATGGATCCATGGAGTGGGGGAGTGGCCAGAGGCGCAGCGGCCCTTTGCCTGGGATTCCTGGCGTCGGCCTGTCTGTTCTCTTCGGACACCCATCTCGAGCGTCACATATCCTACCTGGACTCGGTCTCGGTTCCTGACACCGCCTACGTGGCGGAACCGTTCGAAGTCGTCATCAATACGATCGGCTCAAACACCTGCTGGCGGAAGGGATCGGATGACGTGTCTCTGATAGCCGGGGGATACTCCATCGTGCCGAACGACCTGCGGGAGGTGGGAGAAGGCATCGTGTGCGGGCAGGCGATCCAGCACTTCCAGCATATCGTCCCCCTGACCTCGCAGGTCACCGGTACGATAGAAGTCCACATCACTCATGCCGTGCTCGCCCCCGGCCGAGACGATTCCACAGCGGTGATCGTCGAAGAGGTCACCGTGGTCGGGACCCCCCGCTAGCTATCCGGGGGAGTCTGATCGAGCACCTCGACGCCGGCGAGTCGTCCCATCCTCCGGTCGAAGGTGAAGGTCACCTCGCAGCCCGCCTCCAGGTTGCCGTACACGATGAGCGCGTCGGCGAGGTCCACACCCTGGTCCCGGTAGGCACGGAAGGCCCGCCAGATCACCTCGATGTCGTCGAACTCCAGCTCCGCGGTCCGAAGCATGTGCTCGAGCACCTCCACGACCAGTCCCCGGTCGTAGCCGTAGGCACCCTCAAGGACCCAGACGAGTTCGGCCAGGACCACCCTGTCGACATGGCCGGGGGTATCCTCGGTGCAGTGCTCCTGGATCAGCCGTCTGGCAGCGTGTGATTGCGCCGGGTCGTCGCCCACCAGGTAGCGGACGAGGACGTTCGTATCCAGACCGATCATGTGCGACGACCCCGATCCCGGATGGTCCTCTCCATCTCCTCGAGCGATACAGGCTCGTCCGGCGCCGGCAGGCATCCCGCCAGGTCGGACAGCGAGAGGGTGGCCGGGATCATCACCACCCGGTCGCCATCCTCGATGAGGAACTCGACCCGGTCCCCTGGTTTCAGTCCCAGGCGATCTCGGATCGATTTGGGGATCGTCGTCTGCCCCTTGCTTGTGATGGTGGAGGTGGCCAAGGAAGTCTCCTTTCACAGTAGCAAGATTCTTACAATATGGTAAGGGATACTCTGCCTCGGTGTCAACGAGCGGATAACGCCCTGCAGGGGACAGAATAGTGGTAGAGCGAATGGCCAGAATCGACCGACTGTGTCGAGTCCCCGACATAGCATTCCTCCTCGC
>CAZKJG010000038.1:0-9068 GCA_964553045.1 uncultured bacterium | reverse complement strand
TGTGGCGCATTGAGGGCCTTTCCCTATTGTCTGCTCTCCTAATTCTAATCTGGACGATGGGGAGAGGCGTCAAGTGGCTGAATTGCAGGGGCTTGGGTACACTGATTCACTTGTGCCCTGGGTACACCCTTTGACTTGTTTGACGTGTTACATGGCCTGTACAAATGCGAACGGGGCGGCGGGTCTCCCCACCGCCCCGTTCTGCTCTTCGGTGTGTGGCTAGACCAGGCCGCGGTAGCGGGCCGCCTCGGCCACCCGCTGGATGGCGATCATGTAGGCGGCGTCGCGCATGTATACGTCCTGGCTCTCCGCCAGGTCGGCCACCGCGTGGAAGGCGTTGGTCATCTTGGTGTCCAGCTTGGAGAGGACCTCGTCCTTCTCCCAGTAGTAGTTCATGTTGTTCTGGACCTGCTCGAAGTAGGAGCAGGTCACCCCGCCGGCGTTGCAGAGGAAGTCGGGGATGTTGAAGACGCCCTTCTCCCTGAGGATCTCGTCGGCCTCGGGGGTGGTGGGACCGTTGGCGCCCTCGGCCACGATGATGACCTTGTCGCTGATCTTCTTCGCGGTCTCGGCGTTTATCTGGTTCTCCAGGGCACCGGGAAGGAGTATGTCGGCCTCGGTCTCTATCCAGGCATCGCCGGGGAGCTTCTCGTAGCCGGCCTCCACGGCCCTGTCGGCGTCCACCGTGCCGAAGCGGTCGGTTATTGAGAGCAGGAACTGCAGGTCGATGCCGTCCATCTTCCGGTAGGTGTAGGCCTTCATGTCCTTCTGGTCCCAGCAGGATACGCACACCACCATGCCGCCGTACTGGGTGTAGAGGTCGGCCGCGTACTGGCTTACGTTTCCGAAGCCCTGGCAGGCCATGGTGGTCTGGGTGATGTCGCGGCCCATGCGCTTCAGGGCCTCGCGGACGGTGTAGATGGCGCCGTATCCCGTGGCCTCGGTGCGGCCCAGCGAGCCGCCGATGCCCACGGGCTTGCCTGTGATGACCCCCGGGTACTTGCCGCCGGAGAGGGTCTCGTACTCGTCCATCATCCACAGCATGTGCTGCGCGCTGGTCATCACGTCGGGGGCGGGGATGTCCTGGACCGGGCCGATGTTCTTCCAGACCTGGCGGATCCAGCCGCGGCAGATCTGCTCCTGCTCCCGGGCGGACAGCTCGTGGGGGTCGCAGATGACCCCGCCCTTGCCGCCGCCGAGGGGGATGTCCACCACCGCCGTCTTCCACGTCATCCAGGTGGCCAGGGCGCGGACGGTGTCCGCCGTCTCCTGGGGGTGGAAGCGGATGCCGCCCTTGGCGGGGCCGCGGACGTCGCTGTGCTGGACCCGAAAGCCCTGGAAGACCCGAACGCTGCCGTCGTCCATCTTCACGGGGATGGTGAAGTGGAACTCCCTCATGGGCCTGCGCAGAAGCTCTCTGGCCCCCCGGTCGAGGCCCAGCTTCTCGGCTACACCGTCGAACTGCTCCTGGGCCATCTTGTACGGATTGAAGCCCTCAGCCACTTTGACACCTCCTGACCGGGCCGAGCCCGGTTTTTCGATTGTTGCGCCAGGGCCGCCCCGGCCCTGTCCTCGACTGGTGGTTGAAGAGTGGAAAAGGGGCCCCTGTCAGCTGCCGGGACCCTCGAAGAAAATAGCCGATCGCCGCCGCGGGGACAAGTTTGCGGGCCGGACCCGTCTATGCCTCGGCTTCACGCATTGCGCACGCCCTGCGCCGTATCAGAAGGGCGTCCCGCACCCGGTCGGCATCCGTGCCCGGCGTCTCCACCACCGCCGGCACGCCCTCGAACTCCTCCATGGCCGCCAGCATCCCCAAAGCCTGCAGGCCTACCGTCCCCTCCCCCGCGCTCTGGTGGCGGTCCAGCCTGCTTCCGCGTTCGGCCAGGGAGTCGTTGAGGTGGAACGCGCGCACCGGGCCGCCGTCCAGCTCTGCAGTGACCCGGGCCACCGTTGTCTCCAGCGCCTCGGGGGCGAGGTCGTAGCCGGCCCCGTGCAGGTGGGCGGTGTCGATGCAGCAGCCCATGCGCTCCGGAGCGGCGACCAGGCGGAGTATGGCCGCCAGCTCGCTCAGATCGCCCCCCAGGGAGGATCCCATGCCGGCGGTGTTCTCCAGCAGAACGCCTCCGCGGGGGCTGGCCTCCAGGGCGACGCCGATCATGGACGCGGCCCTCTCGATGCCGCGGGCCGGCCCGTCGCCCAGGTGCGAGCCGGGATGGAGGACCATCCATTCGATCCCCAGCTGCTCCATGCGGCGAAGCTCGTGGGCCAGGGCCCGCCGGGAGCGGGCGGTCACCCCGTCCCGGTTTCCGGCGGGATTGATCAGGTAGGAGGCGTGTGACAGCACCGGCACCTTCATGCCCAGCCGGAAGACCTCCGCTTCCTCGGGGGGTATGGGGGCAGGCCGCCACCGCCGCTGGTTGGCTGTGAAGATCTGCACCGCCTGCAGGTCCAGCCCGGCGGCCCGGGCGGCGGTGGCGGCCATGCCTCCGGCGGAGGAGAGGTGTATGCCCAGCAGCAAGGTCAGCTTCCGCAGGTCCGGCGGAAGTGCCGGAGGTTCAGCCGGCCGCGGCGGACCAGCTCGCCCCTCCGTCTCATCATGGCCGGACGGATGCCGTCTCTTCCGCTCCAGACCTTCTGAAGCATTCCGCCGGCGCGCCGGGCCCATCCGGGGGTGCCGGGCTGGGGCAGGATCAGGCTCTCAAGGCCGGCCTGGCGCATGAAGCGGGTGCCCTTGGAGGCGTAGGGGGCAGCCAGTGGCACCGCTCCGGCGATCACGGCCAGTATGGAGCCGTGCAGGGGAACGGTCACCATGGCCCGGCATCGGGACAGGGCCTCCATGGCGGCCTCCAGGCGGGAGGTGTCCACCATCTCCACCCTGTCGGCGCGGTCCATCATGTCCCTCACCGCCATGCACTCGGCGTCGTCGGCGTTGGAGAGGCTGCCGGTGTGGAAGGGAAGCATCAGAACCCTTCCCCCGCGACGGGCCAGGTGGTCGTCCAGCAGCTCGGCCCAGGCCGCCCTCACGGATGTGGGGTCGGGCTCGCTGTGGATGCCCAGCCTGCGGCGCAGCTCCAGTGGCAGGAGCCTGCCAGTACGGTTGAGCACGTTGCGGGGGGCCGCCGCCAGGAGGTGGGGCTCGCCGCCGCCGACGGGGGAGCCGGTCTTCGCCAGCGAGAAGGCGGAGTCCGCCGCCAGAACCACCCTGCGGGAAGAGAGCCCCAGCTCCAGCAGCAGCCTCCTGGTGGAAGCGTCGCGGGCGGTGACCCCGCGGCAGGTGCCCAGCCAGCGACGCAGAAGCGCCCTGGTCCAGGGGCGCAGCTCGCGGCCCTGCCCTATGCCTATGCCCCAGGCGAAGGCCCGCCTGCCGAACAGCCGGGCCAGCATCAGCGGAAGCAGGTTGAAGGGGGTGTAGAGCAGGGAGGATACGTCCTGGGCCAGCTCGCCTCCCCCCACCACCACGGTGTCGGCCCACAGCGCCCCCCGGGCGAAGGCCGCCGCCCTGCCCCCGGCCACGGAGAAGGAGCGGATTCCGCCGAAGAGCTCGGCGGTCCTCTCTGGGTCGGCCGAGGCCACCCCCACCTCCGCACCCGCCGACGAGAGGTCCCGAAGCTGGGCGGCCAGTATGGCCGTGTCGCCCAGGTTCGACCCCCCGGCCTCCAGCTGGCCCCAGCTGGCGGTGAACACCCTGTGCCTGCGGCGGTCCGGGGAGGACATGTCCCTAGTCGCCGGACCGGAAGGATCTGAGGGTCTCGGCCAGCCCGCGCAGCCTGCGGTCGGCCCGGCCGTTGACGCTGGCCTCCGGGTAGTGGCCGTCGGACTGCCGGGCGCCGGCCTCCATGCCGGTGAGCAGCCCTATGCCCTGGTCGATGGTCTCCACGGGGTAGATGTGGAACTCGCCCTTCTCCACCGCCTCTATCACCTCGTGGCTCAGCTGCAGGTGGTGCCGGTTGGCCGCCGGGATCAGGACCCCCTGGTCGCCGGTGAGGCCCCGCTGTCGACAGAGACGGAAGAAGCCCTCTACCTTGTGGTTCACCCCGCCTATGGCCTGCACCTCGCCGCGCTGGTTCACCGAGCCGGTTACCGCCAGGTCCTGACGGATCGGGGCGTCGGCCAGGACGCTGAGAAGGGCGTAGAGCTCGGTGGAGCTGGCGCTGTCGCCGTCTATGCCGCCGTAGCTCTGCTCGAAGCAGATGCTGGCCGAGAGGGAGAGGGGGTAGTCGGAGGCGAACCTGCCCCGCAGGTGGCCGGTGATTATCTGTATGCCCTTGGTGTGAATGGCGCCGGAGAGCTCGGCCTCCCTCTCCACGTCTATGATGCCGTGACGCCCGGCGGAGACCCGGGCCGTGATCCGTACCGGCAGGCCGAAGCTGTAGTCCACCGTGGAGTAGACGGCCAGGCCGTTCACCTGCCCCACCGCCTCGCCATCGGTGTCGATCATGATGTCGTGGTTGAGGATGGCCTCCATGGCCCGGTCCTCGGGAAGCGAGAGCCTCCTGCGCTTCTCCCGGGCGGCGCGGCGGATGTCCTCGGCCCGTATCAGCTCGGCCCCCTCCTCGTCGGCCCAGTAGGCGGCCTGGCGGACGAAATCCGCCACCCGGCTGAACTCCAGGGAGATCTTCTTCTGGTCGCCGGTGAGGCGTACCGCCTCCTCGGCCAGGGCGGCCATGGCCCCCCTCTCCATGTGGGGCAGCTTCTCGCTTCTGACGATATTGGCTATCACCTGCGCGAAGTCGGCCAGGGAGTCGTCGCTGACGTCCATCCGGTCGCTGAAGTCGGCCCGGACCCTGAACAGCAGGCTGAACTCCGGGTCGTTGGCGGCCAGCAGGGAGTACAGCCACGACGGGCCCAGGAGTATCACCTTGACGTTTATGGACACCGGCTCGGGCTGCAGCTTCACCGGGTGCAGGCTCAGGGGATCGTGGGCGCGGATCACGGCGGTCTGGCTGCGCAGGGTCTGGACCAGGTTCTGCCAGAGGTCGGGCTGCCGCACCAGGTCCATGGCCTCCAGCACCAGGTAGCCGCCGTTGGCCTGAAGCACCGTCCCACCCTGTATCATGGTGTGGTCGCTGTAGGGGCGGTTGTTCACCACCACCCGGTCGATGTTGCCGAAAAGGCTTACCCAGTCGGGAAACTGCTCCAGTATAACCGGGCTGCCCTCGCTGTCGGAGTTGTCCACCAGCAGGTTGGGCATGAAGAGGGCGTAGGGGTCCCCCTCCTCCTCCTCGGAGGCCACGAAGGCCTCCAGGTTCTCCAGAATGGTCTCCCCCATCCGGTCGGCGTACTCGCCGACCTGTTCGGAGCGGCCCTCCTTGAGACGGGAGAGTATTCCGGACACCGTGGGCTCCAGCAGCCTCTGGTAGAGCTCGGAGACCCGGGAGCGGACTTCCATGTCTATGCGCTTCGCCTTGCGGTAGGCCTCGGCCAGCATGGTGAACAGCTCCTGGTGGAGCTTTCGGTAGCTCTCCAGCTTCTCGGCGGAGAGCTCCTCCTCCTCCACCATCTTCTCCAGCTTGTCGAAGGTCACCGGCTTCTGGTCCACCACCGGAAGCACGTCGGGCCGGTACTGCTCGGGCCCCACGGGTATGCTGACCACGGCGAAGCCCTCCTCGCCCGCCTTCTGCTCCACCTCGGCCATCAGCTCCTTCTTGCGGGACTCGGCCTCCTCCATGATGGCCCGCTTCTCCAGCGCCGTCCGCTCGCTGTCCAGGACCGCCGGGAGGTTGCTGCGCAGCAGCTGTAGCGACTCGGACATGTCCTCCACGAACTTCCGGCCGTCCCCCGCGGGGAAGATGAGGGCCCTGGGATGCCGGGCATCCTCCAGGTTGTGGACGTAGCAGATGTCCGAGAGCTCTCGGGTGGTGGTGTCTATGGAGTCCAGCACCCTCTTGACGGTGGTCTCCCGGCCGGTGCCGGAGACGCCGGTGACGAACATGTTGTAGCCGATGGAGGGTATCCTCAGGCCCAGGCGGACGGCGTCCACCGCCCTGTCCTGGCCCACTATCCTGTCGCTTGTCTCTATCTGGCTGCTGTCCTCGAAGTCGAAGGCCGACTCGGGGCAGCGCCAGCGAAGCCGTTCGGTGCCGAGGGGTTCTGGACGCATCTCCACCTCCGTTTCCCGTTTCCATCACTGCTCCAGGGGGGACTGGAGCATCGGGCCCCGGGTAAGGCTCGAAACCCTCAGACGGCCGTCGTCCTCGCGCCGGCAGCCGATTACGAGGGTCATGTCGGGCAGGCGGAGCAGCCGCTGTCGCCGGGTGGCGAGGCCGGCGGGTACAAAGACGTCCGCCACTCCCGTATCGTCCTCTACCATAAGGAAACCACTGCCGTTTTCAAGTCTGCGCCTGGTGACGACCCTGCCCCAGAGCACGGGCCGGGGGGACTCGGCCGCGTCGCGGGCGGGCACCGTACCCGACGGACGGCGGGCCAGGGACAGGGGGCAGGCGGACAGGGGCACCCCCAGAAGGCCCAGCTCCAGCCCCACCTTCCTGGTCAGGGAGTACTCGCCCCTCACCGGGGCGCGGCCCCCCTCGAAGAGACCGTCCGGCGGGGACCTCATCCTCCACAGCGCCTCCCCGGGCGTTATCCCCCGCTCCTCGAAGCATCCGGCCAGGGCCATGGACTCCACCACCGAGGGGGGCATCCCGCGGGACAGAAGGCCCCGGGGCCCGCTGCGGGGGCGGGCCTCCCGCAGGCGGCGGAAGTGGGCCTCGCCCATGCCCTTGAGGTGGCGGAAGCCCAGCATGACCTTCCCGTTGCGGGCCGAGGACTCCCAGCCCCCGGTGTCGACTCCCGGAGGGAGGAAGGAGACCCCCATCCTTCTGGCCTCCTCCACATACACCCGCGGCCGGTAGAAGCCCCCTCCCGCGGCCAGTACGGCGGCGAAGTGGACCGCCGGCGAGCGGGCCTTCAGGCCGGCGGCGATGCAGGCCACCGCGGCGTAGGTGAAGGCGTGCGCCCGGCAGAAGCCGTACCCGGCGTAGCCGGAAAGCACCTTCCAGGCCCTGCGGGCCCCCGCCGGGTCCATCCCCGACGCCCGGGCCATGGCCAGCACCCGGGACCGCTGCGCCTCTCCGGACTTCAGACGGCGGCGCAGCAGGTCGGCCTCCGCCTCGTCCAGACCCAGCAGGGCCATGGCCGCCAGGGACACGTCCTCCTGGTAGAGCATTACGCCCAGGTTCTCCCGCAGCGCCTCCTCCAGCCGGGGCATCGCCGGCGTACGCGGCCGCCCCTCCCGCAGCCGGCCCAGGTACCGCTGCCTCCCGCCGCCGGCGGCGGCTCCGGGGCGCACCAGGGCCAGCGCCCGGGCCACACCCTCCACCGTGTGGGCGTCCATGCGCCGCAGCAGGCCCCTCATGGCCGGCGACTCCACATGCACCACCCCGATGGTGCGGCCGGTGCGAAGAAGCTCCCCCGCCCCCTCTTCAGGCTGCTCCCGGCGGCGCAGCAGAGCCACGGGCGACCGGCCGTCGGCTCCGGCCGCCAGGCTGATGGTGGACAGTCCCCGCTGGCCCAGAATGTCCATCTTCAGCAGGCCCATGGCCTCGGCGTCGTCCATCTCGGCCTGCATCAGCCGGGGGGTGGACTCCGCCGGCTCCAGGGCCACCAGGTCGGCCAGGGGGCCGGGAGTGCATACCAGCCCGCATGGATGCGGAGCCGGGTGCCAGGGAAGGCCCTTCAGCATCTTCGACTCCTCCAGTACCCGGCGCAGACCGGGACGGCTCCAGGCCGGGTCGTCGGGCACCCCCACCAGACCGGCCAGGGCCGAGGTCTCCTCCGCCCCCAGCCCCCGGGCCGCGGCGGCTGCCCGGAAGGCTCCCCTGCTCCTGAGGGTGACCACCTCGGCCACCGAGCCCGCCCGCTCGCCCATGCTCTCCAGGAACCACTCCATCACCTCGTCGCGGCGAAGGCTGTCCACGTCCAGGTCTATGTCCGGGGGGTCGGGCCGCAGCCGGTTGAAGAACCGCGAGAATCCCAGGCCGTACCTCAGGGGGCAGACCACCGATATCCCCGCCAGGCGGCAGACCAGGCTTCCCGCAGCGGATCCCCTGGCGGCGGCCGCTATGCCCCGCAGGCGGCAGTATTCGGCTATCTCGGCGAAGGCCAGGACGTAACCGCTGAGGCCGGCGTCCCGCAGCCGGGCCAGCTCCATCTCCGCCCGGGAACGGGCCACCGAGCTGCCGGCGTAGAGCTCCCGCAGACCGCGCATGGCCAGTTCCCGCAGCCTTCGGTGGGCCTCCGGGTCGGGGGCCCTGGCCGCCGGCGGCGGCATCCCGGTCATGCACAGCGCAGACAGGCTCCTGCCCACGGCCAGGGCTCTCCCGCAGCCGGAGAAGGCACTTTCGAACTCCGAAGCGGACGGCATCGCTGCCTCTCGGCCCGCCAGCTCGCCGCGGGGAATGGCGTCCAGCGGCACCCCCAGGTCGGCGGCCCTGGCCAGGACGTGCCTCCGGCGATGCCCCGGGGCGGTGAACATCGCCGGCCAGACCGCCACCGGCTCGAACCCCGCCTCCATGGCCGCTCGCTGAGCCTCAACCGGCCGGGAAGGCCCCACGGCCACCAGGAGCGGGCCGGCAAAGCCCATCCGCCGCAGGGCGGCCGCCTCCGGCGGCGAGCCGGCCGCCAGAACCACCCCTTCACGGCCCTCCAGGCAGGCCGGGCCGACGAGCCCCTCCAGACCGAAGGCGGTGACCAGGCGGCAGAGACCCGGCCAGCCGCCTTCAATCGCCATCGCCAGAAGGCGGACGCCCCCGGCCTCCAGCCGGACCCCCGGGATTGCCGCCACCCCGCGGGCGGCGCACTCCCGGGAGAACGCCGGATAGCCGTAAAGATTTCCCCGGTCGGCCAGTACGGCGGCCCCGAAGCCGGACTCCGCGGCGGCGGCCAGCTGCGCCGGGGAGGCCACGCCACGCCGGAAGGACCTGTTGCTCATCAGCGGAAGAATAGCGCTCACCATGCCCTGATACTATACATGCGTTCACTATCGGGCAAGGGCAGTGCCTGACGTTAACTAGTCAACTACTTTGAAGAGCGGCGAAGAAACTGCACTGATGAAAAAATAGTTGACTAGT
>CAZKJG010000037.1:0-10416 GCA_964553045.1 uncultured bacterium | reverse complement strand
TACTTGTGTCCCGAGTCCGCCCAGCAAGCCGGGCCGTCCGGCGGCCCGTACGGAACCACGTCACGTGCGACCGCGTCCGAGCCAGCCGCCAGACCGACGGCCATCAGCACAGTCAAGGCAGATCCGATCATGCACCCTACTCCGTATGAAACCCGATTCGAGCGCGATTGTGCATTCGAGCTCGTATCTCCACTTTCCCCCCCGGCCATCATCAATTCTGCAGCAGCCCCCAAGATGTGATTTTGGCTGAACCATGTAAAGCTATTGTATTCAATGAATTATGACGATACTGGCGACTTGGGTCGGTTTTTGTCAAGGGGTTGAACACTTCTCAGGCCATGGTACAATCAATGTAGAGCCGTCCAAGGGAGCTGTGGAGAGCACAGGTTTTGCGCGCCAGAGCGGGCGGGGGCGTTGCCCCCGCCCTTCCCGCAATTTGGAGGCCTTCACCCCCTGAACCGCAGCAGCCCCTCCTTCAGGATGGCCAGCGCCTTCCGCATGCTCTCCTCGTTGAGAACGTAGGCTATTCGAATCTCGTCCTTGCCCAGACCCGGCGTGGCGTAGAAGCCCGCCGCGGGGGCCACCATGGTGGTCTCGCCGTCAAGCGAGAAGTCCGAGAGCATCCAGGATGCGAAGAGGTCGCTGTCCTCCACCGGTATCCGTATGGTGGCGTAGAACGCCCCTTCGGGCTTGAGGAAGAAGATCCCCTTCTCCGTGGCCAGCTCAGAGACCAGAACGTCCCGGCGATTCTGATAGGTGCTTACCATCTCGGCGAAGTACTCCCGGCTCAGGTTCCTGTAGATGGCCGCCGCCCCGTACTGGGCCAGCGTTGGAGGGCACAGCCGGGCCTGCGCGAACTTCATTATCCCCGCCATCAGGTCATGGTTGCGGGTGACTATGTCGCCCAGACGTGCGCCGCAGGAGCTGAACCTCTTGGAGATGGAGTCCATGACCACCGTTCTGTCCTCAAGCCCGGGCAGCTCCAGGACGGACCTGTGGGTGCGGCCGTCGAAGGTGAAGTCCCTGTAGACCTCGTCGGACAGCAGGTAGAGGTCGTTCTTCGCCACAACCTCGGCCAGCATGTCCAGCTCCTCGCTCCGCAGTACCGTCCCGGTGGGATTGTTCGGGTTGCAGATAAGAACTGCCCTGGTGCGGTCTGTGATCTTGTCCTCTATCACCTCCCGGCCGGGCAGGTGGAAGCCCGCCTCCACCTCGGAGGTTATGGGCACCAGCTTCACTCCGGCGATGGTCGCAAAGCCGTTGTAGTTGGTGTAGAAGGGCTGGAAGCAGATGATCTCGTCTCCGGGGTCGCAGGTGACCAGCATGGCGAAGACAACGGCCTCCGAGCCGCCGGTGGTGATCAGGATCTGGTCGGTGTCCAGGTCGATCCCGTCGCGGGCGTAGTAGCCTCGAATGGCCTCCCTGAGCTGGGGTATGCCCTGGCTGGGGCCGTAGGCCAGCACCTCCGGCGTGCTGTCGCGCACCGCCTCCCAGAATCCCGGCGGCGTAATTATGTCCGGCTGCCCGATGTTAAGATGGTAGACGTGCGTTCCCCTGGCCTTGGCCCGCTCGGCTATGCCCGCCAGCTTGCGGATGGGGGAGGCCTGTATCCTGCGGGCCCTCTCGCTGGTCTTCAGACTGGACAAAGTGAGCTCCCTTCTCTGTGCCGGGCCGGGAGCGCATCTGGTACCCGGCTCCGGAGATTTGTATTGTCTGTTGCGGCTGGCAGAGACCAGCGTTACATAGTACCTATACCATCCGGAGAAGCCGAAGAGGAGGGCGGATGCGCACCAGGATCGTAGAGCATCCAATCGAGGGCGGGTCGAAGGCGATCGTTGGAAGGTACCTGGAAAGCGCCGTCCTGGAGCCGGTCCCCGACGTGTGCGTCTTCCCCGAGCTGTTCACCGTGGGCTACGTCCTCGACCGCCTGCCGGACCTTGCCCTGCATCCGGGAGAGATGGACGACATGCCCTTTGCCCGGCTGGCGGCCGAGCGGGGCATGTGGCTGGTCCCGGGCACATTTCCCGTAAGAGCGGATAATGGAATCGTAAACCGGCTGCACGTATATTCTCCGAAGGGCCGGCTGGCCCACACCACCGAGAAGGTGCACCTCTTCCGACAGATGGGAGAGGATCGGGTGTTCAGCGGCGGCCGGCCGGGCGGGGTCTTCGAGATGGAGGAGGTAACCGCCGGGGCGGTCGTATGCTACGACCTGCGGTTTCCCGAGCTGGCGCGGTCGCTGGCGCTGGAAGGCTGCCGCATCATGTTCGTCCCCGCCCAGTGGCCGGCCTCCCGAAAGGACCTCTTCCGGTGTCTGCTCAGGGCCCGGTCCGCGGAGTCCCAGACTTTCACCGTGGGATGCAACCTGGGGGGAGCACACCTGGGAGTCGCCTTCGAGGGCGGCGGCGCGGTGGCTCACCCCTCCGGGGAGCTGCTGCAGGCCGAGGACGTGGCGGAGGACGTGAAGGACTTCATCCTGGACCCGGATGACGTGGACGAGATGCGTCGGAAGCTCAGCTGTCTTCAAGACAGAAGGCCGGACACCTACGGGAGCGGGTGGTGATGACCAACGGCGAGACCGGAACGACAAGACTGTGGACCTTCTCGGTGACCACGCTGGCCTTCATAGCCATAATCGCGGTAATGAAGATGGCCAGCGTGGTGCTGGTTCCGCTCACAGTGGCATTCTTTCTGACTCTGGTGCTTGCGCCGCTGGTGGACCGGGTTGCCGATACCGCGGACAGAGTCTTCTGCGGCGTTCAGAGGAGGATGGGGCGCCCCGGCACCTCCGAGAAGTCGGCTCTGTCCACGTTCTTCTCCATCCTCTTCGTTCTTCTGATACTGGCCTTCGTCCTCTTCGTGGCCTACATGCTGGTAAACGGCCAGATACGGATGATTGCCAACAATCGTGAGGAGATCTCCAGCCGCATCATTCAGCCCGTACAGAACTGGCTGCAGCCCAACAGGGCGCTGCGGGCCGAGGGGGAGAACGCCAGCGTCGACATGGGCCGGGCACTGCAGTCCGTCTGGTCGCACCTTCCGGGAGCCGCCGGCCCCATCATATCCTGGGTATCGACATTCTCCCTGGTGCTGTTTCTCACAACCTTCATGATGCTGGGCCGCAGGAGGATATCGGAGGCTCTTCAGGACAGCATTCCCAGCAACCGGCTCAAGGTCTGGTGGCGGGTGAGACAGCGGGCCGAGAGGCTGACCAGACGGTTTCTGCTCACCAAGCTCATTACCAGCACCGTTACCGGTCTTGCGATAGGCCTGTTCCTTCTCATGTGGCTGGAGCCTTCCTACGCAATGCTCTGGGGCTTTGTGGGTTTTCTGCTGAACTTCGTCCCCATCTACGGTTCACTGCTGGCCGGCGCCATGGCCGTGCTGTGGACCTTCTCCATGCACGGGCTCTCCAGCTGGCCGACCATACCCGGCCTGCTGGCCATCAACCTCTTGGTATCCAACGCCCTGGAGCCCAAGCTGATGGACTTCCGCCTGCCGATAGGCCCGGTTAACATCCTGGTAGGGGTCATTTTCTGGGGCTGGCTGTGGGGAGGCTGGGGTGTGCTGATGGCGGTCCCTATACTCATAGTGGTGCGAGTGGTTGTCGAGGAGTACTTCAAGAGCAGCGTAGTAGCTGTTCTCATGGAAGCGTAGGGGTAAGAACATGAGAAGTGTAGTGGTGCTGATGCTGGGCGGCTTCGCGGCCCTCCTTGCGGACTGAATGGTGCTGGAGATCGACTGCTCGGCGGCCCTGGAGGCCACGGTCCGAAGGACCGCAATGGGTCAGATTCTGGAAGTTGCCGGGATGGTCCGGTCCTCCGAGCCCGGAGCCCCGTCCCTGCCGGTCATGCCGCTTCAGGTTCTGCTCCCTCCGGGGACCAGGGCCGTATCGGTCACCACTGCGGACGTAGAGAGGGGGGCGATCCCGGAATACGAATCACCCAAGCCGGCACAGAATGGAGTCCCCATCAGCAGGCCCGGAGATTTCGTGCCCACCAGCCTGAGCGAGGCTGCGGCCAGAAGGGCGGCCGAGCTCCCCCTGGTGAGCCTCTCCGGCCAGGGTACCCTGATGGGCTATCCCGTAGCGGATGTCATCGTCCGGCCCTTCCGCTGGGACCCCGACCGCAGGGTGCTGCTGGTGGCCGCCCCTTCGGCAATCGAGCTGGAGCTGGCTTCGGGAGGCCCGCTGCCTCCAGCCCGCGGAGGCGAGGGCCTTCGAGTGGCCCGGGAGATGGTGGCCTCCTCCGTGACAAACCCCGAGGACCTTGCCGCCTACGCCCGATGCCCGGCGGACGACCTTCCCTGGGGCGAGTACCTGATAGTCACCACCGAGGGACTGGAGAGCGCCTTCGAGACCCTGGCGGAGTACAAGACCACCAAAGGCGTACCCGCCGCCGTGGTTACCATGAGCTACATAACGGACATCTACTCCGGCGTGGACGACGCCCAGAGCCTCCGCTTCTTCCTGCGTGATATCTTCGATGATTCCCCGCCCACGTACGTGCTGCTGGCCGGAGACACACCCGACGTACCCCACCGGGAGTGCTGGTCAACGGCCGAGGGCTACACGGCCGAGTTCGCGGCCGACCTCTACTTCCAGGACATGAACGACACCGCCCCGGGAGTGGACCTGTGGGACGCCGACGGCGATGGCACCTGGGGAGAGATAGACGATGACGTGATGGACTACCATCCGGACTACCTTCTCGGGCGGGCCCCCGTGGAGACCGTTTCCCAGGCCGAGACATTCGTGGACAAGGCCATCACCTGGGAGGACGGCCCGGACACAGAGGCCTGGTACACGTCCATGGGCTTTACCACCGGCATACTCTGGTCGAGCCCCTACTGCCCCGGCTCCGCCGGCAAGGAGAAGGTCGACACCCTCTACACGCCATCCTGGTGGCAGATAGAGAAACACTACGAAAGCGAGGGAACGCAGAGCTACGCCCTCACCATGGATATGCTAAACCGGGGCATGCAGCTCGTGAACCACGCCGGCCACGGCAGCGAGACCTACGTCTCCATAGGCACCGGAGGCCTCAGCAACTCCGACTTCGAGAGCCTGACCAACATCTCCCAGTACGGCAGGCCGTCGATCTGGAACACCATAGCCTGCCTGTCGGGTTCATTTCACACGGGAACCTGTCTCGGCGAAGCCTGGGTCCGCTCCGAGAACGGTGGCGGCTTCTGCATGATGAACGCCCACTACGGCTGGGGCGAGCCATCCGAGCCGGGTGACCAGTGGAGCGAGCTGGTGGACCAGGAGTTCTTCGCCAAGTTCTTCACCGAGGACATGTACCTGCTGGGCGAGGCCCACGCCATGGCCAAGGACGAGTTCATACCACTGATACCCAGCGATACGCACTACGACTGGATAAACAAGGCCCTGAACCTCTTCGGAGACCCGGAGCTGCCCATGTACAGCGACGTCCCCGCAGGCGACCTTCAGCTGGACGTGCCCGACGAGATATCCGCCGGCACCACCACTGTGGAAGTGACGGTCAGCGATGACGACGGGGCCGTGGACAGCGCCAGGGTCTGCCTGATGCAGGGGCCTTGGTCAGAGCCTGTGGCCTACGCCGTTGACTACACCGCGGCGTCCGGCCAGGTGTCCATCACTGCCGATTTCGCCGAGACTCCCGACTCCGTGCTGGTCACCGCATGGGCCAGAAACCACTCCCCCAAGACGGTCGTTGTCCCGATAGGGCCGGAGGGAGTGGGCGAGAGCGGCTGGGGCCCGGCGGGCAGGTTCTTCCTGGCCGCGCCGAGCTCCAACCCGGCCAGGGTCTCGGTCAGCTTGCGCTGGGGGAGCGGTCCCGGCCGGGCGGAGCTCGCGGCCTACGACCTCAGCGGCAGGAAGGTGGCCGTGCTGGGCCGTGAGCTGAGCGGCACCGGTACTGCGGCATGGGATCTCACCGACGCCGACGGCCATCCCTTGCCCAGCGGAGTATACGTTGTTCGCCTTTCGGGCTCCGAGTCCGCCAGCAGGCGTCTGGTGGTAATCAGGTGAGAGCGGCGGCGGCAGCTATGGCCATGATCACGGTGCTTGTCGCGGCTGGGTCCGGCTGCGAGTCGGGAAGGGCCGAGGATCTGTCCGCCCGGTGGAAGCTCAACCAGTGCAGGGCCAACATGAACACGCTGGCAACCGACCAGGCCCTCTACATGCTCACCACGGGCGAATGGACCGGCTCGGTGGCCAGCCTGGACAGTATCGGTAAGCGACGCCGGCCCCTGGTGTGCCCCGCCTGCGGATGTGAGTATGAGCTGGACCTCTACGAAGGTGGATACATCATTCACTGTTCCGTGGAGGAGCACGGTTCGGTGGACACCGGCATACCCAGCTGGGGGGAGAGGCCGGTGGCCGCAACGCATGAGCCAGAAGGCCGGTAGCCGGCCTTGACGGTGAGGCAGGATTCCTTATGATGCCCGTGCTTTCAGGGGGGCTGTAGCTCAGTTGGTATGAGCACTTGACTGGCAGTCAAGGGGTCACGGGTTCGACTCCCGTCAGCTCCACCAAGGCGGAACGGCGGCGGCTATGCCGTCGCCGTTCTTCGATGGCTGGACTCAAGAGCAAAACTGGGGACTTGCGCAGGACCGCAGGTTTGTCTATCTTCTGCGCTCCCATAGCGGTATCAAGTAGTGACAGCGTGTTTGAATCATCGGGGCAGGCCACACCAGTTCTGTACTGAGGAGGAACAAATGACCAAGGCCGATATCGTCACCAATATCTCCGAAGCAATCGACGACAAGGATCTTACCAAGAAGCAGGTGGGCGCCGTCGTTGACCAGTTCTTCGAAGAGGTCCGCAAGGCTCTTTACGCCCACAAGCACATAGAGATTCGCGGATTCGGCACCTTCAAGGTTGTGGAGAGAAGCAAGCGGATGGCCCGCAATCCCCGCACCAAGGAGCCCGTGGTCGTTCCCAGGCGCCATGTCCCCGTGTTCAAGCCCTCCAAGGCCGTGAAGGACAAGGTAGCGAAGAAGTAGCAGAGAGGGTGGGGTAACAGTGCCCAGCGGAAAGAAGAAAAAGAGAAAGAAGATCGCCAAGCACAAGCGAAAGAAGAGGCGCCGGGCCAACCGTCACAAGAAGAAGAAAGCCTAGTTGAGAATAGCGATCCTCTCGGATACGCACATCCCGACTCGGCTGTCCGAGATTCCCGGCAAGGTGTACGAGGTCTGCGGTGACGCAGACCTCGTTCTCCATGCGGGCGATCACGTCCGAAGAAGCGTCATCACAGACCTCGAGCACATGGCCCCGGTCAAGGCGGTAAAGGGAAACATGGACGGCCCGGAGCTGGTCCACCTGCCCGAAAGGCTCTGCCTTGACCTGGAAGGCTTCCGGATCTGCGTGGCCCACGGCAGCGGCGCTCCCTTCAGGCTCGATAAGCGTGTCCTCTCATGGTTCAGCGACCGAAACCCCGACATCGTGATCTTCGGCCACACCCACAGCTACATGGAAAAGACAATCGACGGCACCCTTGTCCTAAACCCGGGAGCGGTCTGCGCCAGCAGCGGCAAGCGCACCATGATCGAGCTGGTCCTGGAGGAGAGGGAGCCCCCCAGGACCAAGAGAATCAACTTCTAGCACAGCGGTCTGAGTGCTTGTCTTCAACCCCCGTTTGGAGTATCATTTCCCGCCGAATCTGACATTTCCGGCCTATGGTGCCCCCGTAGCTCAGCTGGATAGAGCACCGGCCTCCGGAGCCGGGTGCATGGGTTCGAATCCCGTCGGGGGTACCAAGGCGAATCTTAGAACTTTACATCAATTGTTCTAAGAGTGTTCGCTACGGGGTGCCTCTGGAATTATTCTTTCCAATAACTTCTAAACCATGTTATCGTTGGTTTGCGAGTTTCGTTCAAAACTGAGTACTGGATAGTATTTCATGGAGAAAAGATAACTCTTCATGCATTCGAGCACCCTGATGTCTGGGTCTGGTATTAGAAACTCATAACCGTCGAACTAGGGTGCCGTCCGTAGATTGGTGTAAATTGGTTTGAGGTGCGAGTTCCTCCGGAGAGATGGTTATCTGGGGAATGCATTCTAGGTCGATTATTCTTTATATAGGTTCTATTCACTATAAGAAGAAGGATCCTTCTGTGAAAGGGTAGAAAGGAATCTCCGTTTTGAGGGCAATCTGATGGGTATTCTAAAGAAACCCTTAGCTGAGCCATATTTCTATCTCAGGTTAGAAAAGAGTTCCAAAAAATTCATTAGGGATTCTATTCTTCTGCAATTGGGCTCTACGGCCTCTAACCATTAACCGGAGCAGCAGGTATACAGAAAAACAGGATTGTTTCCCAAAGAAAAACAGGCCCTTCCGGTTTCTGCATACATGAGCGGTTGTGAGAAGTGTGGACATGATGCTATTCTTCAATGGTTGGTTGCACCCTAAACCATTGGAGGAGCACCATGTCCACAAGCCTATTATACCACAATCACAGCGTCCGGGGAGTGCGGTACCTCCGTACGGAATACTCAGGTGGAAAGACGACGTTTTACGCGACAATTCCGGACAGCAAGCTACAGTGCTCCAGCTGCGGGTCCCCGAGCGTGGTACGTTCCGGTGGAGTCTGGCGTACGTTTCATCTGCTGCCCACAGGGGATCGGTCGAATCTGCTCAGGCTCTACATTCCCCGCGTGAAGTGTCACGATTGCGGCAGGGTGCGACAGGTGGAGCTGCTTTTCGCGGAGGCCAGGCGCAGCTATTCCCGTACCTTGGGGAGATTCGTGATCCGGCTTGCCGCGCTGATGCCGCTGACTCAGGTAGCCGAGCTCTGCGGGATCGGTTGGGATACGGTAAAGCAGATACACAAGGAGGGACTGCGGAAGCGATTCCGACACATACGGCTGAAGGATGTCAGGTACATGGCGATAGACGAGGTCTGTATCGGTCGGCCGCGCCGCTTCCTGACAATCGTCATGGATCTTGAGAGCGGGGAGATACTGCACATAGGCCGGGGCAAGGGCAGCCGGGGCCTGAAGGGCTTCTGGAAGCGTTTGCGCCTCAGCGGGGCGCGGATACGGGCAGTGAGCACGGACATGGCCTCCGGTTACATGTCCTGGGTAAGTGAGCACCTGCCCGATGCTGCCCTGGTGCTGGATCACTTCCACCTGGTGAAGTACATGAACGACAAGCTGACTCAGCTGAGGCGTCAGCTTTGGCGGAAGGCGAAGCAGGCGGAGAAAGACGAGGAGAAGGAGGTGCTGAAGGGAGTGCGCTGGCTGCTCTTGACCAGCCGGAAGAAGCTGCAGAAGAAGGCGAAGGCGACCGGTAATGATGAGGCCCTGCTCGAGCTTGACGCTGCCCTCGACCTGAACAAGCCGCTGTATTCTGCTTACTACCTCAAAGAAGAGCTGGCGAAGCTCTGGAAGCAGGATTCGAAGGCTAAGGGCGAGCGCTACCTGAGGAACTGGCTGACCAAGGCAAAGGCGTCAGGGTTAGACCTGCTAAGAAAGGCAGCTGAGTGGCTTGAGGACAGAATCGAGAACATCCTCCTGTGGTTTGATCACAAGATCTCCTCAGGCAAGCTGGAAGCGTTCAATGGGAACATCCGCAGGTTGATGAAGAACACCTGTGGGATGCGAGATCAGGAGTACATGTTCCTCCGAATCAGAAATCTCATGTATGCGAAAACCTGAAGAGCCGAAAAACAATCCTGTTCAATTTGTCATTATCTAATCTTGTGATTTCCCTGGTCAGATGCTTATGGCAACCGTGCCTGTAGTTCTTCTAGAAGAACACTTTCAACAGCCGCATCGTTTCCTACATTGATCCACTCATCTGTCAATGATGCTCCCGAGAAGAAGTATTCGCGTACCGTGAACAGGCGGTTGTTATCTGTGGGATTTACATCAAGTACATACCCGATAACAACGGGGTTATCACCGGAAAGAACAACTTCCTGTATTCTGAACTTGTCATATCGGGGCATGTCCGAATCTGTGATGAACCAGCTGTCAATGCTGAGAGTGGAATACAGCAAAGCAATAATTAGCAGTGAACTCAGAAACATCTTTTCATCCTTTGACAAGTGTATTCCAATGCTATAGTATAAGATAGGAGGTTCAGTATGTTACTGCAATATCTTCTCTTATCCTTATCCATCTTTTCTGTGGATACTCTCTACACAGTCGATTTTTCAAGTACTCCAGGAGATTGGATAGCCGGACCCCAGTGGCAGTGGCTGGACGACTCTGTGTTCCTGGATATTGAGTGCGGAGGAGATGCCGGTAGGGGATATTACTCAAATGAAGACAGTCTGATCTCACCTTTGTTTGTCATTCCAGAAAATGCTGACAGTCTGGTAGTTATCTTTGAGCATTACTGGTGGGGTCATGGTTCCTGCCACGCACCAACTGTCAGAGGACACCCAATACTTTCCGTTACGGGACATCCAGATTCGCGCAATAGC
>CAZKJG010000036.1:5361-12448 GCA_964553045.1 uncultured bacterium | reverse complement strand
CCCGTCAGATCGAAAGAATTCTCTATGGTCTCCACACCAGCAATCTCAGCCTCTACAAGCGGCCGTGGTCTCTGTCTCTGTGACCCCGCCGACGACGCCGATCTACGACCGAATACCACAACCACGACGACGACGACTGCCAGCACCACCGCAGCACCGATGACATTGTAGCGTTTCATTTGGCCCTTTCAGTCGCAAGGTGAATGCGCGCCTTTGCTGTTGTGGAAGTCGACAGACGTTCGGAAACAGTCGGTCTCGACGCTCGAAAGTAACGTCTGCGCATCGAGGAAGCGCGACCTGCTCTCGGTCTTGAATTTGCTCTTATGCTGAATTCGGTTTCCTATACTCCTACGCTTCTACTCGTCTTTTCCTGGTTTGTTCCATCGCATGGAGACGGGTTTCGAACATGGAGACAGATGTCAGGCGGCAGCCGGTTTCGCGAAACCCATGCGGTGCCTTCCGGTCCGCATGGCCGCCTCGACTCGTCCGATCCGCTCCGGTCGGTGATTGCGCCATGTGATGCAGGTGGTGGGACCGATCGTCAATTCAGGCGGCGAGTACCCCGTCTTCGTCCGGCCCGTCGGCGTTTGACCCCGGCGGGCCGATCCGCCATTCCTTGAAGGCAGAGCAAACCGGAGATGCCATACCGGAGGGAGGATTCCATGAGAGTCGCAACGGCAGCGGCGGCGCTTCTGGTGCTGCTGACGGCCGGCGGGGTTTCCGCCCGCCCCCTGCTGCAGGTGATCGGGTTCTCGGAGGGGGGAGGGTATCTGGCGTACTCGCTCTCGGGCGTATACGAGGGAAGCGCCTTTCCCTACTGCGAGATCCATGTCCTCGACACCGGCGCCGACAGTCTGGCGGAGAGCCTTCGGCGTGTCGACCAGACCCTGTCGGCGGCCCCCGCCGATCTCAGGCAAGAGCACCTCGCATCCAGCGACAGCCTTCTGGCCGCATACGGCATCTCACGGGGCGATACGGGGGTCTTTCTGGAGTACCCCGCGCTGGACTCGCCGCCGGAGGCGGAGACGAGGAGCTTCCGCTTCGACGACAGTGTTGACGGCCTCCCTCCCGGCCTCTACTCGGTCGACCTCTTCGAGGCCCCCGCAGACACCACGGAGGTCTACCACGGAATGCACCCCCGCACCTGCCGGCTGAATCTCACCAGCGCCGCCGGAAGCGAATCCACAGAGCTGATGCAAAGCGAAGAGAACCCGGTGATGGAGGTGCCCGTGTACGACTTCTCCATAGAGAGGGTCCTGCTGCATCCCTCGGGCCTGCTGGTGGTCTTTCTGTCCTGTACGGTACAGGGCTTCGAGATACCCGAGCCCGAGATCCTCCCCTTCGTCTTCGACGATTTCGGACCCCTGAGCCGGGAGACGTAGCCTCCACCCGGCCGGAGGCGCCACCGGACCGCTTCCCGGTTACCCCCGGGGCTCAGGGCGAGGAGCCGTAGATCCCGGTCCGCTTGAGCAGCTCGTCGGCCACCAGTATGACGCTCCCCACAGCGGCGATCAGGCCCCAGTCGCCCAGTGAGAGCGCCTCTATGCCGAACAGGCCCCTGCCCACCGGTGTGTGGACCGCCAGAACCTGCAGGACCACGGCCAGACCGATGCCGCCCCAGAGCCACAGGTTGCTGAACACGCCTATGGAGAACAGCGAGGAGGAAGAGGAGCGGGCGTTCAGGGCATGAAACCACTGAAAGGCCGCCAGGGCCACGAAGGCCATGGTCCTGGCGTGAGCCTCGGTGCCCGTCTGCAGCCCCCGCGAGAACAGCCAGAGGGTGCCCGCGGCCATTATCGGCGCCAGCACCAGCACCCGGGTTATCAGGCTTCGGTTGAGCACCCCGGCATCGGGGGGCCGGGGCGGCCTCTTCAGGACGTTTCCGTGGCGCGGCTCTATTCCCAGGGGCAGCGTGCAGGCGCCGTCTGTCACCAGGTTTATCCACAGCACCATCACGGCGGTGAGCGGCAGGGGCAGGCCGATGACCAGGGCCGCGGCCAGGGTCAGTATCTCGCCGAGGTTGGTGGTCAGCAGGAAGAAGACCACCCTCCGGAGGTTGGCGAAGATGGTCCTCCCCTCCTCCACCGCGTGGACGATGGTGGCGAAGTTGTCGTCGGTGAGGATCATGTCCGAGGCCTCCCTGGCCACCTCGGTGCCGGACATTCCCATGGCTATTCCGATGTCGGCGCCCTTCAGGGCGGGGGCGTCGTTCACCCCGTCCCCCGTCATGGCCACTATCTGGCCCAGGCGCTTCAGCGCGCTGAGTATTCCCAGCTTGTGCGCAGGCGAGACGCGGGCGTAGACCGGCGTGTCCCCGGCCAGCTCCTCCAGCTCCCCCTCCGGGAGGCCGTCCAGCTCCCGGCCGGTCATCACCCTCTCCCCGCCGTCGGTAATTCCGGCCTGCCGGGCTATGGCGGCGGCGGTGCCGGCGTGGTCGCCCGTTATCATCACCACCCGAATTCCGGCGCTCTGCGCGTCGGCTATGGCCCGGACCGCCTCCGGCCTCGGTGGGTCCACCATCCCCCACAGGCCCGCCAGGACCAGCCCGCTCTCCACATCCTCCCTGTCCAGCCGCTCGGTGCCCTCCGGCATCTCCCTCCAGGCGCCGGCAACCACCCTCAGGGCCTGCCCCCCGAACGAATCGATCGCCTCCTCCACAGCCGCCCGCCAGTCCCCGTCCAGCGGCTCGACCCTTCCGTCCAGCAGGATCCTGTCGCAGAAGCCCAGCACCCTGTCCGGAGCCCCCTTGACGCAGGCCGTGGGAGCGGACGCGCCCTCCAGGCGGTGCAGGGCCGCCATGTACTTGTGCTCGCTGCTGAAGGGGATCTCGTGCAGGCGCGGCGAGAGCTTCCTCAGCCCGGGGGCGACCAGGCCGCCCCTGAGGGCCGCCATGACGATGGCGGCCTCCGTGGGCGACCCGCTGGCGCCCCCCGACCCGGAGACCACGGCGTTGCTGCCCAGGACCCCGATCCTCAGAAGCATCTCCATGTCCCCGGAGGACATTCCCTTCCCCGGACGGATGCTCTTCGAGGACACGTCTGCCTCGCCGGAGAGGGTCCACAGGTGGGTCACCGTCATCTCGTTGCGGGTTATGGTGCCCGTCTTGTCGGAGCATATGACGGTGGTGGACCCCAGGGTCTCCACCGCCGGAAGCGTTCTGACCACGGCGTTCCGGCGCGCCATGCGCTGGACCCCCAGGGCCAGGGTCACGCTGATAACCGCCGGCAGCCCCTCGGGAATAGCCGACACCGCAACCGCCACCGCGAACAGGGCCATCTCCCCCAGGGCGTAGCCCTTGAAGATGCCCAGAAGGAACACCAGGAAGGCCAGCACGACGCCGCCCACGCCCAGCACCAGCCCCAGCCGGGAGAGCCGCCGCTGCAGCGGCGTCTGCTCACTGCCCGTGCTCCTCACCGCCCCGGCGATCCTGCCCAGCTCGGTATCCATGCCGGTGGACACCACCACCGCCCGGCCCCTTCCGGCGGTGACGGCCGAAGACATCCAGACCATGTTCGTCCTGTCGCCCACCTGGGCATCCGGCGGAAGCACTCCCGGCCTCTTGAAGACCGGCTCGCTCTCCCCGGTAAGGGCCGACTCGTCGGCGTGAAGCTCGGTGCTGCTCAGCACCCGGGCGTCCGCCGACACCCTGTCGCCGGTCTCCAGCAGGAGGACGTCCCCCGGAACGACCTCCTCCGAGGAGACCTTCCGCGGCCGGCCGTCCCGCAGCACCCGGGTATGGGGCACGGCCAGCTCGTGCAGGGCCTCCATGGCCCTGTCGGCCTTCCACTCCTGAACCGCTCCCAGGATGGTGTTGAGAACCACCACGGCCAGGATGACGGCTGCGTCCAGGGAGTGGCCGGTGGCCAGCGACAGGGCCGCCGCACCCATCAGCAGGTAGATGAGCGGGTTGTGCACCTGGTGGGCCAGCACCTTTACGACGGTGTTCTCCTCGGGCGCCTCCAGGACGTTGCTGCCGAACTGCTCCAGCCGGTGGGGAACCTCGCCCTCCTCCAGCCCCTGCTCCCCGGACCCCGTGGTCTGCAGCAGTGTCTGCTCGTCCAGGGCGTGCCAGTTCCGGCTTCCGTCGGCTCCCATGGGTCCCTCCCGCGGTTCGTACACCGCCTGCGGCCTCCCCCTCAGCGCTTATACCTTCCGGAATACATACTCAGCGAAGACCCGGCGCTCCAGCACGGCTCACGGGCGCTTCTCCGTCATTCGCGGCCGGCCCGCAGAAGCGCCCTGCCGACGAACAGCCTTCCCTGCCCTTCGAGACCACCGTCGATACCCAGAACCACAACCGCACCGTCGTCGCACGGGACCACGACGCCCGGAACCTGCTGCCCGGCAGCCTCCAGACGCGCTCCGGTCAGCTCCATCGACTCGGGGTCAAGCGAGGCCAGCAAGACGTCCCTCTCACCAACCTCCGTGATGTTCGGTCCGCTCATGGCCATCCAGCCGCACAGGAGCAGGGTGCGCCTTCCCGCCGGCAGAGCCGCGTGAAGGGCGGAATGGTCCAGGTACCAGGGCTCGGCCCGCCAGACCTCGTCGCCGTCCGGTCCCAGCAGGATCAGCATGCCGTGGACGCTCTCGCCGCGAAGCCCCTTCTCCCCGATGCAGAGTATCCCCCCGTCGGGCATGGCGGCCAGCCGGTTCAGGCCGACCGTGCAGTCCGCATCCACCTCCACCTTTCTGCTCCATAGAGAAGCGCCTGCCGGCCCAATCCGGTGAACGGAGAAGGACCTCGAGGGCGGCCAGCCGCCGACCGCCGCAGCAGCGCCGCCGTCTTCCAGAGCGCACAGCTCCATGCGCCCGTAGGCATCCTCCTCCACGGGAAGCCGCGCAGTCCACTCCGTGCCGGCATCGATGTCCGCGGCGATGAGGAAATGCCCAGCACCGAACCCGGTCTCCGATACGCCTCCCACCAGGACGGCGCCGGTGCCCAGAGGCTCCATTGCCAGGTACTCGACCGCCTCCGCCTCGCCCGGGACACCTTCGAGCTCGAGTGTATCCATACTGCTCAGATCCCCGGCGTCGCAGACAAGGAGAACGGCCGTGCCATCCTTCGCGGCCCCGACCGCAGCCACCCGGTCGTAGTCCGGCATGCATCCGACGGTCCACCCGCCGGCTTCCATCTCTGCCACGATGTCGAGGCTCGGCGCAGCACCGTCCTCACCCAGGTGCGCTTCGGCAACGAGAAGCCCTCCGGAGGGCGTGAGGGCAACGCACCGGGCCGTCATCCCATCCCCGGAGACGGCAGACCCGAGGATCCTCTCCACCCGCGGCTCCCCGACCGTGAGAAAGCGCTCCCATTCCAGGCTGTAGTCGGGAATGTCGGCTTCGGCCGCAAGGGCCGCAACGGCAATCGCAGTCATCAGCGCATACCTGCTCAACGGCTCTCCAATCGCTGCGGGCGGCAGTCCCCGGTACTATGGTCGAATGCCCTGCAATATGATACAATTCGGAACCGAGACTGGTGAAACCCGAAGGTATCTGCGTCCACCGGCAGGATCATGGAGCAAGCCACGAATGCTGCAGAATCCAGGTCTCCATCGTTCCCGTTGCCTGCACGGATTACCCGGCCCGCCTTTCGGGCGACAGCCTCATCCTCGGAGACCGCGACATCGTTCTGCTGCCATCGGTCCTGTGAGGGAAAGGCATCCGCAAAGGTGACCCCGTCCGTCCTCGCCGCTGCGCTGCCGGTCTCGGTCGGAAACGCCCGGTGAGGGAAGGTCAACGGCCACCCGCAGCCGGACTGCTGCCGAGCACGGGAAAGTGGAATCGGGCGCTCTACCGTCACCCGCGGCCGACCCGGGGGAGCACCGGAGCCGGAGCGGCCCCCGACAGGGAGAGGGTGGGGGGAACCCTTCCGGCCGGTACTAGCGGAAAAGGGCCTTGATGCTGCCGAAGGTCATGGATGGCAGGCCGGCGGGGGAGTAATCCAGCACCAGCTCGGGGGTCTCGGTGGAGTGCTCCTTGGACCTCATGGCGAAGCCGGCGTAGTCCGAGTCGTCCTGGTATATCTGGAAGCCCAGGTTCGGTGATACACCGTCCACGATGTCCTGCACCCAGTCGGTGACATCCACCTCCCACCAGCCGTACTCCGACGGCGCGTCTATTCCCGCGCTCTCCGCGAGACCTGGCTTGTTGTTCCAGGTTACGGTGAGCTCGTCCCAGTCCGTGTCGTTCCTGGCTATGCGGAGCTCGTCGGTGGGAAAATCACCATATGCGTAGAAAACATACAGCCGCATCGTCGCGCTGTTCACGCCAGCCCCGGCATAGGGGGAGAGGTCGAACCTGATCAGGACGTTCCTGAAGTAGTCGTTCATGATGCAGCCCGTCTGAAAATGCTCATTCGCGCCTCTGTTCTCATCGGGCACATCCATAAAAACGTCAGCGTCGTCCGTGGGGGAAAGCGTCACCTGATCGGCCGAGACAACCCCGGAAAGCGCTGCCGTTGCCGCGGCCAGAAGCAATACGCGAGAGATCATGACATCCACCCTTCACCAGGCCTCCGCCTGTGCTTGACAGCCCTTCGCGAGCTGCTCCCTTCTACTATACTGCTGTTCTTCTCAGCCCTGCCACTGTGTCAACGCCCGCTGCGAGCGCAACGGATCAGCCGGTCTGAATGCAGCATCCGGGGAGGTCGGGCCTGACTACAGGTGCAGCAGCTTGCGGAGCTCGGCCTGCCGCGCCCTGAACCAGCTGCGCAGGTAGACGGCCAGCACGACGAGCAGCACCATGCAGCCGAAGACTACGACGGACCAGCCCACCGTCCAGCGGTCGTCGAAGTGGGCGTTGATGAGCAGCTCGAGGCCCACGGCCAGTACGCCGGCGGCAACCATTGCGGCGATTGTGCTGCCGAAGGCATACAGAGCCAGTCTCCGGACGGCCAGGAGGGTCAGCCCCAGCACCGCGCCGGAGAGCAGGGCCACCGGCAGGGCCAGGGGAACGAACCAGTCCGACCCCGGTGTGAGCCCGTCCAGCGAGAACAGGAACAGGCAGATGGCCGCGGTCTGCGCAGGCAGGTAGATCCAGGTCCGGCGGGAGATGAGCACCCCCATTGTCACGGAGACCCACAGGAGCGCGA
>CAZKJG010000036.1:0-5261 GCA_964553045.1 uncultured bacterium | reverse complement strand
ACAGGAGCGCGAGTCCTCCTCCACCTCCACACCACAGTTCTCGCAGAGCCTCATCAGCCGCTGCTCCTCTCGGATACCTTCACCACCACTCCCTTCCCGACAATATGTCTGAAGAACAGCCTCTCCGTCTCCCGGCTGTCCACCACGCTGCCGAAGTGTATGCTGAGCTCGCCTTCGTAGCTGAGCACGGCACAGCTGCTCTTCATCATCCGGTTCGGGCCCAGCATGATACCGAACCTCCGTATGTGCGGGGCCATCTCCCCGGGCACATCAATGAGCCCCAGGTTGGTGAGCACCCCGGAATACAGCCTCTCACCCAGCCACTTGCGGACCGCCGCGAAGACCAGGTCCTTCAGGAATAGGGGCATCACCCGCACCAGCGGGTTCCGCTGGGCGCGCACGTTGCGGGCGATCTGGCGGCTCAGCTCCTTCCGGGTGGTCTGCAGCCTCAGGCTGTGATGCACCCTCGAGAGGATCTCGTCGAAGCTGTAGCTGCCCAGCCGCAGGTCGACCTCCGGAGACGCGTACAGCGAGAAGTTACGCATGGTGGGCGAAGGACACAGCCTGCGCATGTCCACCGGCACCTCGATGCGCAGAATCCCCCCCGCGTGCTTCCCTTCCTCCCGGGATGCCCGCACCTGCGCCATCGAGTGCATGTACAGGGCAACCAGGTACGCGGTGAGGCTGACTCCGCGGCGGCGGGCCAGGGCCAGCATCCCATCTACCGGAATCCGGCCGATGATCACCCTGGAGAAGGGCCGGGGCGGGTCGGGCAGGTGGTATGCGTGCGAGAGCCTCTGCGGGCCCGGCAGGCCGGGGTCGAAGTACCTGTTGTATGCGTCCTCGAACTCCCCCGGAGCCGCCGGCTTCCCCGGGTCGAAGAAGGGCTTCCAGGAGGAAACCTCCACCCCCAGCTCGCGGAGGTACTGGCCGGCCAGCGTACCCAGGAAGCGCACCGCTCCCGCCCCGTCGGTGAGCACGTGCGAGAAGTCCACCGCAATGGTGCTGCCGCCGGCCTGTACGCGCAGGAGATGGGCGCTCCCGGTCGGCCCGGGCATCACGGATACCGGCACCGGGCTCAGCGGGCGCAGCTCGGGGATCTCGTCGTCGCGCTGCAGGTAGTACCAGAACAGCCCCCGCCGCAGATGCACCTGGAAGTAGGGGAACCTGGGGAAGACCTTGTGCAGCGCTTCCTGCAGGGCCGACACACGCACCGGCGCCTTCAGCGTCACGCTCAGGCGGTAGACGTCCGGCGACCACTCCGAGAGGGAGGCGGGGTAGATCCGCGCGGCGTTGTCCAGGGCAAGCCAGTCGCTGCGGTGGTCTCCGCCCCGTCCCTGCGGTGCGTCAGCCATGGCCGTGGAGTATCTCCATCAGCGGGTCCCGGCCGAGGACGAAGAAGTAGAGGCAGGTGCCGTACACGCCGTGAAAGAGCCCCAGGGCCCAGAGATTCCTCGCCCGGAAGAAAACCGTGGTGGTCACCACGGCCAGAAAGAATGCCGCTGCCACCAGGGCGGGGTACGAAGCGTGAGCCACTGCGAACACAGAAGCGGTCAGAAGGATTACTCCGGCCTTTGGAAATCGGGTGTGTCTCTCGAGGTTGCCGGCCACCAGGCTCACCACCAGAAACTGCTGCACCAGGCCCCACAGGGGATAAAGCAGGAATACAACCAGCATGTGCCAGTGCAGCGCCATTCTGCCCGTGAGCGTTCCGTACACGGCAAAGCCCGCCACCAACACGAGCAGGGCCGGAGCCAGCAGCGCCATGCTCCGGCCGAAGCCCTGCCTTGTGATGCCCCACTGCGCCAGGACCGTCCTGTCCGAAGACGCCCGGACCGCCACATATCCCAGCCAGCACAGGCTGGCAGCCCCCACCAGCACCCACTGCAGGTCAAGCCAGTCCGCCAGCAGGAAGTTGCCCGCCCCGGTAAGGACGACGAAGGCGATCTCCCATCGATAGGTGCTCGTGCTCATGTACTGCCCTGCTTCCCGCAAGCGGCCCGGGCTGCCGGGCCCGGCCGCCGCTCTGCCCTCCAGGATACTCCATCCCCCCGGAGCAGCCCAATTCCCCCCGAGACCAGGAAAACCGACAGACGGCCTTTCCGCGGCCCGGGGCTCCGTCCCTCAGACCGCAAGCAGCTGCTGCCATCACCGGATTCGGTCCAGGTGGGTCAGTATGCCCGGGTATCTGCCAAACGGCCTTGCCCGAAAACTGCCGCAGCGCTCTTGATCATCCTCATATCTACGGCGGCGGGGGAGTGGCTCGCTTGCCTTTGGCCATCCTGAAAATGGACATGTTCCGCGGGAGGCTAAATCACATCGGCTTGAAGAGATACCTAGAGCGCAACTGAAAGAAGAGGCAGGCATTGGAGTTCACAGTGAATTCGTCACTGCTGCGACTGTCCGAAATAGGTAGGGCGGTCCATATCCGCACGCTGGAGAAGCTGCGGACACAGGTAATAGACGACAGGCGGAACCTCTTTCCCCTGACCAGGAAGCAGAAGGATATCTACAGGGCTTTCGACATCTCACCGCCGGCGTAGGTATAACTTGGGCGGGAATTCAGATTATATATTATGATTCTAACTCATCTTGCTCGTAGCCACATACAGTCTATGGAAATGGCCCTTGACGGCCATCAGGTGCTCATATGAGCCCATTTCGATTATAGCACCATCCTGCATGAATACGATTTTGTTGGAGTCGGCTATCGTCGAGAGTCTGTGTGCTATCACGAGGCTTGTTCTGTCATGAAACAGACGATGTAGAGCCATTTGCACGTATGTCTCAGATTTTTTGTCGAGAGCAGACGTGGCTTCGTCCAGAATCACCAGATCAGGATCACTGAGTATTGCCCGGGCTATAGCTATTCTCTGCTGTTGGCCTCCAGACAAGCTCACTCCCCTCTCCCCAATTTTGGTAGCCATGCCCTTGGGTAGGTCTTCAATGAATTCAATTGCACACGCTGCTTCGGCTGCCCTGTATATCTCCTCCTCTCTGGCTTCTGGCCTGCCGAATGAGATGTTATTCCTCACGGATGTGTCAAAGAGGAAGGCATCTTGGAATACGACACCGATCCGCTTTCGATAACTGGCCAGGTCTATCTGTTTCAAATCCAATCCATTGACCAGAATTCGACCACTTGTCGGGTCGTAAAACCTCTGCAGCAGCATCGCCAGTGTTGTTTTCCCGGAGCCACTTGCACCAGCAATGGCAACCATTTCTCCCTGTGCGATCTCTAGATTGATCCGATCAAGCGTGCTTTCCGAATTGCCGATGTAAGCGAAACTCACGTTGTCGAATACTATCGGCCCTTCAATCCTGCTAATCTCATGAGCATCAGGCGCCAGCCTGACTTGGGGAGTCTCATCTAGAACGGCAAACACCCTCTTTGCTGCACTGACGGTCGACTGAAGCTTAGTATTGAGCGTAATGAACGTATGCACAGGCCCGAATAGCCTGCCCATGTAGCCGATGAAGGCGATGAACACTCCCATCTTCATTTCCTCGGCAATCACCTGCCGGCCCCCAAACCAGAAGACCAGGACGAATGCAATTGCACTTATTAGGCCGGTGGCGCTACCCAGCGCACCTACCACCGAATGACGCACACCTGCTCGAAAGAGATCACGAAATGACTTCGATATCTTGTTTGAGTGAATGGTCTCCCCTACGAAGGCCTTTATCTCGCGGATTCCTGATATCTTCTCCTGAAGCTCCCCCGTTGCTGCAGCTCTTCGCTCCTGAACCGCTTTCGATGCTTTTCGGATCGGCCTGCCAATCCTCGCCATGAAGTAACCGTAGAAAGGAAGACTCAGTGCTGCAATCAGGGTCAGTCTGGTATCAATGAGCAACATCGCAACCAGCAGAGCCCCAAACCGCAGAGTGTCCGTCAGGAGATTGACAATTGTAGAGGTATAGAGGTTGCGCATGCGCGATATGTCGCTTGTGAAAGAAGCGATCAGTTCGCCAGTACGCTTGCTGTGGAAGAAGGGGAGTGAAAGTGACTGTATGTGATTGTAGAGTGACTTTCGCAAATCGTATACAGCTAATCCTCCAACCCTGGCATATAGATAAGACAGGAGCACATTGAATCCTGATCTAAGGAGATAGGCCAGCAGTATCAGGAGACAAATGAGTTTTAGGCCGTTGATATCTCCGGCAATTAAAACATCATCAATCAGCAGCTTGTTTATCCATGGCTGCACCAGAGATAGAACTGCGAGGACTGCAGCTACGCCAAAGCAAGCAAGCTGTAATGGCCAGTACGGCTTCAGATAGGTGAGAGAGCGCTTGAGAATATCTAGAGCTTCGCTCTTGGAATTCATAATTCCCATATCAAGGCAGACGTTTTCCCTGAGAGTATTCGATCCAGCAACGCTAAAGCTATCGTAATATTGACCGCCCTAACCATTTCGGACAGTCACTGTACTGACAAACTGACTGCGAACTCAGACGCCTGCTTCATCTCCCAATAGCGCTGCTCGTACTCTGCCGGGCCTATGTAATTCAGTCTCTCGTGTAGCCTTACGGGATTGTAGAACGTCTCGAAGTATTTGAAGACTTCCAGCTCGCCTTCCGCCCTGGTCCCGAATGGACCGAGTATCCACTCTCCCTTCAATAAGGCGGCGTACAGGATCTCCATTATGGCATTGTCCCAGGGGTCGCCTACCCTCGACATGCTGACCTCCACACCATGCTCAGCAAGAAGCTGCTGAACCAGCGCAGAGCTGTACTGGCTGCCCCGATCGCTGTGGTGCTCCTCACTGATGTCACAGCGGGCAATGGCCATCTTAAGGGCCCGGTACACCAGCCGTGCGTCGATGCTGTCACCCATCGCACAGCCAAATACATAGCGACTGAAGCAGTCCAATATGGCCGCAAGGAACAGCCAATCCTCCCGAGTTGCGAGATACGTGATGTCTCCCAGCCACTTCTCGTTGGGACCGAACGCTGAGAAGTCCCTGTCAAGCACGTTGTCCGCTACCGAAAGATCGTGCTCGGAATCGGTGGTCACAACGTACTTCCGGGCCCGTCTGCTCTGCAGGCCGAGATCCCTCATGACACGGCGGACCGTTTCTGCGCAGCAGGTCTCCAAGTCATTGTTCACGATCTCCCGGTGTACCTTGCGATAGCCGTATATTCCATAGTTGGCCTCGTGCTTCTCAAGCACCAGCTCCTCGATCCGTCTCCGTCGCAGAGCACTTTCTGAAGGCTCTCTGCTACGCCAGTCGTAGTAGCCGCTCCGACTCACGCGGAGG
>CAZKJG010000035.1:0-13010 GCA_964553045.1 uncultured bacterium | reverse complement strand
TCGGGAAATGGAGCGTGAGCATGAAAGTTCTGATGTACCTTGCGATGATTGCGGCTGCGACTGTGTCCTCGGGGGACGAAGGCGCCGCTTCGAGCCATGCGGCGGAGGCGCTGGGGGCGGTAATCGAAGAGGGGCGCCCGGAGGAGGCGGTCCGTCTGATCATGGAACTCGACGGCAGCGAGCGTCTGGAGAGATTCGATCTCGCCCGCGAGCTCTGGGTATTCGGACCATGGACCGGAAAGGACCTGGACGACTACCTGGTTCTGGCGGATGCCGGCATCGAGGAAGCCATGCGTCAGGCCAGGGAGGCCACGGATACGGAGGAGATCAAGGCCCTGGTGGACCGGGCCAACGTGATGTCCTACAACCTGGCGGCAGACCTCGCAGAGTGCTGGCCGGGCGACACGCTCTCCCGTGAGCCCACGCACTTAGAGCGGGGCCTGTCGGCTGCGCTTCAGTGCGTGGAATGGCGGCTGGAGCTGCAGAAGGGCCACTACCCGCTCTTCCTGGCCTACTGGGCCGCCGGAATGCACCAGCTGTCGCTGGACCGCAACGAGCAGGCTTTCTACACTCTCAACCAGGCCCTCAACCATGCCCAGCAGCACACGGTCGATTCCGGGCTTCCTCTGGGTCTGGCCCCGCAGGCGGGATATGACCTGATACTGGCCCATGGCTATCTGGGCATCGCCCTTGAGGGGTGCGGCCGGGGAAGCGAGCAGTACGATCTGGCAATAGCGGCCTTCCGGGAGGGAATCGAGGAGTACCCGGACCGCGCCGATGACTACGCCTTCGGAATCTCTCAGCTGGAGACGGCCAGGGCCGCCGTCTTGGAATAGCAAAACCGGGGAGGCCTGGCGTGTGGTGCGCGATACTGTTGCAGGTAGTGCTGACCGGGCTCAGCTCTTCGTCCGCCGAGATCGACGTATGGTGCGGCACGCAACTGGCGGATATAAGTCCTTTGCTGTACGGTTCCGGCGACGAGATCGACGAGGAGTTCGTCCCGGAGGATGAGCTCCCTGCGCTCATCTCCCAGACCGGAGTTCCCATGCTGCGCGTGGGCGGCATCTGGGGCGAGTACTACGACTGGGAGGGCAACGGCTACGACGGGGTCCGCTACATCGACTTCGTGGACACGCTGATCATCTCCCAGAACGTCCAGACCAGCATGGACGACTTCCTCCAGATCTGCGAGGAGCTGGGCATCGAGCCCATTCTCACGGTCAACTTCCACATCAACGACCCGGGCAAGGCCGCCCGCCTGGTGCAGTACTGCAACGGCGACACCACCACCGCCATGGGTCAGATACGGGCTGCAAGAGGGCATCCCGAGCCCTACGACGTGGAGTACTGGGCCATCGGCAACGAGCCGGACATCTCCGGTATGCAGCTCTCCGCCGGGGAGTACACATTTACCATCTACAGGCACTTCGGCATTCCGTTCGAGGACTGGCACTGGAGCGACTCCTCCTTTGCCTCCGCTTCCGACTTCGCCCAACTGGCATCGGTCTACGTCGACACCATGCGTGCCTCCTCCCCCCTTCCACTTCAGATTGCCACCATCTCCCTGGCCGGAGACCTGGAGTGGCTGGAGCAGACCATTCAGGAGTGCGGACAGGAAACCGACTGGATCGACATCCACTACTACCCCTGCGGCACCTGGGAGCAGACGCCGCCGGACACGTCCGACTACATCAACTGGCTGCGGTCGACCGACGTGGGGGACATGGCGCTGGAGCCCTGGTATCAGTCGATGTGCGACTCCATCGCATCCTACAACGGCGGTACTCCCATTCCCCTTTGGATAATGGAGTACAACGCGTTGGTGGCTTACTCGGATCCCGTCTGGTGGAACTACCTGGACGGCCTCTTCGTGGCCGACTGCCTGGGCCACCTGGCAAGAGCCGGATGCCCCGCCGGAGGCGTCTACTCCATCTTCGAGGGTGCACCGGACGATCCGAACAACAGCTTCGGCATGGTACGGGGCGACACCCTCTCTCTGCGGGCCACGGCCTGGGTGATGAAGCTGCTCTCGGAGAAGATGACCGGCACCGCCGTACTCGCTGAGAGCGACGCCTCCGGAATGGGCTACGGCCTGGAGGTACACGCCTCGCTGAGGGAGGACGGCAAGCTCTGCCTCATCGGGGTGAACAAGGTCCTCGACCAGGAATTCGAAGCCCAGATCCATCTCCACGGATACGTCTCGTCCGGTTACGCCGCGGCTTGGGACATAACCAACAACGCGCCGATGCAGGCCCCCCACAACGGCACCACGGGAATAGAGTACCAGGGCGGAGTGTGGGGCTCCGCCACGGAGTTCACATACACCTTCCCCGCGGCCTCCGTAACCTGCCTTCTGGTCCATCCCGAGGGCTCCGGCGCTTCCGGCGGGGAGCCTGAGGAAATCGGAATGCGGATTCACCCGGTGCCGACGGAGCGCCGGCTGGGTATAGAGCTGGAGCTTCCCGTAGATGCGGAGGTCACGCTGAGCCTGTTCGACTGCGCCGGACGGCTGCGGGAAGTGGTTTTCAGCGGCAGGCTGGCCACCGGAACCCACAACATGCAGTGGGACGGCTCCCGCCTGCCCGCGGGAACGTACATGCTGCAGGCAGCTGCGGACGATACGCCCTCTGTCTGCCGAAAGCTGGTCATCCGCTAAGAGTCTCGCTCCGTGTTCCGCTACAGGGGCTCCTCGGCCTCCACCAGCTGCGGGTAACAGTCTAAGCTCATCCCGTACAGCGGCCAGCCCCCGGTGCGGTGCGGGATAGCTTTTCGTAATGCGGAGTTTGGCGTAGTGTAGAGGTAGAATTCAACCCCGCTTTCCCCCAACGCAAGGATCTTGGCAATGCAGATATCCGCTCTTCTACTGATGGCGCTGGCCTTGCACGCCAGCCCGCTTTCATTCTCCGCTGATCCGTCCCAGGTCGAAATCGTGCCCTTCATGGATGGAGAGGCGATCATGATCCCCGGCGGGGCACCGGCCTTCGAGCCCGGCGACCCCCATCTGCCCGGGGTTACCTACTCCCTGGCCCTCCCACAGAGCACGGAGCTTGTGGACGTGGAGGTGGAGATTCTTTCCTCGTTGGAGCTGCCCGGGGTGCACGACATAGCCCCCATCGTGGCCCATCCGCTGAGCCAGCCCATTCCCACTGTAGCCTACAGGTCCGACGCCTATGGGAGCGGGACCTTTCCAGATGGTTTGGTCAGCAGGATAGAAACTGGCAGCAAGACGGGGTTCAGAATCGGGTCTTTCTGTTTCAGTCCGGTATCCTGGAACCAGGAGACCGGCAGGCTCCGCCTGGTCACTGAGGCCAGGCTGACTCCAGTGATAGCCGCCGACCCCGACGCACCCGTGCTGGAGCTGTCGGAGCTGCAGATACAGACCGCGGCGCGAGGGCTTGAGAACATGGTTGCAAACCCGGGCATGCTCACGGAGTACGCCCCGACCGGAAACGGCGCCCGGGGAACACCATGGGTGGTGATAGCGGACGAGACCCATCAGGAGACCCTGCAGCCGCTGATCGACCTGCGGGAGTCCACCCACGGCGCTTCTTTCGTCTCCACCCAGTGGATATACGCCAACTGCGAGGGCCGGGACACACAGGAGCAGATCAGGAACCACCTCAAGGACTCCTACGAGAATGACGGCCTTGTCTACGCCCTGATAGTGGGCGACTACGGCGAGACCACCCGCCTGTCGGGCCTTACGCTCAGCGGGAACACCATGAACGCTACCGCCGACCTCTACTACAGCGACCTCGACGGTGACTGGGACCTGGACGGCGACAGTCAGTTCGGCGAGCTCGCCGACGGCGTGGACTACTACAGTGACATCTACACGGGCAGGTTCAGCACCGATGTGCCATCCAGGCTGCAGACGATGGTCGAGAAGGCGGTGGCCTACGAGACCGCGTCCCCGGCGGGGCCCTGGTCCACCACCGCCCTGCTGGCCGGAGCCGGCCTATGGGTCGATGACCCGCCCGGTTACTGGGGCTCCTTTGTGTGCGACTCCGTCGACACCAGACTTCCCGACGCGTGGACTGTCCACAAGCTCTACGAGGACTACGAGTCGCATCCCGACAACCAGATAGAGCTCTACAACCAGGGCGTCTCATACAGCACCGTCAACGGACACGGAAACGCCGGCGGGATCTACTGGTACTACCCGCCGTCAACCGGAATCGTCACCAACTCCAACTACAGCGACCTCACCAACCAGGACATGCCCGTTGTCTTCCACTCAATGGCCTGCCATCCCGGGCACCTGGAGAACATCGCCTGCATCGCCGAGAGGCTGATGTTCTGGCCCGAAGGCGGGGCAATAGCCGTGATGTTCAACTCCCATTGGGGAATTGGAACGCCGCCGGCCTTCGGGCCCAGCGAGTGGCTGGAGCTCTACTTCGCAGATGTCCTCTTCGCCCAGCAGCAGTACGAGCTGGGAGTCGCCCACGCCCTTTCGAAGGACCAGTTCTGGGCAGAGGTTAGCATCACCTGGCAGCGGTGGATACTGCAGGAGAACAACTACCTCGGCGATCCGGCCCTCCGTTTCGTGGCCGGCCAGACCGGTGTGTCCGGCGACGGGCGAAGCCAGGAGGGACAGGAAGGTCCCATTCTGGGAGGCCCCTCACCGAATCCTGTTTCGAAGAGCTGCCTCCTGGGTTACAGTCTGCCGCGGACCTCCAGAGCCAGATTACTGGTCTACGACATGGCTGGCAGAATCGCCGAAGAGGCCTTTGAAGGGGAGCTGGCCGCCGGCGAAGGCTCGCTGGAGCTCGATGTATCGGGCCTGCCGTCCGGCTGCTACCGGGCGGTCTTTGCTACCCCTGCCGGCACCGCATCGGTACCCATGCTGGTCCTGAGGTAGCTCGGAAGAGGACCGCCGGCTCTACAGTCGCCCGGCGCAGTATTGAGCCGCTCCCCACCGGCAGGTCGGTCAGCGTTCGGGCGCCGCGTGAGCCGCTTCCTGCTCCCGGTGTGCGGCGGCAAGCCTCCCCGGGTTCTCTTACCGTGCCTATCCATCCAGGCGCTCCCTCAGCTCTGCCCCAATCTCCCGGTCACTCATGCGGTCAAGGCAGGCCCGCGCCTCTTCCGGGCGACCCGGTTCCAGCAGCACTCTGGCCAGCACCGCCCTGGCCCGGTCGGTTCTGTTCTCCAGCCGGGCCTTCGACGCCGTATCTACCGCCTCCCGGGCGAGAGGAAGTACGTCGCCGGGAGACTCCTCGACCGCGATCTCGGCCAGCTTTTCAAGGCAGAAGGACGTGCGCTTCGGATCACCCACCCGCCTGCACAACTCCAGCGATTCGAGAAAACCCCGTCTGCCCTCTTCCTCCCTGCCCTCCAAGCAGTTCAGCTCCGCTTCGATCGAGGTGAGCATTGCCCTGAGATAGGTGTCTCCGGTTTCGCCAACATGTTCGAATGCCTCTCCAAGAAGTCCTCTTCGGCCTCTGTGGCCTCTCCCGATTTCACTCCCATCCTGACGTGAAGCCCGTCCAACTCCCGCCAGTCACAGGCTTCCAGGCGCCGCTGAATGGAGAGGGCGCATTCCAGTGCGGCCTGGCTGTCGAAGACCAGCATGAAGCCGTCGCCCGTGTGCTTGACCCCCTGCCGCCGCGGCGCCAGACGGGCTATGCATCCATGCCCCGCTACATTAGGGTGACATTGTACAATTCATTGCAGATTCACCACATCCGTAGAGAAAGGGCAGCCGCTGCGATCGGCTCCTGCCTCCGCTGAAATACCTGGATTCGAATCCGCGGCGGGTCACTGGTCTGCCGGCAACCTATTCCTTACGGACGAATACGAAATCTGCCGTGGATGGCAGGACCCGCTGCAATATCCTCAGTCTGCGCAGGATCCCGTAGTAGAGCGTCTCCCACTCCCCCCGGTTCTGAGTATGCGGACAGAAGACCACGGAGGCCTCCAGTCCGATTTTTCGAGCCAGCTTCCTCAACCTGGAAGGAATGAGAACGTCCTCTGGGGCCGTGGGGCGCTTGCGGTTCACCCGCCAGCGGGCCAGCCTGTAGAGGTATCGGGGGGAGGTGGGCTCGTGGAAGTAGTAGGCGCGGGCTCCCGGTTTCAGAACGCGGTGGATCTCCTCCAGCGTACTGGCATGCTCAACGAAGTGGTGGGCGGAGGAGAAGCAGAAGATCATATCCATGCTGCCGTCATGCTCGGGAATATCGTCGCTGCTGCACGCATAGGCCCTGTCCACTTCCACCCCGAACAGCCTCTCCCATCGCCCGCGGTCCTCCAGGGCGGTCTCGCTCAGGTCGGTGGTGGTCAGGTGCGCCTTGGGGAAGAGGTACTTGTACATGCATGCGGCCCATCCATATCCGGCTCCGATCTCCAGCACACGGCCCTCGGACGGAAGAAGCTCCCGATACCTCTTCAGCGAGTCAAGGAACCATGCGCCGCCATGACTGATCTTGAAGACCTCCAGCGTCAGCTCGGCCCATCGGTCGGAGATAGACCTGATCTTGTCATCGTAGAAATCTTTCTCCTGCTGTCTTCTCTGCTGCAGGCCGCTCTCAGACAATTGTCACCTCCAGTACCGGACACCCTCCCGGCAAAACAGTCTTTCCCTGCGCTCAAGTGATACTGTAAAGTGGCCCGCATCGACCACTCAGAAGAACTCAAGCGGTCTCCAGCTCGACCGCCTCACAAAGACCCATCCTGTCGAAATGTCCAGAAAACAGGGTTTTATCATTATGCCATTGCCTGGACAGTGCAAGCACCCTGCCGGGGTCATGGGCGGCGGCGTCTGCAGTGGACGAGACGTACCGCGCAATCGGCCCTGGCCTGCGGTTGTCTCAACGTAGAAGGTCCGTAGCGGGATTCCATGGCCGTCCGACGGAGAGCGGGCCGCCGGCGGTCAGTCCGACGGCCCGTTGATACGAAATGCTCCTTCCGGCATCCCTCCGACGAAAAGTCTACTCGGTGACTACGAAGCGCTCCGGGGCAGTATGAACACCCGAGTTGAGCCCCGCTACATACACCACACTGCAGGAACTTCTCAACCACCTCATCGGTCACCGGACGCCACCAGCCGTAGCCCTTCCGGAAAGGCTCCTCGTACACTTCCCTGAAGGTCTCGAAATGGGCATCCAGCAGAAGGTAGAGGTTCCTAGACCACTCGGACGGACTCTACTGCGAACTGTGGAAAGCGATGGATTTTCACTATAAGTCATGAACAGGCAGTACTGCCGGGAAAGGAACCTGCTGATGATCTCCGGTGAACTGGCGGTCTATGTGGCGGTTATCGGTGCCTCTGTTATCTGCTTGACGGTGATACTGATAATCAATATGAAGCGCCCCATTGTCAGTCTGGATGTTCGTCCCGATTCGGAATGGAGGCTAGCCCTGGTTACCCGCCCCGGACGCAAGTACAAGCTCTGTCACAGGTTCCATATTCAGTTCGACGGCTCCGAGGAGGAATTCGGGCTGGTGGCGGACTACACGATGACTGCAGGGGGGGAGACCCTCATCCGGGAACGGGCCGGAGTAGGAAGTGTGCAGCCACCGTATAGGGACAGGTTCATAACGCTCCAGAAGATGGTCTCCTACGGAACCAACTCACTGAAGGAGGCGGAGTACGGTCATAGTATGCACAAGGCTACCATAGTTCTCGCTACCGTGGGCCCGTTCGATCAGCGGACGGAACTCATTGCCGGTGGGAAGATCATGCTGAACCCGGGAACGCGCATGGCCTCAGGCAAGGTCTACTTCGCCTGATACCGGCAACTCATATATCATCGCGGGAGATGGTCGTCCGGAAGCCTGAGTGAGAGAGGGGGCTCTGGACACGAGCGACCTATATCTAATTTGGCTCCCCAAACCCAACTCGAAACGAAAGTCAAGCTCACGTTCCCCACCCCTTAGCGGTCTGATTGAGTGAATTACTGGTATACCGAGTTCCAGGCCGTCTCTGTATGCTCCGAAACGTCTCGGAGTTTGTCTGTCCCGTATCTGGCCTGACGTTCATGCGGCCCCGCCGAAAGAGCTGTTGGCGACGATTGGAACTCCCGCAGATTACTTCACTATTTACGGTGCAGGATGCAGTTGCCGTTCACTACTAACCATCGTTTGCAGCGGTCTGATGCCCATCGTAGCGCAGAAGTCTGTCGGCATCGAGGCCCAGCGCTTCGATGTATCTCTGCTGGACGGAAGCGAGCGGCGAGGCGAACTGCCTCTCGCCGGCACATTCGGCAATCTGAACCCCTTTGAACTTCGTCGTCATCATGAAGGTCGTCGGAGCAAATGAGTGAATATTGTGCGCATGTGCCTACTATAGCGTCAAATAGATGGAGATGATAAATTATCTGCAATGGAGCCGGAGGGGTGGAGAATGTGAGCTTGTACTTCTGTGAATGCAGGATCGTCAGGCGGGTGGTGCTCCTCAGATAGGCTTACCCGCAGCTGGAGGAGAATGCCTGGAGCGTCTCTATGGCCGTGTTGCTCCGACGGGGGTCGGCTCCACTACGGATGCACGGGGAATATGACCCTAAAGCAGGGTCACCCGTCTGGTGATGAAGTAGCTGCCGAATCTGAGAAGAAGGAAGTAGATACCGGAGGCCAGATTCTCCCTCTCGATGGCGATCTCCGTGACTCCCGGGAAGCTCTCCCCCGCCCAGATCCGCCTCACCAGCCTTCCGGCAAGGTCGTACATGAGCAACTTGCCACGGCTGATGCCGGACACCTTGAACCTTGCCCCGGCCTCGCCCTCGTAGCACCACACGTCGAGGAATGTGCCTCCTCCCGGACCATGACCATCGAAGGTCGGCTCAAGCTCGAGTAGGCTGACGCCCAGGGGAGGCATTCCGGTAAGGTCGAGAGCCAGAGTCTCGGTGTCATCCTCTTCCAGCAAGTAATTCGAAGAGGCGGGCGAAAGGGGGACTCTCACGGTCGCGGGCGAGAACCCCCCCGCTACATCCACATCGTAATCGATATCGAACCTCCCCGGGAACCAGATACCGCTTTGCGGGGGAACGTGGTACCTCGAATCGTTACAGATCATCAGGAGTATCGTCCCGTCACGCCGGTCCTCGACGGCTAGGAAGTTGATCGTGGTGTCCTGAGGCTGAGGGATGACACCCCCTTCCTGGATCAGGCAATTTACCGCGCCGGCTTCGGTCATAACGCTGTAATGGTCATCGATCAACGCGGCCGGGAAATCCGGGCCTCCGCCGGGCTGGTTGCCTGTTAGAATGGCGACAGCGTCGTTGACTCGCCCGACCATATCGATGTTTTCCAGGTCCCTGCTGGGGCCCCAGTTCTGCAGCAGGTCAGGGTACGTCCGATGGCCGTCCGTCGTGAAGTTGCCCGACTGCGCTGCCAGATCCAGCGCGTAGAAGCAAAGGCCCCTGCAGCCTCTGACGATGGGAGTGGTGATCATGTAGAGCATGGTGTCTGGAGCGGGGTAGTAGCTCGGAAGGCTGAAAGCGTGCCTGCCGTATGCCTGCACGTTGGCAAACAGGCAATTCTGCCGTAGAGTGGCCTCGATCCCCATGTCCATGGCCACCTCGAAGCACTCGGCATAGCGCTCGAACCTGATTGGGTCGTAGTCGTCCCAGAACAGCTCAGCCGCCGTCAGACAGATCCCGTCGGGCCCGAGGGCCAGACCGGACCTGATGTTCCTCCTGGTATGTACTGCCCTGGCGCCGGGCAAGAGAACCTCCCCCGAGGCGCCGTTGATGGTCTCCATCGTCGCCAGGGAGTTCTCCTCGCAGTAGGCGATCGTTTTCTCCGACCGGAGCAGTGTGCCCTGCTCCGTAGAGCACAGCAAAACGTCACCGTAGCTCTTATCTGGCCTGTAGGAGGAGGCTGAGACGATGCCGTACCCGGCTGCTTCGAGGCTCGTCGTTCTAAGGTTGTTAAGCCGGACGGATGTGTTGTCACTGCGGTTGCGGACCATTCTTGCCTGCCGTCCGCCGAACACAGCGGTCACGAAATCTGTTCCCGGGGTGTATGGAGGCTCGTTCCTGTCCTCGTGGCTCACGAAAACGGATACCGGATCCTCGTTCGGGCCGAAAAGATCGGGGAAGAATGGGATCATTCCTTGTGGAGCGCGCTTCCAGCCCGAGGTTGTAGGATAGACGCAGACATACCTACCCATGTCGTCGTATAGAATAAACCCCCCGGGGGTCGGGGGGAGGCTTCCACGTGGTTCGGCGTCATTCCAGAACCTGCCCCACAGGACTCCCGAGGGAGCTATGCTGTTCGACCCAAACGGAATAAGCGCTGCGAGTCGGAAATCCTCTTCTGTGTCCCGCTCGAAAACGGCAGCGAGCGACTCGTCGGTGTCGGTAAGGTAAAAGCCCAGCACCGCCGTGTTCCCCCTGCCGAGAATACCCGAGGAGATGCTCGGTCCCGGGGGCATGCCCTGGCCTACACAGAACAGAAGGGGTGCCGCGCCGGCGCTTCCGGGGAAGTCGGCAAGAGAGACCATGTCTGGCTCGGAGCCATCGAAGGCCAGAACAATCTCGTTGCCCGATGGGGAAAGGCTGTCCCAGAGCACCACCGCTCCCGTTGGCATGTGCTCTCCCTGGGACCTGTTGCCGATATCGCAGCTCCGAAAGTCACTGAATGCAGCCCCCGTTGGCCTGAATCCGAGGTCCGCGCTCCAGGCGGGGACCATCTTCAGCTCCTCGAAATCCGGAGCGCTGGAGAGCGAATGGATGTTCAGCCTGTAGCCGCCATGCTCCTCGGTGACGGTAACAAGCTCATCCCTGTCGCAGTAGGCCTCGTAGTAGGGCGATGGTGATGGAAGCAGATCGGTGGCCCCGCAGAAGAGGACCTCTGCGGTATCCACCGGGAACGTGGCGTATCTTCTCCGCGTGTTCTTGTTTGGGTAAAAGTCGAAGATGATGGTGTCCATGTGCCTAGCGAACCTGTTCAGCACACAGGTCGTGTCGCTGTAGTACTGCCAGGTCCCGCCCACTTGAGCGCCGTATTTCGAGATGAAGGACATGAATGGAAGGCCGATCTCTTCCGCGCATATGTCCCTGTAGTCTGCGGCCAACTGGATCCAGTCCTTTTCGTGGTCGGGGTTCTCCAGGTACTTTACTGCGGGCTCGTCGAACCCGAAGACACCGATGACATCCCCTGGATGCATTAGAGCGGTCTGCTCGGTGTAGTCGGCGAGGTAGCTCATTACGGCGTCGTTGTGCTCGGTTTGGTTCGGATTTGTCCACAGGCCGCCGACAATGATGTTGATGCCGGCCTCGCGGAGGCCGTTGGCCACGTCCTCGAAGATGTAATCGGTCGAGCCGTAGTCGCCGGGCATGGATATGTTCTGCAGCTCCGCCCTCACCATCGCGGTGTTGAAGCCGTGCTCGGTCGCATCTACAAGGAGTGAATGCACCGGGTCGTCGAACCCGGAGATTCCGTAGTCCTCACAGAACCCTCTGTACGCCTCCCCGGCGGCCCTCATATCCCAGATTATCGGGAACATCTTGACCGGTACGCCATCCCCGGGACGGACGTAGGAGAAGTCGACGCCGTGTGTCTCCCACATGTTGCTGCCGGAGAGGAGCAGCAAGGCCAAAACCGCGCATAAGACGGCGGCGGATCTTCGGATCATCAAACCTTCTCTTGTCTGTAAGTGCCAAATTGCTACAGATACAGCAGATAATCTCCTACGCCTCAACACGCTTGTCAATCATGGGGCAACCTGGAGCTGCTGCACTGCGGCGGCCCGACCGGTCTCAGATCTCTCCGCTGCTCCTCCTGTCAAGGACCGGCTCGACTCCCCCACCCAGGGTCGGTTATATGTCCCCACCCCTTTCTGTGTTGACGGACGCCTGATTCGCTGACTGTTTTGCTTCTTCTTCCTCTCCCGTCTTCTTCGGTCTTAGTGAACGAGTCGTCGCGGAGCCTGCGCTACCTCTGCCTGTAACTCTCGCCCCTCATCTCGATTATTAAAGCGTGCGTGCGTGCGTGAGCCTGTCCAGGACGGCCGACGCAATCATCTGGTTGCCAAAGACCTCGTCCCATTCCTCTGGTGCCCGATTGCTCGTGATGATGATCGACCCGCGCTCGTACCGCTTCCGGATCAGCTCGTACAGGTCCTCGGCCGACTGCGGCGTAAGAGGCACCAGTCCAAAGTCATCCAGTATCAGCAGGTCCATACGCGGCAGAGTGCCCCAAGTACCTGCAATGGCTGCCGTCAGCCCGCCCCGCATGCAGCCGGGACAGCATTCGGCCGTATGCGACGGCTTCGATCTCTCAACAAATGTCTACCTGGTTAGGCTGCAGAACGGGGCTCAGGTGGCCACGGCAAGCATGGTGCTGCTGAGATAGCCTGTGCCTGATAGGCTGGGTGCTACCGAAATTGGTGGAGAGCCGGAGAGCCCAATCAAAGGTGGTACCCCATCGTTGACGCATTGCGAACTTTGGTACCCCGTGTTGGATAGTTTTCGAACTGACATGGTTAAACCGGCTCTCAGTAAGTAGCCTTGATTGCTGCCCAAGTGGAACGCTCCAGGCTGACACTTGGATAACTCAGAATGCTGAAAGAATACAGATTCCAATCAATGTTTGCGTAAGCAGCCATATAATCTACATATGATTCGACTAAACCAACATATTCGAAAGTAATGGAATCACCAGGACTTGTATTTAATAGAGACAAGGCCACATATCCGCTGTCATACTCACTGTAGTTTGCAGTGCCGCCTGAAGATATTAAGGAATTCGCAACCCCAATAGAGGCAGTTATCTCCCACAATACAATGGACACTCCAGAAGATGCAGATGATTGCATCGTCAGTGATGAAGTGCTTTGAGCCCATTCAGTTGGTGTCAAGGGACATCCAGATTTGCGCAGTTTGGAGACATCCAGTTTCGCGCACCCCATGCAGTGCCTCCCTGTCTGCATGAGATGCCTTCCTTTCTCTAGTCCGCTCTTGTGAGCGATTGCGCCATATGACGTAGACGGTAGGATCGTCCGTCGATGCTGACCACCTGGCAGTGGTGAAGCAACCGGTCCAGCAGGGCGGTAGCGAGCACCTCGTCTC
>CAZKJG010000034.1:0-14598 GCA_964553045.1 uncultured bacterium | reverse complement strand
TGGATGATCGGCCGACCTTCGAGTTCATCCGCAGCGGCGACGCTGAGGGTATCCCCTGGCTGCGTGATGCGAATGTATACAGAGCGATCCAAGATCTGAAGCCACAAAGTCTGAAACAGTTGGGTCATGCGATTGCGATAGGTTCTGCCCGTCAGTCGAAGTCGAATGAACCGAACCACGCATCGGGTCCAAAGCTGAGGGCCGGCTATATGGCTATCACTCTGCTCGTCTACAGATCAGCCTACTGCCTGCGCAAGATTACAGTACTGGATTCCAAGTAGGCGGAAGATTTATTACTCGCGGAGTGGATCGGGTCGGACGTCAGAGATTCATATGCTCCCTGGAATCCGCCATCAGAATCAAACGGAGAGCGAAGGAGCCACATCATCGCTACTGCCAGCGGCAACCTCTAAGGTGGCATTGGCGTCACCGTCCAATTTGTCTTACTTTTAGACTAATGCGCAATAGGTGATGCCTATAGGGTAATGAATATCCATCGGCCTTTGATGCCACTTTGTGAAGGGCATACCGTTTGGACGCCTTCAGACTGAGAAACAAGCTCATCCATGACTACAAGTACTACGTCCAGAGTTTTATCAAGATCGACGACAAAGACATATCGGAGAAGGTCATCGGCAAGCTGAATTCCGGTACCCTCTGGCCCGACCCACTCATTCAGCTGAATCCCCGCTACAAATCGGCAGATACAGTACCGGAGCTGGTTGAGTCAGCCATACTCCATCCGGAGTGCGGCAGGGTATTCCAGGACAAGAGACACGACCCGCCCAAGCCCATGACGCTGTACCAGCACCAGGCCGACGCCATCCGCAAGGCCGCCGAAGGCAGAAGCTACGTCCTCACCACCGGAACCGGCTCCGGCAAGAGCCTGGCCTACATCATCCCCATCGTGGACCACGTACTCCGCCACCCCGAAGAGAAGGGGATAAAGGCCATAATCGTCTATCCCCTCAACGCCCTGGCAAACAGCCAGCAGCAGGAGCTGGAGAAGTTCATCAACAGGGGGTATCCGGATGGCAGGGGTCCGGTCACCTTCGCCAAGTACACGGGCCAGGAGACCCGCGAGGAGAAGGAGCGAATACGTGAGGATCCTCCGGACATACTCCTGACCAACTACGTCATGCTGGAGCTCATCCTGACACGCCCGTTCGAGAAACCCCTGGTGAATGCCGCGTCCGGGCTGCGCTTCCTGGTCCTCGACGAGCTGCATACATACAGGGGCAGGCAGGGGGCCGATGTGGCCCTGCTGGTCCGCAGGGCCAAGGACTACTTCCGGGCCGATGACATCAGGCTCATAGGCACATCCGCCACCATGTCCAGCGGCAGCGGGTCCCGCGAGGACCAGCGCGTAGAGGTCGCCGGGGTTGCCTCCAAGCTGTTCGGTGAGCCCATCGAAGCCGCTGATGTAATCGACGAGACCCTGGACCGCATTACCCGCGACTGGGACAGGGAATCGGAGGAGTTCACAAAGGTCCTGAGGGCCGAGGTGATGGCGGGAGGCAGGCTGCCGGAGAGCCGCGACGACTTCGTCTCTTCTCCATTCGCCCACTGGCTGGAGGCGACTTTCGGAATAGATGAGACCGACGACGGCGAGCTGGTCCGAGCCACGCCTGTTCCGATCAAAGGCAAGGACGGCGCTGCAGAGGAGCTGGCCGACCTGCTGGATATCGACGCAGAACGGGCTGCCAAGGCCATCGAAGCCGGCCTTGATTCCTCCAGGACCAACGTGCCTGTGGACGCCTCGGGCAATCCGCCTTTCGCCTTCCGCCTGCACCAGTTCATCAGCCCCAGCGAGACAGTCTACGCCACACTGGAGCCCGAAGACGACCGCCACATCGACATGTCCGGCCAGCGCTACTCCCCCGAGGATGCCAACAAGCTGCTCTACCCGCTGATGTTCTGCCGGGAGTGCGGCCAGGAGTTCTACGCCGTCTGGGAGGACGAGGACAGGAAGACGGGCGAGCACGTCTACCTGCCAAGGGACAGGTTCGGTATCCGCGAGTCCGAGGAGAGGAAGCGGGGATACCTGTACCTGGACTCCGACAGATCCTGGCCGGACGACGAGCAGGAGGTCATAGAGCGCCTTCCGGACGAGTGGCTCGAGGAGAAGAACGGCAGGCTGCGGGTGAAGAAGTCACGCAGGAAGAGCCTTCCCGTGAACAGGGCGATCCTCGCCGACGGCCACGAGGACTCCGAAGGCACGAAGGCCGCCTTCCTGCCCGACAGGTTCAGGTTCTGCCCCAAGTGCGGCGTGGCCTATGACTTCACCCAGCGTTCCGACTACGGCAAGCTGGCTTCGCTGGGCACGGAGGGCCGCAGCACGGCCATCACCATACTGAGCATCTTCACCATCCTGCAGCTGAAGCAGGACGCCGAGCTCGACAGGATCGCCAGAAAGCTCCTCAGCTTCACCGACAACCGTCAGGACGCGTCACTGCAGGCCGGCCACTTCAACGACTTCGTGGAGATCGGCTTCCTGCGCTCGTCGGTGTACAGTGCATTGGAAGATGCCGGCAGGAAGGGCATCACTCACGAGAATCTTGCCCAGGAAGCATTCGATGCAGCGGCATTGCCGTTCGAGGAGTATGCCGCCAACCCCGACGCCATGTACCAGGCCCGCCAGCAGGCCGAGCAGGCCCTGAAGAGCGTCATCGGTTACCGCATCTACCGCGACCTCAAGAGGGGCTGGAGGGTCACCACCCCCAACCTGGAGCAGTGCGGCCTTCTTCTCATCGAGTACGCCTATCTCGACGAGGTGTGCGCGGACGAGGGCCTATGGTCCGCGGCCCATCCGGCGCTGGCTGCGGCGGACGCGTCCACCAGGAGGCGCGTGTGCAAGACCCTGCTTGACTTCATGCGCCGGGAGCTGGCCGTGGACGTGGGTTACCTGGACCAGCGCGAGCAGGACAGGATCCGGCAGAAGAGCAGGCAGCACCTCAACCCGGTCTGGGGCCTGGACCCCGAGGAGAAGCTGGAGTACTCCTCGATTCTCCTGCCGCGCCCGCAGCGGCCGCGGGACAGCCAGCAGAACGTCTACCTATCGCCCAGGGGCGGCTTCGGCCGCTACCTGCGGCGCCGGGGCACGCTGCCGGACTACACCGACAAGCCCACCCTGGACGACACCGGGCAGATGATCGGCAACGTGCTCGACGCCCTGGCCCGAGCCGGGATACTCCGGAGACTGGAGGCCCACGGGCGCGACGTCCCCGGATACCAGGTGGCGGCGTCCGCCATGATCTGGCGCAGGGGAGAGGGAGAGGAGAGGCTGCCGGACCCCATCAGGGTACCGGACCAGTCCGAGCAGGGGGCCAGGACCAACGCCTTCTTCAAGTACTATTACAAGGAGCTGGCCCGCAACACCAAGTCGTTGGAGGCCCGTGAGCACACCGCGCAGATAGCCAACGAGAGCCGGATCGACCGTGAGGACAAGTTCCGCATAGGCGACCTGCCCGTGCTCTACTGCTCGCCCACCATGGAGCTGGGAGTGGACATCAGCCAGCTGAACGTGGTCAACATGCGCAACGTCCCCCCCAACCCGGCCAACTACGCCCAGCGCAGCGGCAGGGCCGGACGGGGAGGCTCCCCCGCCTTCGTCTTCACATACTGCGGCAAGGGCTCCCCGCACGACCAGTACTTCTTCCGCCGCCAGCAGCAGATAGTGGCCGGAGTGGTCACCCCGCCGCAGATCGACGTATGCAACGAGGAGCTCATCAAGGCCCACCTCCACTCCATATGGCTGAAGGAGACCGGCCAGTGGCTGGGCGACACGCTGCAGAAGATCATCGACTTCGCCGGCGAGCCACCCGGGCTCACCCTCCTGCCCGGCGTCAGCAGATCGCTCCAGTCCAGGCAGGCGGTCGAGAGGGCCCGGGAGCGCGCCCGGAGGGTGTTCTCAGACCTGCTCGGTGACCTGCAGGAGGCCTACTGGTTCTCCGGGGACTGGTTCGACGCCCAGCTTGCCCACTGCATGGGCGAGTTCGAGCGGGCCCTGGAGCGCTGGAGGGACCTCTACCGTGCAGCCCACCACCAGCACAAGAGGCAGGGCGAGATCTCCCGCGACGCATCCCGCCCGCGGGACGAGAAGAACACGGCCGAGAGGCTCCAGAAGCAGGCCCGCCGCCAGCTCGACCTCCTCACCGACCCCCAGAGGGCCTACGGCAGCGACTTCTCCAGCTACCGCTACTTCGCAAGCGAGGGTTTCCTGCCCGGCTACAGCTTCCCCAGGCTGCCGCTGTACGCCTACATCCCCGGCCGTCGCGGCAGCGACAGAGACGAGTACATCTCCCGCAGCCGCTTCCTGGCCGTATCGGAGTTCGGACCCCGGTCGATCATCTACCACGACGGCGCCAAGTACGAGATAGACAGCGTCATCTTCTCCCTGGAGGACGACGAGCTGGGTACGGCCACGGCCAAGATCTGCCACGAGTGCGGCTACATGCACATCTGCGCAGACGGCCCCGGCCCCGACCTCTGCGAGAACTGCGGCGCCGAGCTGGAAACCCGAATAGACAACCTCTTCCGCATGCGCAACGTGTCCACCCACAAGCGCGAGCGCATCAACGCCGACGAGGAAGAGCGTCGAAGGATGGGCTTCGACGTGATGACGGCGTTCAGGTTCGCCCCCAGGGGAGGCAAGCCCTCCTACACCACCGCAGTCTCACGCAGCGAGGGCGAAGACCTCGCCGAGCTCAAGTACGGCCACTCCGCGCGCATCTGGCGGCTGAACCTCGGCTGGCGTCGCCGCAAGTCCGATACCAACTCGGGCTTCCTGCTGGACATGGAGCGGGGCAGGTGGATGAAGGACTCCGCGGATGACCGCGAGCCCGACGATCCCGGCTCGGCCATCACCCGCAGGGTGATCCCCTACGTGGAAGACAGCAAGAACACCCTTATCCTGGAACCGGCCGGAGACCTGGAGCCCGAGCAGCTGAAGTCCCTGCTGTACGCCCTGGAGAACGGAATGACGGCCGTCTTCCAGCTGGAGGACAGCGAGCTGGATTCCGATCTGCTCCCCTCCAAGGAAGACCCCGCCAGGCTGATGTACTTCGAGTCCACCGAAGGTGGCGCGGGAGTCCTGGAAAGGTTGTTCCGCGAGAGCGGCCTGCTTGCCGAGGTTGCCAGGCAGGCCCTTTCCATCTGCCACTTCGACCCGGACAGCGGAGAGGACCTGGGCGGCCCCGAAGAGAGCGACGAGACCTGCGCCCGGGCCTGCTACAGCTGCCTCCTCAGCTACCACAACCAGCCGCACCACCTCGAGCTGGACAGGCACTGCATCAGAGACATCCTGATGAAGATGGCGGGCTCCACAACCAGATCCTCGTCTACCAGCCTGCCCAGAACCGAGCAGCTTGAGAGGCTGCTGCGCGTCTGCGACTCCGACCTGGAGCGCAGGTGGCTGACCATGCTGGACGACAGGGACCTGGCCCTGCCCACCAGGGCTCAGCACTACCTGGAGTGCTGCAGCACCAAGCCCGACTTCCTCTACGAGAAGCAGTGCACCGCTGTCTACATAGACGGCCCCGACCACGAGTCACCCCAGGACAGACAGAGGGACAGGGAGATCGACGAGTGCCTGATGAACGCCGGCTACACGGTGCTAAGGTTCCGTTACGATGAGGACTGGGAGGAGAAACTGGCGCAATATCCGACTGTATTCGGCAAGCAGATATGATGAACGGAGAGTGGGCACAACTGAGCAGAGCAGGTGGCTGGAAGGGGAACCACCATCAGCGGTGCTGGTTGTTCAGACGCGATCTTGACGGTCCCGGGACCGCGATTCTATATAGCGTACAAATGATGTGTATTGGTCATCCTACCCCGGCGGCTTTCGAGTTCGTCGGGCCCCCCTGGGTTTCGACCCAGGGGGTTCTCTTTTTGCTGTAATGAACAGGACGTCTGTACTTATAGATGGTCTCAACCTGTACCACTCCCTCCTGGACATCGGCAGTGACAGAAACGTCGATCACATTCTCTGGCTTGATGTCAAGAAGGTCTGCTCGTCCTTCCTGGTCAGATCCATGCAGGCCGCCGACGGTGAGCGCGCAACACTCGCCGATATCCTCTACTACTACGCTCTGCCCTTCCACAGAGGTGAAGATGCCGTCCGTAGGCATCGAACGTATGTATCTTGCCTCAAGGCCACCGGAGTTGCATGCGAACTTGCCCGGTTCAAGCCCAAGTACGTCAAATGTCCCAAGTGCAGCCATACCTTCAAGAAGTGGGAGGAGAAAGAGACAGACGTAGCCATCTGCGTTAAGCTGCTCGAAATACTCCATATGGATGTTGCGGATACTGTGATAATCGTATCGGGGGATACGGACCTTGCCCCGGCAGTCAGAACAGCCAATCGCCTCTATCCGATGAAGAGGGTTTTCTTTTGCTTCCCCTACAGGAGGAAGAACCAGGAATTGCAGCAGCTTGCCCCCCAATCCTTCAATCTCAGGCCAAGAGTTTGTATCAATTCCCAGCTGCCAGAAAGCTACCCCCTGCCTGACGGCAGCCTTCTTGCGAGGCCAGAAACTTGGTAGCAGATGGGCAGGTGTCGGGAGACAGCCACATCTCTCTGGAACTCTGCCATCGTCTCAGCTATGCGAGAGGGATCGATCATTCAATAGACCTTCAGCGTGTTTCATGACTAGGTGGTTGGTAGACCAATCAGACCGCCTGAGCACAGCTCTGACTTGGATCGACCATTGCACTAAGTCGGCACTAAGTTATCCTGTGTCCCATCTTTATGTTCGGCAAGCAGTTGGAGAGAAGGTGGATAGAATCGATGAGTCCGGCGGCACCAAGTCCCTGGGGCATTATCACAGAACGAGTCAGAAGAACCTCAGTACACCTGAAGGATGCCTCGATGCTGCTGGGACAATAGCCTATGGGTAGAGGCAAAGGAGCCTACAGCCCCGGATCACTGGTCAGGGCCCGCGGACGGGAATGGCTGGTCCTCCCCGAATCCACCGGGGAGCTCCTGAGGCTCAGGCCCCTCGGCGGGGTGGACGTGGAGATCGCCGGCATCCTCACCGTCCTGGAGGAAGTCAGCCCGGCAAGATTCGATCTGCCCACCCCTGATGACATAGGCGACTTCCGCTCGTGCCAGCTGCTGCGCGATGCCATCAGGCTGGGCTTCCGCAACGGAGCCGGCCCCTTCCGCTGCTTCGGCAGGATCGCCGTAGACCCCAGGCCCTATCAGCTGGTGCCCCTTCTCATGGCCCTCAAGCTGGATCCCATCCGTCTGCTGATCGCCGACGATATCGGCGTGGGCAAGACCATAGAGGCCTGTCTCATAATCCGGGAGATGCTGGACCGCGGCGAGATAACCAGGACGGCCGTCCTCTGCCCGGCCCAGCTTGCCGAGCAGTGGCAGAAGGAGCTGAAGGGCAAGTTCCATATCGATTCCAAGCTGGTCCTCCCCGGTACCGCCCGAAGGCTGGAGCGGGACATCGGCATGGGCAAGTCGCTCTTCGACGTCTACCCGCACGTGGTGGTCTCGCTGGACTACATCAAGTCCGACCGGCACAGAAGCGAGTTCCTCCGGGCCTGTCCGGACTTCGTGATAGTCGACGAGGCGCACACCTGCGCCAGGTCCGGCCGGGGCAGGGGTGTACACCAGCGGCACAGGCTGGTCAGAGACCTGGCCGACGACCCCGAAAGGCACATGCTCTTCCTCACCGCCACCCCCCACAGCGGCAAGGAGGAAGCCTTCAGGGAGCTGCTGGGCTTTTTGGACAGGGACTTCCTGGACCTGCCCGAAGAGCTCACCGGCCAGCAGATGCAGAAGGCCAGGAGGGAGGTGGCCAGGCACTTCATCCAGCGGGGCCGCGGCGACGTGAAGAGCTACCTGGACGAGACCACCACCTTCCCCACCAGGCTGGAGCGGGAGACCTCCTACAACCTCCACAACGACTACCGCAAGCTGATGGAGAGGGTGATCTCCTACGCCCGGGAGACGGTGCTGGACGAGACCCACACCGGAGTGCGGAGGAGGGTCCGCTGGTGGTCGGCCCTGGCCCTGCTGCGATCGCTGGCCTCCAGCCCGGCCGCCGCCGAAGCCACCCTCAAGGCCCGCTCCAACACGGTGGGAGCCGAGACCGAGAAGGAGGCCGACGAGCTGGGCCGCAAGACGGTCACCGACATAGACGCCGAGAGCAGCGACGAGATAGTCGACATAGTCCCCGGCAGCGACTGGACCGAGATCTCCGAGCACGAGGAGTCCGAGCGAAGGCGCCTGCGCAGGATGGCCTCCCAGGCGACAAAGCTCCACGGCAAGAAGGACCTCAAGCTGCAGAAGGCCATCCAGGAGACGAAGCAGCTGCTGAAGGAGGGCCACAACCCCATACTCTTCTGCCGCTTCATACCCACCGCCGACTACGTGGCCGAGGAGATGGCAAAGGCCCTGGGCAGCAAGGCAAGGGTGGAGTCGATCACCAGCGTGCTTCCGCCCGCCGAGCGGGAGAGCCGTGTACGGCTCCTGGGCCAGGCCCCCAAGAGGGTGCTGGTATGCACCGACTGCTTAAGCGAAGGCATCAACCTCCAGCAGCACTTCGACTCGGTGATCCACTACGACCTCTCCTGGAATCCCACCAGGCACGAGCAGAGGGCGGGAAGGGTGGACCGCTTCGGCCAGAACGCCCCCCGGATCAAGATCCTCACCTACTACGGCAGGGATAACAGGATCGACGGTATCGTCCTGGAGGTGATCATCCGCAAGCACCACAGGATCAAGGAGAACTGGGGCATATCCGTGCCGGTGCCGGCCCGGACCGGCCGGGTGATGGAAGCGGTGATGGAGGGCCTGCTCCTCCGCTCCGACACCTCCGCCGACCAGATGCTGCTGTCGGGCTTTGAGGAGTGGATGATGTCCTCGCAGACAGCCACCGACCTGGACAGGGAGTGGGAGGAGGCCAGCCAGCGCGAGAAGCGCTCCCGCTCCCTCTTCGCCCAGGCCAGGATCGGGGTGGAGGAGGTTAAGCAGGAGCTGGATGCCTCCCGCTCCGCGGTGGGCTCCCCGGCAGAGGTGAGGGAGTTCTTCAACAGCGCCCTGGCCCACAACGGCGCCTCCATCAGCGAGAACGGTACCTTCCAGTACAACATAGATGAAGTGCCCACGGCCCTCCGCGACATGATTCCCCTCGACGAAAAGCAGTTCAAAGGCCAGTTCCAGCTTCCGGTGCCGGAGGGAGCGCACCACCTCTCACGCACCAGCCCAGTAGTGGAGGCGGTAGCCTCCTACGTGGCCGACACCGCCATGGATCCCGTCTCCGAGAGCGTGGCCAGCCGCTGCGGCGTAACCAGGACGGGCCATGTATCCACCAGGACCACACTGCTCCTGATAAGGCTGCGCTTCCAGATCACGACCATCGGGGACGACGGCGAGACCAGCCAGATTGCCGAGGAGTGCCGCCTGCTGGCTTTCCAGGGCTCTCCGGCCAACTCCCAGTGGCTGCCCCAGACGACAGCCGAGCGGCTCTACCGGGCTAGGCCCGAGGCCAACGTGGGCGCCGACATCGCCCGGCACAACGTCGGGCAGATACTGCAAAGCTACGACCACCTCCGGCCCCCACTGCAGGAAGTGGCCCGGGAGAGAGCCGAAGCCCTGCTGGAGAGCCACAGGCGGGTACGCAGCGCCGCCGGTCTCAAGGGCGTCCGGTACGCCGTCGAGCACAAGGAGCCCGACCTCATCGGCCTCTACGTCTTCCTGCCGGTACCGGAGGTGATGTAGCCGTGGCCCGCACCGGCTCCGACGGCTTCCTCACGGTAACCACCCAGGGCGGCCTCCTGCCCCAGGACCTGCTGCAGCGCGTCGCCAACCGCGACCGCGACCTCAAGGGCACCTCGCCGTCCTCCTACGACCTGGCCCGCGGCGAGAAGCTGGGCGAGGCCATAAGCCGCTCCTGGAACCGCCTGACCATGGCCTGGGACCGCTTCACCCAGGCACGCGAAGACATCCCCGAGGACGACCCGGCCACCGGCCTCACCCGCGACCACTGGCTCAAGCCCCTCATCCAGGAGCTGGGCTACGGCAGCCCCTCCCCCTGGAAGGCCCAGGAGATCGAGGGGAAGTCCTACCCCATCTCACACATGCACGGCAACGTCGCCCTGCATCTGCTGGGCTTCAACCTCGACCTCGACCGCCGCAGCAAGGGGGTGGCCGGGGCCGCCAGGCAGAGCCCCCACAGCCTTGTACAGGAGTTCCTGAACCACTCCGATGACCATCTCTGGGGAATGCTCGGCAACGGCCTGCGCCTGCGGATACTCCGCGACAACATTACCCTCACCCGCCAGGCCTACGTGGAGTTCGACCTGGAGGCCATGATGGAGGGGGAGGTCTACTCCGACTTCGCCCTGCTGTGGATGGTCTGCCACGCCACCCGCCTCCAGTCCGAGGACCCCTACGACTGCATCCTGGAGCAGTGGACACAAACCGCCGAGCGGGAGGGGGTCCGCGCCCTGGAGAGCCTCCGCAAGGGCGTGGAGGACGCCATACGCCACCTGGGAGAGGGATTCCTGGGACATCCGGCCAACAGCTCCCTCAGGGAGAGCCTCAGGGACGGCAGCCTGCACAAGCAGGACTACTACCGCCAGCTTCTGAGAACGGTCTACAGGCTGCTCTTCCTGTTCGCAGCGGAGGACCGCAACCTGCTCCACCACCCAGACGCCCCCGCAGAGGCGAAGGAACGTTACGACAGCTACTACTCCACCGCCCGTCTCAGGGGCATCGCAGAGTCCCACCGGGGCACCCAGCACCCCGACCTCTGGGAGGGCCTCAAGCTGGTATTCGGGAAGCTGGGAACGCCCCAGGGCTGCCCCGAGCTGGGCCTGCCCGCCCTGGGCAGCTTCCTGTGGGACAAGGGCGCAACGCCCAACCTCATGGAGTCGCGCCTGGCAAACAGAAGCCTCCTCCACGCGGTCCGCGACCTCTCGCAGACCCGCGAGGACAATGTCACCCGCCGGGTGGACTACCGCAACATGGGTGCGGAGGAGCTGGGCAGCATCTACGAGTCACTGCTGGAGCTGCACCCGGAGATCAACACCGAGTCTGCCCATTTCCAGCTGAAGGTACTGGCCGGCCACGAGCGCAAGACCACCGGCAGCTACTACACACCCACAGAGCTCATCAACGAGCTTTTGGACTCCGCCCTGGAGCCGGTGGTCAGGAGAACCATCAAACAAGCCCGCCGCCGGGCCAGGGCCAACGAGAAAGACCCTCAAAAAGCAGCCGAGCAGGCCCTCCTGGACATCAAGGTTTGCGACCCGGCAAGCGGGTCGGGGCACTTCCTCATAGCCGCCGCTCACAGGATGGCCCGCCACTTCTCCCGCATCAGAACGGGTGAGGAGGAGGCGGCACCGGAGGCCTATCGCGCCGCCCTGCGCGACGTGATCAGCCACTGCATCTACGGGGTGGACATCAACCCCATGGCCGTTGAGCTCTGCAAGGTGAGCCTCTGGATGGAGGCCCTGCAGCCCGGCAGGCCACTGTCCTTCCTCGACCATCACATCAAGTGCGGCAACAGCCTGCTGGGCACGACGCCGGAGTTGCTGGCAGACGGCATACCCAACGACGCCTACAAGCCCATCACAGGCGACGACAAGAAGTTCGCCCGCCAGATCCGCAAGAAGAACAAGGAGGAGAAGAAGGGTCAGCGCTCCCTGCAGTTCGGAGAACCAGAAGACATCGCCAAAGCCCAGAATCGCCTCCGCAGGAAGGTCCTGGACATAGACCGCAGCGGCAACGAGACCTATGCCCAGGTGGCCGAGCAGCAGGCGGCCTATCAGACGCTCACCGAATCCACCGAGTACGAGAAGGCCCGCCTGGCAGCCGACCTCTGGTGCGCCGCATTCGCCTGGCCCAAGACACCGGACGACCCGATCCCGCCCACGCAGGCCGTCCTTGAGCGTGTCCAAGCGGGAGAGCCACTGCCTCAGCACACAAAGCAGACCGTCAAGCAGCTGGCCCGGGATTACAGGTTCTTCCACTGGCACGTAGAGTACCCGGAGATATTCACCGAAGACGATCCCGGTTTTGATGCAGTCCTGGGCAACCCGCCGTGGGACCGCGTCAAGCTGCAGGAGAAGGAGTTCTTCGCCGCCAGGCACGAGGGAGTGGCCACAGCCCCCAACGCCGCCGCCCGCAAGAAGCTCATCAAGCAGCTGAAGCAGACCAACCCCGAGCTATTCGAGGAATTCCAGCAGGCCAAGAGGCAGTCGGAGGCAACCAGCGCCATCCTTCGCAACGGCGGCATGTACCCCCTTTGCGGCAGGGGGGACATCAACACCTATCAGGTCTTCGCCGAGCTTAACAGGCTGCTAATCAACAACCGGGGAAGAGTCGGCTGCATTGTGCCTTCGGGCATAGCCACCGACCACACTACCAGGTTCTTCTTCCAGGAGCTGGTGAAGACCAAGACGCTGGCGAGCCTGTACGACTTCGAGAACAGGAAGAAGATATTCCCCGGCATCGACAGCAGAATCAAGTTCTGCCTGCTCACCATGTCAGGTGCAGAATCGCCGGTTGAGGAGGCTCAGTTCGTATTCTTCGCCCACCAGACATCCGATCTTAGAGATTCGGGCCGGCGTTTCACACTGTCCCCGGAGGACATCAAGCGCCTCAATCCCAACACCCTAACTTGTCCCATCTTCAGAAGCTCCCGCGATGCTGAGATAACCAAGGGTATCTACGAGCGAGTACCCGTGCTCATCAACGAGAACGACCCGGAGAACGGCAATCCCTGGGGCATCAAATTCATGCGGATGTTCGACATGTCCAACGACTCCCACCTCTTCCGCACCCGCGAGCAACTGGAGGCCGACGGCTGGCACCTGGAGAAGAACATCTTCTGCAAGGGTGACGACAAGTACCTGCCCCTCTATGAGGCCAAGATGATCCACCACTACAACCACCGCTACGGCGACTACTCCGACTTACCCCCCGGCTCCAAGAGTACCCAGCTCCCGGAAGTCCCGGTTGAGCGACTCAAAGACCCCAACTACGAGCCCCTGCCCAGATACTGGGTGCCGGAGAAGGAGGTTGAATCGCCGCTTAAGCAAGCTGGCTGGGAGCATAACTGGCTCCTTGGATGGCGGGATATCACCAACTCCACTAATGAGCGCACAGCTATTCCGTCTTTATGGCCTAGGTTTGGTGCAGGTGACACCTTCTTGCAGATGTTCCCGGAAGTCGATGCTAAGCTAGCTTTGTGTCTCTTGGCGAACCTCAGTTCCTTCGCGTATGACTATGCTGTCAGACAGAAGATTGGCGGCACCCACCTCAAGTACCATTATTTCAAGCAGATGCCGGTGATCCCTCCTTCCGTCTTTGAAGCTCAGTCGGTTTGGCAACCAAATGCTACATACTTGGATTGGATTAGCAGTAGGGCGCTTGAGTTGACATATTCTTCGCGGTCAATGCAGCCTGTAGCAGAGGATAGCGGGTACATTGAAACTCCTTTTCTTTGGAATAGCAGTCGGCGTTATGTGCGGCAATGCGAGATTGATGCTGCCTTTTTCCATTTGTATGATATTGATTACTCTGAAGTTGTTTATATTCTTGAGTCATTCCCAATCGTAAAAAGAAAGGATACTCGGCTTTTCGGCAAATATAGAACCAAGTATATGATTCTTGAGCACTATATGCTATTGGGAAACAATATAAGCAAATAAGTCGGCATATTTGGGCTGTCTGTCTAGAGAATATTAGGCAATATCAAAGATGTTGCCCAATATGTCTATCTCTTTAGAATAGCTGCAACCAGCTTGTATATTCTATAAATTAGTTTATTTGTATTGAGTTCTCATATTCATCCATGCAGAAGGGTATGAGCCAATGGCGAATCTTGGTAATGATACAAGCGTAACTCCTCCTGCTCGTATAGAAAGTATACATGTCAAAAATTACCGAGCGCTTCGTGAAGTTAAAATACGAGATATCACCCCTTTAACGGTTTTGCTTGGGCCGAACGGAAGCGGAAAGTCTACATTGTTCGATGTGTTTAACTTTCTTTCAGAGTGTTTTCAATATAATCTTCGCCATGCTTGGGATCGGCGAGGTAGAGCAAAGGAACTCAGAAGTCGTGGGCAAGATGGCCCTATCGTTATAGAGATAAAATATCGAGAACGTCCAAAGACTCCGCTCATTACTTATCATTTAGCCGTTGATGAGGAGAATGGTAGGCCTATAGTTGCCGAAGAACGGCTAACTTGGCGTCGGGGACAACGCGGCAAGCCATTCAAATTTCTGACATACCAGCGCGGGCAAGGTTCCGCAGTAAGTGGCGAGGCACCTGACGCTGAAGACAAAAGAGTAGAAACACCATTGCGTTCACCTGATCTCATTGCTGTCAATACACTTGGGCAGTTCGCAGAACATCCTAGAGTTGCTGCTTTACGCGAGTTTATCACTGATTGGCATGTATCATATCTATCGGTAGACGACACAAGGAGTCAACCTGAGGCGGGCCCACAAGAGAGACTGAGTAAGAGCGGCGATAATCTACCGAATGTAATTCAGTACCTTCAAGAACAGCATCCAACCTGAATTCCCGCCCAAGTTATACCTACGCCGGCGGTGAGATGTCGAAGGCCCTG
>CAZKJG010000033.1:6568-18051 GCA_964553045.1 uncultured bacterium | reverse complement strand
TCGCTGGAGAGGATACGCTCTCCTTCTCTCATCCACAAGTTTTGAGCATAACTCGATACACACTGCTATATTGATAGTCTAGAACATCAAGGCAAAGTACAGTATAATGCTTTTATATTGATATATTTATGTGCTCGATCTCCCCAATGATTAACTTAAATAGGCCATAGCACGGACAGAGCAAAGATATTAATATATAATATTACCTACATAGATGCGCCCCATACATTCAAATTATTAAGGAACTTCGGCCAAAGCATGAGAGAGGTATTATTAGTATATCATAGTAGAATATCGTAGTGAGCATGCTTACGCTCTTGAGGATTCTCGGACATTGACGTCATCCTTGACTACTAGGGCTATGATGAACCAATTCTTTGTTTCGTTTTAATGGGGACATCTACCTTTGGTTTCGGTGGCTCTTTCTAAAAGACCTCGACCGCTCAAGCCACACCAGTCAATGCGCGGCGAGACTTCGCAGCTGGGAGACACCCAGTTTCACGCTTCTCATGTAGGTTCTCCCTGTCCGCATGGGCCACCTTCCTATCTCTACTCTGCCCTTGTGAGGGAGTCAGCCGTGAGGCTGAGAGGGTGAGCCCGGCCGTCGATCCTGGTCACATGACTGCGAGCGGCAGCCGATCCGGCAGAACCTGCAGCAGCCACCCGTGCTGGCGCCAGACATACGAATCCCTGTCGTTCAGATCACGCTGTCCGTCTTGCAGTAGGTGCGTCCACGCCTCTCCTCTGGCGGGCTCGCAGGCCGAATGGCGTCATCGGTGCTGCACCTTGCCCCCTACAGGTACTGCAGCGGGTCTTTTCCCTTCAGGCCCGCGAACAGCTCTATGTAGCCCTTTACCGGGCTGATGCTGATCTTGGGGTGAAGAACGTTCTCCACCTGGAAGAATCCCGCGTTCTCCCGCAGGGTGATGCCGATTCGAATGGGCTTGGCGCTCCCCTTCGAGATCTTCACATCCTCCACGGCGGCCGCCGAGTACTGGTGGATGTCACCCACCTGCGGCCCCATGGACAGCCTGGCCGGCGCCCGCGACCTCCCGTGCTCCATGTCGCAGCCGTCGCCCACCAGCACCAGCCCGGCCTCTATCGAGGAGATCTTCCGGGTGGCCATGTGCCCGGCTATGCACTCCAGGGCGGTGGAGGCTATGGCCGTCCGCCGCCGAATCGAATCCGGCTCCACCTCGCTTAGAATCCGGTCGATTATCGGCTTGGCCAGAAGCATGGAGTACTCCTCGTGGGCGTCGCGGCCGATGGACATCCCCAGGTCGTGCAGCACCGCTCCCAGAAACACCGCCATCCTGCTCGCCTCGAAATCGAGGCCGGACTCCTGGTGCAGGCTCGCCCGAATGCCCGCCGACTCCAGCAGTTGCAGCATGGTAAGCGAGTTCAGGGCGCAGATCCTCACGTGCACCGGGCCGTGGTCGTTCATCTTCAGCCGCTTTACAGAGACCACGTTGGCGTAGTCCTGAAGGGCCTGGATTTCGCTGTCATCGAATACGATCTCCGCCGCCCTCCGGGCGTCCCCCGAGAGGACTTGCAGTATCTCCCGCTCCAGCTCCACCTTTATGGGGACTTGCGGCACGCTACAGCTCCCTTCGATGTCCCACCCTTACATGCAGCCTCGGCGGCACATGCCACCGACCGCAGGTACCGGCCCGAAGCCCCGCCCGGTCCCGGTCACGCCCTTCAGCCGCATGCAGGCCGAAGCCACGCTTTCGGCTCCGCCCGGCAGCAGAATACGCACGACCCGCCCGAAAGTCCAACATCCCGGGTCATCAGCCCCCGGACAACACCCCTTACCGCTCCCCGGCGGCCTGGAAACCCATACCTCCGGCGGCGGCTGGCTCGGCCTTTGAGCAGCGGCTTCTATATTAGGAACGGCGACTGCCGAAACGGACGGATGTACATGACCGGCTCGGGCGGCTCGGTGCGGGCATTGCGCCTGGCCGACCCGGCCGCTTGACTGGAGGTATTGCATGTTGCTCTGCGTGACTCTGGGGTTACTGGTTTCCACGGTGCCGGCCGACTCCACCAACGTACCGGTCTGGTCGGGGGAGTGGGAACGGATTCAGCTGCTAGTGGACGGGGCGGCACATGAGTTCGCACCGGCCCAGCTGGGCATCGGCACCGAGGGAGGATATCTGTCCACCACTCCAGACTACTACGTGGAGGGTGACATAGAGGTCGAGGGCGACGTGATGACGTGGACGGTGAGCGCCACCAACGCACCGGGACCGGTGCAGCCGGGGACCGTCAACGAGTACACCTGGTCCGTATCGGATGGCGGAGATACGCTGACCATCTCCACCGGATCCTACGGGGTCACCGTTACCGAGAGGTACGTGCGGGGTCCGGGCATTCCCGAGGAGGAGCCCGGCAGCATCGAGCCCGAAGGGGAGTAGCGCAGCAGGGGAAACAGGCATACGGAAGCAGGATATACGTAGGCCGGCTCCGGCAGGATGCATAGCTGCAGCGACGGTTATGAGTCGGGCTGGATGCCCCCATGTGGGCAAGCTCTCTCTGAAGGCGATCCACAGGCCGCTCCTTTACGGTGTCGTGGCAGCGTAGCTAATTAACTATTTCGTCCGACCGTACCTCATCAGCGCAAGAGCGGAGCAGGAAACCCCGAATGGAATGCAAGAAGGAGAAGAGCCTTGAGAGATGCAACTGCACCTACAGCCCCTGCTCCCCCAAGGGCGTCTGCTGCGACTGCATCGCCTACCACCTCGGGAGCCGCGGGCTCCCCGGATGCGTCTTCCCGGACGACGAGGAGAAGGCCTGGGACCGCTCCTTCGAGAACTTCGCCCGGCTGGTCAGCCGAGGCAAGGTCTGACGCTAACACCCCGTACCGGGGCTCAGCTCTTAACAACCGAACACTGACAACCAGCACCGGGTGATGTTAACATTTGAGCCCCGGTCCGGTACGGATTTTTAGCTTTATTTGTTATATACAAATCGAAGAGTCATAACGCTGTTTGAACTCCGGAGGTACCGATGCGCTACACGAAGCCGGCGAGGAACGAGAAGGAGGGTTTCGAGTGGGGGACCCTTCAGGTGGACGATCTGGGATTCATCGAGGGCGGTGATGGGGAACCGGTCATCTCCGGCAGGCCCATGTCGGATTGGATCGAGGATTACGGGCTGCCCCTGCATCTGTTCTACCGGCCTATATTGGTGGAGAACGTCCGTGCGTTCAAGAAGGTCTTCGAGGAGCACTATCCCAACGGACACATGCGGTTTGCGGGGAAGGTCAACGCCCATCCCTCCGTCTTCTCCATCATGGCGGAGGAGGGTGTGGGTGCCGACGTGGTCTCCCCCAACGAGATGCGGGCCGCCCTGGAGGGTGGCATTCCGGCAACCGACCTGGACGTCAACGGCAATGCCAAGTCCGACCGGATGATAGACGAGGCCCTCTCACGGGGGATGTTCCTGATAGCAGACAGCCGTCGAGAGATGGAGATAATCAATGCCCGGGCACGTGAGATGGACGTGACCGCCCCGGTTGCCCTCAGGGTCGCCGGCTTCGATATGGAGGGGGTAACGGACGCCAACATCTTCACCGCTGGCGTGTGGTCGAAGTTCGGAGAGAATATATCCGACATCCCCGAGGTCCTCGACAGCATGGGCGAGCTGGAGAACGTGGACCTCCACGGCTTTCATACCCACATAGGCTCCCAGGTCACGGAACCCTCCGCCTACCACGAGGTGCTGGGCAGCATAGTGGAGCTCAGCCACATGCTCGAGGACAAGGGCGGCAATTGCCGTCTTCTGAACATGGGCGGCGGTTTCCCCTCCGATTACGTCTCACAGATGGAGTGGGAGTACCTGGAGAACAGGGTCCGTGAAGGCTACATCGCCGGCAGGAACGGCCGGAACGAGGACATATTCGTCTGGAACAACGCCCCCGGCGGACTGGCCACCAGGCCGGACGGAAGCGTGGCTCCGGATATGTGGAGCGGTGAGCGCATGTACTCCCGGTACCCCCGCGAAGAGATGCTGGGGGAGGTGCTCACCGGTTCGGTGAAGGTCAATGGAAAGACCGTAACCTTCAGAAAGGCGCTGGAGGAGCTCGGCGACCCCAAGCTGGTGATAGAGCCGGGAAGAAGCGTGGCCGAGGGCTCCGGCGTAACCCTGGTCCGCGTGGCCCATGTCCGTCCCGTTGCCGACAGCCACTGGCTTACCACGCTTGAGGGTTCGGTTACGAGCTTCGCAACGGCCATGCTCCTGCCGCCGGTGAACAGCTGGACGGTAATGACAGACCCGCAGAGGAGGGACAGTGAGCCGTTCGAGTGCTTCCTGGCCGGCCAGCTCTGCTACTCCGGCGACATCATCTCCCGCTACAAGGTCTTCCTCCAGAGGAGGCCGGCCCGGGGCGATGTGCTCTGCTGCTACCACACAGGAGCCTACGACCCCAGCTTCTTCGCGGCAAACACCAACTCCTTCCCGCGTCCGGCACGGGTACTGACGGACAAGGACGGAACCGTCGCGGTCATAAAGAGGCGAGACACCTACGACGAGATCTTCTCCCTGGGCAGCTGCGCACCCGGGGAAGGTGAGACGAGGTGACTGCCGCGGATCTCATCGTACGGGGAGCCGCCCTCTTCGACCCGGACACCGGCAGAAGGAGCTCCGGCAGCCTGGCGGCCCGCGGCGGCAGGATCGTCGCCGTGGGCCCGGACGATGAGGTAATGGAGCTGAAGGGCCCGGACACTGATCTCCTGGAAGCGGAGGGAGCCACTCTCCTGCCGGGTTTCTGCGATGCACACTGCCACCTCTTCATGGGCGGACGGCTGTTCGGCGGCTGCTGCCTGGCCGGGCTCGACGGCCTGAAGGCCTACCAGAAGCGGATAGGGGACTACGCCGCAGACCATCCCGATGAGAAGGTGATAACCGGCTTCGGGTGGACCCACCCCGCTTTCGGTCCCGAGGGGCCGCGCATAGAGGACCTGGACAGGATGTTGCCGAACCGGCCCGCCATGCTCCTCTCCATCGACTACCACTCCTGCTGGCTGAACAGCGCTGCGATGAAGGCCGCCGGAATCGGCCCCGACAGCGCCGACCCGCCCTTCGGGACGATCGAGAGGGACAGCGACGGCAGACCGACAGGCTGCATCCGAGAGCTTCCTGCGATCCGGCAGGCCGCCTCCTCCCTTCCTCAGCCCACCGCCGAAGACTGGCAGAAGGCTCTGAAACGGTACATGGGCATGGCGGCGGAGCACGGGATAACCGCAGCGTTCGATGCCGGCATCCTCGACTCGGACCAGGCTGTCGGACTGAAGGCGGCCCGTCGTCTCGACAGCAGCGGGGAGCTGACGGTACGGATATCCGCCAGCTGGCTCTTCCTGCCGTCGCGGTCTCCGCATCAGCAGCTCAGCGAGATGGAGGCTTGCCTGGAGGACATGCGTCCTATGAACACGGTATCCCTGAAGACGGCCAAGTTCTTCATGGACGGCGCAATCGAAGGGCATACCGGCTACCTGAACGACCCCTATCTGGACCGCAGCGGCTTCCCCGGAAAGCCGGTTTGGAATAGCCATGATCTGGCAAGGGCCTTGGAGACAGTGGACTCAGCCGGGTTTCAGGCCCACATCCACACCATAGGAGACGGTGCGGTGAGGGCCGCCCTCGACGACATGGAGGCGGCGGGGGCGAGGAAGCGCCTCAGGCACGTTCTGGCGCATCTGGAGCTGGCCGACAGGTCGGACATACAGCGCATGTCCCGGATGGGAGTGGTGGCGAGCATACAGCCCGCCTGGTTCTACCGGGACGAGGACTACTTCGAGGAGACCGTCCCGCTACTGGGCCAGGACAGAGCCGACAGCCGCTACCTTCTCGGCGACATGGTGCGTGACGGCGTCCACGTCGCCTTCGGCTCCGACTGGCCCTGGGGAACGATGACCAGCTCCATGGATCCGATGCAGGCAGTGGCCACGGCGGTGCGGCGGGTCGACCCCGGCAAGAGGGACGGAGAACCCTACCTGCCTGACCAGAGGGTTTCCCTGTCAAAGGCCCTGGAGCTGCACACACTGGGCGGTGCCTGGCAGAACCGCATGGAGCGCTCCGCAGGGCGGCTTCAGGAGGGATGCAGGGCCGATCTTGCGCTGATGGACCGCGACCTGTTCCAGAGCCCTGAGGAGGAGCTGGCCGAGTCCGGCGTCCGGGCAACCATCTTCGCAGGCAGGGTGGTGTACAGGGGCGCATAGCGGGAGTACCGGGGTTCAAATCCTGGCATCACTCCGGCCGGAATGCCTGGATGTTAAGATTTGAGCCCCGGTACGGGATGTTAGCTTGTCGGCCGGGTCGGCGGGGAGTATTCTATTACCGTGCAACGCGTTCAGCGGTGCCCGGGAAGGATCCGCCATGCCGCAGACCAGGCTCGTTGTGCGTTTCGCGGACGGACACCTCCTCAAGGTCACTCCATGGACTTCAACCCCAACCGTTGCAGCTTCCACCTGAGGTCGGAGGTTGAGTCATCCCAGGATCAACCAGGGGCAGTCTCTTCGAGGAGAAGACAGAGATGGGCCGCTCTTCTGAAGAAGGTGTGGGACATTGACGCTCTCAGGTGCCCGGAATGCGGAAGCCGCATGAGGGTGATCTCCTTCATAGAGCAGCCTTCGGTCGTCAGGCGCATCCTCGAGCACCTCGACCTGTGGAAGGAGCCCAGGCCTCCCCCACAGCCACTGGAGCTGGTCTGCGAGCCCGATGCGGACTACGTTCCCTGGACAGATGATGTCCCGGAGGTAGAGATCGGATGATGAAGCCTCATGGCCGGGTTGCGTACCTCTGTGGGAGACGGCTCGCCTGAAGCTAAGTAGTTGGTCTTTTTGACCGAGTCAGACCGCCCACGTATAGTCATCTCAGTTGAGAATGCCACTCCGGAGATGGAAAAAGTACCAGAGGGGCTAGCTCAAAAATCCAGGAAATCCAGTTTCCTGTTGGCTCATGCGGGAAGAATGGAATAGTCAGCCACAGACGATCCTTCCGCTGAGGAGCGAGCATTGCCGGATGCGCTGCTGGTAACACCTCTGTTGATTCTTCCCGCATATCTTCTCGCAGGATCGGCAACACAGACAGACTGGTCTGGCGGACCAGGCGAATGGGGCCCGGTTACGGAGTTCGGAAATCAGTTCTTCCTCAGCGACTCGGTCGACTACACCTCCGTAGAGGGTCAGATATCGAGCACCTATTCCATACCATTCATAGAGCACAACATCGATGAATACACAGGTACGCCGTGCGACTTACATGCGATGGACATGGACGGAGACGGAGACCTCGATGTCCTGGGAAGCTCGAATGCCATCTACTGGTGGGAGAACATCAATGGTTCAGGCACGGCGTGGGAAAAGATCTTCGTCGCATCCAGCCCGTTGGGCTACAGCAGAATCGACCCCTGCGATGTAGACATCGATGGGGATGTGGACATCCTGGCCAGCTGCTCGGCGACTAATGATTTAGAATGGCTTGAGAACCGCGACGGGATAGGAACTACCTGGGTACACCATCTAATCGAGGACAACGGCGGCAATGTCTCCTGTTTCGATTCAGGCGATATCGACGGTGATGGTGACGTGGACATCGTATCCATTGCCAGCCTCGGCGATCATGTGGCCTGGTACCAGAACGATGATGGCCAGGGAGAGACCTGGAACCAGCACATCGTCAAGGACGATTACCAATTCGGCCACTCATGCATGGCTCTGGACATCGATAAAGACGGAGATCTTGATATAGTCGCGAGCTCCCATCAATATGATGTTATAGACTGGTGGGAGAACGTCGATGGCTCGGGGGGAACCTGGACCAGAAACGAGATTGCAGAGGAGTACATCGGACCCTGGGACCTCGATGCTGCCGATCTGGACGGAGACGGTGATACGGATATCCTATCTACCGCATTTCATTCTCTGTATGAGGGCAATTTGGACTGGTGGGAGAACCGACTCGATGGATATGAGCCACTATGGATCAGACACGAAATAGACCCCGATTTCATATCCCCGAGGTTTGTCCAGATCACGGATATCGACGAAGATGGCGATCTGGATTTCATGGCTACATCAACAGGCAACGACGAAGTCGCCTGGTGGGAGCATCTGGGCGGAGGGCAGCCGACCTGGGAAAAGCACTCAGTTTCCAGCGACTTCGATGGAGCAAGAGACGGGGATATCGGCGACATCGATTCGGATGGTCGACTGGACATCCTTGCAGGCGCCACATTCGAAGACCGGGTATGCTGGTGGAAGCAGAATCCGGCCGAACACAGCGGTTCATCCAGCCTGTACTCATCGCTGTTTGATTTTCAGGAGTCTCCGCAATACGGATGCCTGACCTGGGAGTGCACAGAGCCAACCGGTACGAAAGTCTGCTTCCGCGTCAGAACAACCTCGATGGGGAGCTGGTCGGACACGATCTTCTCTCCGGAGCCGGGAAACCTCGACGATATCTTGAACGGGGATGAGGCCTACTTCCAGTACGAAGCCATACTGCTCTCCACGAGTGGGGACTCTACTCCAGCACTGGAGAGTCTGACGGTAGAATGGAGTACAACATCCATAGAGGGCGGGACGCCGGAGGTCGATGACCACCTCGAGGGCATTTATCCAAATCCCGTCCGAGGCGCGGGCAGTGTCTTCTACACAGTCTCCGGACCCGGGAGCGTAGACCTCAGGATATACGACATCCAAGGCAGGCTGGTGCATAGCATCAATCCATGTCTGGACGCCCCCGGAGAGCATTCGACCGCTCTTCCCGTGATGCCCCCAGGCGCATACTTCTGCCAGATGAGGACGAACGGCTACTCATCTGTGAAGGCCTTCAGAATACTGGACTGAACCTGAACAGGACGCTGCTCTACTGAGCTGAGACGAACGACACCATCCAACCGGCGAAGACAGGACGAATGCCAACGCCGGCCTTGCGTGCAACGCCCGCGCCGGACCGGATGCGACACTTTCCAAGCAATGGCCCAGATGATCGGAAGCCAAGGGAGAGGCCATCTTCAGCAGAGATACTCCGCCGCCGAGTCCCGCACCAGTAGACGAAAGACCGTCACAGCTTGCAGACGATGAGTATCGTCACTCAGACGAACTCCGAGAACGAGTCGAAGTCCATTCGGAATCGCATCTCCTCCAGCCGGTACTTGATCCGGTCCGCCTCGGCGACGCTAATCAGCCCGGCTCGGACCGCCTCCACCAGCAGCCCGGGTGTGCTGAGGGCATGTCCGGGTCCCAGCAGGCCTTCGACGAGACTCGCTGCCTTGGCGTCATCGGTGCCCACAGCGAGGCCGTCCCTGCGGGCAACGGACATGCACGAGGCTTCCCCCCGCCCGAGGGTCTGGCAGAGCTCCGCAACGTCCCCGATCGTCTCCGCGTCATCAATCCCAACCGGATGAAGTGCTCCCTCCTCGATCAGCCGGCCAACCGCGGCAGCCTGTGTTTCATCTCGTATCTCTTCCATGACCATCTCCGTTATCCGGAACTCGTAGCGGGAGAGATCTGAGAGGATATCGGCGCGATCCACCAGGAGCAGGTTGATCAGCAGGCAGGCGTCCAGCATTACGACACAGCTTCCGGTCATGCTCAGTCTGCACCCGGTATGCTGACCGAGCCGGTCCTCGGAGCTGTGCTGTCGACGAGGCTCTCCATGTCTTCCCGCCGCTGCTGCCCGAAGGCAAGCTCGCCTATCTCCATACACTTGCTTCGGCTGATGAGCCCTCTGCGCAGAGCCTCCAGCGCCATGTTGAGGACGGTGTTGCGCAGTAGGTCGGCCTCCTCCAGCCGGTCGTCCTGGTCATGGACGTGCATGATACGCCGCAGCCGGGTGCCCTCCGCTGAGCATTCCTCTTCCAGCAGGCTCTCAAGCCGTTGCTGGCCGATTACCCGGAGGTTCTTCAGCCTGTAGAGGACGGCCTGTATGCTCACCCCGAAGTAGAAGGCCAGCCTGGCCGCGTCGTAGAGCTGTATCTCCTGCTCCGACGCCCTGTGCCGCTTCTCCACCCGGGTCGGGCTCTGCTCGTCGTATACGTCGGTCTGCTCCCTGGAGGAAGCCCCCTTGCCGATCCTGCGTATCATCTCCAGCATCCCCTGCTCGGGCATGAGGAATGCGGCGGCAAAGACGTTCGCGCGCACCTCCAGCAGCTCGCCGCTGTCTTCGGCCTTGCTCACGATGGCCCCCTGCGAGGAGTCCATCAGCGCATGGCCGTACTCATGAGCCAGCGAGAAGCGCCTCCTCAGACCCGAGTGCCTCTCGTTGGCCATGCACAGGGTACCCACCCCGTCAATGCTCAGGGTGAAGCCCGATACGTTTTCGGGCATGCTGATCCCGCCGGCGAAGACCCCCTGGCCCTCCAGCAGCTCGCCCATGTTTCCGATCCGGTCGGTGCCCAGCTCGAGCCTGTTCCTCTCCTGGCCGGCAACCCCGTACCCCTGCGCGATGGCCTCCGGCCTGCCCGGGGGCCCGGCCAGGGAGTAGCTGGGCAGGCAGTCATCGGCGGCGCCGATCGCCAGGAGCTTCCGCAGCCCGGCGGTCTCCCGGGCGAGCTTGATGCAGCGGGCAACGGTGCTCCACACCGCGCTGTCCTGTCCTACTCCCAGCGCCCTGCGGAAGCGGACGCCGACCGGGGCGAGACTCGCAGGCTCACCCTCCAGGAGTTCCGATACGGTACATCCGAAGAAGTCCGCCAGTCCGAAGAGCTCCAGGGACTCGGGGGCCCTTCTGCCCAGCTCCATCTGGGCAATCGTGGCCCTCGATACGCCTACCCAGTCCGCAAGGGTGTCCTGGGACACACCCATCCTCTCGCGAAGATTCCGGATGGTCTCACCGATGCCGGCCATCATTCCCCTTCCGTTGCCTGCAGTGCCTACAGCGACCGGTTCAGCAGACGAATCCCGTCCGGAGTCAAAGCATCCATGCCCAGGTGGGTGGCCATTCCGACCGCTACTCCTCTGACACAACCCTGCAGGAACTCAAAGACCATGATGCTCAACTGGAGATCCCCAGGGAGTGAACCACCCCGCGCCAGGTATGCCCGGGCTTCCTTTCTCAATTCAGCCTGCCGCTTCGCCAGCTGAGTCGACCCGGAGGCGCCCAGGCTCGCGATAGCACCGAGCAGGGCGAGCGAATGCCCGGAGTCCCTGTGCACCGGAGAGCTCGGTGGATCAAACATATCCGGAAGCAGCGACCCGCCGGCGGCACCTGCCAGGATGCCCAGACGATTCTGCCAGCTCTTCCGCGGCCCAGCCCCAGCCACTGCCGACCCGACAAGCAGCCCGGAAGCCAGGTGCTCGTCCCTGCTCGCCATCGTTGTATCCCCCTTCCAAGAAGACGGGTTCACCTTTCCCATCATGGGATACATACCCTTCTTGCGTTGTAGTGTCAAATATTGACATATGGCGTTAACTAGATATGTTGCATACGGTAATACTCGAAGGGAGGTGAGGAATGGCTGCGGACAGAAGAGCCGGCAA
>CAZKJG010000033.1:0-6468 GCA_964553045.1 uncultured bacterium | reverse complement strand
CCGGCAATGCTGCAGAGACGCGGGTGGCTTCGCATCACCCCTTCGGGCGCAGGACTCGCTCTCCGGTGGGAAGCAGAACCCTCCGGCTGTCTCCAGGTGCCAGCGCCCGAACCGGGCCAATCCGGTACTCCACTGCGAACCGTCCGGCGGCCACATCGCCTGCTGTCCCCTTCCCGGCTTGAGCTCCAGACGGATCGCCCGAAAGAAATTCACAAGCGCCGTGCCCGGCCCCACAACCAGCTCTCGCTGTGGGCCCGGGCGCAGCACGCGCCCTGGCCCTCTTTCCATCCGAAGCATCCACTCCCGCAACGTCCGAGAGCTCCCCAGCCCCATGGCTTTGCAGCCTTCCCGCAAGGCTCCGCTGCCGGCTGGGCAGCGTCTCGGGCCGTTGTCCCATTGAGCAGGTGCGGCACAGCGGCAATTCCCAATATGGCAACAATCTGGAAGATTCCGAGACCGGTCGCGACTTGAAGCCGCGGCGACCCATCCCGTTCTTGCCGGTTTCGAAGGCCAGCCGCGCGGGTGAGCCGGCATCTTCGTCTCCGACGGCTTGCCCTTACCCGGTACACCCCGGATTCCAGGCGAAGGCCCTGAGGGACCGTGCAGGACACCGGGCGACAGGCGGACCAGCCGCACGGAAAGCGCCTGACGGCAGCCATGCTCCACAACTCCGCGCGCATCCGATCCCCCCGCCACTGCCTGGGCAGGCAATGCAGATCGGGCCCTCCGAACCTCGTCTGCGCAAGGAACAACCGCCCCCGGCCATCGCGGAACCGCCTCCCGGGTGTTACATTCCCCCAGCCCGACACCCGCACGGCAGCCCTCAACGCGCCGCAGGAGAGACACCATCAGGGAGTAAGCATGACACAGGAAAAGAAGACGGCCTTCCTCGATCTGACATGGGGGGACATAGACAGATGGACGGGCGCCAGAATCGCCAGGCGCGGCGAGCGCTACATGCATCAGGGTCGGGTGGTCGACCTCGCCCTCTTCGAAGACAATGTGCTGCTGGCCACTGTCCGGGGCACCGGGACATACCAGACCGCCGTTATCATGCAACCCGCGGGAACGCCGGCGTCGATGTGCAGCTGCCCCTTCGGGCTAGACTGCAAGCACGGCGTCGCGGCGGTACTGGAGTATCTGGCCAGGCACGGCGAAGGCCGGAGGATCCCCGAGGCGAAGCCCGACGATGACCGGCTCCGCCTGCTGGAGGCACTGGAGGAGGAGTATGACGACTTTCTCGATGAGCCGCCCGAGTCGGCCCCGTCCCCGACCCCGGCGGAGTGCGGGCTTCGCGGCCGCCTCGAGGAGGCATCCCGGGATGAGCTGCTGAGCCTGCTGCTCGAGGTCGCCGACAGGCTGCCCCGGGCGGGGGAGTACCTCGCAGACCGCCTGAGCCTCCGGGAGGGAGAAGCGGACAGGGTCACGGACCGGATTAGAAAGCTGATCCGGGAATTGCCCTGTCCCGTCTGGGGGGACGACCTCTACGACCCGGACGAGAGCACCTGGACCATCGATGAGGTAAGCAGGGGCATGAAGGCTCTGCTGGACGACGGAAGATGTGAAGAGGTCCTGTCTCTGGGCAGCGAGCTGATGGAGGTCACGCCGGCACTTATCGAGCAGGGATACGCCGGCGACGAGATCGATATGGCGCTGGAGGAATGCATAGACTGCTTCTCCCGGGCGCTGCGGGAGGCATCGCTCCCCGCCGCCCGGAAGCTGGAGCACGCCGTGGACGTACGCCTCGGCGACGAGTACTGCCTGTGGAGCAGCGTAGCCGACTACCTGGAAGAGGAACATCCCGGCGAGGCCTGGAGCGCCATGGCCGACCGGCTGCTGGAGAGGCTGGAATCGCGCCCCGCCGAGGCCGGCTCCGACAGAGGCGGCCACTCCCGGGAGTACAGGCGGCAACGGCTGGTCCAAGAGGCCGAGGAGGCCCTGTGGAAGGCCGGCCGCACGGAGGAGTCGATCCGGCTCTGCAGGCGGGAGGCCGAGCGCACCGATGACTACGTCAGGCTGGCCCGAAGGCTTATCGAGTCCGGCCGGTACGGGAAGGCCAGGCGCTGGATAGACCGCGGCATCAGGGCCGCGGAAGGCGGCCATTCCGTGATGTTCGGCCAGTACCTGGTCCTGCTGCGGGAGATGCACGAGAGGAAGGAGAGCTGGCCGGAGGTTGCCGCCCTGTGCGTCTACAACTTCGTCAGGGGCTCCGGCGACAGCAGCTACCTGAAGGCCCGCAGCGCCGCTGAACGGGCCGGATGCTGGCGGGAGGTCCGGCCGGCGCTTCTGGAGTTCCTCCGGGAGGGAACCCTGCCCTGGAAGACCGCCTCCTGGCCGCTGCCCGAGCCGGGGCTTCCCCTGGACCCTCCCGACCCGGATCGCTTCCCGCTGCTCGATGTCCTGACCGAGGCGGCCATCCTGGAGGAGGACACGGAGCAGGTCCTCCACTGGTACGACCTGCTGGTCGACCGCCGGGGGTTCTGCCGCGGGGAATGGGGGCTGCACGACCGCACGGCCGAAGCCCTCCGCGGTCATCGGCCGGACCGGACGGTGCGAATCTGGCAGGCCATGGCCGAGGAGCTCATCAACCGGGTCAAGGTGTCCGTATACCCCACGGCGGTGGAGTACCTCCGGAAGGTAAAGGAGCTGCTGGAGGAGCTGCAGCGGGGCGACGAGTGGCGCGAGTACGTCGAGGGCCTGCGCAGGGAGCACCGCCGCAAGCGGAGGTTCCTCGAGGAGCTGAAACGGATCGATGACCGGCCGACAGTTGATGAGGGCCGCCTGGTCTGATATCTTCCGGCCCGGCGTAAGATCCACACCTCCGGCCGCCGTCGGCCCCAGGAAGGGCCGTCGACGGGCCGGGCAGCCCACCGGGAGGGGCGATGATAACAGCGGAGGCCACCAGGTACGGCTCGGGGGTCGCAGTCTTCGGCGACCCGCTTGACCTCTACACCCTGGTCGAGAACATCTACGTGCTGGCCGATGACGATGTCCTGGGCGCGGAGTTGTCCGAGTACCTGCTGGGGCTCGCCTACGACGTCCGTCACTCCCTCATGGGCGACCGGGAGGCAAAGGAGATGGACGTGCCCTACCTCCAGGAGCCCCACGTCTACAGGGGGACGAAGATGCTGTGGCCTCACGTGCTGGTGCAGATAGCCCTCATCCGCCAGTCCGAGCCGTACGTTGACAGGAGCAGGCTGCACATACCCACACTGGGCGGCCTGGAGACCGCCGTGTTCACGGCCCTGGTCGAGTACGACTCCAAGGTGGGCACCGAGGCTGCCAAAAGAACCCTGGACCTTCCGCGCTTCCCCTCGGATTACCTCTCCGCCTTCATCGAGTCCGAGACCATCACCTTCCTCGAAGAGGGCCGCGCGGGCAAGCAGCGCTTCCGGAGGCTCCCGGCCCTGATCCGCAGGATAAGGTCGGACAGCAGCGACTACCGGGCCTTCGAGAGGGCCTGCATCTCCCAGTCCGATGAGCTGGGCTGCCACCCGACTGAGATGGGCGACCCCAGGCCTTGGCCCGAGTTCCGCTGGTAGAGGCTTCAGGGCTGGGGGCCGTATACCCCGATACGCTTCCGCAGCTCATCCACCACCAGGATGATGCATCCCATCGCCACAAAGAGCCCCCGGTCGCCAGAGAGGCGACCTCCACATCCAACGGCTCCCTGCCCCCAAGAAGGCGCGTTGGGGCCAGGCGGAGACGCTCACAGTAGCGGTACAAGCAACCCGACCAGAGTTACGTGCCTTCCGTGCGCCTCGACCAGGGCACAATCGACGGATACCCCAAAGCCGGATTGGCCTGAGGGCGGGCAATGCCTCCATTGAACACTGCATGGTCTGTCCGGCACCGGACCGGAGCTGGAAGGAAATTCCCACTATCCGCTTCGCCAGAAACTGCGCTCTTCCGGCCATACAACATATTGACTTGCAGGTATCATATTGACTTGCAACTTCATTATTGACTTGCAGCATCAAATATTCTAGATTTGTCTCAGGGAGGTAGACAGATGATGGGCAATCCCGGCTATAGCAAGCGCGGCGACCTGATGGTCGAGAGCAAAGAAGGCCTGGATGCCATGAGATCGCTGCGGGATATGGTAGTGAGAATGGCCTTCCGGTTATCCGATGAACAAGACAAATACGGGATCCTACTCCTGGTAGACCCGGGTATCTCAGATGATAGCCTCAAGGAAGAGTGGCAGAAGTACGCGACCGTTTTCCAACTGGATGTCATAGAGCGTCTTGCCGTATCGGTTTACCGTGAAGGAAGGCCCCGGCTGCTATTCGGAGAGATTCCCGATTATTTGCTGAACCGGACGAAGGATTATGTGCCAGCTGTCTCGGACAAACCCGGGGACTTCCAGAAACTTCCCGACCCGGACTATTCAGGTGAGATACTGAGACTGCTGATATATCTCTGGCTCCTAAACGCCGAGAGCCCGTCCGGGAGCATCGTGAATGACCCTGCTGATTTCGCAGAGAGCATCGACCCCGGCATAATCAAGCCCCAGGCGAAGGGATTCACCTTCATCCAGATCTCCAAGGCCGCTGGCACAAGCTACAGGACGGTCGCACGCGCCATTGAGGAAATAGGGGCTAGCCTAGTCCGTTACAGCGACAGGAGCATCGCTCTCACTTCGTTTCCAAGGCGTGCATGGGAGAAGCTCGTTGTTCTGGCGGATGAGTCACGCTCGACCAGGTTCTACGTGGACCGGTCCGGCAACCCGCGCTCGCAGGAGTCTATTCTCAAGCGCCTTCAATCATTGAGCCGGGATGACATCGCCATAGGAGGGGTGCGGGGAGCTGTGCGCATCTACCCGGACCTGGATATCGTGGGGTCGCCCAGACTGGACTTGCATATCCATGCTCCGGGGAAGCATGCAGATCTGGACTTCCTCAGGAAGCTCGATCCAGCACTGCAGGAGTCGACCACTGGGGAGAGCACGCCCTCCCTCGCAATACACTTCCTACGAAGAGCGCACTCGCTTTTCAAGAAGGATGAGCTAGGCTACCTGTGGGCAGGCCCGGTTGAGTGCCTCCTGGATCTGCGCTCCGCCCGACTCGACCACCAGGCCCTGCAGTTAAGGAACGCGATATTGCCTGAGGATGCGTACTGATGGCCGCAGGAAAGGACTCGCTGATATGGGTCCGTCCATCGCGGGTCCTGCGCGAGATAGTCGACGCTATTCCAGACAAGACCAAGAAGAACCTCACCATAGTAGGCAGCCTTGCCGTGGGATACCACTTCGAAGGCCTGCTTCGCGACATGGGCGTTCGCACTAAAGACGCCGACTGCCTCCTCTCGCCGCGCATCGAGGCGGTAGATGCGGGCCGCTCAATCACCGAGGAGCTGATGGCGGACGGATGGAAGCTGCGGGAGGATCCCCGTTGGGGCAGTCCGGGGGACTTTGAAACTCCCACAAGGGAACTGCCGGTGGTAAGGCTCAAACCTCCTCAGGGCAGGGGTTGGTTCATAGAGCTTCTCACTGTACCCGATACACCACGGGAATCCTGTAGAACCTTCACCAGACTGGAAACGGAAAGGGGGCACTTCGCCCTTCCCAGTTTCGGGAATATATCCCTGACCGCATACGAGCCGATCCACGCCCTCGGCATCAGCCTGGCCCGGCCGGAGGCCATGGCCCTTGCTAACATGCTGGAGCACCCTGTTATCGGGCCCGAGACCATGTCGGGCATTATCGCCGGCAGGGAGATAAAGCGTAGCAACAAGGACCTGGGCCGGGTCCTTGCGATAGCCCATCTCGCCGAGCTAAGAGAGGAAGATGCCCTCCTCAATTGGCCGGACTATTGGCTGAAAGCCCTTCGCAGGACTTTCCCGCAGAATTGGCAACAGAGGGCCAGGGCGACTGGAAGAGGAATGCGGATGCTTCTCCATCCTACCCGCGCCGAGGACTTCGATGAGGCCCATCATTCATGCGTCTACGGACTGCTGGCTTCCATTCCCCCAACCAGGGAGCAGCTGAGGCTGGCAGGCGAGAGACTGCTGGTCGATGCCATAGAATACATGGAGGAGAGCATCAGATAGCTCCCGGGTAAAATTAAGTATCCCTAGAGTCGTCATATGGTGATGGAGGATCACTGCGTAATAGCTCGTTGCAGGGCTACTGCGGAGCCGGCGGTCTCTGAGTGCAATATTCGGGCCGACAGACTTAGGCTCAAGTCTAAGAGCTAATCCATCACGGGATATGACCCCGAAACACTGCCGCATTGACGTAGAACGGTCGACTTCCGGGAATCATGTTTTGCATGCTGTGTGGGGCAGGTGGATCGGAGGCTGACAAAGTGTCGAAGGGCGGGAAGCGATACTCTCCCAGGCTCAAGTTTCAGGTGGTACTTGAGCTTCTTGAGGGCAAGAGCGTAGGCCAGCTGGCCAGGGTTTACGGAGTACACCCCGGGTCGATCCGCAGGTGGCGCAGGACGTTCATGGAGAACGGCCCGTCGG
>CAZKJG010000032.1:0-21441 GCA_964553045.1 uncultured bacterium | reverse complement strand
GTGACAGCACAGACCAGTACTGCCAAGACAGCCAGCGATATTACGCGCATCTTAGCCTCCTCTGCAAAAAAGCATGCCAACTGACTCATCAGGAAGATATATCGGGGAGGGGGGGGGTCAACACCATTAATCTATAGGTATCTTAATGTGCGGGGGTGTTACACTATAGGATAAGGCTAAATAATGCTGCCTTGCAAGTGTTATTTGGGCTCAGTCATAAGAGACCGGTTGCGCACGGGCGTTGACATTCGACGCAGTTTCAGATTCCAGTCGTGTCGGGAATTCTCTCTTTCCCCGTACGTAAGCTTGTATTGCTACAATGTTGGCGCAATATTCGGCGCTGTACCCAAGCCTGTCATGGCTCGGAATAGCGGGGAGAATGGATGCAGAAACAGCTCAGCCAGCGGCAGATCGAGATACTGCGCGAAACCAGGAATCTCATTGTTGAGAAGGGATATCTGCGGATGCACCGCCTACCAAGCCTTCGAAGGCCCCCGCACCTTGCCGGGCTTGAGCCCTCGACCCTTCTTGCCTATTTGGCCGGGAGGACGAATCCCTTCTCCCCCACGGCCTTTCCCGGCGCTTACCTGTTCCTCTTCGCTGGAGCTGACGCGGCCGCGAAGGATCTCTACATGTTTTTCTTTCTTAACATGGCCATGCCGCGATCACGGATGGAGCAGCACCTCGGCACAGGGCTGGCCGGCAGGCTGGCCTCCGAGGGTCTGGTCGAGGAGCGTGGGGGTGGCATCCTCTTCCTCTACAGGCTGCTTCCCTTCGGCGACACCGTGTTCCTCACCGACAGAGACCAAGGCTCCAACCGCACCACCGAGCATTACGTCTACGCCGGAGGGGACTCGGCCCTGCTGGCCCGGTTCGTCTCCCGCCACCTCCTGGACCGGGAGTACGACAGGGCGCTTGACCTCTGCGCCGGCACCGCGTTCCAGGGCCACAACGTCCGGGGAAATGCCGAGAGCATCCTCGCGGCGGAGTACAACCCTCGAGCGGTGGAGTTCGCCAAGGCCACGAACCTGATCAACGGCATCGAGGAGGGCTTCGAGATCGTCCAGAGCGACCTGTGGGAGAACGTCCACGGAGATTTCGACCTCGTTGTCTCGAATCCCCCTTACTATCCCGTGCCGCCGGAGAAACGCGACGAGCGCATACTTGACGTGTTCGGAGGCGACCTGTACGGCATGGAGAAGCCCCTTAAGATTGTAAGAGGGCTGGAGAGCCACCTGCGTCAAGGCGGAGCCGCAGCAATTCTCGCCGCCTCACCGATGATCGACGGCAGAGATCTGCTTGCCGAGAAGCTTCAGCCGCCGGCGGAGGAGATCGGGCTGGACATCCGCCTGCACGCCTGGAAGCGCACCAACATCAAGCTGGATATGGAGTACCAGGTCAGCCAGGGGATCGATTACCTCATCCACTACGTGATCGAGGCTCACCGCACAGGGTACGGGTCGGTCCGTACCGTACCCGAGCCCAGGCTCCAGTGGGTTCTGGAGACCATCAACCAGAGGCTGTCCTCGTTTCTGTACAGGACGTTTCATGGCGGGAGAGCATCTTCCGGGTGAGTCCGGCTCCCCCGATGGCCAGCCAAGTCGCCGCCGTCATCAGCGGCGGAGCGACCACTCTGAGTAGCAGTGATCGGTCACCGATCAGGAGCGCGGCCGCGGTTCCCACCGCCATTGCCAGCAGCGGCCTGGGCAGCGCCCTCCACAGCGGCAGCGGAGCGTGCTTCATCGCCAGGTTGACGTAGAAGACGACCACAATGAGTGCTGTGCTCGTGAGGGCCATCAGCCCCGCCGCCGGCAGGCCCATCACCGGCAGGAGAATCAGGTTGCCGACCATGCTGAGGGCTACCGCCGCCCCAGCGGCGTAGGCTGTCACCCGCTGGCGGTCCGTGGCCAGTATCGTTGCCAGGAGCAGGTGCATCAGGTAGAAAATCGGCAGTGTGGCCATAAGCAGATAGAGTGTGGCCATGAAGCCCCTCGTGCTCTGGCCACGAAGGAACGACTCTCCCCAGATGACCTCCATCAGTCGGGTTCCTCCGGCGTAAACGGGTAGAGTGAGGACCGCAGCCATCACCAGGAAGGCCTCCGCCATGTCTTTGACCCTGGCCACGGTATGCTCCCAGCTGGCGGCGTAGGACCTGCACAGCCCGGGAAACAGGGCGCCGGGAAGAAGGGTTGGGGCAACTGCCAGGACCATCACCTCCAGAAGGCGGTAGCACTCCTGATATGCGCCTACTGCCGCATCCCCCAGCACCGCCTGGATGACCAGATTGTCCAGCCTCTGGTAGGCGATGAAGAGCAGGCCCATTACCCCCAGGGGCAGGCTGTCGCGAAGCAGGCCGCGCATGCAGGTGCGTCGGGAGGGTGATGCTGGCCTTGGCCGTACGCCCAGCCTACCCAGGAAGAGCAGCCCAACGGAGAGCGCCAGGAGGGCGCGCACCAGGTAGACGCCGGCGGCGCCTCCGTCTCCCAGGTCCAGCCGTACCACCAGAAGCGCCAGACCAAAGCTGGACAGACCCATGACGCTTCGGGCGAGGCCCTCGTAGACCATCCTCTCCCTGCCCCGGTACACGGCGTAGCTGACCTCCGCGCCGGACCGCAGGCAGGCCGCAAAGCCCACGATGCCGAAGAAGAATGTCTGCTGCGGTGAGTAGCCGCCCAGGATGCCCACCGCCAGCAGCAATGAGACGCTCGCCGCCCCCAGTGCGATCCTGAGCGTGGCCGCTGCGGAAAAGACCTCCTGGGCGCGGTCCGGATTCCTGCTGATGCGACGGTTGGATACGAGGGAGACGCCCATGTCCGAGAGGAAGAAGACAACGTGTCCCAGCGCTATTGCAAGCATCAGCCTGCCGAATGTAACATCGGAAAGGTAGCGGGAGAGCACGATGATGGAGCCCAGCATACCCGCCTTGCCGGCGATCTGGCCGGCCATCATCGCCACGCTGTTGGCGCCCGGAGAGTGTCTCTCGTCGGTCACGGACTGCCCTGGGATGGCCCGAATCGGCGGGCTGCTCTTCTTGGATGTGGTCTCATAGCCATGGGCGCAATATACGTCCAGCCGGCCACCGGGGGAGCCCGGTTTAGGGCAGCATCTCCCGGACCTTGATGGCCAGCCTTCTCAGGGCGCGGTTGCGGCCGGAGAAGTTGAAGACGCTCTTCTCCTCTATGCCGTCCATCACCTCTTGCGGGTCGGCGCCCAGGCCGCAGACGAAGTCCTCGAAGCCCTCGGGCTTCTTCCAGGCCTCCCGCTCCCGGACTATCTCCAGGGCCCTCTCCCGGTCTATTACGCCTGCCCGCACCATGTTGGCGTAGAGGTACTCGTACTTGCCGAAGCCCGTACGGCAGCGGAAGAGGTAGCTGGAGTGGGGGGTGCCCAGGCAGTCGTAGCGTATCTGGGAGACGTCCTTCTCGTAGCCCAGCTCCTTCCGGAGGGTGGCGTATATCTTCGGAAGGTCCCACTCGATGTAGTTGGGCACGTTGATCTGCTTCACCCCGAACATCCTCTTCCATGAAGGGAAGAAGTAGTCCCAGCGCAGCTCGCTTATGGGTATGTGGCCCTTCATGATGTTGCGGAACATCCTGCGGTCCATGTAGGAGGTCTCAGGCGGCGGGGACTCCAGCATGTCGGAGAAACCGGCCGCTATCAGCCTGATCCCGTGTATGTCCGCGTAGCGGAAGATGGCGGTGGGGATGAGCACCACGCAGGCGGAGCAGAACTCGCCGGTGGCCTCCAGCGCCCTCCTGTATACCTTGTGGAGCAGCTCCCGGTCGGGGGAGTAGGTGACCAGATCGACGCCCAGGTCCATGGCGGTCTTTCTTACGAACAGCATGGCCTCGGGGTCGGCAAAGCCGTTGTCGAAGTTGAAGGCCAGCGGGTTCATGTTGTAGCGGTTCTTGAGCAGCCAGAGCGTGTAGGTGCTGTCCTTTCCCCCACTGAAGGGAACCATGCAGTCCCACTTGCCCCCCCGGCCGCGGTAGCGGTCCAGGATCGCTTCCAGCCTCTCCCTTCTGGCGTTCCAGTCGATGTCGGCGAACCTGCGGTCGAATTCCCTGCAGACCCTGCATACGCCGTCCTCGTCGAAATCGATGTCGGGATAGGTCTGCGGCAGTATGCACCGGGTGCATCTCTTCAGCTCATCCGCCATGGTTCCAGCTTTCCTTCTGGTGTATTCCCTATCAACTTAGTAGACTATTGCTACTATGCGCAATCGCCGGGGATTCGGCTAGGGGGTATACACGGGCTCGCGTTCCAGGCCCGCCTCCCGCATGACCTCGCGGCGCCGGATCTTGCGGGTGGTTGTCTTGGGGAGCTCCTCCTCGCGGATGATGAACCGCTTTATCATCCTGTAGGCCGGCTGGGATGAGTTGTACTCCCGCACCACCTTGCGCATGGCCTCGAGGACCTGGCCGGGCTGCAGGCTCTCGCCCTTCTCCTCGGCCCACTCGATAAAGAGGTCGAGGTCCGGCACCAGGATGGCCCAGATCTCCTCCCCCTTGGCCTCCGACTCCATACCGAAGACCATGGACTCCGAAAGCAGGTCGGAGCGGTTGATGAGGGTCTCTATCTCCTCGGGGTATACGTTCTTGCCGTTCTTGGCCACGATTACGTTCTTCTTGCGTCCGGTGATGAAGAGGAAGCCGTCATCGTCGAAGTACGCGAAATCACCGGTGCGGAACCACCCGTCGTCGGAGAGCACCTTCTCGGTCTCCTCCGGATTCTCGTGGTAGCCCTTCATGATGTTGGGACCGCGGACGAACAGCTCCCCCACGCCCTCCTCGTCGGGGCTATCGATGCGGCCCTCCATCCGGGGCAGAAGCGGGCCGACGGAGCCCAGCCGGTTGGCCGTCTCCCGGTTGACGGAGACTATTGGTGCACACTCGGTAAGGCCGTATCCCTGTATGAACTTGAATCCGAGCTTCTCGTATCCCGCCACCACCTCGGGGTCGATTCCCGCTCCCCCCGAGACCATCAGCCTGGTCCTGCCGCCCAGCTTCTCGTGAACCGGGGCGAAGACCTTCCTGCGGATGTTCTTCCCGCCCAGCTTCTCCGCGGCGGCGGAGATCAGCATGCCCACCCGGTAGTAGATTCCTCCGCCGCGCTGGGACCTTATGCCGGCCCTCATGCGCTTGTACATGGCCTCCCACAGCAGGGGCACTCCCAGCATGACAGTGGCCTGGCTCTCAACCAGGTCATCGGCTATGTACCGCAGACCCCTGCAGACGACTATGTGGGCGCACTTGGCCAGGGGACCCAGGAAGCCGCCGGTACCCTCGAAGGTATGGTGGACGGGAAGAATGGAGAGGAATATGTCTTCGGGGCGCAGATCCAGGAACTGCAGCATCTGACGGACGTTCGCCAGCAGATTGTTCTGGGTGAGCACCACTCCCTTGGCCTGGCCCATGGTGCCCGAGGTGTAGCAGATGGCGGCGGGAGCCTCGCGGTCGTAGCTCAGCGGAAGCCCGACCTTGGGGTCCGCGGAGGCCACCAGGTCTTCCAGCTGCCGCGACTCCGTGGAACCCGTGGCGTTCATGGCGAACATCTGGAACTTCCTGCCGGTCTCGCCCACGTTCTGGATGATCTCCTCCTCGTAGTCCTCGTCGAAGAAGAAGATGTTGGAGCCGGAGTAGTGGAGTATCGTGTGCATCTCGGCAATGGACAGCTGGCGGTCTATGGGAACCACCACACCGCCGCTGCGCAGTGCGGCCAGGTAGGCCGTGTACCAGTCGATGCTGTTGCGCCCCACCACGCCGACCACGGGCTTCCTGCGGCATTTGAGCAGGGCCCTTGCCAGGCTGTCCACACGGCGGGCCATCTCCCCGTAGGTTATGCTCCGCCAGGTGTCGCTGGGGGTCGGCTCGGTGACGAATGTCTCCTCCGAAGCCCTTTCACCCGCCCGGACCAGCATGTCGGGAATGCTGGAGAATACCGGGACCTTGTACAGAGGACCGCCTGGAAACTCGCCTCTCATGTTCACCTCCAGTCTTCCACTGCGGCAACGAAGGGGCCCGGCCCCCTACCTGCTTCTGCGCATATCCATAAGGGAGAGAGCCCCCTTTGGCAAAACCACCCGCAGCCACCAGAGCAGAAGGACGAGCAGGACGGGCCAGGGATGCATGCCCCAATCCGCGATCCTGAGCGGCCCGGCGCTCCTTATCCAGGTGAGAAGGTACAGCGATGTGACCGCGGAATACACGGTGGTCTCCCGGGGGTAGGCCACAGCGCCGAAGAGAAGCGGGTATACAAAGTAGTGCCTGGCCATGGAGGGGACGAAGAGTACCGTGGACACGTAGTAGAGTGCGGCCGCCTGCAGGATGCCCAGCCTGCGCCTGGCGGCGAGGAGTGCGGAGAGCAGTATCATCGCTGCCCATATGAGCCTCAGTAGCAGCGGACCGGGCTGTGCGGTTCCCAGCATCGCCGTAATCGCATCCACCAGTGGTCCCACGACCCTTCGCTGCTGACCGAATACGTCCCCGTATATCTCGGCGGCGCCGGCACCCTCCAGGTATGGCAGAAAGGAGACAGCAAGCAACAGCATGGCAAGCAGAAGCGACAGCGTCCATCTCCTCCAGTCCCGGAAGGACCGGACGGTAAACAGCAGAATGGGCCCGGATGAGTGCTTGAAGACCATGGACAGCCCGACCATGACCCCGGACAGCAGGGCCTTCGGCGTGGAGTCCACGCCAGCCCCGCCCCGGCGCCAGCGAAGCAGCAGGATTATCCAGACAGCTATGGGAATGAGCGTCACGTTGTCGAACTGGCCCTGGTAGCCTGTGATGAGAATGGAGACGGGATTCAGGGCGAGCAGTCCCACGGGGTAGAGCGGCGATCGGCCAATGAGCCTGCACATTCTCATGACCAGCAGCAGGAGCACAACGTCACCGAATGTGATAACCAGCTTCACGAGCACGCTGGCTCCGATGGTGCCCATGCCCAGTTTGCCGGCCACTGTGACGGGAACCGACGATACCCATGCCCATCCGGGGGCGAAGTCTAGGATGTAGGACTCGCTGTAGGGGTTGCGGCCGTCGATGACCATGCCACCGGCGGTGACCCAGGCACGTACGTCGTGGAACCCGTAGCGCCGCCAGTCGTGATAGCAATCTCGCGTGGTTACGGCAACTCCCATCCTGAGCGCTGCGCCCGCGATGATTATTGCAGCGAGCAGTATCCCCGTCCGGCGTCCCAGGGGTTCCGCCGGTGGCGAAGAGGATGCCTTTTCTGCGATGGTCGGTCCTTCCAAGGTTGTTCGAGCCCGAGAGCCGCTAACAGCGCTGCTCGCGGAATGGGAATCCGCAAACAGCAAACTGTCGATCACCTAATATACGGCAGATCGGAGGTTGTGCTATCCGCAGCCATCGTCAACGGGGACTCCCTTTCGGACTACCGCCATTCCCCGGTCGCGGCACCACGATCGCCGTCAGCTCCTCGGCGAGAATCCGGTTGCTCCCAGCCGAGAGATGGCATCCGGAGATGTCCGTGTAGACAGTCTCGGTGACTTCATCCAGTGCTCCGAGTTATGCTCAAAACTTGTGGATGAGAGAATGAGAGCCTATTCTCTCCAGCGAACATACAGACCCTCAACTGAGGAGGAAAGGACACGCTCATAGCATAGATTATCGAAAAGGGGTTCCGCAGTCTAGTGACCTCTGAATCCCGCAGTGCTCTGGACACGATAATCCGAGAGGGTGCCAGGAAGATGCTTGAGGCCACCCTCCTTGCGAAGCTCCTCCCTGGTCGACTTCCTGCGGTTCTTGAAGCGGGGCCCGAAGTAGCTCTCATCGACCTCGACAGAACCACCAAGCAATCTGATGCTGCGCTCCTCATATGCCCTTATGCTCTCCCGTACCCGCAACAGGAAGCGATGGACTCGCCGGTAGTCAACCTCAACGCGCCGTGCTATGTTGTTGTCGGTGAGATCCAGCTCGAACCAATGTAGAAGCTCGTACGTCTCGGGAAGGCTGAAGGTGGTCCGCTCAAGATTCGTTCCCGTCAGAACGCCGAACCTCTTGCCGCATCGCCGACATTGCCATCTTGCATCGGAAAGACGCCAGAATCCACGCTTATATAAACAGTCAGGACAGGTGGTTCTACCACCGAATTTCGCTGTACACAGAATCGACCTGATTCGTGTGTCACTGAGATAGGACGTAAATGCCTTTTTCATAACAAGTCACAATATGCTGCCTACTCCGCGAATGTGAAAATGCCCAGGGAGATTGCCCGACAGCTGGGTATGCATCGGACGACGCTGTACCGGATGCTGACGGGTAAGACAAAGCCCAATCGCAAGAGACGCAGCAAGCTGGATCCGTTCAAGGAGTACATCCGGCCGCGGTTGAGGAGGTTTAGACTGCCGGCCACGGTGATGATCGACGAGATCCGTGCTCAGGGCTACACCGGTGGCCTTACCATCCTCAAGGAGTATATGCGCGAGGTAAAGGAGAGCTACGTCCAGGCGCTTGTGGAGCGTTTCGAGACAGAGCCGGGCCGTCAGGCCCAGATAGACTGGGGTGAGTGCAGCACCATCGAGCATGACGGCCGCAAGCGCAAGCTCTACCTGTTCGTGCTGGTGCTGGGCTACTCACGGTACATGTGGGCTGAGTTCACCACGACTACGAGGAGGCCCGAGCTGATAAGGCTGATGGAGAGGGCCTTCCGGGACATCGGTGGCGTACCCGAGGAGCTGGTGGTGGATAACATGCGTCAGGTGATAGACAAGCCCGCCCGGCAGGGCGGCCCTGCCCTGGTCAACCATGACTTCGAGGAGTTCGGCCAGTGGTGGGGCTTTCGGACGATAGCCTGCCCTCCCTACTGGCCGCAGGCCAAGGGCAAGGTTGAGAGAGGCATCGGCTACATCAAGAGGTCGTTCCTCAAGGGCCGCAGCTTTGCCAGCCTCGATGACCTGAATGGCCAGCTGCGGCCCTGGACAACATGCTGGAAGCAACCCGTACCGAGGAGCTCAATCCGGTGGAGACTATGGATCGGCTGCTGCGGATAGAGTCGGAGGCCCGCCATGAACGCAGGGTAAAGGCCAACACCGGCTTTGCCGGGCTTCCCTACAGGCGCAGCCTGGAGGACTTCGACTTCAGCGCACAGCCCTCCATCGACCGGGAGGTGGTGGAGAGACTGGGCACGCTGCGCTTCATGACGGAGGGCACCAACGTGATCTTCCTGGGACCACCGGGGGTGGGCAAGACCCACCTGGCGGTGGCTCTGGCCGTCCGTGCCTTGGAGGCAGGCCACAAGGCCTACTTCATCACCATGAGCAGGCTGGTGAGGAAGCACGCCGAGTACGTGCGCAAGGACAAGGCGGACAGGCTGCTGACCACCTTGATCCGCCCCGCCGTGCTGGTGCTGGACGAGATCGGATATACGCCCCTGCAGCGGGACTCTGCCACACTGCTGTTTGATGTGGTAGCCGCCCGCTACCGCAGGTGCAAGCCCATCATACTGACGTCCAACAAGTCATGGGGCAAGTGGGGCGAGATCCTGCCCGACCGGGTGATGGCATCGGCCATCCTGGACAGGCTGCTGCACTACTCCGTGACGATCAACATCTCAGGTGACAGCTACAGGCTCAGGCAGCACAGGGAGCACGGAATGCTCCCCAGCGACAGAATCGGAAAGGAGGGGGACGGCGGCGAAAGTGTTGCATCCAAACCGACGAATCTGTTGCACTCGTAACCGGCGTTGACACGCATGTCCGCAGCCGAAGACAGACGCTGGCCGCTGGCGCTGGGCCTGGCGGCGCTGTCGCTGGGGCTGACCGCAGCCCTTCTCCTGCCGCGCTGGTCCGCCGGCAGGGCGACGGTTACCACCGTCCCCCGGGCCACCGTTGCCCTTCCCGACGGCCGGGAGCTGGAGTCCCCCGCACTGCTCAGCGTTCCAGCCGGAGGGTTGCAGATAAGCGTCTCCGCGGAAGGCTGGCAGACCCTGGATACGCTTATTCCACCCGTCAGCGGGGATGTTGTCGTGACGCTTCGCTACTCCTTCCCGACCACCGTCACCAGCAGACCTTCCGGCATGAGCCTGCTGGTGAACGGCAGGCCTCAGGGGACCACTCCGGCGGAGGTGCTGCTGCCGGGTCCGGGTTCGGTGGCTCTCATGCTTCTGGACACGGCCTCCGGCATCAGCATGGCGGACACGGTGGATCTGCTGACAAACAGACTCCGGGAGCTTTCCTACGACATGCCGGTCCCGGCCCTCGCCGGCGACATGATATACATCCCGGAGATGGTGCATACGCTGTCCGCGGGAGACGCCCGAGGCCGGATGCCGGTCCGTCTGGACGGCTACTACATGTCCCGACGGGAGGTGACGGTGGAGGAGATATGCCGCTTTCTCAACGACGCCGACACCGAGCTGCTTCGCGACTCCACCTGCCGGCAGGGCTACACGCTGCTCACCGACAGCCTGTTCCCTGCGGACTGGGACCCAGGCTTCCGGGCCGACACCGTCCGAGGGCTCTACCACCCCAGGAAGGGGATGGAGGGACACCCGGCCGGCTGCATATCCCTGGAGGGAGCCCGGGCCTACTGCCGCTGGCTGGAGGACAGCCTGAGGAAAGACCATCCCGGCATACGGGCAGACCTGCCCACTCCCAACCAGTGGGAGGCCGCCGCCAGGGCCGGCAGGAGCTACCGGTATCCCTGGGGGCCGGAGAGCCCCTCGGGCTCCCTGGCCAATATATCCGACGCTTCCGAGCCGCTTCTTACCCGCTGTCCGGACATGGACGACGGTTACCCCGGGCTTGCCCCTGCGGAGAGCTACCCGGCGAACCCCTGGGGACTCCGGGACATGGCCGGCAACCTGGCGGAATGGTGCGTGACTGAGGACGGCGGAGCGGTGGCCATGGGGGGCAGCTGGCTGTCGGACAGCTCCGAGTGCCGATGTGACTCCCGGACCCCAGCGGACGCGGAGTTGGGCTATCCCTACGTAGGATTCAGGGTTGCAGCCGTCCTCAAGACGCAGTAGGGGATTCGCCCCAAGACCACGCGGCGGAGAGCGTACCCAGGGCGAAGCCGGCAGGGCTTTCTGACCGAATTGGGCTGGCAGCCGACCCATGTCCAACCTATACCCGTTTCGTTAGATCGAATCCGGGCTGAAGACCGGCCTCTGTGAGGTGAATGGAACTGACCGTCACCGCATATATTTGGGCGGTGGCGGTCAGCGCCTCCCAGACTTACCAATAGCCAACAGGAGGTCAAGTCCGAATCAGTGCGCAAAAACGGTAGCCTTCTCGGCCGGTTGTTCGGCCTGAGATGGCTCGTCGGGTGACTTGAGCTCCTCCATCTATTCCCGATACTCCGTCATGTCCAAGTACTTCCTGCCTTCGGTTTGAGGCGGTGCAGTCATGTCGAGGAAGAAGGGTCTAGGATACCCCAGGGCTTTCAGGCTGAATGCTGCCCGGTTGGTGGTAGAGGGCGGCTACACCTATTCCAAGGCAATAGAGCGACTTGGAGTCAGTACGGAGTCCCATGGCTGTATTGCCTTTCAAAGCACCTTCTACAAGCTTTACTTGCCCGACTTCGGTAAGACCGCAACAAACACGAGAATATCTATTATTAGCCCGGTTTACATGTAACCCAGATCCCTGAGTTTCTGAGTGAACTCTTCACCGCCCGGTATCTCCGGAGCGGGATACATGACGGGGGTCGCCCAGTACTCCAGGGCCGATTCAATTAGTGAGCTGTCCGCTGAGCCGGGATGGAGTTCCTGCGGATCCGTTTTCAGGTCGAACTGGCAGGAGCTGTCCGCATCCGTATACCAGAAGAGTTTATGCTGGTTTCTGCGGATGGCCACGTAATTGTTGGAATTGTTATTGAATCCGCTGCACGGAATCTCCCTGTCCGGTTGCATATCCGGGTTCAATATGTCACTTCCCTCCACCTGCCCCGGTACTGGAAGATCGAGGTAGCTGAGGATAGTGGGAAGCACATCGTATTGTCCCACCACTGTCGAGTCTACTACTCCCCGTGGGATGTCCGGGCCGGACATAATGAGTGGAACGCCGGTGGTTTCGCGGTAGAGCTGTTTGCCGTGGGTGAGCATTCCATGCTCACCGAACTCCTCGCCGTGGTCCGCTATGACGATTACCACCGTGCTGTCCGCCAACTCGCTGGACCTGAGCCAGGAGAGAAGCCTCGATATCTCGCTGTCGGTGAAGGCTATTTCTCCATCGTATGAGTCCACCATGTGCTGAAGACCCTCTTCACCCATTTCTCCGTTATGAAAAGCTTCGAACATTTCCTCTCCCAGGTCTCTTCCATAGTCGGTTCCGTGGTAGTCGGGGTCTCTATAGTTCCGAAAGCCATCAGGAGGGTCGTAGGGGAAGTGGGGGTCGAAGAAGTGAAGGACGGCGAAGAACCTCTGGGAGGAATTTCTCGAATCCATCCAGCCGATAAAGGCGTCCACAACTTCGTCGGCATCCAGCGCTTCCAGGCTGCATCCACTGTATTCACCGAAATCGAAACCCCTGCTGAAACCGAACCTGGGGGACATGACGACGACGTTGAAGACGGCATAAGTGCTGAAACCGTTCTCGGCAAGTATTTCAGGCAAAACTACCAGGGAATCTGATATGCCGTAGAACTTCCCATTTATCATTCCAGCCCTGTGGGTTCTTTCCGATACTCCCGTGAAGATGGATGTCATGGTGGGAAGGGTCCATGAACTCTGAGCCTGAACTCGAGACCACATGACACCTGTGGATGCCAGGCTGTCCAGAGTAGGCGTAGTGGGTCGGTGGTAGCCGTAGCATTGCAGATGATCTGCACGCAGAGTGTCTATAAGTATTAGCAGAATGTTGGGTCCTGATCTTTCGGCTGCTATTCCACATCCCGCGACTGCCGTAAGAAGAATCAAAGCAGTAGCAACAATGGTCTTGCGGTATCTATGCAACTTCGATTCTCCCCAAAGAGTATCCTGAAAGAGGTTCAACCTGTTCCGCTGTTTTTCACTGATGTTGTTGCCCGAGCGTATTTGCCCGATTCTGCTTCTATTCTGCTGTTTCTTCGCTCTCAATGCAGGAATAAAAATATGCACCGGATGGTTCCATGTGTCAATTCGAGCCGCTCCGTTAACCCCAAATCGAAAACTCCATTATAGTACTTCGTGTTCGAAAGGCGCGCGAGATCTATAGCGTTTCCGCAAGCACTCGCTGATATGATGCTTGAATTCAAGTCCCAAGCGCAACAGTTAGCCTTTGCACCTTGCTGAAGAATACTTCGTTTGGTGTCCTGTAGTCCAACACCTTTCTCGGTCTGTTGTTGAGACGCTCCGCTACTGATCTCACCTCCTCCCGCGTCACATCCCGCAGGTTTCGATTCTTGGGGAAGTAGCAGCGGATCAAGCCGTTGGTGTTCTCGTTGTTTCCCCTCTCCCATGATGAGTAGGGGTGAGCAAAGAAGACGTCCGCATCCAGCTTGCCGGCAAACTCCTCATGGCCCGCGAACTCCCGGCCGTTGTCCAGTGTGAGGGTCAGGACCTTGTCGGTATGGGCGCCAAGCTCCCCCACCAGGGACCCCGTTACGGCTGCAGAGGTCTTGCGCGGGACAACCCCGATCACCGTGAACCGTGATCTGCGCTCTATGGCGGTCACCAGGGCACCCTGGTGACCCTTGCCGATCACTGTATCGCCCTCCCAGTCTCCAAGACGGGAGCGTTCGTCTACCGCTTCCGGGCGCTCATCTATCGAGCGCTGGTTGGGTATCCTGCCCCTGCGGTCACGGCCACCATAGCGCTTCCTACGCTTCTTCTGGCAACGCAGATGGGGGTGTAGATCTCATCCCGAAGCCTTGTCGGCGTAGATGTACTGGTAGATCGTCTCGTGACTTATGGCCCGGCCGTGCTCAAGCAGGAGTCTGCCGGATATCTGCTCGGGGCTCCAGTCCTGACGTATCAGCCCCTCCACTATCGGCCAGAGCGGACTGGAAAAGCGGGGAGGCACCTTTGCCCTGCGACGCTCCATAGCCTTGCGGTGGGCCTGGGCAGGCCGATAACCCCTCAGGCCACGGTTGCGCCTCAGCTCCCGGCTGATCGTACTCCTGTCACGCTCAAGTACTACAGCTGCCTCCGACTGGCTGTGCCCCGCTTGCTTCAGGGGGTAAATCTGGTATCGTTCTTCAAGGTAAGCGCAGCTTACACGTGAGCTGTTTGTACGAACTCATAAGCGCTCCTAAGGGTTAGGCTCCAAACGGATGTCGCTGTTGATTCTACAACAGCCCACCCACCAAGCCTATAGCCCTCTGTTGCACTTACGAGTTGAATCCAAGATTCTGGATATCAGCCGAAGATATCCTGTCCTGACGCTATCAATATCCAAAGCACCCGATGGCTGGAATTTACTCACCTCAGATGGCACCATCAATAGTGAATGGGATTGGAGCACTCGCTTTCTCACAGAAGAGCCTCTGATGCAAGTGGGGCCGGCGATGCCGGCCCCAGGGCTGCCTGCAGCGATTTAGCGGCTTCTATTCGACTATAGCCTTTAGTGCTCCCCAACTTGTCTCGGAGAGAGGGTCCAGAAGTACTGAGAAGTCGAAGTTGCACTGAGTGCCCTGCCCGGAGTAGACTCGGACGGTATCGTTGTTTGCTGTTAGCATGCTATCAGCGCTGTCGAACAGTGTACAACGTACGTCATACTTGCCCACAGCAAGACTATCGGAACTGTAATCTTCGTCTATGTGTTCCACTTGTCTGTCGTACTCAATACCGCCCCAAGCGATCTGTATCGCATAGTAGGCGGCGTTGTAGGAACCCTCATCAACGGACCCGTAGATGAAGCCGTCCGAGGCTAGGCCCGTGCCCACCAGGAGAACCATTACGACAAGGAGTGCTTTTGTGGCAGTCATGATATAACCTCCTATTCAATTATGCTGCAGGCATTTTATGTTATACTCCCCCCCCTGATACCGTCGTCAAGCCACGGGTCTCTTGAGCAATCTGTGCTAATCGCCCATTCTGACATCAAGCAGTCGCTCCTCGATGTATGTCTGCAGCCAGGAATACGAATTCGCCCCCTATGAAATCCAGTTCTCATCCTCTTCCAAGAGCCCCACTCCAATCAGCCGGGGCTCGGATGCCCGATTTGGGGATATGCCCCGGTAACCCGGCAGACATATTGATCTTGCTGTTCAGGTCCTCAATTGGTATTCCTGCGGATCGTCCGACATTGCTCCGGGAAAGATATCCGATTGGAGGTAACCTTCTCCGGGCTGGTCCTCACCATCCCCTGCTCACGGGCCCACGAAAGGCCGGTGCACGGGGCGATTTCAGTGCAAAGGACCAACGGTCTGTATATGGCTCTCGGCTGCGGACATGGGCCTCCAGGTTCTAGCCGGACCAGTCGTTGCTCAGAACCGCCTTTACGTCCTCCCAGAGATGGCCCATTCGCAGGTCGCGCCAGAAGCGCTTCCAGATGTAGGAGGGACGGAAGTAGAACCGCCGGTGGAAGAGCGAGTAGTAGTGCTGGATGGTGGCCCAGTCCAGGTTCTCGTGCTTCCATACCTCGCTGGTGCAGTGGAAGTTGTACTTGCTCCAGTCCCGGGAGAGGATTCGTCCGTCCATCTCTATCTGCCGGTACAGGGCCGAGGAGGGGAAGGGCAGGGTCATGGAGGCCTTGGCGTAGGTAAGGGGAAGGCTGCGGGCGAAGCGGATGCTCTGCCGCATGGTCTCCGTGGTGTCTCCGGGAAGGCCCATCATGAAGAAGCCCACCGTCTCCAGGCCGGCGTCGTGGGCCATCTCCACGGCCCGGCGGATCATCTCCGGGGTCTGCTTCTTGTTCACCCCGGCCAGCACCTCCGGCACGCCGCTCTCGATGCCGAAGGAGATCTGGTAGCAGCCCGCCTCCTTCGCCAGCCCGAAGAACTCCTCGTCCACGTCCTCCACGTTCACCCCGGTGGGCAGCGCCCAGGGCGCCGGGAATCCCTCCCCGGCCAGCAACCGGCAGGTGTCCTTTGCGTGCTCAATGTCGGCGGTGAAGTTGTCGTCCTTGATGTGTATGTCGGCAAAGCCCAGCTCCAGCATTCTGAACATCTCGTCCACAACCCGCCGGGAGGACTTGGAGCGCACCCGGTGTCCGAAGATCCTCTGGCTGCAGTAGGTGCAGTGATGGTTGCAGCCGCGGTTGGTCTCCATGTAGCCCACGGGGTTGGCGCGGCTGGCGATGTGGGGGGCGCGGTACCGGGAGAGGTCGTGCAGCTGCCAGGCCGGCAGGGGAAGGTCGTTCAGATCGCAGATCAGCTCCCTGGGAGCGGTCTCGGTGTAGTCGGACCCGCGGCCGAAGGCCAACCCGGCTACGTCCTGGAGGTCGCTGCCGGCGGCTATCTCCGCCAGGGTCCTCTCCCCCTCCCCCATGACGACGATGTCGAAGTTGCCCTCCTCCAGCGATTCCCGCGGCAGCGTCGAGGCATGGATGCCGCCGGCGACGGTGGTGACGTCCGGGAGGAGCTCCCGGGCCATGCCCGCCAGCTGCCGGGCCTCGTGGTAGAGGGGGGTGGTGTAGGTGATGCCCACGTACTCGGGCCTCAGGCTCTCCAGCCTGCGGCGGTACGCCTCCAGGGGCTCGGGCTCCACCATCAGGTCGGCTATCTCCACCTCATGGCCCTCGCTCAGCAGCTCCCCCGCCAGCGTGGCCAGAGTTATGAACGGGGCGCTGGTTATGGCCACCCTTATCTTGCTGCTGTCGTATACGCCCACCGCAGACGGCGGGTTCACCAGCAGTACCCTGCTCATATCACCTCCGTTTTGCGGCATTCGAATCGGTTGAAGAAACTAATCAAGGCCTCATCTGCGGGCAAAGGCCGACCGGCTGCAGAAATTGGCTCGGGCTCATGGGCGGAGGCCGTTCCGGCGAATGGGCGGAGGACGGTTCTGCAGGTGCATCTCCCGCTCCGGGGTGAGCTCCCTCGCCAGCTCCTCCGTCCAGGGCTCCACGTGATGCCCGCCCTCTTCGTCGATGTAGTAGAGGTAGGGGTTCCTCCGAGGAAAATGCCGCATGAAGGCCCGGTCCTCCTCCGGAGTCTGGTGGACGCAGAAGATGAAGGGGCCGTCCAGGAAGGGGGAGGTGTAGTTCAGCCCGCTGTAAATGCTGGGGTATCCGTGCTGGGAGGCCTCCATGAAGATCAGAGCCGGGGTCTCAACCGTCCCCTGCGCTTCCCTGTAAGGGGCGGCCTCCACCGCCAGCCAGGGTCCTGACATCTCCCCGATCCTCTCGGGCAGGTAGAGAAGAAGGGTGATGCCGAAAAGACCGGCCACGGTAAGGAAGACGAAGCTGCCGCCCCGCTCCGCCCATCTCCTGGCCGCCGCCCTGTGCAGGACGCCCAGCCCCCGCAGCGAGAGGTAGAGTATCACCGGGAGGAAGGTGTAGTAGTGCCTGGGCCCGTAGATCACCGCCGGCCAGGAGTGCGGCAGCAGCAGAAGGAACATCCCCACCAGGGTAAGCGACAGGTAGAGCAGTCGCCTCTCCCTGCGGAAGAGGGCCACGGAGGCCAGCATGGGGATCAGGGACAGCAGCGGCCATCCGAAGAGCATGGTTGCCCCGCTGGCCAGCTCCCTGGCCCGCAGCTGCAGCGACCGCCAGATTGTATGCCTGTAGTCGCCGAAGATCGGGTACCAGGCCTTGTTCTCGCCGAATCCCAGCAGGCGGTCTCCCCTGGCCAGCTGGTAGGGGGTCAGCAGCGGGTCACCGGTGTACACCCAGTTGGTGTAGAGCAGACCGGCTACCGGCGGGACTGCTCCCAGGGCCATTCCCGCCAGGCCCTTCAGCCCCTTTCGGCCCCCGAAGGCCAGGGCAATGCCCAGGAACAGGCCCCAGACGGTTATCGGGTAGGGCTTCGTGGTCAAAGCCAGACCCAGGAGCAGACCGGAGCCTACCGCCCTGGCAAATCCCCCTTCCTTCCAGTACAGGCTGATCAGGTACAGGCTCCAGACCACCAGCATCAGGTTGGAGTTGTGGGCCATGTGCGTGGGGGTCATCAGCAGGAAGAAGGGGGAGGCCAGCAGGAGCAATGCGGTCAGCTTGGCGTCTCTCTCCCCGGCCCACACCCGCACCAGCAGGAACAGACCGATCAGGCTCAGCACCCCCTCCAGCGGCCCCAGGAGGGGCGATACTCCGGCGGCTGCGAAAGGGGCCAGCAGTATCGAATGGGTGGGGGTGTACTGGCCGAACCACATTCCCTCTCTGGATATCAGATGCCTGCATGGAAAGAAGATGTCGGCGTCGGGAGGGGCCGGCGCCGCCAGCCTTCCGGCGGCGAGTACTCTGGCCTGGAAGAGGACGACGGCCTCGTCACCGCCCTTTGCGGTGCCCTCCAGCGGGCCGTAGGCCATCCATACCGAGAAAAGCAGCAGCGCGGCGGAGAGGACGGCCAGGAAGGCCCCGGAACGGACTCCGTCCAGCCGCGCCACCGCCGCCGCGGAAAGGTCGGTGCGCACTCTGCCCGCGGCGTACCACGCCAGACAGGCCGCCGCCGGCACCAGAAGCGCGAGCTGGATCAGCTTGTCCGCCGGTCCCGGGCTGCGAAGGCCGGCAAGCGCGTATGCGGCGTAGGCGGCAAGCAGGACCCCTCCGGCCGCAGCGCAGAGACCCTTTCGCATCGTGTTCCCCTCCGCGGGATTTCCGTCGCCCGGTCCGGGCGGGACCCTCTGCCCGACCCATGGAGGCGACGCGGCTGCAGCGAGCGCCTGAGGCGGGAATATATGACACGGACGAGCAGGCTGTAACGGCTCTGCCCGAAGAGGGCTCACCCTGCGAACGGCGGTGGATCGGTCACAGCGCAACTGTTGGGGCATCTGGGCGCGGACAGGCCGGGGATCCTTCGGGGAACCTCGGGAACGGAGGCCCGTGGCGGGGCGGGCCCCGCCACGGAAGCCGCCCGGACGGTCGGGGTCAGCGGGCCACTACCAGCCTGCCCGATGCCCACCTGTCCCCGGCCTCTAAGCGGTAGAGGTAGACTCCGGGGGCCAGCGGGGATAGATCCAGGGAGAGGCTCCTCTGTCCTGCGGTCTCCCCGGGATCGCTGCAGCCCGCCACCTTTCTTCCGGCCATGTCGAAGACGTCCACCGATACCGCCAGGGCCTCATGGAGCAGGACGGATACAGCCGCAGGCCCGGAGGTGGGGTTGGGCGCCACGGAGGCCTCCAGTCCGCCGGCGCCCGGAAGCGGGCCGCCGCCCGAGATCCCCGTGGCCCCTCCTCCCCAGACCTCCTGGCGCCAGTAAGCGTCCAGCAGCAGGTCGGCGCTGGTGCGCAGGCCGTCCAGGCCCTCCCCGATGGCCCAGCCGCCCACCACGTGCAGCGTGTCGCCATCGTCCAGTGTCACCGGACCTATCCCCATGAGGAAACGGTAGTCGAAAACCGGGTATGCCAGCCCCGAGGGGATCTGGTGCACAATGGGAAATGGACCGGGATTGTCGGGCTCGAACGCCTTGGGAGTGTTCGGGTTCCCCACCCAGTCGGACAGGTAGGCCGGGCCGCTGTGACGGCCGCTGAGGTCGGGGTTCTCTCCCCAGATGTACTGGTACTTCTCCGGGTCGGTCCCGGGGTCGGACTCCCAGTTCCACCAGCAGTGCGAGAGCGGTACGGGCACGCCGTGGACGTCCACCGGGCCCTGGGAAATTCCGTTCTCGTCGGTGATCCAGCAGTCCATGAGCCTCCAGCCCAGGAAGCCGGTGCACATGGGATCAAGAAGCGGTTCGCCGCTGTCGTCCTCGGGTGAGCTGGGATTGTCGCCGTCCCACATGTAGCTGGTGTTCCTGGGAAGCACCAGGTAGGTGGTGTCCCCCACCACGTGGCTCCAGTGCTCTCCCGGCAGGGCTCCCTCGAAGAGGGTCACCCCCGACTCCGGGTCGGTGACGTAGGTGGTGTCGCCGCCGCAGACCTTGGCCAGCAGGGTGAAGTGGTCGCTCACTCCGTCTGCGTCAACGTCGGCGTCCACCAGGCCGTCGGGGTCGGGGAAGCCCGCGCCGTCGGGGTAGTTGTAGTGGTACCAGATGCCCCCGCCCTCGGGGTTCTGCTGCCAGGTGAACCAGTCCGCCTCGCTGGCCGGGGTGCCGTCGTCGAACTCGTACTCGAAGCTGGCCTCCGGGTCGTTGCACCAGATGGCGTGGCCGTCGTAGAAGACCATGTCGTCCATGTTGGGCTCGGTTGGATCCGCGGTAGCCACGTCGCAGTCACCCCTGATTCCGATCACCAGCCCGTCCAGGGCTGAGCCGGGGCTGCCCTGGTCGCTGTGGTGGGTGATCACGATGTGGCAGCCGATGACGTTCTCGTAGCCAGGCTGGTCCCAGGCGTACATCTCCACTCGGATCTGCAGCCCCATGGGGTCGGGGTTCTCCATCGGATACCAGTCGTCCACAGTATATCCAACGGTCTGGTCGGAGAAGGCACCAGGCTCCTCGAACCATATGGGGCTCTCGTCGCTGGGGTAGAGCTCCATGTCCCCGCCGTACTCGGAGTTGCTCACCCAGCTGGTCTCCGCGGGCGACGGGGTCACCGCGCCGTAGCAGCTGCCCCAGACATCGCCCAGCCAGAGGTAGTCGCTGCCCGAGCCGCCGGGCCATTCCATGCTGGGGTAGTTGGCCCAGGGGTCGCCGAACCAGCCGACGTTCATGAACGCCGACCACAGGCTGCCGGCGTCCAGCGTCTCCCAGGCCGGCTCGGGCCGGGCACGGGAGCCTGATCCGGGCACTTGCGCCGCGGGGTTCTGGTGGGCGGCGGAGGCGACCGAGGCAAGAACCAGCAGCGTGATGACTACGGGATACCGTCGCATGGGCATCTCCTTTCGAGGGTCGGATATAAAGCGGCAATATCAATCTAGACGGCCCCCCTCCACTGTCAATGGGGGTGAGCCGCCCCGCTTGTCCCCCGCGGGCCAACGAAAACATGTTGAGGATCGGAGCCGAACTCAGGCCAGGGGCAAGCGCCGACAGTGCGGAGGCCGACGAAGGTGGATAGGGGTCCGGGCGGGGGCTCAGCCCCCGCCCGCAAACTCTCTACGCCTCGGCGGAGGCGCGGATGATGTCGCCGAAGCTGTCGGCCTGCAGGCTGGCCCCACCCACCAGGGCCCCGTTCACATGGAGCCCGGCGAGGATCTCCCGGGCGTTGTGAGGCTTGACGCTGCCGCCGTAGACGATCCTGGTCTCGCGGGCGAAGGTCTCGCCGGCGATGTCGGCAATCCAGACCCGTATCAGGCCGTGCATCCGGTTGGGCCATTCGGGATCGCCGGTGCGATATCATGTGGGCCATCGGGCTTGGGGTCGGACGCGCCGACCGGGGCTTCATCTCAGACATGTTGGTTGTGGCGCGTGCTGTTCTATCTTGACAGGGTCGAACATTCCTCGATATGTTTTTGTTGGGGGTCCTGCCGAAACCTGACCGCCACCGCCTAAAGGCGGTGGGTTCGGTGGGCGACTAAAGTCGCCTAAA
>CAZKJG010000031.1:0-22321 GCA_964553045.1 uncultured bacterium | reverse complement strand
CCTTCTCATAACAAGTCACAATATGCCACCTACTCCGCGAAAGTGAAAATGCCCTGAATAATTCGAAGGCTCCTTTCCGCGGCCGCTGGCGAAGGTGGGCGTCTTCGGCGGTAGCGGCCCGATGATGCACTGTGGGAGTTTGGAACAGGCCATGAACAACCGTATGGAGCGAAAGACCGGAGGCAGGCCCTTCCTGAGGGCAGCCGCCGTCTCCGCCGGCATTGGCGTACTGCTGGCCCAGATAGTCTGGAACAGGCAGCTCGTGCTGCTGCTCGGCGGCAGCGTAGACGCCGCAACGGCCGTCCTTTCCGCCTTCATGATGGGGCTGGGACTGGGCGGACGCTGGTTCGGAAAGAGGGCTCAGGCCCATCCCAGGCCCGGCCGTCTTCTTCGAAAGCTCCTGCTTCTCTGCGCCGCGCTCTCCGCGCTGCCCTTCCTGGGCTCACACATGGCATCCGGCATCTACCCTCTGCTGTACACGCTCCATCTTCCCAAGCTCCCCATGCGGCTGCTTCTTAGCCTGCTGCTGGTCTTCCCCGCCGCCTTTGCGGCCGGGGGCGTTGTGCCGGTAATGGCCAGGCTGGCCGAGGGTCGGGGCGGCGACAGGGAGACCGCCAGGCTGTACGGCCTGAACGCACTGGGTTCTGCCCTGGGCGGATTCCTGGCGGGATTCGTGCTTCTGGAGGCCGTGGGCTCCCACTGGACACTGGCGGCGGGCATGGCGCTGCTCGCCCTTCCCGCGGTGTTGAGAACCGGTCGCGCCGGCGCCTCTGCGGTTCCCCCGCCCTCCGATTCGCCGCCCGCTTTCCTGCTGGTCGTATACGGTGCAAGCGGTCTGATCGCACTGGGCTACGAAAGCGTGTGGGCGCGCCAGCTCTCGTACGTACTGGGGAACAGCACCTACGCTTTCTCGCTGCTGGGCGTGATGATGCTTGTGGGGATAGGGCTGGGCAGCCTTCTGGGTCAGCTCCTCTCCCGCCGCCTCGGCAGGCCGCTGGTCGGGCTGGGAGTGGTGGAGGTGGGGCTTGGCGTTACAAGCGTGGTGCCCCTCTCCGCTCTGGGCCACTTCAACCGTCTGGTCTTCTCGCTTCCCGGGGGCTCATGGCCCCTGCTCGTCGTCTCGAGGCTGGTTGTATGCGGGCTGTACCTCCTCCCCTCGGCCCTGCTCATGGGAGCCACCTTCCCGCTGATCGTCAAAGCCGCCGCCCGCAGGGGCCATCTGGGGGAGGACGTGGGCGCTCTTTCCCTGGCCAACTGCCTGGGGGCGGCGGCGGGTCCGCTTCTGGTCTCCCTGGTCCTCTTCCGCCATCTGGGGGTCACGGTCTCCTCCGCGGTTCTGGCCTGCGGAAGCGTGCTCCTGGGCCTGGTCCTGTTCCTGAGGGCCGCAGCCGGGCGGGCGGCCCTCCTGGTGCCGGCCGCGCTGACGCTGGTCGTCGGCCTGGTATGGGTCTCCCCGCCGCCCGGATCGCGTCCGCCCGAGGGCATGGAGCTGGCCTTCTTCGAGGAGGACAGAACAGCGACCGTATCCGTGTTCACCCGCGCCTGGGACGGACACAGGAGCCTGCGAATAAACGGGGTGGAGGAGGTCCCGGTGGATCAGCCGTCACTGGAGGCCTTCTACCTTCTGGGCCATCTGCCCTGGGGATACAACGCCGGGGCGGAGAACGCCGTTGTGGTGGCGCTGGGTGGAGGCATCACATGCGGGGCGCTTCTCACCCATCCTCTGGACACGCTGGCCTGCGCCGACCTCTGTCCGAGCCTGGCAAGTGCTCTGCCCATCTTCTCCGAGCTGAACCGAAGACCCGACCTCGACCCCAGATTCGAATTCGTGGTGGACGACGGCAGGAACTTCCTGCTGGGCAGCCGAAAATCCTGGGACATAGTAATATGTGATGCCACACACCCCGGTTCGGTCGACAGCTGGGTCCTCTATACCCGCGAGTTCTACTCCACGGTGCTGGACAGGTTGAACAGCGGAGGAGTGGCGGCCCAGTGGGTGCCCCTGCACCAGCTGCCGGTGGAGGAGATGCTGAGAATACTCACCACCTGGAGCGGTGTATTCCCCCATTCCTCCCTTCACCTGGCGGGGGGAAGGCACCTCGTTCTCGTGGGCTCTGCGCAGCCGCTGCAACTGGACACCGAAGCGGTGTTCGCAGACCCGGCCGCCGCGGAGCAGCTGGAGGGGGTGGGCTACTCACGGCTGCATCCCGAACAGCTTCTGCCCGTCCTCTCCCGGGAGGATATGGCGGGCCTTCCGCTGGCCACCGGCCTGCAGCCCAACACAGACCTGAAGGCGTACTGCCAGTTCATTCAGGAGAAGGTCAGCGGTTCCGCCCAGAGCACCATAGCCCCAAACGTCGCCTCGGTTCTGTCCCTGGGCCGGGAGCCCCCCTCCAGACTGCAGTCCGCCCAGATTCTCTACTGGCGGGGAGACCTGCCCGCGGCCGCCGAGATGCTGCGCGTCCCCCGCAACCCGCTGGAGGCGCGCTGGCTGGCGGTCGTGCTCACCACCGCGGCGGACCAGCTGCGCCAGGAGGGGAAGTACGAGGAATGCCTCCGGATGGTGGCCAGGGCGATCGAGGCCGACTCCGGCTGGTATCTGCCCGTTGCCCTGCAGAGGCTGGTAGGGCGGGGGGCGGAATAGCCGCCCTTGCCTTCGGTGCAGACTTCATGCAATCTGTATGCAGGCCATTAATGCAATGAGGGAGGGTGGAAGCATGTTGTGGAAGGCCAGATCGTCGATTGCGGCGGCAGCCATGCTGCTTCTGGTGGCCGGCGCAGCCGGCGCGCAGCAGGTGTTCACGGAGGTGTCGGAGAGCATGGGCATCTCCGGGCAGTCCGGCCTGGGCCATTCCGTTGCCTGGTGCGACATCAACGGGGATGACCTGCAGGACATAGCCTTTTCGAACCAGGACGGAAGCGGTTTCTGGCTGTATGCCAACCGGGGAGGGTACTTCGAGGACATTACGGCATCCGCCGGACTGGGAGGCGTATCCGCCTCCCGCATACTCTGGGCCGAGCTGACAGGGGACGAGCTTCGTGACCTGGTGCTGGATACCGGAAGCGGCCAGTCCCTCTACCAGAACTCCGGCAGCGAGGAGTTTACCGACATCACGTACGGAAGCGGCCTGGCCGGGTCGCCCATAGCTGTCGCCGACTTCGACCGCGACGGAAGCGCCGATCTGCTCACCCTGACTTCCTCCGGCTGTGCCGTTCTGTACAACGACGGCACCGGAACCTTCACCCAGCAGACCATATCCGCAGAGAGCTTCTACTGCGGTGTCTGCCTCGACTACGACGGTGACGGCGACGACGACGTCTACCTGGGCACCTACGGCGACTACCCCAACGCGCTGCTCCGCAACGACGGCGGTAGCTTCACCGACGTCACCTCGGGGTCGGGAGCGGAGTGGACGGGTGGAACCTCCGGAATAACGGCCGGGGACTACGACAACGACGGATGGACCGACCTCTACCTGGGGAACACCTCCTCGCCAGGCTGCAAGCTGTTCCGCAACAACGGAGACGGGACCTTCGACGATGTTACGGCCAGCGCAGGAGTAACGGGCTACACCGACACCCGGACGCCGTCATTCGTGGACTACAACAACGACGGCTGGCTGGACATATTCGTCTCCAACCACGACTTCTACGTCAACAGCAGCCAGATGTACCGCAACAACGGAAACGGGACGTTCACGGACGTGGGCGAGCAGCTGGGTCTCTCCGGCGAGTACATGGGCGACTACTTCGGAACCGGGTGGGCCGACTACGACCTCGACGGAGATACGGACCTGTTCGCCGCCGGCCACATAGACAAGTACAACCTCTTCCGCGACGACATGGGCGAGACCATTCCCGCGAACTACCTGACTGTGGACCTGGAGGGCACAGCCTCCAACTACTGCGGCATCGGTGCCGTGGTGACCGCCGACCTGGGCGGCACAGTGCTGACCAGAACAGTTCGTGCGGGGGAGGGCATGCACGATTTCCACAGCCTTCCTGTGGAGCTGGGGCTGTACGACAGCGAAGCGGTTCAGTCCCTCCAGATCTCGTGGCCCAGCGGCGTGGTTGACTCCTACTCCAGCGTAACCGCCAACCAGTACATCACCGCCGTGGAGGGCGACAGCCTGTACACAGGGATCTCCTCCGGAGGTCCGGTAGAGCTCCCGCGGCCGAATGCGCGGCTGGTCTGCCGGCCCAATCCCTTCGAGGATGCGCTGACGGTGACGCTGGAAGTACCCCCGGAAACGGGAGCGGTACTGGAGGTCTTCGACCTGACGGGCAGGAGGGTCAACGTCCTGTATCCGCTCCAGGGCGAAGACGAAACACGGGAGTTTGCGTGGAACGGCAGCGACGCCTCCGGCCGGAAGCTGCCGGAGGGCGTCTACATCTGCACGGTCCGCAGCGGCGGCCGTCGTTCGACGGCAACGGTTACCCTCCTGCGCTGACGGCGGGCCGCGATAGCGAAAGGGGCCGCCCGTTCGGGCGGCCCCAAGCGAACCGGCTCAAGCTCTACAGGACGCTGCTCTTGATGGCTCCCCAGGTGTCGGAGGTCAGCTCCTGCTGCTCGGGGGTGTAGATGGTGGCGCCTTCCGGCGCGGTTACGGTTAGGTCGTCTATCCAGACGATGTCGCCGGGGTTGGAGTAGACGCGGCACTCTATCACAATGCCGGTGTGGCCGTCGGCGACGGTCCAGGTGTGCTCGGTCTCGTCCCAGCCGGTTCCGGGGCCGTAGTCGGAGTTGCCGCCGGCGCTGCCCGCATAGCCGCCAACGTCGTCGGGGTCGTCATTCCAGTGGGCCCAGATCCGGCAGCTGGGAGGGTCACCGGGAGTGACATCGTAGCGCCAGAAGCTGGCGGTGATCTCGTCGCCGTCGGAGAGCCCCACGATCCAGGCCACGAATGCCTGGGGAGTGCTTTCGGAGAGGCGCTCGATCTTCAGGGACTGGGAGCCGCCGTGCACGTGCTCGGCGCTGATGGTGGCCTCCACAGCGTCGGAGGGGTACATTCCGAGTATCGTTCCGCTGCCTTCCCAGTCGAAGGTCTCCGTTGCGGCAAGCACCGGAGCCGAGAGGGCCAGGACCATGGCTGCCAACAAAGTGAGCTTCATGGATTCTTCCTTTCATCTGACAGATGCAAGCTGATCGGATCATCCCTGCGGGTTCCCTGTCGGTAAGAAAAATATACAGTCCCGGGCGGCCGGTTACCAGACCTTGCCCGGCCGCATCCCTAACCAAAGACCCGAATGTTAGGCCTCCGTTAATCCCGGAGGCGTCCGCATCTTTGCCACCGGCCCCGGGCTATTGTATTACTCTTGTTGGGAATGGGGTCGAACGCCCCGAGTCACCGAAGGATCTCCCGAACCCGGAGGGAGTCGTCCATGCGTCCTGCCGAGACCATTCTCGCCATATCGCTTCTGACGGTGGCGGCCGCGCAGAGCCGCTGGACGGATTCCGGCGAAACCGGCCCGGTACGGAATCCGGGGGGCGGATTCCTGGAGGCGACCGGGGTGGACTGGTGGAGCGCACCCGGAAGGCTCAAGCTGGACCTGCACCCTATTCGCCACGGCGTGAGCACACTGCCAGGCGGTGTTTCCACGGTAATCTGCAGGGATATGGACTGCGACGGTGACAGCGATATAGTCGCCTGTGAGTTCCGGGGCCGGATCGTCCTCTACGAGAACGCCGGCGGTGGCGGCAGCTTCCTCATACACCCCGTCCTGGCTCCCGACGCCTTCGGCCCGGAGAGGCTTGTCTGCGGGGATCTGGATGGAGACGGCGATCCCGACCTGGCCGGTACTTCCCGCGGCGACGGAAGCCTCAGATGGTGGGAGAACACCGGCTCCAATCCCTGGCCGCAGCATTCCCTCCGTCCCGAGGACGGCATGCCATACCCGCTTGACGCCGCCGACCTGGACGGTGACGGAATCCCGGACGCCGTCTCCGGAAGCATGGAGGACGGAGCCGTCAGCTGGTGGACGCTGAACGAGTACCGGGCCGAAGGCAGCCTAACTTCCAGCCTCATCTACCTGGGCCCCGGATGTCGGGGGGGCTCTGTGGAGCTGTTCGGATCGGAGCCGGCGGGAACCTCTCTGCGGCTTCGAGTCAGGGCCGCAGGTGACAGGACCAGGATGGGGGAGTGGGCGGATGCCACCGGCCTCTCGGCCGATCTGTGGGATCTGTTGGATGAGGGGGACAGGTTCCTCCAGTATCGGATAGTGCTCAGCACCTCCGACAGAAGCATCACTCCCGTTGCCGACTCGGTCAGAATCGAGCCCTCGCCCCACGCCCTGCCCTGAAGGCGGGGACAGGTGTGGCGGCTGGGCGCCGGGGAGGTCCCAGCGGTCTTGTGGCGGCAGAGGAGCTTATATTATCCCACATTCGAAAGGCCGAGGGTTCCCCGAGGGAAAGGTCTGCGCATGAGAAGGGCCGTTTCGATTCTGCTTCTGGCGGCGCTGGTTCTCCAAGCCGCGCCGCTTACTCCCATAGCGAGGATCACCTGGACCCGCCCGAACGGTCCGGGGCTTCTGCTGGGGGCGGATCCACGCGCCCTGGGGCTCCGTATGGGAATCGGCGAGTTCCGTCCCTTCATCGTTCTTCAGGGTGAGTGGGAGGCGGGAAAGGTCGATGCGGGCATCCGCAATACCGTGGATCTCTTCGTGCCCGTCGCCGGCGTTGGGGCGTCCGGTTCGATAATGAAGAGATGGGACAGCGAGGCCACATACGCCGGCGCGAGGGTATGGGCGGGAAAATCCCTGGTTACCTTTTCCTGCGGCCTGTACGAGCGTTTCCGCGGCGAAAGCGGAGACGACTGGCTCCTGACGGCCGGCATCGGCCTGGGCACCATCTGATCTTCCTCGATGTCCCCGGCCCGGGGAGGGACGTACCGAACCCCTCGGACTTCCCTTATGTTAGCGCTCTCGAATGGAGACCGAAACCGTACGGGCAGCAACCGAAGGGGAGGACCCGTGAGCGATTCCAAGAAGTGCCTGGAAGAGGCCTTTGCCGGCGAGTCACAGGCCAACAGGAAGTACCTGGCTTACGCGGAGAAGGCGGACAGGGAGGGGCATACCCAGGCCGCGCGGCTGTTCAGGGCAGCGGCGGCGGCGGAAACCGTCCACGCCCACAACCACCTGCGCGCCATGGACGGCATAGGCTCCACACGAGACAATCTGGAGGACGCCATCGCCGGGGAGACCCACGAGTTCAAGAGCATGTACCCCGAGATGATGGAGACGGCCAGGCAGGAGGAGAATGGGAAGGCCCTGCGCTCCTTCCAGTACGCCCACGAGGTGGAGAAGATCCACGCCGGCCTCTACACCGACATGCTGGACAGCCTCGAGCTGAAGGACAAAGAGGAGTACCCCTACTACGTATGTCCCGTCTGCGGACACACCGCCGAGCGGGAGGCGCCGGAGGTCTGCCCCGTCTGCGGGACCAGGGGCGACCGATACAGCCGCATAGACTAGCGCCTGGAGCGGGAGGGCTCCGGCTCTCCCGCTTCCTTCAGGCATGTCCGGCGGCTCTCGCCCTTCCCGGCGCCCCCTCTCGTTGCCCGCAGACGGCGTGTTTTGTAGGATTTGTGCCTGCGGGAGGGGACTATGAGGGCAGAGAGGTACGTAACCGCCGAAAGCCTGGAGGAGAGTGCGGTCGGGTGGCTCGCCGGGGCGGGAGGTTCCCGGCTGCGCCTGGAGCCGGACAAGTGCGCGCTGCTGGTGGTGGACGTCCAGCGCTTCTTCGCCCATCCCGACGGGGCCTCACACCTGCCGGTCGCCGAGGCGGTTGTTCCCGGTATCCTATCCCTGCTGAGAGTCTGGAGAGGCCTGAACCTTCCGCTGGCCTTCACCCGCCACTGTCATCGCGCCGGTGAGGAGAGAGGGGCCCTTCTGAATTTCTGGGGAAGTACCATAGGCTGCGAAGACCCGGACTCGGCCCTTCTGCCCGAGCTGGGCCGCAGAAACGGAGAGCCCGTGTTTCGAAAGACGACCTACGACGCCTTCCGCGGCACGGGCCTGGAACGCTGGCTGGGCGATTCGGGATGCGGCCAGCTGCTGGCCGTGGGGTTTCTCACGCACCTGTGCGTGGAGACTACCGTGCGAAGCGCTTTCACCCGCGACCTCGAGCCCTTCGTGGTGGTGGACGCGACCGCTACCGTCACGGAGGCCATGCACGCCTGCAGCCTGAGGGCGATGGCCCACGGCTTCGCCGGGCTGCTGGACGTACGCGGAGTACGGGAGATTCTGGATGAAGCCCGCGGGTGAGCTCGATCTGGCGGTGGTGGGAGCCGGTCCCGCCGGATGCGCCGCCGCCGTTCAGGCGACTAGAATGGGGCTCTCGGTGCTCCTGCTGGACCGAACCGGCAGAGCCGGAGGGCTGACGGCCAACGCCTGGCGCATTGAGAATTACCCGGGCCTGGAGGAGCCTGTCCCGGGGCCCGAGTACGTCCGTCGGCTGCGGCTCTTGCTGAACAGGTTCGGCCTGAAGGTACAGCGGACGGAGATCGGTTCGGTGGAAAGCTGCGGCGATTCGCTGGTGCTGGCCGGCACCGGAGTCCGGGATCTGAGGGCCCGGACCGTTGTGCTGGCCACGGGTACGGCTCCCCGTTCGGCGGGCTTTCGGGGCGAGCGCGGGAGTGCCCTTGTGCACACCGAGGTTCGCCGGCTGGACGACATGTCTGCCGGTCACGCGCTTGTGCTGGGCGGGGGAGAGGCGGCTCTGGACTACGCGCTGTCTCTGGCCGACTGGGGCTGGAGGTCGACGGTTCTGGTCAGGTCGAAGCGAATCAGGGCGGAGGGCAGGCTCCTTGATGCGGTCCGGGCCCGGAAGGATATCCGGCTGATCTGCGGAGCCAGCCTGCTGGAACTCGAAGAGAGCGGCGTTCGCGCCACCGCCCTGATACAGACGGCCGAAGGGCGACGGCGGGTGCAGACGGACGCCGTTCTGGTCGCGGTTGGCAGGCGCCCGGTGATCCCGGACCTTCCCTCGGGCGCGCGGGTTGACGGGCCAGGCCCCGTAAGGGGATTGCGGGGTGCGTTCTGCGCCGGAGACGCGGCGGTGGGGTCTCTGGGACAGGCATGCACCGCCGCCGGCCAGGGGCTGGAGGCGGCGGGAAGGGCGTTTCGATATCTGAGAGGTCGATGACCCATCGGGGAGGGGGATGGAAGAGTTGCTGGAAATAGTCGACAGGCGGGGAAGGGAGGAAGTGGCTACGGTACGGGTCGCCAGGCTGTCCGACGGCACCCTCCTGGAGTGCGTGGATTCGCTTCAGCCGCCCATTCCGCGGGACGAGAAATGGGTTCTGATTGTGTCCACGCTGAAGGGCTGTCCGGTCTCCTGCCCCATCTGCGACGCCGGGGGAAGCTACGCCGGCAGGCTTACCTCGGAGGAGATACTGGCGCAGGTGGACTGCATGATCCGGGAGAGATTCCCCGACCGGCGCGTACCCGTTCGAAAGCTGAAGGTCCAATTCGCCAGAATGGGTGACCCGGCGATGAATCCGGAAGTCCTGGAAGTTCTGGAGGAGCTGCCCGGGCGCTACGACGCCCCGGGGCTGATGCCCTGCATCTCCACCATCGCCCCGGCAGGCTGCGACGGCTTCATGGAACGTCTGACGGACATCAAGCGCCGGCTCTATCCCGGCGGCCGCTTCCAGATGCAGCTCTCCCTGCACACCACCTGCGAGAAGAGGAGGAGGGAGCTGGTGCCGGCGGCGACATGGAGCTTCCGCAGGATGGCCTGCTGGGGAAGGGGATTTCGGGAGCCCGGTGACCGCAAGATCACGCTCAACTTCGCCCCGGCTCGTGGATTCCCGCTGGAACCGGATGCCCTTGCCGAGTACTTTACCCCCGCGGACTACATGGTGAAGCTGACTCCGGTGAATCCCACAGCCGGGGCGCTGGCCTCCGGGATAACCGGGACGATCGACCCCGACAGGCCCGCAAAGGCGGAAGCCATAGCCCAGGGCTTCGCCTCGGCCGGATTCGATACCCTGGTGAGCATCGGTGAGCTGGAGGAGAACAGAATAGGCTCCAACTGCGGCATGTACGTAACCGCAGCGAAGTCCGAGCGTCCTTTGGATAGTATTGTCTCGCAATAGATTGCGAGCTGATACTTGTTTCCTGGGGCCGAAGTTATACTAATATGGTAGGCAATCGCAGCGGCAGGGCATGGAAGGGATAGGGTAATGGAGCAGCGCCGGATCTACCTCGACCACAACGCCACCACCCCCCTGCATCCGGATGTTCGACGCGCCGTGTCCGAGGCCATGGAGGTCTTCGGAAATCCTTCCAGTCTTCACGCTCACGGCCGGGAGGCCGCCGACCTGGTGGATGACTGCAGAAGCGAGGTGGCCGGCTTCATAGGTGCCGCCCCGGAGGAGATCGTGTTCGTGGGCAGCGGCTCCGAGGCCAACAATACCGTCCTGACCGCCCTCACCTGTGAAAAGGGCGCCTGCGCCAGGCTGAGGGGCTCCCGACGGGGACTGGTGACCACGGCAATCGAGCATCCCTGCGTGATGGAAACAGCCAATTGTCTGTCCGCCAGGGGAGTGCCCGTGTCATTCGTTCCCGTGGATGACCATGGCCGGGTGGATATGGATGCCCTGGATGAGATGGTGGACGATTCGACAGCCATGGTTTCGGTCATGCTTGCCAACAACGAGACGGGAACGCTGCAGGACGTGCGCGCCGTATCCGAGATCTGCAGGCGAAAGGACGTTCTGCTCCACTCAGACGCCGTCCAGGCGGTGGGTAAGGTGCCGGTCGACGTGGACGAGCTGGGAGTTGACTTCCTGACCATCTCGGCCCACAAGATCTACGGACCGAAGGGGATCGGCGCCCTGTACGTCCGCCGGGGCACCCCGTTCTGCCCGCTGATCCGGGGCGGCCACCAGGAGGACGGACGCCGTGCCGGCACGGAGAACACCCTGGGAATAGCCGGCCTCGCGGCGGCGGTAAGAGCCAGGCGGAAGGAGATGCAGGGGGAGCACCGCAGGATGCTGAGTCTGAGACGGAAGCTCATGAAGGGCATGCGGAGCAGCATTCCCGACGTCAGGGTGAACGGAGACCCCGAGCACTGCATTCCGGCGGCCCTGAACGTGTCCTTTCCGGGCGCCGAGGGCGAGTCGATCCTGCTCTACCTGGACCTGGAGGGCATAGAGGTTTCCACCGGCTCCGCCTGCGCCTCTGGGTCGCTGGAGCCCTCCCACGTGCTGCAGGCCATGCAGCTTCCGGAGGTGTGCCTTCACGGCTCGGTGCGGATAAGCATGGGCAGGGGGACCACCGAAGGGGACATAGACACGGTGCTCCAGGTCCTTCCGCCCGTCATAGAGCGCATACGCGGCATGTCCACAGTGCACGGAGGGCAGTGATGGCGGCCAAATGGCTGTATTCGGAGAAGGTGCTGGACCACTTCCGCAACCCCCGCAACGTACTCGACGATTCCGAGGGCTTCCGGCCCGACGCCACCGGCGAGGTGGGCAACGTCAAGTGCGGAGACATGATGGCCTTCTACCTCCAGGTGGACCCCGAAGAGCTGCGGATCACCGATTGCCGCTGGCGGACCTTCGGATGCGCCAGCGCCATCGCCAGCACTTCGGTGCTCAGCGAGATGGTCAAGGGCATGACGCTGGAGGAGGCCTGGGAGGTGGACGCGAAGTCGGTTGTCGCCGAGCTGGGCGGACTTCCCGAGAACAAGGTCCACTGCTCGGTCCTGGGCGACAAGGCCCTGCGGGCCGCCATCAACGACTACTACCGTAGACGCGGTATGGAGGACAGGGTCCGCGAGCCGGGGTCCAGGGTAGTCTGCGAGTGCCTGGAGGTCACGGAGGGCGACATCGAGGACGCCGTCCTGGAGGGTGCGCGCAACTTCTACCAGCTGCAGGAGCACACCAAGATCGCCACCTCGTGCGGCAAGTGCGAGGACGAGGCAAGGGAGCTTCTGGAGCACTACCTGCAGAAACACTTCGGAGACCAGGGCTGCTCGATTCCCGAGCTGCCCGAGTAGCAGGTTCTCCGGGAGCCGCCGTACCGGGGGATCTCGGCGGGCCGGTGCACCGCCGGGTCCGACCCTCACCGCAGGACACCAGCACATCGATGCCGCTTGTGTCCAGGGCGACCGCGTCACCCTCCAGGCCCTCGGCGGCCACCGCCCAGTACCGGTAGCTCTCGGTTCCCCTCCTCACTATGTGCCGGGGCAGCATCTGCTGGGCCGAACCATGGTTCGTTTCCGGCATGACATCTCAAGAGCAGATGAAGATGCGACCCTCGGGAGTCGGTGCAACTCGATCTAGGCGGGGTTCCTGCGTGAAAGGGCCTCTTCGATCTCCTCGGGGTCTGTCAGGGGCAGGCCGCAGGCGAAGCCCCGGCAGATGTATGTCGCCGGCTTCCCGTCCACGGCCGCCATGCCGGAGGTGTGGGGCGCCAGCCGGTCAAGCAGCTCATCGCCGGGGCGACGCAGCAGAACCAGCGTCGATCCGGTCGAGGCCCGGCGCACCGCGTTCAGCAGACCAAAGGTGGCCGCGTCGGAAGGATCGCCGCACACCACGGCGTCCACCGGCTCTGCCAGCATCTCCTCCAGGGCCGCCATACCCATGGAGTGCGTCGAAGGGGCCCTCCCCGCCGCCGCGGCGTATTCCGGCATCATCCGATCCAGCCTGTCGCCGAAGCGGGACCGGCCGGTAAGCCGCCATAGCCGGTGGAGGTTCTGCAGGGCCACCGAGTTGGCCGAGGGAAGCGCGCCGTCGCGCAGCTCCTGTGGTCTCGCCGGCAGGCCTTCCGCTTCGGCGGCAATGGCGTAGAGCCCGTTAGCGTCCTGTCTGAAGGCCTTCTCCAACCCGTCCATCAGCTCAATGGCGGTTCGCAGCCGGCAATGGTCCTGCGTTACCTGGTGAAGCTCCAGCATCCCCCATGCCAGGTAAGCGAAGTCGTCGGCGAAGGCCCCGATGCCTGCATCGCCCTTCCGCCATCGGTGCAGAAGGCGGCCCTGGGAGTCGCGCAGCTCGGAGTCGATGAACTCCGCCGCTTTACGTGCGGCCTCTACGTAGTCCCGGCGGTCCAAGACCAGTCCCGCCCGGGCCAGCGCAGCGATCATCAGGCCGTTCCAGTCGGTGAGGATTTTGTCGTCCTTGGATGGGCGAAACCTCCGGCCCCGGGCTTGCAGAAGACGTGCCCTCATCGTCTCCAGCCTTCGCCGATCCTCCGTGTCCGGCTCGGGAGCGTCGGTCATGTCCAGGACGTTTCTTCCCGAGGGCCTGCCGGTGGCCTCATCGCGGTAGTTTCCCCCCTCGCGGACTCCCCAGGCCGTTTCGGCCAGCCTGTAGTCCTTCGGCGCAAGCAGACTGCGGAGTTCTTCGGCAGTCCACGTGTAGAAGGCACCCTCGCCCCCCGGGCTGTCGGCGTCCTCGGCGGAGCAGAATCCGCCCCGGGGATGCCTGAGATCCCGGAGGGCGTAATCGAGCGCGCCCTCGGCCAGGCCGCGACTCGCGGAGTCACCACTGACCTTCCAGGCCTCCACGGCCGCAAGCGCCACCAGCGCCTGGTCGTAGAGCATCTTCTCGAAGTGCGGCAGATGCCAGCGGGCGTCTGTCGAGTACCGATGCACACCCAGCCCAACCTGGTCGAATACGCCGCCCCTGCGAATCGCGCGTAGGGTGCGAAGGGCCATCTCGAGAGGCTGGTCCTCTCCGGTCCTCGCGTGCCGTCTGATCAGAAAGAGCAGTCCGTGCGCCATGGGGAACTTGGGCCCCGGGCCGAAACCGCCGTGGCGGTGATCGTATGTGGCCGCCAGCTGTTCACAGGCCTTGCCGGCCATATCACCGTCAAGACGGGATTCCCCGGGTTGGGTTCGCGGGCCGGCGTCGAGGGCGGATGTCAGACCGCTGGCGGACTTCTCTATCTCGTTTCTTCTATCGCTCCAGGCCATCGCTATCGAAGGGAGAAGCTCCAGCATCCCCGGCCTTCGCGGCCCGCCCCGTCTGGGCAGGTAGGTGAAGGCGTAGAAGGGGTGGCCGTCGGGTGTGAGGATGACGTTCAGCGGCCATCCGCCGCTGCCGCTCATGGCCAGGGCGGCCTTCATGTACAGGCTGTCCACGTCCGGCCTCTCCTCCCGGTCCACCTTCACGCACACGAAGCTCGCGTTCATGATCTCCGCTACCCGATGGTCCTCGAAGGACTCCTCCGCCATCACGTGGCACCAGTGGCAGGTGGAGTAGCCGATGGAGAGGAAGATCGGCCGGTCCAGCTCGAGGGCCAGCCCGAATGCCTCCTCGCCCCACGGATGCCAGTCCACCGGGTTTCGGGCGTGCTGCAGGAGGTATGGGCTGCTCTCGTCACTGAGGTGGTTCATCCGTCCCCTTCCGTATGATGATGCCGGCGACCGCTCCGAACCTGCCTATGGGAAGGCGCCGCCGGCGGATGCGTTCCCTGCCGGTTCCGAACTACCGGTCTTTGACTTCGCTCCGGGGGGGCGGTAGTTTTTATTTGTTGGATATGACATCATCGAGGGAGGTTAGAGATGCCGTCCAGTTTCCGTCTGACCCTCTGCATTGTGGCCGGAATCCTGCTGGTGGCGGCCTGCGGAAGCGACCCATCCGGTAGCGGCAACAGCGGCTACGGCGAGCACAGCCTGGGCTGGGGAAGGGAGATCGCCGATGGGGTCCGCGACAGCGAGTACCCCGGGGCAGAGCTCTTCTACATCGTGTGCGCCGACCTGAACAGCGAGGGCTTGCCGGAGGAGGGAATCCCCTGGTTCTTCTACTACGCCGACTCCGCCTCGTCCGACTCCAACAACGTTCTGGCCGTCTCCGTCGAGTACTACACCGGGAGTCCCACCTCGTTCTGGCAGAGCGACGTCACCGTCCCCCTGACCGGTCTGCCGGAATACAACGATGCCGGCCCCTGGGTAACCGCAGCCAGGGACTCCCTGGACTCGGGCTACAGCGGCTGGAACGAGTACACTCTCAACGTTCAGGGAAACGACTACCCCGAATTCCCGATGGCCCTGAACCTGGCCCTGATACAGTACATGTCCCCGGACAGCACCGAGCAGCTCACGGTGATAGTGGACGCCGACGAGAACACCGTGCTGGACGTGATCGAGTACAAGAAGGGTTCCGGCCGGTAGGGGACCGATGCGGCACGGCCGGCTCTCGGTGTGAGGTGTCCGAAGTGCGGCCTGGAACAGCCGGATGGCAACAGGGAGTGTCTTCGTTGCGGTCTGATATTCAGCAGATACCGGCCGCTTCCAGACCGGCTCCGTCCCCGGCGGAAGGAGTCTTCCCGAAGGTCGGTCTCGGCTGCCGTGGCCGACTGCCTGCTTCCCACCGATGAGGGGGAGCTCCCGGCGTTCACGGTGGCCAAGGCCGTCCTGCTGGTTCTTGTCTTCCTCTGGAGCCTGAAGTTCCTGGGGGCTTCGATAGAGAGCAACTACGTGGGCCGGTCGTTCATGCACCTGGTGAACCTGCCCTTTCACGAGGCCGGACACCTGCTGTTCAGGCCGTTCGGCCGGGTCATGCATTCCCTGGGAGGCAGCCTGGGACAGATCATAATGCCCCTGGTCTGCACGCTGGTGCTCCTCGTCAGGACGCGTGACGCTTTCGGGGCCTCTATGGCGCTGTGGTGGACCGGTGAGAGCGTTCTGGATATCGCACCCTACGTCAACGATGCCGCTTCCATGACCCTGCCCCTCCTGGGGGGCAACACCGGTTCCTCTGCCCCCTACGGCTTCCACGACTGGAACTTCATCCTCAACGAGCTGGGACTCCTGGACAAGGCGCGGGCAATCGCGGAGGTATTGGAGGCTGCGGGAAAGGGTCTCATGGTCCTGGCGCTGGTCTGGGGCCTGATGGCAATCGCCAGACAGGCGGGGATGTCGCTGATGCGGCGAAAAACGAAGGGGGCGGGTTGAAGCATCGGCTCCGTTTTGCGCATTGCCCCGCGAGTGCTTATGCTGAACTTGAGTGACAGATGTCTGGGCCGTGCACCGGGTGCGGGTGATGCCGACCGGGGAGGAAGGCTGTGACCTCTGGGGCCGAGCCGAAAGGAGTTCCGAGGATGCCTGTAGATTGCATGCCGAAGATCGGCCTTGCGGCCGTCCTGGCGATACTGGCTTTCGCGATGCCTGCCGGAGCCTTTCAGGTCTACACCGACATGACCTCCGAGATGGGCATAGACGTCCCCGGCCTGGGCAGCGGAGCCGCCTGGAGCGACCTCGACGGCGACGGCGACCTCGACCTGCTTGTCTCCACGTCGAGCTACCCCGGGGATGTGTACCTGTACCGGAATGACGGCGATGTCTTCACAGACGTGCACTCCTCCTCCGGCCTGGCCGACGAGGCCCGCAACTTCGCCGTGGGCGATTACGACAACGACGGCCTGGACGACGTGGCGATCATCTCCTTTGGTTACGTAGAGACCAAGCTGTACCACAACATCGGGGGCATGCAGTTCGACGACGTAAGCGATACCGCCGGAATCTTCGGCACCTACATCTGGCGGTGTGCCTGGGTGGACTACGACGACGACGGCCTTCTCGACCTGCACCTGGCCGGGAACACCAACTACCTCTTCCGCAACCTCGGCGGAGGCTTCTTCGAGGAGCGCGCCGAGGCCGCCGGCTTCCAGACGGGGGGCAGCAGCTGCGCCTGGGTGGACTACGACAACGACGGCCTGGAGGACTGCTACATAGGCGCCAACGACGGCAACCTGCTTTACCACAACCAGGGCGACGGCACCTTCGAGGAGGTGGCGGCCGAGGCGGGGGTGGACGACCCCTACGGGACCTCAGGGGTATGCGCGGGGGACTTCGACGGCGACGGGTTCTTCGACCTCTACTCCGTGAACATCTCCAGTCCCAGCAACAGGCTCTACCACAACCAGGGAGACGGCACCTTCGAGGAGATAACGGCCAGCGCCGGAGTGGGTGACGTGGGAGACGGCCGAACGGCCACCTTCCTGGACATAGACTACGACGGCCTGGTGGACATCTTCTCCTCCAACCACGTGAACCCCAACCGTCTCTACCGCAACGAAGGCGACTCCACCTTCACCGACATCGCGCAGCAGCTTAACATAGACGAGCCCGAAGACCCATTCGGCACCGGTTTCGCCGACTACGACGGCGACGGCGACACCGACCTCTTCCTGGCCACCCATTTCGGCAACAGCCTGCTGCGCTGCGAGGGGATGGACAACCACTGGGTCGTCCTAAACCTGGTGGGAACGGTCTCCAACCGCAGCGCCATCGGCGCGGTGGTCAAGTGTACAAAGGACGGTCTCACCACCTGGCAGAGGGTGGACGGGGGCCACGGCATGGGGGACGCAGACAGCAAGGAGCTGGAGTTCGGCCTGGGGGGCACTTCAGGACCCTTCGAGATAGAGATCCTCTGGCCCTCGGGGCTGGTGGAGACCTACACGGATCTGGTCGCGGACACCCATGTGGACCTGGTGGAGGGAAGCGGGCCCGGGGTGTTCGAATACGAACGAACCTCCCTGGACGGTGGCCCGGTCATCCTGGGAATATCCCCCAACCCGGCGGCTGATCATTGCATGCTGCGGTTCCGCGCTCCCTCCGCCGCCCGATCCCGAGTGGACGTTCTCGATGTCGCGGGACGGCTTGTGTGGAGCGAGGCTTCGGAGCCGGGAGGCTCCACCGGCACCGTCAGCCTCCCGGTGGCGGACCTTGAGCCCGGCGTCTACTGCGTGCGCCTGGAAGCCGCTGGCGCGCTGGATGCAGGCAGGATCGTGGTGCTCAGATAGCTTGCGGGGCCAATGCTTAAGAATGCCGCGCACTGCCGTGGAACAGGATGGGAGATGGCATGAAGAAGAACCTGGGCGGGACGGACAGGGCGGTCAGGCTTGCCGTGGCGGCGGTCATAGCCGTTCTCTACTTCGCAGGAGTGGTGGACGGTACGCCCGCTCTGATACTGGGACTGGTGGGTCTGGCCATGCTCTTTACGGCCATTACGGGTTTCTGCTCGCTGTACCTGCCCTTCGGCATCGATACCGGGAAGTGCTCGAAGCGGGAGTCGTAGCCAAGGGAAAGGCGGGCCGGCCCTGAACATCAACACCTGGATAATGCTTGCTGTCTTCCTCCTGATGGCCGGGGGCATATGGCTGGCTCACAGCGGCGAGAAGGTCCTGGAAGGCATCAGGGAGGGTTTCCAGACGTTCAAGCATGTCTGGCTCCTGCTGCTGCTGGCGCTGGGCATTGCGGGGTTCCTGCAGGTGCTGGTGCCCCACGAGATCGTCTCGGACTATCTGGGCCCACGTAGCGGAATGAAGGGCCTGCTCATCGGATGGGGCGTGGGAGCGGTAACCCCCGGCGCCCCGTTCACCATACTTCCGATCGCGGCCTCCCTGCTCAAGGCCGGCTCGGGCATAGCGCCGGTGATGACCATGGTCCTCTCGGCCAGCCTCGGTGTGGCGGTCACCAGAGTCCCCTACGAGATAGCCTTTGTAGGGTGGAGATTCGCTGTGATGCGACTGCTGGCCTGCCTCCTCCTGCCTCTGGCGGGAGGTCTGTTGGTGAAGCTGCTCAACCATTGGATGGCCTTCTACCCCAGGGCCTAGCAGTCCCGCAGACCTGTTCCGAACGGGCTGGAGATTCCGCAAGCAATGACATCGTCTTCAGACCACCTTATGAATGGACGCAGATACTAATCACGGCTGGCTGACGCTGCCTGAACATTTCCGAAGGGAGACCATGAGAACAAGACGCGGACCGTTCGGCCCTGTATCTACCCCCATGCTAGAGCCGCTGGCAGCGGCACTGCTGTTCTCGTTCGCGGCCGGTGCCGCGGCCGCAGAAATCAGAAGCTCCCCCGGCCACCCGCTTGCAGACGCCATGGGATACGTGATCGCCTGCTGCTCCGACGAGGCCGAGCCCGTCATTGAGGGGGGCTTCGCTCTTGAATCGCCCTATCCGTACCAGGCCGGATGGCCGGTGGACCTGTCGGCGCAAAGCCCCTACGAGGGGGCCCTGCTTGTACAGGCGGACGATGATCAGGAGCTTGAGGTTCTGTTCGTGGCCGACTTCGACATCCACCTCTACAACCACGACGGCACCGAGCTCGATGGATGGCCCGTAACCGTCCCCACGGGCAGCGCCATATCGGGACAGCCGGCCTTCGGCGACCTGGACGGGGACGGAGAGGGAGAGGTGGTGGTCACCTCCGACAACTGGCCCAACGGCAGCCTGGGGTGGACCTATGCCTATCATGCCGATGGAGCCCTGGCCGAAGGCTTCCCGCTGCTGACGAACGGCGACCACTCCCGGTCGCCCACTGTGGTCGACCTCGACGGAGACGGCGCCTGCGAGATCATCGTCGGCGAAAGAGACTACCCCATAGGCCGGGTATACGTTTGTGACGGTACGGGACAGTTGCTGGCGGGATGGCCGCAGGAGATCGATCATGTTCCGGCATCTTCGGCAGGTGCCGCCGACATCGACGACGACGGAACAAAGGAGATCGTCTACGAGTCCTACGCGAGCGTGTACGCCTTCGAGATGGACGGGTCTCTGCTCGAGGGATTCCCCTATACGCCCTCCACGGGTGACGTGTTCTCCTATTCCGCGCCCGTTTTCGCCGACATCGACGAGGACGGCTACCTGGAGATCGCCGTGGGCGGCCACAACACCGGTGGAAGCAATCACATGTTCCTGCTGAACCACGACGGCACCGACTGCGCGGGTTGGCCGAACTCAGTCGGCTACTGGATATACGCCCCGGCTACCTTCGCCGACATGGACGCCGACGGCGACCGAGAGCTGATGGTGGGCGACCAGGTTCTCTCCGGCACCCCCACCAACCACATGTACGCCTGGCATCATGACGGTACCTCCGTGGCGGGCTGGCCCGTCGGTCCCGTGGACGCCATCAACGCGCAGGCGGCGGTTGCCGACATAGACGGCGACCAGGACCCCGAGTTCATCTGGGACACCAACATCACGCCCGGCAAACTGATGGGCTGCCATCACACCGGTGACGCAATTGACGGCTGGCCCATCAACACCGAGGGGAGTACATTCTTCAACACCGCAGCCCTTGGCGACGTGGACCTGGACCAGGACCTCGAGCTGCTGGTGCTGACGCAGCTGGAAGACCCTCTCTGCACTGTGCACTTGTGGGACATCCCCGACGCGGTGGACAGCTCCTGCGTCCGAATGCCCATGTTCCAGTACGGCCCGGGGCGCCATGGGGAGTATATCCCGGCCCCCTCCCAGGGCGTGGAAGGAACATCTGGCGGGATGCTTCCCAGGGCCGCTCTCAGGGCGTTTCCCAACCCCTTTCGCACATCGGTCACCATGATCCCGCCGCATGGAGCGCACGCCGGGGGGGACCTTCGAGTGTACGACCTGGGCGGCAGGCTGGTGGCGGAGATAGCGCCTTTGGCCGACGGATCGGGCACAGCGTACGTCTGGGACGGCCTTTCGGCAACCGGGAGGGAGCTTCCGGCGGGAGTCTACACGGCTCGGGTGCGCCGGGCAGAGGGCGATCTGTTTACACTGCTGCTGAAGCTCTAGCGGGTATCAGCGGCGGGCATGGCAGACGGCCGGCGCAAATGACAGACGGACGCATATCCTATAGGATGGGTTGGCCCCGGGCTGGACGGTCATGGCTACGGGACAGTCGGAGGCCAGGAAGAGGGCGCTTACAAAATCGGCAAGGAACCGGCCGAGCGCGGCCCCGGCAAGAACGTCCGAGGGGTAGTGGCGGCCACCCTCGATCCGCGCCCATGCGGTGGCGGCGACAGTGAGCCCCATTCCCGCCGCAAGCCCCGTGCTCCACGTTCCGGAGAGATGCAGCCTCTGTGCTGAATGCGACGCGAGTGTGGCATGAACGGCGGCTTCCGAGGCATGTCCCGAGGGGAAGCTCCTGCGGTTCGAGCCGTCGGGGCGCAGTCTGCCCGTTCCGCTCTTGATCCATGAGGTCAGACCCGAGTTTGCTCCGATAGCGGCTGCAGCGATTCCGGCATTGGTTAGCCCGGGCACCAGCAGACCACGAAGGCCCCTTCTCGAGTAACCCGCGACTGTCTCCGCGCCCATGCCGGCGTAGCAGCAGTAGATGGCGGCATCCCGTAGCGCATCGCTGTAGTCCCTTGCCCGGCCGGGCGATCCGAAAAGCGGGTTGTCCTCCCGCGCCCAGTCCGATACGTCCCGATCAAGCCCTCCGAGGTAAATGGCTGCCGATGCCGCCACTGCGGAGACAGTGATGGGATCGGCAGCGGCATGCATGGCGGCAGACTTCAGGCGGGTCCAGTCGGGCAGCGAAGGGGATACACCGGTGTCTCTTTCGGTGGAGAGTCCCGTGGAGCAGGACAGGGCCCCCAGCCAGAGCGTCAGCACAGCGATCAGCAAGTCCCGGACGCAGCCCATGCGACTGGACGATCCTGCGCCGCCGAGCACATCAATGGCGCTATTATTCGGCCCCTTGGAATTCATCCGGAACCTCCCATTGTCCAAGGCCCAGCTTCCTCGAATCTGATCAATGGGGAGATAGCAGGAGGAGCGCTACTGCGACAAGTAGCGCCGCTTGGGCTCTCTTGCCGCCGGACTGTTTTCCGCGGGCGAGTGGCAGGTGCGCGGCATTGCTGCATGTTGCTGTTTTCCGGGAAGGGGATCTGCGAGACCGAAACGCACGTGCTGCATTGCCAAAGTTCGGTGGGATGGCTCGCCAACCTTGTGGCCAGTCGAACGAGGCCAACCATGACATTCACCCTCACAACCAGACGCCCGGATCTGCCTCCAGAGCCGGCAAGGACGTTCCGCAACCCGATCATCTACGCCAGGGAGCTCAAGGCTCAGATGGAGGCGGAAGGCCTTACCCAGACGGAACTCGCCAAGAACATGGGAGTAACGCGGGCGAGGATCAGCCAGTGGCTGAACCTGCTACAGCTTCCGGGAGACTTGCTCGCTGACATAGAGAGCCTGGGCGACAACTGGACCCGCAGGATGTTGACCGAGAGGCGGCTAAGAGAAATGCGGCGTTCATGAACTAGGAATACTGCTGTTCTATTCGTTCATTCCATTCAGCCCTGTTCAGAAAGGTTGCGTCTGCTCTTGGTGCTTGGCGGTCATTTCATGCAGAGCATATATTATGCTTCACAAAGAATGCAATAAATCTAACGTCACAATCTGGGACATTAAAGCATTTTGTTGTCGTAGAGGCAGTTATGACATAGTAGGTCTTCGTTGCAATAGGGCTCAACGGATTGCAGTTGCATCTGTAAATGCTACAGCGGCAATTCCGTTGCAGTCTATTGTTAAAGAACAGGACTTTCGTTCCTAATTGAACGACAGAGTCGCATCTTGCTATATTGCATG
>CAZKJG010000030.1:0-22959 GCA_964553045.1 uncultured bacterium | reverse complement strand
ATCACAAGCAGACTACCTTTCATGACCTGCTCCTTTCGTTGCTGTATGAATACAGAATGTGAATTATCATCGACTAGGCGTCAGCACCTTACGGAATTCCAACTCCCGCGGCTGTTTAAGCTCCATCTCGATGATGGCTACTGTATCATCTGCCATATATAAGAATTATACGCCCCCCCCTCGATTAGATGTCAAGCCTGAAGGGTAGTACTGTCCCGGGCACTGCGTCCTTTCGCTGACATAATCGGAAGCCAACTCGCAGGCCACGTGTCGCCGGTAGCTCTATGGCCTGATCGTGCCAGTATTCATCGCTGGCACGGGATATAAGGTGGGGTCAGGAGGGCTGATTCGAGGGGCGCCTGTCGTTCTACGGGCGGCCGGCACACTCCTCCCAGAAACTCCTTGGAGTCACAATCTCCGTCCCGCTGCCCCAGCCGCAGCCCAGCAGAGCGTGGTCCCCGGTGACGAGGTAGTCGGCCTTCGATGCTTCACAGAGGCCCAGAATGAACAGGTCGTCCGGGTCGGGGCAGGCCTCCGGGGGGACGTCCTCGGGATAATGTTCGACGGAGCTGTCGACAAGCAGCTGTACGTATTCCTCGGATACGGCCTTAGGTACAAGCAGTTTCGCTGTGAGGATTCGTCCGACCTCCTCGAGGAGCCGTGGGCAGACCACCAGCTGGTGCTCCTCAAGGCAGAGCTCGAGAACCGATTCGCACAGCCCCCTGGCTGCGACGGCAGCGATGAGGACGTTGGAGTCCAGGACGACCCTCATCGGAGTTCTTCGAAAATGTCCTCGTCGGTAAGGAGCCCCTGAGACTCGGCAAAGGGAAGCACCTTACCCCGAATCGCCCGGAACCTCCGCATGGCCAGGTATCTGCGGAGGGAGTCACGGACTATATCGCTCACCGGCCTGTGCTCATCCCTGCCCAGCTCCAGCAGTTTCTCGCGCAGCTCGTCGGGAAGCCTGATGGTCAGCGTAGCCAATTGCGACCTCCAATCCCATTCTGCGTAAAACAATGTAGTACATATTCTGCATCGTCAACCGATTCCATGGCAGTTTCCCTCTACAGCAGGGTATGGAGTATCCGCAGACATAGCCTGAGATGGTCTCCCGATTGACAGGCAAAGACACTCGACCGGGAGCGTATGCAGGGGCCTCAGATGTGGAAGAAGCTGGTCCCCTCCCGCAGCTCGCGGTTTATGAGGTTGTAGGCAACGCCCGCCTTCTCGAAGGGCAGGGCCAGGAAGACGCTCCTCTTGCGCACCGCAATGTGCAGGACGTCGATTCCGTAGCGGCACAGGGCCTGCCCCAGCCTGATGGCCACGCTGGGCACGTGGTCCTCGTCGCTCTTGGAGAGGTCGGCGTTGAGGACGGCCAGGCCGCATTCCTCGGTAATCTCGCCGGTGCCCTTCTCGGCGGCAACTTTCTTCAGGGCCTCCAGGGCCTTCTCGTAGTCGGTCTCCTTGACGGTGAGCATGATCTCGCCGGGGGCATCCACGTGCTCGGTGTTGTACACGTGTATGATGCTGACCCCCGCACGGCCCAGACCCTGCATGAACGCCCCCAACATGCCCGGCTCGTCCGGGATGCCCCGGCAGGTGAACCGCACTGCCTTGCTGCTGGTCATGTAGATTTCCTTCACGGGTCAACCCCCTTCTGTGATCGCATCCCGGGCACTTGGGCCGGTGAGCGTGGCCGCCGGGGCCGGCCGGCCCCGGCGGCTGCATTGCATGTCAGCCGCGGACCTGGTCCACGGCCACCTTGAGCGCTTCCTCCATTATACTGGACGGAGGCCTCCTGATGACTCCCTCCTCCATCAGCATCTGCACGAGGTTCCGCGAGTCCATGATGTCCTTGCGGGCCTCCTCCAGGAGCTCCTCGCGGGTCTTCTCCTCCCGGGCCACGCCGTCCTCTATGGCCTGCATGGCCACGTCCGCCGCCTCCTCGGGGAAGACGTCGGCCTCGTCCATGGTGGGGATGATGTAGTCCGGCGAGAGGCCCTTCTTCTTGGCGAAGTTGGCCAGCGACCGCGCTGCGGCCACGGCCATGTTGTCGGTGATGGCCCGGGACTTCACCAGCAGGGCGCCCTTGAGTATTCCCGGGAAGCCCAGGGAGTTGTTCACCTGGTTGGGGAAGTCGCCCCGGCCGGTGGCCACTATGGCGGCCCCGGCCTCCTTGGCCTTGTAGGGGTAGATCTCCGGCACCGGGTTGGCGCAGGAGAAGACTATGGGGTCGCTGGCCATGGAGCGTATCCACTCCTGGGGTATCAGCCCCGGCCCGGGCCTGGACACCGCTATCAGGGCGTCGGCCCCCTTCGCTGCCTCCTCGTGGGTCTGGATCTTCTGGGGATTGGTGGCCTCGCAGAGCTCCCACTTGCGGTAGTAGCGCCTGTCGGCGCGGATGTCGTCGCGGTCGGTGGACAGGGCTCCCGTGGAGTCGAACATCACCATCTTCTTCGGGTCGCCGCCGGCCTGGATGATCAGCCGGGCGATGGTGGTGTTGGAGGCCCCGGCGCCGATGAACATCATCCTGGCGTCCTCGATCTTCTTGCCCACCACCTCCAGGGCTCCCAGCAGGCCGGCCACGGTGACGCATCCGGTGCCCTGGGCGTCGTCGTGCCAGACGGGGATGTCGCACTCCTCGCGGAGGGTGTCCAGCACCTTGAAGCAGTTGGGCTGGGAGATATCCTCGAGGTTGATGCCTCCGAAGCTGGGCTGGGCCATCTTCACGAAGTCGATGATCTTGTCGGGGTCGGGGTTGCCGTCGGCGTCGCGGTTGTCGATGCACAGCGCCGTGGCGTCCACGCCGCCCAGGTACTTCATCAGAAAGGCCTTGCCCTCCATCACGCCCAGGCCGCCGGGGGGCGTGCAGTCGCCGTCGCCCAGGACCCGGGTGGAGTCGCTGACCACGCCGATGAGGTTGCCGCGGTTGGAGAGGTCGAAGGAGGTGGCGTTGTCTTCGCGGATGGTGGTGGAGATCTTGGATACTCCGGGCGTGTACCAGACGTTGAACCAGTTGAAGCCGTACACGCCCGCCTTGGGCACGGTGATCATCTTGCCGCGGTAGAAGGCGTGCATGCGCAGGGCCAGCTCCTTGAGGAAGACGGTCTTGGCCCGGGACACCTGCTCCTCGGTGAAGTCGTCGGGGAAGATGCCCGTGAGGTCCTTGAGCGTCAGGTCGAACTCAGTCATCTGCTGCTCCGTTCACGTGTGTTTTCCTTAGACCGGCTCTCGGTATCCGCACCCGCCTGGATCATCCGCCTCGGCGGTACTCGGCCACGCCCATCTCGAAGAGGTCGCTGCCGTGGACGTCGTTGACCACGAAAAGCGGCATGTCCTCCACCACCAGCCGGCGGATGGCCTCTGTGCCCAGGTCCTCGTAGGCGATGACCTCCACCTCCCTGACCGCGGCAGCAATGCCGGCTGCGGCCCCGCCCACGGCACCCAGGTAGACGGCCTTGTTCTCCACCATGGCGTCGCGGACCTCCCGGCCCCGGGGGCCCTTGCCGATGGTGGCCTTCAGGCCGTGCCGCAGCAGGAGGGGGGTGAACACGTCCATCCTGTAGCTGGTTGTGGGCCCGGCGGAGTTCAGCACCTGCCCCGGACGGGACGGCGCCGGCCCCACGTAGTAGATCACGGCGCCCTCCGGGTCGAAGGGAAGGTCCTTTCCCTCCTCCAGAAGGGCCACCAGCCTCTTGTGCGCAGCGTCGCGGGCGGTGTGCACCTCGCCGGAGAGGAGCACCTTGTCACCGGCCTCCAGCGGGGTGAGATCCTCTGTCGTAAGCGGTGTTGCGAGCTTTACCGTCTTCACTGTTCTCCCCCCTATATCACTTTCTCGGTGTGCCTGCTGGCGTGGCACTGCATGTTCACCGCAACCGGCATGGTGGCGATGTGGCACGGGAAGGTCTCTATGTTCACGGCCAGGGCCGTGGTCCTGCCCCCGAAGCCCTGCGGCCCGATGCCCAGGTCGTTGATCCTGCGCAGCAGCTCCTTCTCCGCCTCCGCGTAGCGGGGGTCGGGGTTGTGCTCGCCTATGGGGCGCAGCAGGGCCTTCTTGGCCAGCAGGGCGCACCGCTCGAAGGTGCCGCCCACGCCCACGCCCACCACCACGGGAGGGCAGGGGTTGCCGCCGGACCGCTTCACCCGGTCGACCACGAAGTCCTTGATGCCCTCTATGCCGTCTGCGGCGGTCATCATGCGCACCTCGCTCATGTTCTCCGCTCCGCCGCCCTTGGGGGCGAACTGGATTCTCACCCTGTCTCCGGGGACGATCCTGGTGTGGATCACCGCCGGGGTGTTGTCGGTCGTGTTCTTGCGGTCTATGGCCGGGTCGTCCACTATGGACTTGCGCAGATAGGCCTCGCCGTAGCCCTGCCGCACGCCCTCATGGACCGCCTCCTCCAGGTCTCCGCCGGTTAAGTGGACCTCCTGGCCCACCTCCAGGAAGACCACGGCGAAGCCGGTGTCCTGACAGATGGGCATCCGGTTCTCTTCGGCGATGTCGTGGTTTTTCAGTATCACCTCCAGGATCTCCCGGCCCAGCGGAGACTCCTCCGCCTCCGCCGCATCCCGTATGGCGCGCTTCACGTCGTCGCCCAGGACGATGTTGGACTGGATGCTCATCTCCTTAACCGCCTGGGTGATCTCTGCTACGTCCAGCTCCCTCACAGGTTACCTCCCAGCTGTTCCCGCAGAAGGTCGACTATTCCATCTGTGGTGTCCGCCACCGGAACGCCGTTGTCGCGCAGGGCGGCCACCTTCGACTCGGCGGTGCCGGACCCGCCGGAGATGATTGCTCCGGCGTGCCCCATGCGCTTGCCCGGCGGGGCGGTGCGGCCCACTATGAAGCCCACCACCGGCTTGGACATGCTCTCGCTTGCGTACTCCGCGGCGCGCTCCTCGGCGCTGCCGCCGATCTCGCCCACCAGCACCACGGCCTCGGTTTCGTCGTCGGCCTCGAAGAGCTCCAGGTAGTCCACCAGCCCCAGGCCGGTGATGGGGTCGCCACCCATGCCCACGGCCGTGGACTGGCCCAGGCCGGCCTCGGTGAGGTGCTTCACCACCTGGTAGGTGAGCGTGCCGCTTCTGGATACCAGTCCCACCTTTCCGGGGCCGAATATCGAGCCCGGCATTATTCCCACCTTGGCCTTCCCCGGCGATATGAGGCCGGGGCAGTTGGGCCCCACCAGGCTGCAGCCGGAGGCTTGCAGCCGGGTGTGAACGGCGGACATGTCCATTACGGGGACCCCCTCGGTGACGGCCACCACCAGACCCACTCCGGAGTCTATGGCCTCCAGTATGGCGTCGGTGGCGAACCGGGCGGGTACGAAGATCACGCTGCAGTCTGCCCCGGTCTTCTCCACCGCCTTCCGGCAGTCGTTGAACACCGGGATTCCCGACTCGCTGTCGCCGCCCCGGCCGGGATGGACGCCGGCCACCACGTTGGTGCCGTACTCCCGCATCTGCAGGGCGTGGAAGGCGCCGTCGCGGCCCAGGCCCTGCACCATCACCCTGGTCTTTGCATCAAGGAGTATGCTCATGCCGGCCCCCCTTCGGACGCCCGCTGAAGGGCCAGCTCGGCCCCCCGCCGCATGTCGGTGGTGGCCTCTATTCCGGCCTCGGCCAGTATCCTGCGGCCCTCCTCCTCGTTGGTGCCGGTGAGACGCACCACCAGCGGAAGGTCCAGGCGGGTCTTCTCCACCGCCTCCACCAGGCCCGAGGCCACGTCGTCGCAGCGGGTTATTCCTCCGAACACGTTTATGAAGATCACCTCCACGCCGGGGTCGGACAGTAGAAGCTCCATGGCGTCGATCACCTTCCGGGGGTTGGAGCTGCCGCCGATGTCCAGGAAGTTCGCCGGCTTCCCGCCCAGGTGCTTCACCAGGTCCATGGTGGCCATGGCCAGGCCGGCGCCGTTGACCATGCAGCCTATGTTTCCGTCCAGGCCCACGTAGCTGAGGCCCTTTTCCCTGGCCCGCAGCTCCTTGAGCTCGTCGGGCTGGGGAATCCTCATCTCGGCCAGGTCGGGGTGGCGGAACAGGGCGTTGTCGTCCAGGACTATCTTGGCGTCCAGGGCCTCGATCCGGCCGTCGGCCAGCTCGGCCAGCGGGTTGATCTCCGCCAGGGAGCAGTCGCAGCCTGCGAAGCAGCTCCACAGCTGCAGCATAACCCCGGCCGCCGACAGGGCCTTCTTCTTCTCGGAGAACACCTCGAAGGCCGCCCGCCGGGCCTGGTACATCTGCAGCCCCAGCACCGGGTTGATGGGGACGATGGATATCCTCTCCGGCGTCTTCCGGGCCACCTCCTCGATGTCCACGCCGCCCTCGCCGGACACCATCAGCACCGGCCGGCCGCGGCCCCGGTCCATGGTGATGCCCACGTACAGCTCCCGGGCGATCTTCACCGCCGGGTCCACCAGAAGGCGCTTCACCTCGTAGCCCTTGATGTCCATGCCCAGGATGGCGGAGGCATGAGTCCGCACCTCGTCTCCGGTGGCCGCCAGCTTGACGCCGCCGGCCTTTCCCCGGCCGCCGGTCATCACCTGGGCCTTCACCACCACCGGAAGTCCGATCTTCTCGGCCGCCTCCAGGGCGCCCTCCACGGATTCAACCATGGTGCCCCCGGGCACCGGAATGCCGTATCTGGAGAATAGGGATTTCGCCTGGAACTCCATCAGCTTCATCGGGTCGCTCCTTCCCAAGAGGCATGCAAGGCTGCAGGAAGGCCAAAAACACACAGGGAGCGGCGATTGGAAATGGCTTCGGCAGTCAGAGTCTGAAGCCCTCTTCCAGCGGAGTTGCAAGCGGCAACCGCTCCCAAGACGGTCATCATATCCAAGGGCCCGCGACGGCGTCAACGAGCATGCCCGAAGGTGCGCTGCGCGACCCCTGGGTAAGGCTTTCCGCGCCTCGCGTTGCCGGTGGCTTTCCCCCCTTCCCCTAACCTGTTAGGTTGGCCCTCTGCGATTCCGTCCGCGGCGGGAAACAGACGAGTGGAGGAACGGAATGAGAGCCGAGTTCTGGGCCATGCTCACGGCGGTCTGCTGGGGAGCGGGCTCCATGCTGGAGAAGAAGGGCGTCAGCCTCGGGGGGCTGGCTCCCATAATGGGCACCACACTCCGGACCGCTTTCTCGCTGCTGCTGCTGGCGCTGGTCTCCTACCCGCTCTGGGGCCAGGCCAGGACGGCGGGGCTGCGGTCGGTCTCCCTCATCGCGGTGGGCGGCGGTCTCATGGCCGGCGGCCTGGGCATAGTCTTCCTCTACACGGGCCTGAAGCACGGCAGCCTCTCCTCGGTGATGACCATAGCCTTCTGTCTGGCACCCGTGGTAAGCGCCGTGCTGGGCTACCTCGTCCTCCGGGAGCGGTTGGCGCCGCTGCAGCTGCTGGGCATATTCATGTGCGTGGGAGGCGCCGCCCTGGTCTCCTGGTTCCGCACCTGACCATCTGCCCGGAACCTGATCGCTTAATTCCAACCCCGGAGGTACTGCGATGAGCGCAGGCAGAGGGCTGGGGCCGCTCGGCCTCTTGGTTGCCGCGGTTCTGGCCGCCGGTGCCATATCGTGTGGAAAGAGCACAGTTCCGGACACCGAGTTCCCCGAAGACTACCGGCTGTACGAAGACAGCGTGCTGGGATACAGGGTAGCCTATCCCACACAATGGCGGGAAGAGGAAGTCCCGCCCCTCACAGATGCGCCCGAAGCAATAATGGGAGGGTCCGGCTTCAGTACGGTGTTGAGTGACTCCATGGAGGTGGGACTCAGGATTACAGTTCTGGGGCCCACCGACGATTTCGTGAGGTATGTGGAGGAGCGCGAAGCGGAGAGGGTAGTGGTGGGAGACCTAAGGGGATACGAATCCGTCATGAACGTCTGGGGCAGAATGAGCCGCAGCGTGGCCTTCCCCGGAGATGACCGCTGGTTCTTCGTGGCGTGCTGGGCCCACCCTGAAATTTTCGAAGACTACGGCCACATCTTCGATGACATGTTAGCCTCCTTCGAGGTAATCGACTAGATCCAGCGGGAAGCTGCAACCGGACCGGAGGACATGTTGAACATCTTCATCCTGGACCGGGACATACGGCTCTGCGCGCAGTACCACGCCGACCGGCACGTGGTGAAGATGGTGCTGGAAAGCGCCCAGATGCTCTGTACCGTGCTGGCCGAGAACGGGGTGGAGGCCCCCTACAAGCCTACCCACAGCCACCATCCCTGCACGCTGTGGGCGGGGGAGTCGCTGTCGAACTGGATCTGGCTGCGGAACCTGGCCCTGGCCCTCAACGACGAGTACCGCTGCCGCTTCGAAACCGGCAGGGACCACAGGTCGGCCGTTGTGGCAGGGGAGCTGCCCCATCCACCCATACCCGACCCGGGGCTCACGGAGTTCGCGCAGGCCATGCCCGACCGCTACAAGGTTTCCGGTGATGCAGTGGCCGCCTACAGGCGCTTCTACATCGGGGAGAAGGCAGGCTTCGCCTCTTGGACCGGCCGGCCGTTGCCCGACTGGTTCACCCGCGGCGCCGGAAGCTAGAAGCTGGCCCGGCAATCGCAGCCGCCGAGGCCAGGGCCCCCATCCCAATGGCCTTCCTTCACAGACCCGGGTGCGGGCCTCAGGATGGGCTTCCGGCGGGCCAGATAGAGGAGACCGAATCGAGGGTCCGCAGGAAGGAGGCAGCGTACAGAGGGAGAAAACAGGTTCTGTCCCTCCTGTGGTAGTTCCAGGCCCCCAACTTGAAGACCACGGGTGATTCGTACCTGGATGCAAACACACCTGCGGATTTCGAGTTCTTCCTCCTGCCCGCCTTCACTTCCACCGGACAGATGCCCTCGTCCAGGACGTGCAGGAACTCGACCTCGGCAGTGTTCCGCTTCCAGGAGTACAGCTCTCTGTCGCCTGTGGAGACCATTTCCTGAGCAACCAGGCTCTCCGCCACCCAGCCCTTGCAGAAGCCATCCCTGAAACCGCCCCTGTCGAGTATGCGGATTCCGGCGAGAGCACCGAGGATGCCAATGTCATGGGCATACAGCTTGAAACGCCCCGGCCTGGTCCATGCCGACACCGGTGGCTCCGCCCTGTCCGCCAGGGGACAGCGCAGAACGAGGCGTGCCCTTTCCAGCCATCCAATGGGCCCTTCCAGGCCCCTGTACCCCTTGTGGCCCGGTATGACTCCTTTGAATCGGTACCTGGGGGCGTTTCCATCCACCTCTCTTCCCAGCTGCGCCGGCAGATTCCGCCAGACTCTCTCTATGTGCATCGAGTTCTGGCGCCCCGAGTACTTGGCCATATCGGCCAGATACCCCTGAATAAGGGATTCCTGAACCCTTCTGGCCTTGAGAAAGGCCTCTCTCGGCCTTTGCCGGCCGATGTCCAGGAAGGAGGCAACAGCTTCCGGCATGCCACCCACGACCAGGTAATCCCCGAGAAGCTCCCACAGCCGCTGGTGCGCCGAATCGGGCAGTGGCCCGCTGCAGTTCGCATCCATAAGGGCCTGCAGTACCCTGTGCTCGCCGACCGCGTGGAGAAACTCGCCGAAGCTCATCGGATTGAGATCCAGGAACTCCACCTTTCCCACCGGGAACGGCTCCTCCGACGTCGTTACGCCAACAAGGCTTCCCGCCGCGCATACGAAGCTTCCAGGAAGGTCGTCACAGAAGTACTTCAGAGATGTCAGGGCTCTGGGACACGCCTGAATCTCGTCGAGCAGAATCAGATCATTAGAGGGATCGATCGACTCGTCCGCTGCGAACTCGAGTTCAGCGATCAGCCGCCTGGGATCCAGGTTTCTCTGTGCGAACACCGACGCCGCCCGGCCGTCCCTCTCCAGATCGAAGTAGTGGCAGCGGGGAAAAGACGCACCGAAGATGTCCCTCAGAAGGTAGGTCTTGCCGCACTGCCGTACTCCGCGCAGCAGCAGGGGCTTCCTGGAGGGCTTGCTCTTCCAGGTCTGCAGCTTCGATTCAGCCTGTCGCTTCATGGCCCTATCTTACCAAGAAAAGGATGTCTGGTCAACATAATTCGATGCTATGCGAATTTTTCATATGAGTTTTACGTAAAATCTACTACTTTTACCCATTTGTTGTGCAATGCCCCGGGAAGAAGCGTCTCTCACACAGCATTCCGGCCACTCGGAAGGAAGTCTCCCTTCTGCTGGCCGTGGCATCCTGTCCTCTGCGAGGCGAGGCCGGGAGGGCGGGGTTGCGGCCGGTGTCGCTGATAGCGGTGGTGAGCGCTGGCCAACAGGGAGGTGGCCCGGGCCCTGCCCGAGCCCCCCATTCCCGACCTCGGTCTCACCGAGTTCGCCCGGGCCATGCCCGACCGCTACAAGGTATCCGGTTATCCGGTGGCCGCCTGCCGTCGCTTCTATATGGGGGAAAAGGCCGGATTCGCCAGGTAGATCCGGCTGCCGGTGCCGGAATGGTTCGCGCCGTAGCCTGGAAGCGGGCCCGACCGCATTCCATTATTCGCGACCAGAGCCCCCGGCGCCACCCCGCCCCCGGGGTCCACAAAGAGGTCCGGCTCCACAACCGGCATGGCGTGCTGGCGGCTGAAATGTATGGCGGTGCCCGGAGCAACCCTTGCGGTGGCCCCAATAGAGCCGTCCTCCATCTCGGTCGTCTCCAGGTTCTGCCAGCAGTTGAGGGACGCGGCTACCGTAGCGTCCGGTATGACCACTGTGCGCGCTTCCGGGGGCAGGCGGAGGTTGTTCGACGACTCGCTGAGGCGCTCCACCTCGTAGTCGCTCCGACCATCCTTGGCGGAGAACAGATGGCCGAAGGAGCCGTCGCGGTCGAACCCAAGGCCGTAGACCCGGTACTCGGGAAGGTAGTAGGCGATGTGCCGGAAGCTTCCCCAGTTGGTGGGATTGGCCAGCACCACGGTGGAGTCGGGATCGTACTCCCTCACGAACGAGAGGACCGCCTCCCAGTGGGTGTCGTTGAGCTCTATGTCGAACTGGCGGGCACCGGCCTCCACGCTGCTCCCCATGTCAATATCCCCGGGCATGACCGCAGTGTCCGGTCCGGCCGGGGCTCCGGAAATCCTGCCGGTGTCGTTGTCCGGGCCCGCGGTCGAAAGGAGATGGTAGGCTGCCCGGGGGACCAGCAGGAACGCCGCGGTGTTGGCCAGGGCAAGGACGGTCACGGTTCGCCAGAGCTTACGGCCGGAGCTGACCCTGGTCAGTCCCTGTCCTGCCCATAGGAAGGCCCCCGGTAGCGGCAGCAGCATGTAACCTAGCTGGCCGGTGTGTATAAGCAGGTATACGGCCAGCGCCGGCCCCCCCCAGAGTACCGTCATCAGCACGATCCTGCGGCCGGGAAGCATCCCCCGGTGAAGCAGCCGGGGAACCAGTGCCAGCACTGCCCCCAGCCCGGCAGCAGTACCCAGCGCCACGAAGCCCATGTTGCCCAGGAAGCCCGTCAGGTTGCCGGACAGGACCCAGGTCCGCCCGCCGGTCAGCGCGGCCAGCTCACTGGAGAGGCGCATATAGGCCCGGATGCCCCCCGCTGTGACCAGCAGGGGTACGAGCCAGACAAGTGTCCCCGCGGCGGCAATCCCGACCACCTTCAGCCGGGCCCGCCAGGGTATGCCCCAGATCCCGTACAGCAGAGCGGGCAGCAGAAGCAAGACCCCTGTCTGCCTGATGGCCCCCAGACAGGCCAGGAGCAGGCCCGCGACGATCAGGCGGCCCTGGGACCGGCGGGCACGTCCGGTAAGCGAGAGGAGGACCACGGGGATGGCCAGCGCCGTCTCCAGCGTATAGGTGAGGGCGACCTCGCTGTAGTACCATAGAAGGGGGGAGCTGCCCAGCAGGAGCGCGGACACCAGGGCGGCACGGCGGCCGACGATCCTCCGTCCGAACAGGAAGAGCCCGGCTGGGGCCAGGGCTCCCCCGGCGAGGCCGAGCAGGGTAAGCCCCAGCGCCCCGTCACCGACCAGCCGGGACACGGCCCTTCCCAGCAAGATGAAGCCCGGGTATCCTGGAGGATGCGGCTGGTGGTGCTGCAGACTGAACTCCTCCACCCCCAGCGCGAAGTTCACCGCATCCCAGTTTACAAGGTAGTCGGATACAAAGGGCAGCCTCAGAACGAAGAAGAGAGCGAAGAGTCCGACCGCGACAGTTGCCGGATGCCCGGCGAGACCGGCCAGATAGGATGGTTGAGCCCCTGCCTCCCGCGTTCCGTCATCCATACATACCTCCGAAATCAACCACTGCTGGATAAGTGACCAATGTACAACTCTATACGCCCAGGACCCTCTGCCGTTCCACAACCGGCGTACAGCACCTGTGCATCCTTGCCTCGGGATGGTCAGCAATATCGGGTCTCAGGCCATTAATCGATCAGAAAGTGGTTTTGCGGGGCTTGTATCGACCGGAAGGCTCTGTGCCGGTAACGAAGCTGCCCGGGCGGCCGAAGACCCCGCGGAACGCCTCGGTGGCGTCACCCCCTCCTGTCCGGGCCGCGGTTGCACGCGCCTGCCGCCGGTAGTATGGAGCGCGGGAATGAGGCCAACCGATCTGCCGGGCGGAGGGCCATTTAAGATACTGGGAGTGCGGACGACCGGGAAAGACGGAACACCACAGAGCGCCGGGCGGCTGGGCCTGCTGGGGACTCGTCGGAAGGAGCGCTACTGGACGATGAAGAAGGCATCGGAGCTCGCAGTCAGTTCGTCACTACAGTGACTGTCCGCAATGGGTAGGGCGGGTTCCGCTCGGCGTGGGGGATGGATGGCCCGTCGAGCATGCATCCAACTGCGGAGCTATTCCCCTTCGGCTTCGGTGCGGGTTCGGGCGGCCTTCAGGGCGCCCCAGGTGCTCCTTCGAAGCGGCGTACCGTCGAAGCCCGTGATGGTCATGTTCGAAAGCGACCAGTACAGCGCCATGTCGTACATGTATCCGTAGCCGTTCAGGCCCGACGTGAACACCAGCTCCAGCTCGTATCCCGGTGCGGCGGGCAGTCCGTACTCTATGGGGGTGGTGTCGGAGCCGTCGTAGGACTGGTAGTTGTAGCAGTCCACACCATCCTCGACGAACATCATCTCGTACGACGTGCCCTGGAGTACGGCCTCCGCCAGCATGGAGATGTGCGAGCCACCGTCCATGGCCCAGCCGGAGTACTCGTACATCTGGTCAGACCAGATGAGGAGGGAGTCAAAGCCCTCGGGGACGGTCATGGTGCCGCTTCGGAACTCGTGGTATATCCAGTCGACGCCATTGCGGAGCTTGGCGACCTCGAAGGTGCCGCCGGTCTCTTCCATGGTCCAGCCGAACCCGGTGGTCCATGAAGCGCCGAGCTCTTCGAAGGGGAACTCCCACACGGTCTCAGCGGCGGCTGTGCCAGCAAGCGTTGCGAGCGTGGCAGTGACCAGAAACAGGCAGCGCATCATTCGCATCCTTCCAGCCAAGTGTTCAACCAGCACACAATGATATTGCACAAGACCACTACGCTGTCATCCCCTTCGACTGCGGTCGCTTGCCTCGACTGCTGTCGCTTGCCTCGACTGCTGTCGCTTGCCTCGACTGCTGTCGCTTGCCTCGACTGCTGTCGCTTGCCTCGACTGAGTTCGCTTGCCTCCACTGCGGTCGCTTGCCCCGACTGAGTTCGCTTGCCCGGACTGAGTTCGCTTGCCCCGACTGAGTTCGCTTGCCCGGACTGAGTTCGCTTGCCCGGCCGATCCCGATCCCGTAGTTTGCGACCTGTGGAATCGATTTTCTACCGGACCAGGCACGGAGGCCATGAAGATACTGGGAGTGCGGAGGACCGGGAAAGACGGAACACCACAGAGCGCCGGGCGGCTGGGCCTGCTGGGGACTCTCTGGAAGGATATTCGCCTGACCTTCGCCATGACCCGCGACCTGCTCAAAGGCAGCTACACGAGGTTTCCCGTTCGCACAGCTGCGGCCCTGCTGCTGGCGCTGGCCTACATAGTCTTCCCGGCGGACCTCATGCCCGACGTGGTCCCCATTCTGGGCTGGCTGGACGACGGGGTGGTCACGCTGCTGTGCCTGAAGATGGCCGAGCACGACCTCAACCGCTACGAGACGTGGAGGCGGCAGAGGAAAGAGGCGGAGGATGGGGACTAGCCTCCGTCACAGGTGCTTCTGATATGATCAGGAAGGCCCGCAAGGCGGCCATCGTACTGCTGCCGACCCTGGCGCTGGCCGCTGGAGCCGCCGCGCACTTCCTCCCGGACCGGCCCTGGATCGGGTGGGTGTTCAAGATCGCCCTCTCCGGCACCGTGGGCATCTGGACCAACTACTTCGCCATCAAGATGCTGTTCCGCCCTCACGACAGGACCGTCTTCGGCCGCCAGGGGCTGATCCCGGCCCGCAGGGGGGAGCTGGCCGACACCATAGGCGAGGCGGTGGCCGAGGAGCTGCTGGATGCCGATACCGTCCTGGGCTACCTGGAGGAGCACCAGGTGCTGCAGAGGGCGGCCGACGAGCTCATGGACTCCGCCCACCGCTGGATCGCCGCCCCCGACAACCGCCGGAAGGTGGTCCTCCAGGCCGGAGGCTGGCTGCAGCGACGGGGCATGGAGTACGTGGAGGCGCTGCTGCCGAAGGCGGAGGCCTGGCTCTCGCGGCTGATCCGCGACCACGTGACCCTGGAGAACCTCTGGCCCCACGTGCGCCGGATGCTGGCAGCGGAGCTGCGCAAGCCCGCCACCAGGGAGACCGTGTCCCGGGTGCTGCAGCGCTTCATCGACGAGAACTCCCCCCGGATCGCCTCCGTACTCAACGGTGTACTGGACCGATGGATAGAGCAGAAGGGCACCATAACCCGCACCATACTGGAGCTGGGCAAGTCCCTCTTCGACGTGGACGAGGATTTCATCGCCGCGGAGCTCCGCCGTGCGGTCCGCTCACCGGAGTTCTTCGACGAGCTGCTGGCCTTCGTGGACAACAACGTGGAGACGGTGGAGAGGCTTGCGGACGGCGGCGACATACAGCGCCGGCTGCAGGGAGTTCTCGACTCCTCACTGGACCGCTTCGAGGAGTGGGTGCGCAGGAGCGGGCTGGACCTGGCCAGGGCCAGGGTGGTGGAGCTGCTGGAGTCCGACGCCTTCTGGGAGTGGGTGGACGCCCAGCTGGACCCCCTGGTGGAGAGGGCGGAGGAGTACGCCCGGGAGAGGGTCTACTCCCCCGGGTTCCGCCGCACGGCGCGGAGCCTGCTGCTGAGGCTCTCCGAGAGCGTGGACGTCCGCGGCATTGTCCGCCGCAAGATCGACGGCTTCGACCTCGCGGAGCTGGAGGAGCTGGTCTTCCGGGTCAGCGGCGACAACCTGGCCGGCATAGAGCTGTTCGGCGGCCTGCTGGGAATGCTGGCCGGCCTGGTTCTCATCAGCCCCCTGTGGATGCTGCTTCTGCCCGTGGGCGTTCTGGCCTTCTTCCTCGCCGAGCGCACGGCAGGGGCGCTTCGGCCGGACTGACCCCGGACCTGCCCTGGCAGGCGCCTGCCTGCGACCGGGCGCTTCATTCCTTATTATCGTAGTGGAATCACGGCATTCGCCCGCCGGGCCGCGCCCGAATGGAATACGGGCCCGCCGGCGGTGTATCACGCACCGAGCGACGACGAAGGCAATTACGTATGGAAGGTAGGCAGAGATGCGCACAGAGAAGCTACCCGTGGGATACCTGGCAGGGGCCCTGGCCTGCCTGATGATGCTGGCCTGCTCGGCGGCCGCCACCGGCGAGACCGAGGGCAGCGACGATCTTGTTCAGGCCAACACGGCCTTCGCCGCAGAGATCTTCGCGGTGCTGGCGGAGGAGAGCCCTGACGACAACCTCTTCATATCCCCCTACAGCATCTCCACCGCTTTGGCCATAACCTGGGCCGGAGCCGAGGGCAGGACGGCGGAGCAGATGGCCGAGGTACTCCGTTTCGGCATGCCCGAAGAGAGCGTCCACCAGCAGTTCGAAGAGATCCAGACCAAGCTGGCAAGCGACTACAGGCAGCAGTACATCGAGGGCACGGGAGACCCGCTCACCCTCGAGGTGGCCAACGCCCTGTGGGCGCAGGAGAGCTTCTCCCTGCTGCAGGACTACGTGAACCTGGTGCGGGAGAGATACGACGCCGCGGCCCGGAACCTCGACTTCGTGGGTGACCCAGAGGGCTCCCGGCAGACCATCAACGCCTGGGTGGAGCAGAAGACCCGCGACCGCATAACAGACCTGCTGCCGAGGGGCTCCATCGACTCCATGACCCGTCTGGTGATAACCAACGCCGTCTACTTCAAGGGCTCCTGGCGCGACCCCTTCAACGAGGCGGCCACCAGCGACGGGCCCTTCACCACCGCAGGCGGATCCGAGGTCACCGTGCCCATGATGCACCAGACCGAGGAGTATCCCTACGCCGAGGCCCACGGCTGCCGGGCAGTGGAGCTGCCCTACGCCGACAACCAGAGCAGCATGATCGTCCTTCTGCCCGAAGGAGACATCGGCGAGTTCGAACAGACGCTCACCGAGCAGAAGCTCTCGGACATCATGGCCAGCCTGGAGTCGAGGGATGTGGAGCTGACCATGCCCTCCTTCGAGTTCACCAGCTCCTTCAGGCTCTCCGACGTCCTGAAGGCCATGGGAATGACCATTCCCTTCCAGTCCGGAGAGGCCGACTTCTCCGGCATGACCGGCGGCAGGGACCTCTACATCAGCGCGGTGATACACAAGGCCTTCGTCAAGGTGGACGAGGAGGGCACAGAGGCTGCCGCGGCAACGGCCGTGGTCATGGCCCTGACCTCGGCTCAGCCCGAGCCGGATCCCGTCGTCCTCACCCTTGACCGGCCCTTCCTGTTCCTGATCCGCGACCGGATCACCGGCTCGATACTGTTCATGGGCCGCGTGGCCGATCCCTCTGCCTAGAGCCAACGGGCAGCACCTGGCAGCGGCCCGTCCCCCGCGGCGGGCCGGTGCCGCAAAGCCCGAAGGGAGTACCCATGAGACCTGTCGCCGTCCTTTTCCTGGCCGCCCTCTCCGCGCAGGCCAGCCAGGTTTTCCACATGGGCACCGAGGAGGCCCTGGGGATGACCGAGGTTGTGGTTGTGGCCAGGGTGGATCAGATGGCCGAGATACCCAATGAGTACGCCGTCGTCATGGAGTACGGCCTGGAGATAGTGTCGGTGCTCAGCGGCGCCGACTCCACGGCCAGGGGCCTGGCCGCCGTATACGCGGCGGACCGACCCCGGAGCTTCATCACCGAGGACGGCACCGAGGTGTGGGAGTCGCCGCTGGTCACCGGCTCCGGCCTGGAGATGTCGGTGCAGCCGGGTGATACCGTCCTGGCCTTTCTGGGCTCCCCCCTGGAGGGCTACCCCGAGCCGGTGAGCCTGGTGCGGATGGAGCCCGCCGACAGCCTGCCCGCCGTCCGCCGGCTTCTCATGGGGATGGAGCGCTTGACTCCGATCCAATAATACTGCAGTGTATGTCCAGCGATAATGGACATGAATGTAACTATATGGGGCGCTATGGAGCTTGTGGCAGTGCTCAGGGAAGCGATTCCGGAGGAGGTCTTCGACTACAGGACGCTGATGTGCCTCCTCGATGATTACAGCAAGCCGCGGGATGCGGTGAGCAGACTCGTCCGTTCGGGAACCCTGGTGCGAGTCCGCCAGGGCCTCTACTGCTTCGCGCCCCCCTTTCGCAGGAAGGAGATACCCGGGCCTTACCTTGCAAACCTTATCTACGGCCCATCCTACGTCAGTCTCGAGTATGCACTCGCGTACTGGGGCCTGATCCCCGAGCGGGTGCATCTGCTGACGTCTGTATGCATCGGCCGGAGCCGCAGCTTCGAGACGCCCATGGGCGACTTCTCGTACCGGATGCTGAAGCTCTGCCGCTACCCTCCCGGTTTCGTGCGGGTCACGGAGGAAGGCAGTCCTTTCCTGATCGCTTCCGCCGAAAAGGCGCTTGCAGACAAGGTCTGGACGGACTCCAGGTTTCCCGGCCACACCATCTCGTCATACGGGCCGTATCTCCATGACGACCTCCGCATCGCCGAAGAGGATCTGGCCCGCCTGGACGGTTCCCGCCTCACCGCCATCATTGACGCATACGATTCGGGGAAGTTGCGCAACCTCGGATCATATCTTTCGCGGGAGGTCAGCAGGCATGCATAGGGCCGTACGGCAGATGGTCGACTCGTACGCCCCCTCTACCGGTGAGGAATATGTGAACGCGCTCAGGGAGATTCTGCAGAGCATCGCGCTCCTCGGCCTCTGGAGGAGCGGGTTCTTCGAGCACGCCGCCTTCTACGGGGGAACGGCCCTGAGAATCCTCCACGGCCTGGACAGATTCTCCGAGGACATGGACTTCACCCTTCTCGAGCCCGACCCGACATTCGAGCTGGGGCGCTGGGGCCCTTCGCTCATCAGGGAGATGGAGGGATTCGGGTTCTCCGTCAGGTTCCACCCACGCTCGGATCGCCCCTCCGGGAGCCGCATTGAATCGGCCTTTCTGAAGACGAATACGGTGCAGCAGCTGATCGAGATAGGGGCCGAAGATGGAGCTCTCGATGGAATGCACCCCCACCGGAGGTTGAGGATACGTCTGGAGGTGGACACCGCCCCCCCCGGGGATTTCCACACGGAGACCAGATACCTGCACCTCCCCATACCCTTTGCCGCAAGGGTCTGCACCACGATGGACATGCTCGCCGGAAAGGTCCATGCGGTGCTGTGCAGGCCATGGAAGAACCGCGTGAAGGGACGGGACTGGTACGATCTGGCCTGGTACGCCTTCAGACACCCCCGAATACGCCTGGCCCATCTCGAGGCCAGGATGCGCCAGACCGGCGATTACACAGCGCAGGAGTCCCTTACCCCGGCCCATCTGCGGCAGATGCTCCAGAGCGCCGTCGAGGAGCTCGACATAGATGGCGCCCGGCGGGAGGTGCTTCCCTTCGTGCAGGAGGCCGATTCGGTGAAGGTCTGGTCCCGCGACTTCTTCAGGGACGTTGTGAGACGGATGGTGCCGGTGTAGCGCCGCCGGCGTCCGGACTCCGGCCGCCGGGCGTCACGGGCGCCGCGCTTCCAGTCCCAGACAGCTGAATATAATGCCGTTCAACGGGTTACGCCCGTACGTATGCGAAGAGAGCCTGGTCGACGTATATTGGAGCAAAACGACCATCAATGCGAGGGGAGTGACCCATGAGACACGCAGCCGTCCTTGCCGTCGCCATCGCTCTGCTGGCCGCCTGTGGAGGAGGGGAGCCCGAGCCCACCGCCGACGACGCCATTACCCTTCCGGTGGACACCCTGCAGGTTGCTTTCGAGATCGGTGAGGAGATAGGCGACTCCACCAACACCTTCGCCGCCATCACAGCGGCCACCATAGACGATCAGGGCCGCATAATCGTCGTCGACCAGGCCGCCGCCTGCCTGAAGGTCTACGACTCCGACGGCAGCTACATTCGCCAGGTCTCCCGCCGCGGCGACGGCCCGGGCGAGCTCTCGATGCCCTGGGACCTCTTCACCATGCCCGACGGCAGACTGGTTGTAGTGGCCCCCGGCAAGCAGGGGTTTGTGGTCTTCGACGACTCGCTGGAGTACGTGGAGGAGATCGCCCTCTGGACACAGAACCCCCCGTTCTACCCGGTGGCCCTCTCCGACAGCAGCTTCGCGGGCTACAAGATCGGCCAGGACATGCGCGACGAGACGATAGTAATGCGCCGCGCCGTGGCGATCTTCGACTGGGGCGAGGAGGAGTGGGACACGGTCCTCTGGCAGGACTCCATGGAGGCCAGCATGAGCGAGATAATGGAGGACCCGTCGGTCTTCATAATCGACCTCATCGACCCCATGAGCATTGGCGGCGGTCCCGACACCGGCATCTTCTTCTCCCTGAAGGATGCCCATGACTACAGCGTCACGGGGTGGGACACCACCGGCACCAAGATCCTCTCCATACAGCGCGACCTGACGCCGGTGGAGAAGACCCCGGAGGAGATGGCCGAGGAGAGCCTGTTCGTCACCAGCTACGTACAGCGCATCAGCGGGGGAGGGGGAATGCCCTTCGAGTTCAACCCCGACCCCTACAAGGACATGGTCATTGACCTGGGCATCGGCCCCGACGGCAACCTCTGGGTCCGCCGCGGCACCCGCAGCGAGCCCTTCTTCGACATCTACGACCTGCAGGGCAGCCTGCTCCGCCACGCCGTGTTCCCCGACGACGGCTGGAGCTGGCAGACCGAGGTCACACCGGATGGCATCATCGCCTGGGAGGACGACCCGCTGGAGGGCTATCAAAAGCTCTACCTGCTGCGGTGACCGACCCGGGCGCAAGTGCGAATCTGAAAGGACCTGTCTGAATCCGGGAGGGACATGAATATGAGGTACGTCTTGCCTATAGCGGCGATCATCGCGATGACCCTCGCCTGTGGCGGGGGCGAGGACGGTCCGGCAACGGCCGAAGGCCCCGCGGCCAACCCCGTCACCGGGCCGGTGGACACCCTGGAGGCGGCCTGGGTAGTGGGGGAGGAGCTGGGGGACTCCACCAGGTCCTTCGGCGGCATCGCCGCTGCGGCAATCGACGACCAGGGCAGGCTCTTCGTCCTGGACCAGGTGGCCGCCTGCGTGAAGGTATTCGACCTGCAGGGCGGCTACCTCCGTCAGGTGTCCCGTCGCGGCAGCGGGCCCGGAGAGCTCCGGCTGCCCATGGACCTCTTCACCATGCCCGGCCGGCTGATGGTGCACGCCCCCATGAAGAGGGGCTACGTGGCCTTCGACGATTCGCTGCAGCTGGCCGATGAGTATTCCCTGTGGAGCATGAACCCTCCGATCTACTGCGTGGGACTCTCCGACAGCCAGTACGTGGGATACAAGATAGGCCAGGACCAACGCGACGGCAGCATAGTCATGCGCCGCAGCATCGCCGTCTACACCCTGGGAGAGGAGGACTGGGACAGGCGCCTGTGGGCGGACTCCATGACGGCCACCACCGCGGAGATGATGGAGGACCCGTCCATGTTCCTGCTGGATCTGTGGGAGCCGCTGAGCCTTGGGGGCACCGCGGAAACCGGTGTCTACTTTGCGCTACGGGACCCCCAGGAGTACCGTGTCATAGGCTGGGACTCCATCGGCGCCGAGATACTCAGCATTCAACAGGACTTCCACCCCGTGGAGAAGACAGCGGAGGAGATGGCGGCTGAGAGCCTCTACATGAACACCCATCTGCAGAGCATGTTCGGCGCAGGGGGCGGCTTCCCCTTCGAGTTCAACCCCGACCCCTACAAGGACATGGTCACAGACCTGGGCATCGGCCCCGACGGTAACCTCTGGGTCCGCCGCGGCACCCGCAGCGAGCCCTTCTTCGACATCTACGACCTGCAGGGCAGCCTGCTCCGCCACGCCGTGTTCCCCGACGACGGCTGGAGCTGGCAGACCGAGGTCACACCGGATGGCATCATCGCCTGGGAGGACGACCCCCTGGAGGGCTATCAAAAGCTCTACCTGCTGCGGTAGTACTCGTCAAAGCGACCGTCCGGCAATAATGAGGGTCTTCGGCGCGAAAGGGTGCAGAGATCCCATTGCCGTCTTCGCCCGCAGCGCAGGGCAGGTATGCGGAGAGGGTGGCAGAATAGGGTTGCCGAAGAAACAATATATGAATATATCGTTTCCTGGAGGAAACAATGAGATACGAAACGGCCCGCTCCGTAGTAGCCGAATGGCTTGACCGCGATGGATTCCCAGATCTGGTAGATCGCAGCCTGCCAACGCTGGACCCTCCGCCGAAAGGGTCGATTCTCGCCCTGGTGGGCCCGCGGCGCTCCGGCAAGACCTTTCTGATGTATCAGATCTCCGAGGAGATGGACAGGGACGGATCCAGCCTCCTCGTCGACATGGAGGACTACCGTCTTGTTTCCATGCAGCCGGAGGACATGGAGCTTCTTCTGAGGGCGCACAGGGAGTTCACCGGCGACGATCCCACCCACCTCTTCCTCGACGAGGTGCAGGCGCTTCCCGAGTGGAGTCGGGTGCTCAGGACCCTATGCAACCGTCGGAAGAGCAGCATTATCGTATCAGGCAGCAACTCCGCCCTTCTCGAAAGGGAGATCTCGACGGAGTTGAGGGGACGTTACGCGGCCCGGCGCGTATTCCCCCTGTCATTTGCCGAGTTCCTGGAGTTCAGAGGCGTCCGGTACGACAGCCTCTCTCCCCATACCGCCAGCAGTGGGGAGCTGGCCGGAGCCCTCCGTGAATACCTTGCCGTGGGGGGGTTCCCGGAGGTGGTGCTGGCCCGTTCGGCCCTGCGCCGGAGGGAGCTGCTCACATCCTACTTCAAGACGGTTTTCTTCAGCGACCTCGTCGACAGGTACGAGATACACGCCATCGAGGTGATGCAGAAGCTGATGGAGCACCTGCTTACGTCATTTGCCGCTCCTCTTTCCATATCCCGCTTCGCCGCCCGGACAAAGGCAACCGGCACCCCGGTCAGCAAGAAGACCGTGTCCGCATTCCTGGGGTATCTGGAAGAGGTATTCTTCGCAGCCGCAATGCAGATATGCACGCCATCGGCGCACAAGCGCAGGCTTAATCCCAAAAAGGCCTACCTGGTGGATCACGGGTTTGCCGTCGTGCCCGGCATGTACTCCGAGAACCTCGGCTCACTGCTGGAGAATGCGGTGGCCATCGAGCTGCTCAGGTCCGGACACAGTCCGTGCTACTTCCGCGACAGGGGGGAATGCGACTTCGTCTTCGGCGATTCGACTGCCGCTGTAGAGGCCGTGCAGGTTTGCTGGGAGATGGATGAAGGAAACAGGCAACGGGAGGTCAAGGGCCTCTTGAGCGCGGCCGGGCAGACAGGTGCGCAGACGCTGACCGTAGTAACTGCAGACCAGCGGAAGACCCTTGAAGAAGCAGGCAGGAAGATACATGTCGTCCCGGCTTGGGAGTGGCTGTTGCAGGGACGCGTATAACCCTCAGGGCATAGGCTGTCTTCCTCGGTGGGGGCAGCACCTGTCCAGGTTGATT
>CAZKJG010000029.1:0-24748 GCA_964553045.1 uncultured bacterium | reverse complement strand
GGCGGCCCGGGCCGCGGCCACGTCGCCGCGGTGCCGAAGCGCCGTATCCACCGCACCCTCCAGGGTGACCGCCCAGGAGGTCGCGGACAAGACCGCAATCGCGGCCGCCATTGAAAGATTCCGCAGGCTCATTCGCTTTCCTCTCCGTCTCCGGCAATGCCGTCGAATATCACGTCTACTATCCGTCGCGGATCGGGAAGGGGCGGATGCTCGATTCCCTCCGCTATCCGCATCATGTAGCCCATGCTGGCGGTGTTCACCATCATCATCACCAGCGCTGCGTCCGCGTCGGGGCGCAGCTCGCCGCTCTTCACCGCCCGGTCGATGGTGGGCCGGACCACACCCCAGAGGTCCTGCATCTGCTTTCGAATGTCCTGCATGACCAGGGTGAGGTTGGGGTCGTGGATCATCATCAGAAAGGCCCGGGAGAGCGACGGCCTGTTGCGGGCCATGTCCAGCCGCATATCCACCATGTCGTACAGGGCCTGCCGCAGGGACTTTCGTGGGTCGAAGACCTTCACTATCAAGGCTTTGCCCATGTCCAGGAGGTGGTTGGCGATGGCCCTGTAGAACCCCTCCTTGCTCTCGAAGTAGTAGTAGATCATGGGCTTGGTGACCCCCGACCTCTCCGCCACCTCGTCCATGGTGATCTGGGAGTAGCTCTTCTCGGCCAGCATTTCCAGGCCGGTGTCTATGAGCTTCTCCCTGTTGCCGGTAGCCATCTGTCCCTCCGCTCCCCGGAGCTTACTTTCCGGTAAGTAATCTTACTGACCGGTAAGTAACATAGGTAGGAAAGGCAGATCGTCAAGCCCTGTGCCGGCATTGACGCTTTGTTCCCCCATCCCCCACTAAAAGGGGACGGAGGCATTTTAACTCAGATTCGCGGATAGTCCGACTCGGACCCCGAAAGAGCGGAACCGCAGAAGCGCTCTACTCCCTCTCGTCTCCGTGGACCATGGGTACGAAGCGTACGGGTATGTCCTCCCGGACTTCCATTCCGTCCCCGGTCTTCCGTAGGGTGACCAGCCTCTGCATCCCGGCTTCTTCTCCCAGGGGGAGTATCATTCTGCCCCCCATGGCGAGCTGGTCCACCAGAGTCTCGGGGACCTCGTCGGGGGCACAGGTGACGATAACGGCGTCGAACGGGGCATGCTCCGGCCAGCCCAGATAGCCGTCCCCGGTGAGCACGTGCACATCCTCGTACCCCCGCTCATCCAGAACCTGTCCGGCGTGCTCCGCCAGCTCTGGAATGATCTCGATCGTGTAGACCTCCGCCCCCATCTCCGCCAGAACGGCCGCCTGGTAGCCGGATCCGGTGCCTATCTCCAGTATCTTCTCTCCCGGCTCGGGATCTACGTACTCCGTCATGTAAGCCACTATGTAGGGCTGTGATATGGTCTGCCCGTGCCCGATGGGGCAGGCGTGGTCTCCGTATGGGGCGGTTACTGCCCTGTACCCGGCGGGTATGAAGAGGTGCCTGGGTACCTCGCCCATGACCGCAAGCAGCGTGCTGTCGGATATGCCGTAGGCCCTGAGCTGCTGCACCATGTGCGCGCGGTCCCGCTCCATATCGCCGGCGGCGCAACCCACCGCGGCGACGATTAGCGCCAACGTAAGCATCGCTCTCATTTCGAAACCTCCTCCCGCCTGCAATCCAGTACGCAGTCTCGCCCAAGGACTTGGAGAGCCGCAACGGATTGTCCATTTAGGATTCTCTTAAACTATACGGGTAATGGGTATGGAAGCCCATGGAAAGGGGGTCGGACGTGAAGAGGCTGGGAACCATCGACCGGATTGCGCTGATACTGCTTGTCATCGGCGCCATCAACTGGGGTCTCATGGGAGCAATCGAGAAAGACCTGATAATGGGCCTGATCGGTTTCTCGTGGGCCATCGCCAGAATCATCTACATCGTGGTCGGCGTGGCCGGTATCTGGAGCCTGATCTTCGTTCTGCCCAAGAGCAGGTAGCTCTTCGCGGGGTCCTCCCGCGGGATCAGCCCAGGGCGGACCCCGCCCTTTCCAGCATCACGATCACATCGATCGACTGAGGGCAGGCCTCCTCGCAGGCCCCGCAGGCCACGCATGCGCGGGCGTCCTTCTCCTCGCCCAGCATCGCGTACTGCCGGCCGGCCGCCTTCATGTCCTCGAATATGGCCGCCGTATCCAGCGCCTCCAGCACCTCGGGTATGGCCACTCCCTGCGGGCAGGGCATGCAGTAGCGGCATCCGGTGCATCCGGTCGCCGACCGCTTCCGCAGCAGGTCCCCCGCCCTCTCCACCTGCTCCATGCGGCTTCCGGATAGCAGGCCCGGACGCGAACGCGAGGCGCTGGCGCAGTTCTGCCTTATCTGTTCGGTGCTGCTCATACCGCTGAGCACCACCGAGACCTCCGGCTGACTCCACAGCCACTGCAGCGCCAGGTCCACATGACCGTGGCCCATGTCCGCGACGTCAAGCGCTTCTGACACCTCCTGCGGGAGGTCCGCGGCAAGCAGTCCTCCGCGCAGGGGCTCCATGACGACCACGCCCACCCCCCTGTCGTGGGCCTCCCGCACTCCCCGCGCACCGGCCTGGTAGTCGCGGTCCATGTAGTTGTACATGAGCAGGACCTGGGCCCAGTCTTCCCAGGCGCCGAGTATGCGGCGGAAGACGTCGAGGCTGTCGTGAAATGAGAAACCAAGACCTCCGATGACGCCATCGGATATCCTGCGCTCCGCCCAGGACAGCACCTCCAGGCCCGACAGCTTATCCCAGTACCTGCCGTTGAGGGCATGCAGCAGGTACAGGTCCAGGCAATCAGTGCGCAGCCTTCGCAGCTGCTCGTCCAGAAAGCGGTCGAAGTCGTCGGCGCTCTCCACCTTCCAGCTGGGCATCTTGGAAACCAGCACCAGCTCCTCGCGATTCCTGCCTTCGAGCACCTCGCCCAGGAAGGACTCGCTCTCGCCCCCATGGTAGGGATAGGCGGTGTCGATGTAGTTCACCCCCAGTCGAATGGCCTCTTCGATCATGGCGGCCGCCTCTTCGCGCGCTATGGCCGACGGGTCGCCTTCGGCGTGGGGCAGCCGCATCACACCCATGCCCAGAGCGCTCACCCTGAGTCCGGTCTTTCCCAGCTCGGTGTATCTCAATTTGTCATTCCATCCCCTCGATGCCTTCGAGCAGGCGGTAGAGGTCCTGCATCATGTCGACGGATTCGACCTCATCGGACGCTGCGCCGGTGCGCGACCGAAGCTCCCGGGCGCGCTTCCTCACCAGCTCGGTGGTGGACTCCTGGGCCAGTACGTGGCCGGCCAGCAGGCCGGCACCTGCCGGGTTGCCCTCAAGCTCCAGCAGCTCTGCGGTGGCCTGCACGACCTGGACCAGCAGCGGCTCCCATCCCTTGGCCTCCGAACCTCTAGCGCACCGCATCAGCAGGCGGGCGGACTTCGGCACGTCCTCCATGCAGATCCCGGCCTCGGCAATTCCCAGCCTGGCCCTGGTCTCGCCCCACCGGTTTCCGAGCTCGCGGAACTCCTCCAGGGAGCGCCGGTACATCTCCTCGGCCTTCGAGGGCTCTCCCATGGCCACCAGAGCGTCGGCCATCCCCGACCTGGTCAGGGCCATGCCGAATGTGGCGTCCTGCTCCTCTTCCAGAGCGTAGGCGCGACCGAGTTGCCGCATGGCCTCATCCAGGTCGTCCCGAAGCAGAGCCACCGCGCCCAGGTTCGACAGGGCCACGGAGACGCCGTGTGCGTCTCCCATGTCATCGAACAGCCGCGCGCAACGCCTGTATATCCGGTCCGCGGCCTTCAAGTCCTCCCTCTCGCAGGCCAGGTTGGCCAGGTTGTTCAGCGAGCAGGTCTCCCCCCACGTGTCACCTATGTCCACGCGTATCTCCAGGCTCTCCTCCAGAGCCCTGCGGCTCTCCTCGTAGTCTCCAGACACGTAGTGGAGGTTGCCCAGGTGGTTCAGGGCCAGCGCCAGGCCCCATCTGTCGCCGGTCTCCCTGAGGGCCGAGACCGACCTCTCCGCAAGGCCGATGGTCTCGCGGTCGTACGTGCTGTGGCAGCGGAACCAGCTGGCGTAGCTCAGGGCGTACCCCCCTGCCTTCTTCAGGCCGCCTTCGCCACCGATCAGCCGTGCCGCCTCGGCGAAGATCTCCTGCCCCTCCTCGTAGAGGCCACGGGCGGCGAAATAGCACTTGACGGAATGGATGTAGCCCAGCGCCAGCTCTTCGAACCGGCCCTGCAGGGCGTAGCGCCAGCCCGCGATCACGTCATCCATCCTGGACCCCAGCAGGGCCAGGGCCTCCCGATCATGGCGCTTCATCAGAGGCTCACGCAGCTCCGCGGCCATCTCGGAGAACAGGCGGCAGTGCTCCAGCCTCGCCGAGTCCAGGTCCGCTCCGGTTGCCCGGGCATTGTCCAGGGCGAAACGCCTCACCAGTCCGTGCAGGCGGAGCCCGCCGTCGGTCCTCCGCAGCAGCGAGAGATCCATGAGCATCGACAGCTCCGACAGTCCCGCGCCGGCCACCCGCAGCGCCTCGGTGCGGTCGAAGGCCCCCCGGAACACCGCCAGCGCGACCAGCGCCCGGGCTGCATCGTCGGACAGGAGGTCCCACGAGTAGCCGAATACGGCCATCACGCTCCTGTGCCTCTGGGGCAGGTCCCGCATTGCCCCTTCCTCACGCAGTATGGCTCCCAGGTCGGCCTCTATGTCCGAAGGCTCCATGATCCGGGTCCATGAGGCGGAAAGCTCTATGGCCAGCGGGTTGCCCTCCAGCGCCGCGCATATTCTGTGCACCGAGCCCATCTCCTCCGGGCCCCAGCCGTCTCCCCGCTCGAGCCGGCGGGAGGATTCCAGGAAGAGCTCCACGCTTTCGAAGCCGTCCCCCTCCGCCCGGCCGTCGCCCGGCCAGCCCAGCCCGCTCAGCTCCATGAGCTGCTCGCCGCGAAGGCCCAGCCTCCAGCGGGAGGTCACCAGAATGGTCACGTCGGCCGCCATCTCCAGCAGCCGGGCGGGAAAGGCGCTTGCACCGGCCAGGTGCTCGAAGTTGTCCAGTATCAGCAGGGAGGGCCTGCCCGAAAGTGCCGCCGCAATGAGGTCCAGCCCCTCTTCGCCACCCTCGGCCTGAATGTCCAGAGCCTCCTCCACGGCCGCCGGAACCAGCCCGGGTGAGTCTACTTCCTCCAGGGACACCAGCCATGTGCCGCCGGGAAACGCCAGAGCGGTCTCCGCTCCCGCCTGCACGGCGAGCCTGGTCTTTCCGCAGCCGCCGTGACCATGCACCGTCACCAGTCTGGTATCTCCGTCCAGAAGCATGCCGGTCAGATCGGCCAGCTCCCGCTCCCTGCCCACGAACAGCGTAGCCTGCTCGGGAAGGTTGTTGGGAACGTCCGTCAGGGTTCGAAGACGCCTCGAAGAGGGCGCCGGAACTCCCCCGCCCCGCAGCTCCAGGATCTCCACCGGAGCCTCCAGGTCCCGAAGCTTCTGCGGGCCATGGTCGATGACCTCGACCTCCTCGGGAATCCGGCACACCTCTGCGGCCGCCGATGAGAGAAGAACCTGTCCCCCGTTTCCGGCCTCGGTCACCCGGGCCGCCCGGCTCACGCCAGGGCCGAAGTAGTCGTCACCACGCCGGTCCGCACCGCCCATGTGAAGCCCGATGCGTACCCTGAGCGGGACATCTTCGTCCTCGAAGGCGGAAGCCATGCCGACCTGTATGGCCACGGCGCAGTCCGCCGCCGCCGCGGGTTCCTCGAACACGCAGAAGAACCCGTCTCCCGTGTGCTTGACCACCCGTCCCTCGAAATCCGTAACTGCCGATGATATCAGCTCGTCGTGCACGGGAAGCAGACGCTTCATGGTCTCCGGGCTTCGCTGCCAGAGAACCGTGGAACCCTCTATGTCCGTGAACATGAACAGGCGGGGGATCATGCGCTTCTTCGTCCGATTCCCGGCGGCCGGCCTCCCGGGGGAAGCCGTAGATTCTGCATTCCGGACCTGCGGGGCATCAGGAGAACCTCCCGGAGCCGTTGGATTGTAAAGCCAGCCTTCAGAAGATACAGCCGGCGCCGGCCACTGCAAGAGACCGCAAGCCAATGTTGACTCAATGGACTCCGGGAAGAAATATAGCATATGCATGTGGTGTGGAATTTCATCGGAAGGGAATCGTCGATGATCAGAGCCTTGAGGGCGGCGTTTGTCGTAGTTGTGCTTGCGTCCGTCGCCCCGGCTGCCTGGGAATCCATCGGGCCGGAGGGCGGACCTGTCGACCATCTGGCCCGCTCCACTGTGGACGACCAGACGCTGTTCGCGATAACGGGAAGCTACCCGTTCAAGCTGCTCCGCTCCCAGGACGAGGGCCAGACCTGGGAGAATGTGGGCTCCTGCAATGGATATCCGTACGGAATGGATGTGGGCGCCGACGACGTCATATACGTGGGAGGTGCCGGCGCCACCTACGTATCCACTGACGGCGGCGGGACCTGGAGCACCAATTACCAGAGCTACCACTACTTCTGGAGGGTGGCCGCACATCCCACCGACCCGGACGTGGCCCATGCCGCCGGATACGTATACGACTCCGGGACCTACAGCATGGCGGCCATGAAGACTACGGACGGAGGGGCCAGCTGGTCCGTGCACCAGTTCGAGACCGACGCCCGGGGCCGCTGCGTTGCCCTGTCGCCCTCGGACCCCGACCGGATACTGGTGGGCGGCTACCTGACTTCATCCTACACCCCGAAGCTCTACCTCTCCACCGACGGGGGCACCGCCTGGACCGATGTCACCCCATCGGGCAGCTCCGGAGACTACTACATGCAGTCGGCCGCCTTCCATCCCACGGATCCCGACATCGCGCTGGCCGCCACCTACTACGGCGTATACCGCACTACCGACTGCGGCGGCAGCTGGACGGAGACGCAGAGCCAGTACTACAACTACACCATGGACTGCAGCCCCGCAGACGTCGGCCTGGTTCTCTCCGGAGGCTACAACGGTGTCTACCGCAGCACGGACGGCGGCCAGAGCTGGACCCAGTACTCCTCCGGCCTGACGGGCAACTACTTCGACGCCTCCGAGGTCAGCCCGGTGGACGGGACCCTGGCCTACCTGGGCAACGACAACGGCTTCTTCCGGTCGACGGACGCCGGAGTGACATGGGTGGCCTCCAACTCGGGCATCATAGTGGGGGAGGTGCTGGCCTACTGCTGGGATGACGGCTCTTCGGCGCTGTACAAGTCGATGAAAGACCTGGGCATCTACAGGACCCTCGACCAGGGCGCCGGCTGGGAGCAGATGAGCATGCCCCTGGCCTGCGGAGACGTCTGCGCAATAGCGGTCTCTCCCGCCGACCCCGACGTCATACTGGCCCTCGAAGGGGATGGTTGAGGAGACGCACAGCTCTTCAAGAGCACAGACGGAGGTTCCGTCTGGAACGAGATCGACAGTTACTACACCGACGGCTCCTACATGGTCTCCCATCCCAGCGACCCCGACGTCTACTGGACCGCAGGGCGCGAGTACAACGGATCGCAGTACGTCATAGAGGCCAGCCGAACGAACGACGGGGGTTCCACCTGGACCCGGTTCTCCCTGGGCTCGGCCTACGGCGACGCCTACCACATGGCCATCGACCCCTCAGACCCCCAGCGGGTTTACGTGGCGGGCTATGAGAACAGCGCCGCCGCGCTGTACAGGACCGACGACGGCGGTACGAGCTGGACCGGCCCGTCGGCCTCCGGACTCTCCGGCAACGTCTACGGCCTCGCCCTGGACCCGGTCGACAGCTCCGTCCTCTACGCCGCCACCAGCCAGGGAACCTTCCGCTCCACCGACCACGGAGCCAGCTGGACCCAGGTGCGCAGCGGCGGCGCCACCACGGTGTCCGTTGACCCGGACGACCACACAACGGTCTACATCGGCACCGGCGGAAACGGTGTCTACGCAAGCTACGACAGCGGATCCAGCTGGCAGGAGTTCAACGAGGGCCTTACCGAGCCCTCGATAAGCTGCCTGGCGGACGTGCCCGGTCAGTACCTCTTCGCCGGCACCGAGGGCAGCGCCAGCTTCAGGTGGGGAGGCACGGGCACGACAGACGGGCAGGAGGCGCCCACGCCCTCCCCCTTCGGTCTCAGGGTGTTCCCCAATCCCTGCCGCGGCACTGCATCCATCGCCTACTCGATACCGCAGCGGCAGGCGGTTACCCTATCGGTCTACGACTGCGCGGGAAGGCTGGTCGCCACCGTCGTAAGGGGCACCGCGAGCCCGGGCAGCCACACCGAGTCATGGTCGGCCGAGGGTCTGCAGCCGGGAATGTACCTGGTCCTGCTGCGGGGCGAGGGCTCCGTGGAAACCACCAAGCTGATACTGACCGACTAGAAGACCCGGATGGAAGGGCGGCCGTCCTCAAGCGGCCGCCCTTCCCACCCCAAGCACCCATAGTACCCGTGCTGGCCCCGGTCAGTCCCCCTTCGGGCCGGGATTCCGCCATCGCAGCAAGGCGCCCACCCCGCCGGCCCGGTCCAGGCTCTCGATGGGGTCGGTGAAGTCCACCTCCGCTCCGGTGCTCTTCAGGCGGTCCACCAGCTCCTCTACAAGGTCCGCTGCGAAAACCGACTCCGAACCGCAGGCCGGACAGCCCGACACCTCGGTGAAGTCAAGGTGGCCGCAGCTGCGGCAGCGGGTGCCCGTGAGGCTCAGGCTGCGGGAGATTACGGCCTCCTCCACCCTTCCCTCCCGGGCCGCCCTCATCACCTCGGTGAAGCCCACCTCCCCCAGGCCGCCGCTGAGGTGCTCCGAGCGGATCTTCTTCCAGCGCTCCCGCTCGGACTCCCTCTCGCTGCGGTCCAGCAGGCCGGCTATCTCCCGGTCCAGCTCGGTCTGCGGCCGCTTCAGGTCCACCGCCTCCACCATGGCCATCTCCGACAGCTCCGGCGGAAGCTGCTCCAATATGGCGGACATGGTCTCCCGGCTGCCGATGAGCACCAGCCTGGTGTAGCAGACCTGCGACCGCAGCTCCCGCAGGGCCTGCGCCACGTCCCTGGCGTAGTGCAGCAGCTCCCTGTCCCGACGGCGCTCGTACCGCTGCTGCGACCAGCCGCCCTTTCGGACGTGGTTCTTCACGTTGCCGCGGATCACCTGCTCGTCCCCGCCCCCGGGGCACCGGCAGGTTACCAGCCTGATCACGGTCCTGGTGTTGTCCGTGATGACCGCAGCCGAGGTCTCGCACTCCTCGCGCAGCTCGGCCAGCGGCCGTATGTAGGGCGAGGAGTCGATGTGGACCGACCGTCCGGCGTCCATCGCCAGGGGCACTACCAGCAGCAGGTCTGCCAGCCAGCAGGAGAATCCCGCCAGCGGCCCATCGTGGCCGCTCTCCCGAAGGGCACGCAGCAGCGGCTCGGCGTTTCTCCCCAGCTCCTCGGCCTCGTCGGAGCCCCCGTCATCTGCCAGCATATCCTCGGCCCGCTCCAGACGGGCCTCCAGCCAGTCCAGGTCCTCCCTGCCGTGCAGATAGACGCTCAGGAAGGCTCTGTCCGGCGACGAGAGCTCGGAGAGAGCATGGAGGTCCACATCATCGAGCTCGGCGATCCTCATCCCGGCCTCCAGTCCGCAAAAGTAGTTAACTAGTTAACGTCAGGCACCGATCGGGGGTGGAGGCGGCTGTTAACGCGGGCAGGGACGTTTACGTCCAGGCCCTTCTCCTCCAGCAGCCTCAGGTAGTGGGAGTAGTGCCTGCAGGCGGCATCCTCCCGGCCCAGGTCCCACAGCACGTCGGCGGTGTTGAGGTGGGCCACAGCCCGGTCCGGGTCCAGCAGCAGCACCGCCACCAGCGCCTCCAGGGCCTCCTCCGCCCGGCCCGCCCCGTGCAGGAAGAAGCCGTAGTCGTTCGCAATCTCGGCCAGCCTGTCGGCCACGATGTACTCACCGTAGTCGGAGCCGGCCAGGTCCTTCGCTCCCCCCTGCTGCAGGTACCAGTCGGTGTCGAAGGTGGTGAGCTCGAAAGCCTCCTCCGCGGCGTCGAACGCCTCCGGGGCTCCCTCGGCGTCCCCCGCCCGCCAGCGGTCCAGCGCCTCGGCGTGGGCGGCCTCCAGGAAGCGTACGCTCAGCTCCGCGGGCACGAAGTAGTTGTGGGGGTAGAATACCTCCCCCAGCTCCTCCGCGGCCTCGGCGATGAGTCCCGCAGTCAGCAGGGAGTCCATCCGCTGCATGGCCGCAGCCGAAGGGTCTCCCGACCAGGTGCTGTCCAGCGCAAGCCAGGGAATCCCCTCGGTCACCCGGTAGGAGGCGGCGTCGTAGGCAGCGCGGAAGGGGTACTGCGAGTGAAAGGTCACCATACCTGTACTGTCGGAGTAGCTCCACCATCCCTTGGCGGGGTTGTACCACCCGCCGAACTCCACCGGCCCCAGGTCAACGGTGTCCGACGCGCCGACCCCCAGCGCCCGGAGCATCAGACTGTCGCCCCGGGCGCCGGCGGCGATCCATACGGTCTGCACACCCCGGCTCTCCAGGGACTCGGGAAGCCCCTCCACCGGCAGGCAGGCGGCTATGTCACTGCGCAAGGTGCTCTTTGCCCACTGGAAGCCGCCCACCGCCGGATCCTGCCCCGGCGCAGCCCAGGACACGGCTGCCAGAACGATCCAGCAAGCTGCAAGCATCACTGCCCTTCCGTTGCTCCTGTTAACGCGGTCACGTTGCCTCGCGTGAAGAACCCCCGGAAATCGCCGTAGCGGTGTATGAGCTCGGTGACCAGCATGGTGTGGGGCGAGGGGCGGCTGAAGGTCTGCCTGAGGCCCTCATCCGGTGCGCCCACCAGATCGATCATGAACTCCTGCCCCCGCTCCACCAGCCGGTTCCAGGTTTCCTGTATGTCCTCCGTCCTCAGAGCCAGGTGGTGGACGCGGGTGCCGTAGTTGCGGATGAACTTCTGTGTCGGCCCCACATCGTCGCCGCCGTCGTCGGGGATGATGCCGGAGGTGAATACCATTGCGAAGTCCTTCTCGGAGATCCTGGCCACGTTGGTGATGGAGTTGAACACCTTCACGTAGATGGCGAAATCGAAATCGTAGCCGGACAGCTCCATGAATTCGATTATGGCCGCGTCCCTGTCCTCGGCGCGAACCCGGGTGGCGGTGTGGTCAAGCGGGCCGATGTTGCCCAGGAAGGGCAGATTCGGCTTTCGGAGGTCGAGGTGCATGTCCTCCGCGCCGTCGGGCCGGTAGCCTTCGCGGCCCGGATCCATCTGCATCAGGCCCACCGAAAGGCCGGTGTAGGAGGAGGGAATTGTCTGTGCCGCTCTGAACCCCTCCGCACGGACCTCCTCCCCTTCGACGAACCGCACTCCCCGCCCCCGCTGTATGTCGAGATAGGCATCGAGGTCCGGCGTACGGAAGAAGAAGGTCTCCACTCTGGTGTTCCGAAGGCGGGCCGACTTGGGGCCTGCCGGAACCTCAGAGAACGGATTGTCCTCCCGGAGCCGGCAGCGGAGAAGGAGGTCGGCAGAGCCCTCCACCGAAAGAACGACCGTCCGAAAGCGCGTGTCACGGAAGCTGTCGGATACCTGGAAGCCCGTACGCTGCAGCAGCTCGGCGGCCGCCGGCTGCAGGCGGTCGGGCTCTACGTTGACCACCGCGCACTGCAGGCCCCCGGCAAGGCCGTCCAGACCCAGCCGGCTGCGCTCCTCACGGACCCGCGGCGCCTGCTGCTGCAGGTAATCGTCGCTGTTGCGGAAGTTGTAGGCCCGGTGGCTGCCGCATACGGGGCAGGCCTCACCGCCTTCCTCCACCTCGTGTACCTTCATGCAGACGGGGCAGACCAGCTTTTCCAAGGCTTACAGAGCTCCTTTCAGAGGGCGGCGGCTCGCTGCGCCGCCGTAACCGCACTCACAGGGGCGGCCTTCAACCGATAGGGTCACAGGCTCACCAGGGCAACTCCGCCCACGGCGACAAAGGCCCCCAGCACCTCCAGGCCCCGAACCCTCTTGCCCATTATCAGCACCTCGGGCGGAATGAGAAAGACCGGAACCATGGCCATAATGGTGGCCGCCACCCCGGCCTCCACGTTGTGCACCGCCACCAGGGAGAGCGAGACCCCCAGGAAGGGGCCGAAGAAGGCTCCCAGTGTCATCTGGCCCATGGCCGTCCGGTTGGACAGCGCCCTCCTCACCCGGCCGGCAAATCCTATGGCCGGCAGGACCAGCAGGAAGCTCACCGCAGCGGCCGCTATCCTGATCTGGGTAGCGCTGAACGCGTTCATGTCACCCATGCCGTACTTGCTGAGCACCAGGCCCACAGCCTGTCCCGCCGATCCCACCAGGGCCAGCAGTATGCCCCCCAGGGAATGGGCCAGCCTCATGGGTTCGCCCCGCGGCTTGGTGAGGACCACCAGGCTGATTCCTGCGATGGTAACGGCCATCCCCAGCCAGGTCCTGGCGGACAGGGTCTCGCCCAGCACCGCCCAGCTGGTGACTGCGGTAATGGGCGGCACCAGGGTGAATATCACCATGGTGATCCGACTGCCTATGAGAATGAAAGCCCGAAAGAGGCAGAGGTCGCCCAGCACGAAGCCGACCACTCCCGACAGCGACAGCCATATCCAGGCGTGCCGGCCGGCGTCCAGCGGCAGCGCCCTTCCACGGCTGATCAGCGAGAAGGCGGTCAGGAATGTCAGGCCGATCAGCAGGCGCAGAAAGTTCACGGGCACTGAGCCCACCCTGCGGCCGGCCGCCTCGAACGACATCACGGTCACAGTCCAGCAGAGGGCGGTTCCGAACGCGGCCAGCTCGCCTATGCCCAAGGCTCTACTCCAGCAGCTCCCGGCCCGCCCTGCGGGCAGCTTCCACCAGCTCGCGACGTTCCATAACGCCTGCGGAACCCTCCACCGCCGCGGCCAGTACGGTCCGGCGAACCGGGAGCCCGGCCAGACCGTAGGCCTCTGCCATCTTGTCCACCACCGGGCGGAACAGCGACTCATCGTCGGCCCCCTGCGTCACCACGAAAACCGCCGGCCTGCCCTCCTCGCCCAGGCGCCTCTCGAAACCGGGAGCCAGCAGGGCGAACAGCCGGTCGGTGAAGGCCTTCAGCTGCGCGGACATGTTGTAGAAGTAGATCGGCGTGCCTATCACTACTCCATCGCACTCGTGCAGAGCCGTATACAGCATCTGCATGTCGTCCTCCTGCGAGCAGGCCTCACCGGTCTTGCAGTCCATGCAAGCCCTGCAGGGCAGGACCTCCATCTCGTGGAGGTGGTATACCTCCACCTCCGCGCCGGCCTCCTCGGCCCCGGCCAGCACCTGCCGCACCAGAGTGTCCGTCGCCTCTCCCCTTCTGGGGCTGCCCACGACTCCTATTACCTTCATGTACCCTCCAATCCTGTAACCCTCAAGCACAACTGCGAACATACGAAACACACCGTACCGGGGCATCCGACCGCACCACCGAATTCCCGCGCCCTCCCTTTCGGATCGTGCGGTCCGCCGCAGGCGGCCATCCTCCGGATACCAGCGCGAGCCGGCCAGCGCCCGCAGGAAGCGGTGGTCGGTGGGCTGTGCGCATTGGACGGCAAGCTACTGAAACCGCTGCAGGCGGCGGCAGGAAAGCTTCATCAGGGTGGTCTTGCCCGCTCCGTCGGGGCCGGCTATCCGGAGCGGAACAGGTTCAGCTGGCGGCTCTCCTCGGGCCGGTAGAAGCGCATTGAAGGCTCGACGCCGTACTCCTCGCAGAGGCCGTAGAAGGCGCGGTCCAGCTCGTCTGAGCGGGGCGAGGCGCAGTAGTAGCGCCTGCCGAAACGCCGCGAGTACCGCCGGCGCATTCCGGGGAAGCTGCGGTCCAGGCGGTCGTAGAAGTACCAGCGCTGCCTGTCGCGCAGAGTCATCCCGAACCAGGGGATCACGTACGACGCTCCGCAGTCGGCCGCGCGGCGGACTATCGTCGCCAGGTTCTCGTCACTGTCGCAGATGAAGGGCAGCAGGGGCATCATCGCTATGCCCACGTAGATGCCCTTGGAAGCCAGGAGCTTCACTGTCCGCAGCCGCTTCGACGGAAGGGGCGCACCCGGCTCCAGCTTTGCGGCCAGCTCGTCGTCGGTCGTGGTTATTGTGACGCTCACCGCCGAGTAGTTGCGCCGGCCGATGGACTGCAGCAGCGCGGAGTCGCGGGCCACCAGGTCGCTCTTGGTCATCACGTGGACGGGGAAGCCGAAGCGGTCCAGCTCCTCCAGGGCCTTGCGCGTCATGCAGAGCTCCGCCTCCAGGGGCTGGTAGGGGTCGTTCATCGAACCCGTGCCCACGGTGCCCTTCCTCCGCCTGCCGGACAGCTCGCCCCGAAGCACCTCGATGGCTTTCTCCTTCACATTGACCTCGGAGAGGTCCTCGATACCGTAGCAGAGGCTGCGGGAGTCGCAGTAGATGCACCCGTGGGTGCAACCGCGGTAGAGGTTCATGGAGTAGGTGAGGCCGAACCAGGTGTCCGGCTGCTTCACCCGGGAGAGAATCGTCTTGGCCCTGGTCTTTCTCATGTCCGCCGCCCTTCGCTGTCCCTTTCCGCCCCTTAACTACACATATGTTTACTTGCCGGGCGCAACCAAGTCAAGTCCGGCCAGTTTCACCGCGCTACAGGTATTTCAGATGCCCCTACTCCAGCAGGTATACCTTGTAGTAGTCCATGGGATTGCTCTGGTAGGCCAGCACGCCATGGGTCGACACGTGAATCTCCACCCCCGAGCCGTAGGGAAGCTCGGGCACAGAGCAGGTGTAGAGCAACCCTCCCCGGCCGTCCAGGACCTCGTAGAAGGGAACGGCGCTTCCGCCCCGGCGGACCCATATGCGGCCGTCCACAACCTGCATGTCGATTACGGCCTCCGACCACTGGGGTATCTCCACCTGATCGGCAAAGGAGGCGTCTCCGCCCCGTCGGGTCATTTGGCGGCGTAGCATCTCCCTCTCCCAGGCCATGTCCTCCTCCGGCCGCCGAACCCTCTCGAAGGGGCGCTCCACCCGCCACTCCATCTCCCCCTCGGGAGACCAGCAGGTGATGACGCACTCCTGGCGGCTCTCCGGGGTGGAGACCACCCGGCCGTCATCGAAGGCGGCGAAGTAGATGGCCGTCTCGTGCCAGGCCTGGCGGGGATTCTCCCGGTTGAAGTCGGCCGACCGTTCCAGGTATGTAACCGAAGGCTCGGCGGCACCGGGCTCCCATCGGCAGAGTCTGTTGACGAGCCGGCCTTCTTGCCGGTCGAAGTCGATCTCGGTACCCACGATAGAGCCGCCGGGAAGCTGCACCATCTCCGCCGGTGGCCTCCCGGCGAAGCCCTTCCACTCCCGCTGGAGGGAGAGCGTGGAGTCGTAGTAGATGATCTTGCCCCCCATCCTGTCCGGCACGGCCACTCCGCCCCCGGGGGTCGGATACAGCCCGCCGGGCCCAGCGAACTCTCCGGGTCCCTCGCCGCGCCTTCCGCCGGAGTGCAGGTGCTCGCCCGACGGTGAGAACATGCGGATGCGCATCTTGCCGACGTCGCCGACCAGCAAGTTGCCCTCGGTGCTGTAGCAGACCGCTCCTACGGTCCCGAACATCCTCACCGAATCGCCCAGCTCCACGCCGATGGTGTCTACAACCGTCAGCTGACTGTCGGCGGATGAGTGTCGCTCTCCGGCTCCCTCGGCGGACACCGTGCCGTTCTCCGCCTCCGTCCCGCCGCAGGATAGAGCGAAAATGCCCACCACCGCCGGAACAAGTGCCTTCAATGTTCTCACGCCCGCCTCCAACTTCCCATGGGTTCGCGGCCCGCCGGCCGATAATATTACACACTTAGTAGGTAGGTATTGACGTCGGCCATTCGAAAAAGAATTGTTCGTCCGGAAACATACATGTTTCTCGAAAGAAGGGAGACCCCATGAGGATTGCAGCATTTGCCGGCCTCATATTGCTCGCCACGGTGGCCATGGCCGCCGAGAGGACGGTGCTCTGGGAGTACTTCACCCAGACCGGTTGACCCATCTGCTACGGCGACTGGTCAGTCGTCAAGAGCACCATCGAGCCCCACGTTGCCAACGGAGATGTAGCGCCGTTGTACATGTTCTACAACGGGCCCGCGTCGAACTCCTTCAACTCCGGCCGCTTCAGCTTCTACAGCGTCGGGTACACGCCGGACAACATGTTCGACGGCCAGGACTACAGCTACAACCCCGACACCTACGACACATCCATAGCCGACAGGCTCTCGGTCCCCTGCTACCTGGACATCGTGGCCGACCCGGTGGGTGACGCCTCGGGAGGAACCGCCTACTTCTCCTTCACGGCGGAGGAGGACCTGGAGCCATCGGGGTCGCTGAAGGCGTACGCGGTAATCATCGAGGACCACGAGATAGCCAGCTCCAGCTGGGGCGGCTACGCAGGCATGGAGATGATGTGGATACCGGTGGCCTTTCCTCTGGGCACCAGCGGCACCACCATCGAGTTCACCGGCGGCTACCCCCAGACGGTCTACGCCGATGGGGACTACACTCTCGACCCCTCCGTGCACGTCTTCGACAACCTTCGTCTGGTGACCTGGCTGCAGGAGACCTCCGGCAGCAAGGAGGTCATGAACGCCCACTACATGGACCTTCCGGATACGGCCGCAGAGGTCTACGGCACCTACGGCGGGATCAACCCCGCAGAGGCCATCCTCACGGTGGGCCCCAACCCCGCAATGGGCCAGCTGAGCATCGGTACGGTGCTCCCCGATGGGGTCAGCGGATCCGTGAGCGTCTACGACATGCAGGGCAGGCTCATCGAGTCGATGCCTGCGGCATCGCAGATCAGCACCGACGTGGAGGAGCCCGGCGTCTACTTCGTCAGGCTCTCCACCAGCACCGGCGAGGCCATCACCCGCCAGTGCACGGTCCTGAAGTAGAGAGAGCAGCCTGAAACATGGGGCCGCCCGATCGGGCGGCCCCTTCTCCATCCAGACCTCAAGACCTGCAGCCCCCTACTGCCCCACCATCTCGAAGACGTACTCGGTGTCGTAGCAGCGGACGTACAGGTAGCTGCCCATGGCCGCCAGGTACTCCGGCGCGCTCTGCACGGCCACGGAGTCATAAACCTCCCCCGTATCCCGGTCCAGCAGGTAGAGGAAGTCTAACTCGTCAGTGAAGCCGTAGCCGCAGACGATGCTGCCCTCCGTGACCAGGAAGTTGTGGCTGTTGCACACCAGGGGTCGGCTTCGCCACAGCAGCGCGAGGTCCGCAAGGCGGATGGCGGTGACGTAGGCGTTCCTCCCGTCGGTGTTGGTGGCGTAGGTGCGATGGTAGTTGGAGAAGTAGAGCACCCCGTCGTGGACCTCGGCCCACCTCACTGCCTGGGCCAGGGCGCCGTCGTCCGGATCATCCCCCGGAGCGTACAGGTAGCGCGAGAGGTCCAGGACCCACGCCGGCCCGGAGCCGTCCGGCGCCAGCCCCACCAGCACCCGAGGATCCAGCACCACGCCGAACCGGTTGGGCGGCAGGCCGTAGCTGGCAACGGCCATGTCGCCCGAGTACATCAGCTGGTAGAGATGCAGCCGCAGGCCGTCTGCGGAGACAGACTCCGGCACCCTCCCCGGCACCGACTCCCCCCTTATGGCGTCGTTCACGCCGCCACCATGGAAGGTGAGCGCCGGGTAGGAGACCTCGGCGAACCAGCCCTCAGGGCCCGTCACTCCCGCGGCCGATGAGTCCACAACCCGAAGCGAGATCCTCTCCCCCGGCCCCCGGGCCAGCGTGTACTCGAAGGGCGGCTCCTCCAGGACCACCGGCCCATCCCCGCTCTCGGCGACCATACCCGTGAGAAGAACGAAGAAAAAAGCAACAGCCACGGCCAACCTCCAATGCCTGTCCCACAAACGGCCCTCACCGGGAGAATAAGCCAAGAAGGGCCCCGGGGAAACGCCCCGGAGCCCTCTCGCAGAACCGGCATGTCCGCCCGGATCAGCCGCCCATGTTCATGAAGGGCTCGCCCAGCTTCCAGTCATCGCCCTCCCGGACCATCAGAAGCGGCAGCTCCTCCTCAACTTCGGGCACCACAAGGAAGATGGTGGCGGAATCGCCGTCGGTCTCGCTGCGAGCCACCTCGAGAGCCTCCCTGGGCGGAAGCTGCTCCTGCAGCTGCGGGGCGGCTATGAGCACCGCCACCAGGTCCTCGGCCGTCCACTGCATCAGCTCGTCCGCGGTTATCTCCTCGCCCTGCTCGGCCGAGAGCTGCGCAGCCGCGTCCTCGGGGGACATCTTGACCATGGCCACCATGGTCTCCAGCTGCTGGAGATTGGCCCCGGAGAGCCCCTCCATGAACGCCGCGGCGTCACTTGAGTACAGCGCGTCGGCCACGGTCTCGAAGCCCTCTTCGGGAGTGCCGGCCACAACAAGGCCGGGAAGCAGCATCAGCACGATGCAGCAAACAGAACGCATGAGTTTCCCTTCGTCTTGGATGAATGGCTTTCGGGGGGCTCTAGACACGGATGCCTGTGCGGTTCCATGTGCAGCCCCGACATTCGGGCCCGACGGGGCCGGCGCAGACGCATATATTCCACATTCAGCAGGGAGGGAATCTTGGACATCGGCCGCATTGCCGGACAGACGGCGGAGGACCTGTCGATACTGGACCGGGCCTTTCCCCTGGGCCTGGCCCAGCAGCCCGAGCTCCGCCCGGGCGAGAGGCGCCCCGTGGCGGTGCTCTTCTTCAACCTCCGGGGCATAGGCTCGCTGGAGGCGGTCTCGTCAATCGAGCAGCCGGTGCAGCTGCGCAACGGCATCCTCAGGCTTCTGGGCAGGCTGGTAGAGGCCTACGGCGGCTACGTGGACAAGTACTCCGGCGGCAGGATCATGGCCCTCTTCGGAGCCCGTCTGGCCGGCGAGAACGACTCGGTCCGCGCCGCGGAGACCGCCCTGCGGATGATGGACACAATCGAGGAGGTGCGCGGGTCCTTCGGCATACAGGCCGATATCCTGGCCCCTGTGGCAGGGGTCACCTTCGGCGAAGTCACCGTGGCCCCCGACCCCTCCGGCCACCTCACCGCCACAGGCACCCCGGTGAACCTGGCCTCCCGCCTCGAGTCCATGGCGGAGCCCGGGCAGGTCCTCGCAGACGGCACGCTCCGCGGGCAGTGCCGCGACGCCATCGAATGGGAAGACCTGGGGACCATGGCGGTAAAGGGCCTCAGCGAGCCTGCTCAGGTGTTCCGGATGGAGGGACTGGCCGAGGGGGGCACCGGCTGGAACCCCGTCCGGGTGTCCCGCCGGGAGCTGCCCTTCGTAAACAGGGCCTCAGACCTGAAAACCACCGTCTCCCTCCTGTCCGCCCACCTCGAGGGCCCCGAATCCCCGAATCTCATGGTGGTCCTGGAGGGCGAAGCGGGCCTGGGCAAGTCCAGGCTGGCCCGTGAAGCCCTGGGAAGGGCCGGTGTCGAGAAGTACTCGGTGGGCCATACCCGCCCCTACGCCCAGCCCCCCTTCTGGCTGTGGACCACGCTGCTGCAGCATCTGCTGGACAGGCGCTCGGACAGCAGGCCGGGATTCCACGACCTGGAAGCACTGCTTCAGGAGGTGCAGACCGAAGAGGATCCCTTCACGGATCAGGAAACCCAGGCACTGGCCCACCTCCTTTCCCTGCCCGAGTCGAAGGAGATGGAAAGGCTGGGCGACAGGCTCCGCCGCGACAGGATCCGCTTCGCGATTCTCAAGCTCACGGAAGCGCTGGCGGGCAGGGACAGGAACGTATTCCTCCTCGACGACCTGCAGTGGGCCGACACGGCATCCCTGGAGATGCTCTCGCTGGTGATGGCCGAGCGCCGCTCGAAAAGGCCGCTCGTAGTGGTGGCCACCGCCCGTGAGGCCCCCTCCGGACTTCCCGAATCCGAAGCTCTGAGGGCATACACGCACCGGCTCGACCCCCTGAGCACCGAGCACTGCGCCAGTCTGGCGGCAAATGCTGCAGGCTCGGAGGAGAAGCCCACAGCCGACTCCCCGGACTCCCCCCTGGCCGCCCTGGTGGAGAGGTACTGCGGAGGCAATCCCCTCTTCGTGGAGGAGCTGGCCACGGCGGTATCGGAGACCGGCCTGCTCACCGCAGAGGGAGGAGAGCTGCAGGTCCGGGGCGACCTGGCCTCCATCAAGGTCCCCTCCACCCTGTCGGCACTGGTCAGAGCCCGCCTGGACAAGCTGCCCCGGCACCTGCGAACGGCTGCTCAGGTGGCGGCGGTGATAGGCGACGACCTCGACCGCTCGCTGGCCGCCGCGGTGCTGGAGAGGCTGGGTGAGCACGGCACCTCCACCGCCTCCATCGATGACCTGGTGGAGATGGGCATACTCAATGCCACCTCCGCAGGAGTGCTGGCCTTCCGTCACGGCATGGTGAGAAGGGCCGCCTACGAGTCGATCCTCCACGCCAACCGCCGCATGCTGCACCGGCTGGTAGCCGAGGAGGCGGAGGCTTCCCTCCGCGGCCCACGGCCGGAGGTAGCCTCCACCAACTGGTACGCCGCAGGCAATGTGGACCGGGCCATGCCCCACCAGATTGAGGTTCTGCACCGAATAGCAATAGCAGAGGAGCGCGCCATCCTCTGGAAGGCCCTGGAGGACACCCGCCGGTGGCTGCCCAAGCTTGAAGACGAGACCGAGAGGTCCGCCTACCGCATAAAGCTCACGGAGATCGAGCTGCACATGCTGGAGGACGAGGGTCGAATCGAAGAGGCCGGGGAGATGGTGGCGGAGATGCTGGACGACGCCCGCAGCCTGGGAGACCAGAAGATTCTGGCCCGGGTGCTCAAGTGCTACGGCCAGTACCTGAACACCTACCGCAACGAGCAGCTCGACCAGGCGAAGGCCTACCTGGAGGAGAGCCTGGAGATCGGCAGACGACTGGAGTCCCCCGCAGTCCAGGCCGACGCCATGGGGGCCCTGGCCAACCTGTACTCCGACACCGCGGAGATGCAGAAGTCCTACGAGCTCAACCTAAAGACCGTAGAGCTGCGCATGGAGATCGGAGAGCTGGAGAAGGCGGCGTCAACCTACACCAACATCGCCAACAACCTCAGCTGGATGGGGGAGGCCGAAGAGGCTGCCGACTACTTCCAGAAGTCCATCGAGATGCAGATGCGGATCGACGACGCCCGGGGCCTGGCTTACAGCTACAACGGCCTGGGAATCCACTACGCCATGGCAGGAAACCTCGACGGGGCCGAGAGGAACTTCCAGCTATCTCTGAAGCACCACCGCAAGGTGGGCAACTACCGCGAGGAGGGCGGGGTCCTCAGCAACCTGGGCACCCTCTACAAGGCCAAGGGGCAGCCGGAGAAGTCCATGCGCTACCGCAGCGATGCGCTCCGCATATGCCGGGAGACAGGCAACCGCCGCAGCGAGGCCATACTCCTGGAGAACATCGGCAACACCGCCCGGGAGATGGGCGACCTGGACAAGGCCGAGGAGTACCTGGACAGGGCCCTGGAGCTTTGCAGGGAGATGCATCTGCAGGGCAACGTCGCAACCACCCTCGCCATGCAGGGCCTGCTTGCCCTGGACCGCAAGAATACCGAGAAGGCCCTCGGCCTCTACGGCGAGGCCACGGACATCATCTCCCGCACGGGACTCGCCAGCGAGACCCTCGAAGACTTCTGCAAGCTGCGCGACCGCCTCATCGAGTCCGGCACACCGCCGGATAAGGTGGCCCTCCCCGAGGGCTGGAAAGAGCAGGAGGGCTGACCTACTCGGCCCCGCTCTGGCGCCTTGCGGACCGCCTGATGACAGCCTCCATCGCCTTCTGGGCAGCCCGCTCGAACCGCTCCGACTCGGTTCTGCCCAGGAGACTGCGCAGCATCGCCCGTGTCAGCCAGTACAGAGCCAGCACAAGCCCCAACGGCACCACGATCACATCCACGATGTAGGCCACCGACATCCGTAGAAGGCCCTCGGCGATGCTCTCCACCAGGTCGTCGATGCTGCCCAGCAGGTCCTTCGCCTTGCCCGGCCAGCCGGTGACGCTGCCCTGGAATATGTTGATCTTGCGGTTCAGCTCCTCCAGGGCCTGCTGATTCTCGGCACGAATAGGTTCCACGATGCTGCTCGACACGGATGAGCCCACAAGCAGGCTGAGAGGCAGCAGCAGATAGAGGGTAACGGCCAGCACCAGCAGCACACTCAGCAACCGGCCCGCCAGACGCAGCCAGCGCCCCCCTGCTTCTCTCCAATTCAAGACGAGGAAGACAGCTCCCACCAGACAGGCCAGGCCGAGCAGGAAGCCCCCGGCCACCTCCCCCAGCATCACTAGCACCTCAGCGAGAAACAGCGCCAGATAGCTCATCAGCATCACGCGCCATGCGAAGTCCACGGTGTCGTAGGACGACTGAACTATATCGCCCACCTCCACGTCGAGGCCGCTTCCCAGCAGGCTCAGATTCGCGCTGCTTCCCTCCAGAATAGCCAGCCCACTCTTGACCACCGACAGCGTCAGAAAGGTAGTGAAAGCCTTGCTCTGAGACCTGTCCAGGTACTGCCTGCACCCGTCCTGCAGATGCCCCATCCCCACCGGACGGAGCATGTCCACCCCCACGCCCGATACGAAAAGCACGCCTAGCACCGTCAGCAGCAAGATGGCCCCGAGCCTTCGCCAAGATGAGAAAACTGCCAGTATCAACTCATACGCTCCAATCAACGAAACCGCGCCGAAAGCAAGAGAGGTGGTCACTCCTGCTCAACGTAATCAAAGCCTCACTAGTGTCCCATCATAAGTTGAAGAGCTGCAACTGGTTAGGATTATTATAATCACCAGGCTCGAAGTCGGATTCTCTAAGTAATTGCGGTAGATCAACATAACAAAACAGCGAAACGCTCAAAACCTGTAGAATATTGTAGAGACTGAGATGGTCCAAGCCGAGTTTCTTTCGGATGATTGCCACCAGCACATAAGTGGATACGGCAATCCAGATCTGCGTCTTTACGGCGTTCATGGTATGCCCGAAAAACGACTTGATCTGCAGGTGCTGCTTGATCCACTTGAAGAACAACTCTATCTGCCAGCGTGACTTGAAGAGGTCGGCGACGGTCCGGGCGGAGAGATCGAAGTTGTTGGTCAGGAAGGCGAACGACCTTCCCTGCTCCTCGTCTCTGAACCTTACCCTGCGCAGGGGCGCCGGATAGTGATTGTAGCTTTTCTCCTCGGCCGCTACGACGGTCTGATCCGACAGGATGCCGAGAGATGCATCCTTGGGGTGCGAGTATCTCCGGCGCAGTTTTACGTTGCGCTTGAGCCGGGTGACGAAGAACGCCCCACTCCTGGCTATCCGGTACAGCCTGGCGAAGTCCATGTATCCCCGATCCATCACGTAATAGGCTCCCGGCTCGAGGATAAGCGAGTCGAGGACGTTGACATCATGCGGGCGGGCCTCCGTGATCTGCAGGAATGTGGGTATGGAGCTGGGCAGCTCCATGAGCGTGTGGAGCTTGATTCCCCCGGCGTTATCCCTGAAGTCCGCCCAGGGAAAGAGGGAGAGCGAGAGGGATATCGTTGTGGAATCAAGGGCGTATACCGGCTCGCTGATCTCCTCGCAGAAGGACTCATCTGCATAGAGCGTCCTGGCGATGTCGATCAGTACCTGCCCGTACTCGGCGTAGATACGCCAATCCCTCTGCATGTTGCTGTTTGAGAGATTGTTGAGAGATACCCCACCCCTTATCCCCATGTGGTAGAGCCTGTTCTGGTGGGCCCTGAGACATCTGACGATGTCGCGCATACTTGTCCTGTAGGCCAGCTGACCGAAGGCCATGCAACGGAACTGGCTCCTGCAATTGAAGCTCCTTACCCGGTAATCTCCAGCATACTTCTTTACGCATCTGTCAAAGGGCCTTCGTGGCAAGTAATCCATTAGCTGCGAGAACACTAACCGTCCGGAATACATGTATCCTCCATTCCTCTCTGGAAGGAGAATACAATGGATATCGATTCAAGTCGTGTACGGTCTCATATCTCTGCATTATATTACTACTCAGTGCGTTCCAACCCTGCTATCTTTGCTCAATGGGACAGCAGTGTCAAAGCCTGAATATGCTCCCAGATAAAATACAATCACAAGTGTCAAGGACCGGCCCGACTCCCCCACTCAGGGTCGGTTATATGTCCCCACCCCTTTCTGTGTCGACGGACGCCTGATTTGCTGACTGAGTGACCTCTTCCTCCTCTCCCGTTTTCTCTCCGGTTTTAATGATCGAGTCGTTCCGTAGCCTGCGCTCTCTCTGCCTGTAGCTCTCGCCCTTCATTTCGATGAAGCGTGAGTGATGGGTAAGCCTGTCCAGGGCGGCCGAGGCCATCAGCTGGTTGCCAAAGACACCGTCCCATTCCTCAGGTGCCCGGTTGCTGGTGATGATGATCGACCCACGCTCGTACCGCTTCCTGATCAGCTCGTAGAGATCCTCGGCCGACTGTGTCGTAAGGGGCACCAGCCCAAAGTCGTCCAGTATCAGCAGGTCCACGCGCAGCAACCTGCTCCAGTACCTCCCGTGGCTGCCGTCAGCACGGCCTGAGTGCAGCCGGGACAGCATCTGGTGCACCGGCCGGCACAGCACACGCATCTCCCGCTTGATCGCCTCCAGGCCCAAGGCATGGGCCAGATGGGTCTTGCCCGTACCGGTGGGCCCGGCCAGCAGGAGATTCTCAGTACGCTCCACAAAGCGGCATGTCGCGAGGTCGCGCACCAGAGCACCTGACAGCCACGGCACCGCCGCAAAGTCAAAGCTCTCCAGGCTCTTGGTCTCGTCCAGCCTCGACC
>CAZKJG010000028.1:0-26910 GCA_964553045.1 uncultured bacterium | reverse complement strand
TTGCACCGCCGCTGATGCTGAGCGTTAATCCTTGACAATGGACAAAGGTATGACCGATAGTAATACCGGAGGTGGCCCTTATGGGTAGCGCAAAGATCGCAATAAGCTTGGATGAGAAGATGCTAAGGTTGCTGGATGATCTTGTATCAAGATCTGAGTATGCAAGTCGCAGCGGAGCAATACAGATTGCAATTGGAGAGATGCTTCAACGGAAACTCGGCAATAGACTTGCAAGGGAATGCAACAGGCTTGATCCAGAAGAAGAGATGGCAATTGCGGAAGAGGGAATGAATAATGAGATTGATTCATGGCCCGAATACTGAGAGGAGATATTTACTGGGCCGATCTTAGCCCTGCGGTCGGTCATGAGCAGGCCGGTAGACGTCCGGTATTGGTAATAAGCCAAGATATCTTCAATGAGAAATCGGGCACCGTGATTGCATTGGCTATCACCGGCAGTAGGCCTAGAGCAGGTTATCCATTAACATATTCTCTGTCTGGAGCATCCCTTCCGAAGGAATCATGGGTAAAGATAAGTCAGATAAGGACGCTCTCCGTCAAGCGAATCGGCCAATGGCTGGCAAGAATTGATCCGGAGCAGCTTAAAGATATCGTAGCCGGTCTGAACGAAATAATCGGGGGTTAACAACCAAATGGAGCAGAACCGCGATTGCCGAATCGGCAAGGCTGCTGATTCGGAGCGTTATCTCAAGAAAAAAACTTGACGTATAACGTCATGCGTTATAGTTATTGATCATGATACGGAGCTTCACGTGTCGAGAAACTGAGAAGCTATTCAATAGGGAAAGAACCAAATATTTGCCCGAGCAAATACATAGGAAGGCATTCAGAAGATTACGGATGTTACATAGAAGTAGTGCCTTGGAGGATCTGAGGATACCACCAGGGAATAGACTTGAGGCGCTAAAGGGCAAAAGGAAAGAGCAATACAGCATCAGGATCAACGATCAATGGCGGATCTGTTCTGCTTGGGAAGACGGCGATGCCTCGGGAGTAGAGATCGTTGATTATCACTAGGAGGAAAGAATGAAGGATATGGCTCCTCTTCATCCGGGAGAAGTCCTTCTTGAAGAATTCATGAAGCCTCTTAGCATAAGTCAGAATCGGCTCGGACGAGAACTTGGCGTATCCCCTCGCCGAATCAATGAGATAGTAAATGGGAAAAGGCGGATCACGGCGAATACTGCTCTTCGCCTTAGCGCATACTTCGGCAACAGCGCAAGCTTCTGGCTTGGGCTTCAGATGGACTACGACTTGGATACAGCAGTAGATGAACATGGCAAGGAAATAGAGCAAGAAGTACATCATTGCAATGCGGTACAATTGCAGAGATAACAATAGAATGGAGCTGACGGGTCAACACACTTGAAAAGATCGGCAGGACATTCTAGACGTTATGCCACGGAGGAATAGTTGACAACCCGCCCGAGTGTACATGCAATAGCCATACAATGACAATACGCTTTGAATGGGTTCTAATAGGGCGGAAGCGAACAGGGCGAAACACGGCGTTACCTTCGTGGAACGTCCACGGTATTCTACGATGTAATGGCTGTGTAGTTCTATGATGAAGATCATTCAGATGGCCAAACGAGATACCTGTTGTCGGGAGCGAGCGCAAAGCCATTAATTCTGCTGGTTTGCACTGCTTCAGACAGGAAGAACAGGTGATAAGAACCATATCTGCAAGGCCGGTGAAGAAGAAAGAGGCGGAGCACTATGGGCGAAGAACTGCGATAGTGTCATCACCACAAGAGTAAAATGCAAAGATTGGACCGGCCCTATTTTGACCTATGACTTCGAAGGAAAAGCAGCACCCCTTTTGGGTCAAGCTACCGGTGACTGGACAGATAGTGGGCGCTATTCTTGCTGCCCAGGGAAAGAGCTTGGATTGGCGACCTCGCGAAACGGAAATTGCAGAGCGAGTGGGGCAAGAAGTAATGGCTGAGGTCCTTGCCAAGATGAAGCCCCTCATGTACGATAAAGAAGAGGCGTTGAAAGCGGCTGCAGGACGTTGCCCGTTGCCTGGACTTAAGGAGGCAAGTACACACCGCCGGGCTTTGGCGTTGGGCAAGCCCAAGGAAATAGGTCACTTCTATGGGGCAAGAAGAGGTCAAAGGCCATCGTTCCGGACATGAGGATTCGGAAGATGCCCTTCGCCGTATTGAGTGGATGCTCACGTCCGGCCATACCGTGTCAAGCGACGATTCCGGACCCGCCTACGGAGACCTGACCACCCTGAACACCGAGCGCACGATCCTGGACGCGGTCGGCCCCCGGCTGCTGAAAGACATTGTCAGCGACTACCTCGACCTGCTGGGCACCTGCGCAGCGGTGTACGAGCGCAACGGCGACTACGCCCTGGGGATCTTGGCCTCGGGCTGGTGCCGGTGTCTTGATGAGGCCTCGCGCCAGCTCTGCGGCACCGGCGACAACGCCGAGGCCCTCGACTGCGGCAGGTGGCATTGCCACGAATCATGTTGGACGGAGGCCTCGAAGACCGCCATCGAGCGCGGCGAGGCCACCGATATCGAGTGTGCCGGCGGCATCCGCCTGTACGCCGTGCCGATCCGGGCCGGGGGCCGCATCGTCGGGGCCATCAACTTCGGCTACGGCGACCCGCCCCGCGACCCGCGGGTACTCAAAGACCTGGCCGAGAAATACGAGGTTGCTGTCGAAGAGCTTGCCCGCCATGCCGGGGACTACGAGTCGCGCCCTCCGTTCATCATCGACATGGCCAAGCGCAGAATCGAGTCATCGGCTCGCCTGATCGGCGAGATCGTCGAACGCAGGCAGGCGGAAGAGACGTTGCGAAAGAGCGAGGACAAGTACCGCTTCCTCTTTGAGTCCATGTCCGAGGGCATTGTGTATCAGGACGCAGAGGGCAATATCACATCCGCAAACTCGGCAGCCGAGCGAATCCTCGGCCTGTCCCTGGAACAGATGCAGAGCAAGACTTCCATGGACCCTCGATGGAAGGCCATAGACGAGCATGGCAACAAGCTGCCCGGGGAGAAACACCCGGCCATGGTCACCCTCCGGACCGGGAAGAAGGTAGAGAACTTCGTACAGGGCATATTCGTCCCCGAAAGGAACGGCTACGTCTGGATACTCGTAAATACGATACCGCAGTTCAAGAAAGGAAGCGACAGACCTTTCTGTGTGTATTCAACCTTCGTGGACATCACCGAGCGGGTCGAGGCCGAGCAGGCAAGGGCCGATCAGCAGGCCCTGCTCACCGCGATCTATCGCAACGCGCCGCTGGTGATGATGGTGGTGGATGGCGACAGGCGCATCCGGCAGGTCAACGGCTTTGCGACGCAGTTCGCCGGCCGGTCGGAAGATGAGATGCTGGGCCTGCGCGGCGGCGATGCGCTGCGATGCCTTCACGCCCTGGATGATCCGAAAGGTTGTGGATTCGGCGAGTACTGCCGCGAGTGTGTCATCCGCAACACCGTGCTCGATACCCTGGATATCGGAGAGACGCATCTGCAGGTCGAGGCGCCCTACTCCGTCCGGGATGCCGGCGATGGGGCCCGGGAGATGACGTTTATCTGTTGCACAACTCCCTTGAGCATGGGGGAGGAGTCTCTCGCCCTGGTGACCCTGCAGGACATCACCGAACGTAAGCGGGCGGAGTTGCATCTCAAAGCCGAGAAGGAATGGTCGGAGAGACTCCTAAGCCATGCGCCGAACATCATCGTCGGGCTGAGGGAAAGATCGAAGATTGCCGTATTTAACCGTTTCGCGGAGCGGCTTACAGGCTATAAGGCGGAAGAGGTCATCGGCAAGGAATGGATCGAGACGTTCGTTCCCGAAGAACAGAGGGAAGCCCTCTACCAGGTCTGGGACGATATCGTAGACAACCAGCTGATCGATCACCAATTCGAGAATGAGATCATCACCAGGTCAGGTGACAGGAGGCTGATCGGGTGGCGTAACACCATCATCACCGAAGACGGTGAGTTCTCCATGGTTCTGTCACTCGGCGTCGACATCACCGAGCGCCGCCGGGCGGAAGAAGCATTACGAGAAAGCGAAACATCTCTGAAGGCCGTGTTGAGTTCTACGGCAGACGGTATTCTGGCGATCGGAAAAGACGGATCTGTGCTTAGTGCCAATGATCGTTTTGCAGAGATGTGGCGGATTCCCGAAGATGTCCTGGAAAGCAAGGATGACTCTGTGCTTCTGGAGTGTGTTCTCGATCAGCTGACCGATCCCGATGGCTTTATTAGTAGAATTAGGGAATTATACGGTACCGATGAAGACAGTTTCGACACGATCGAATTCAAGGACGGCAGAGTATTTGAGCGTTTGTCCCGTCCGCTGCTAAAAGGAACAGAGGTAGTAGGCCGCGTGTGGTCCTTTCGAGACATCACCGAGCGCAGGCGGGCCGAAGAGCGCATCGAGCATCTGAACCTTGTGCTGCGGGCCATCCGGGACGTCAACCAGCTCATCACCCATGAGGCAGACCGCGATGAGTTGCTGCGGCGGGCGTGCGAAATCCTCATCTCCACTCGCGGCTACCGCAGCGCCTGGATAGCCCTGCGTGGAGGGGACGGCAAGGCGCAAACGGTTGTCGAATGCGGCATCGGAGAGGGTTTCGCGCCCCTTCGCCGGGCCATGGAGCGGGGCGACTGGCCCGACTGCTGCCGGCAGGCATGGGAACATCCGGACGACGTCACACCTATCCACAACACCTACAGCGACTGCAGGAGCTGCAGCCTCACCCATACCTACCGCGATACAGCCGCCCTGGCCGGGGCGTTGCGCCACAGCGGGCGCGACTACGGCGCGCTGGTCGTCTCTCTGCCCGTAGGGCTGGCTGACGACCCGGCGGAGCAGTCGTTGTTCCGCGAGCTGGCCGGAGACCTGGCATACGCACTGCACGGCATCGAGGTGGCCCGGGAGCGCTTGAAACGAACCGAGGAGCTGCGGCGCAGCGAAGAGCGGTTCCGCCGGGCCATCGACGAGGCCCCGTTCCCGGCCATGATCCACGCCGAGGACGGCGAGGTGGTCATGATCAACGCCGAGTGGACCCGGATCACTGGCTACAGTCATGACGAGATACCCACCATCGAGGCCTGGACTGAAATGGCCTACGGCACGCGCCAGGGTACCGTTCGCGAGGTGATCGACAGATTGTACGAGGCCGCGGAGCATACGGATGAAGGCGATTTCGAGGTCCGCTGCCGGGACGGATCGACGCGCACCTGGACCTTCCGCTCGACGTCCCTGGGAGCCGACGAGAAGGGACGCAGGCTGGTGCTGAGCATGGCCGTGGACATCACCGAACGCGAATCCCTGGAAGCGCAGCTCCGGCAGGCTCAGAAGATGGAGTCCGTGGGCCGGCTGGCCGGGGGCGTTGCGCACGATTTCAACAACATGCTGAGTGTGATCCTCGGCTACGGAGAGGTGATCCTGGCCGACCTGCATGAGGAGGATGATCGCCTGCGCCGGAGCGTCACCGAGATCGTGAAGGCTGGAGAACGGTCGGCAGCCCTTGCCCGGCAACTCCTGGCCTTCAGCAGGAAGCAGACGCTTCGGCCCGAGGTGCTGGATCTCAACGGCGTGATCCGGAACCTCGAAAAGATGCTTCGCCGACTGATCGGAGAAGACATCGAACTGGTGATATCTCTTGCAGCGGAGACTGACCATGTAATGGCCGACCCTGGCCAGATCGAGCACGTGATAGTGAACCTGGTTGTGAACGCCCGGGACGCCATGCCCGAGGGCGGGAAGCTGGTCATCGAAACCGCCAGCGTTGAGCTCGATGAAGCGTATGCAAAGAGCCACGCAGACGTTGATCCGGGGAAGTATGTGATGATCTCCGTGAGCGATACCGGCTGCGGCATGGACAAGGAAACCCTGTCCCATATCTACGACCCTTTCTATTCGACGAAAGAGGCCGGCAAAGGCACCGGGCTGGGGCTCTCCACGGTGTACGGCATCGTCAAGCAGTCCGGCGGCGATATCATGGCCTATTCGGAGCCCGGACGTGGCACGACGTTCAAGATTCACCTGCCGCAAACGGATGTGAAGGAAGAGATTGAGACGTCCGCGGTCGATACAGAAGAAGCTGGAGTGGGTGGCGGGGAGCACATCCTGGTGGTGGAAGACGAAGGCAGCCTGCGGGAGCTGATAGGGAGAATCCTCTCCGAGCTGGGTTACAAGGTGAGTCGGGCGGCAAATGGAGAGGAAGCGCAGCATCTAATGGCAGGAGAGTGTTTCAGACCTGATCTGGTTATCACTGATGTGGTGATGCCCAACATGAACGGAAAGGAGCTGGCGGACCGGCTCAAGAAAGTCCAACCCGATCTGAGAGTGCTGTACATGTCCGGCTACACGGACAACGCCATCGTCCACCATGGGGTTCTTGAGCCGGGCACGGCCTTTATCCACAAGCCCTTCACCCCCCGCGACATCGCTGCAAAAGTACAGGAGGCCTTGCGCGGGGGACGCAGGTGAATACCCAACAGCCAAGCCGGCTCCGGCCGGGAATTCCACCCCACCTCATGGCCGGCCGGGTTGCGCCCGGCGCAATGCGATGGAGGCACGTTGCTTACTCATGGAAGGAGGTGAGCATTTGTGGCAACGGTTGAGTCCCAGGGGGCAAAGATAGCCTGCGTTCGGGGAAACATCGCGAGACAGCCTGATATGGAGGCTGTTGTCAATGCGGCCAACGCTGAGTTGCGGATCGGAGGTGGGGTCGCGGGAGCTATCCACAGAGCTGCGGGACCGGGGCTGGAAGCGGAGTGCCGGCCGCTTGCACCCATCCGACCGGGCGAGGCGGTGATAACCGGCGCGCACAACCTGCCAAACCGCTATGTTGTCCACTGCCTTGGACCAGTCTACGGCATAGACAAGCCTTCCGATCGGTTGTTGGCCTCGTGCTATCGTAACGCACTGCAACTAAGCGAGGACAACGGCATCAGGTCCATCGCGTTTCCTGCCATATCTACAGGCGCTTTCGGCTATCCACTGGAACCGGCTGCGCGGATCGCTCTGGACACGATATTCGAGATACTGCCCGATCTTTCAATCGTTAATCATATTCGCCTTGTCTTGTTCAGCGGCGCCGACAAGAATGTATACGAGCAAGTTCTGACCGAATTCACAGAAGGGTGATGCAAGGAATAGATATGTTTCGGAACACCCGGGCTTCCGCAGTGGGAAGACACCGGGTTTCGCGCACCTCATGCAGTCTTTCCCCTTCCCTCCCTTGTGAGGGGGGGGCGAGCCATATGGCGTAGACGGTGGGATCGTCCGTCGATGCTGACCACCTGGCTGTGGCGGCGCCGAAGGCCCTCTGTTTCCCAACCCAAACGGATGGTGTACCCGTCGGCGGCTGAGGCGCGCGAGGGTGCGGACATGCTCGAATGTGGGACCGACACCCCAGACACCGAGACCATGTTTCGTAAAGGAGGGGGAGCCGGGGAATGCCCTTGCTTCGGCGCCACTTAGCAGCTGTTGTATTGCAGCCGGCGGTGCGCTGTCCCCGACCGCGGAGTGCGTGATCCGGCACTGGCCGGATGGGAAGGAGCCCTGTTCGGACGAATCCTCAGGGAAGTACGGTCAGCAGCCTCCTGTGGCATTTGGAACCCGATCTCATCACGGTGCAGTAGATCCCGGCCGGCAGGTTGTCGAAAGTGAAGCTGCCGCAGACATCTCGCCCGTAGCTCCGGGTCCTCAGTACGCGGCCGGCGAGGTCGAAGAGCGTGATCTCCGCGCCTGCACCTGCACTGGGAATGAATGAGACCGTAACGCTTCCCCTGGAGGGGTTGCTGGCAGGATAGAGACCGGGCGACGGAAGCCCGCTGGAGCCGTGTTCCTCCGTGCCCAGGCTGGTCCAGGTGACCGTCACGTCCTCCAGCACAGGCGTATCCAGCGTGTTGGAGCAGAGAAGGGCCTTGTACTGGAAGAACTCGTCGTCCGGCCCCAGGATGCCCGTCAGATCCGTTCCCGAGGTTGTTATTGTATCCGACCACTCCGTGTACAGCAGTATCGAATCCGGATCGCCCGAGCCGCGCACCAGGAACGCAAGCGAAGTGCCGGCGGGCTCGGAGCCGTTCCAGCTCAGTGTTCCCCAGTCCACCGGGAAGCTGCAGCCCGTTATCTGCAGTACGCTGGATTCCAGTCTGCCCATGTCCGAATAGCGGTCCGAGATATGGTCCCACCACTGCACGGAGTTCTCCTCGTTGGAGCAGGACAGGAAATCGGGCGTGCCATCGCCGTTGATGTCGCATACGCTGAGCATCTCGGGGTCGCTGTAGTCCGCGCAGTGATGCTGCGCCCACTCGTTGCCGGTTCCATCCAGGTTCTCAAGCCAGATCAGGTCGTGCAGCCAGTAGCCGCTGACCGAGACGTCGATGTCTCCATCTAGGTCGATATCGCAGGCCGTTGCCGATCCCGCGCCTCCTGCGGAGCCGATCTGCCTCTCTTCCCAGGAGTTTCCCGTACCGTCGAGGTTCTCCCAGAGGGTTACCAGGCCATGCACGTATGAGGTAGCCACAACGTCCATGTCCCCATCGAGGTCGACATCCGCGCCATCCACGCTGCTGGGGAACTGATAGTAGCTGTCGACGAAGTGTGCAGTCCAGGTTTCCCCGGAGCCGTCTTCGTTCTCCCACCAGACTACGTAGGAGTAGCCGTAGGATACACCGAGGACATCCAGGTCACCGTCATCGTCGATGTCCCGGGCCCGGGCCCATCTGGGCGAATCGAAGCCCGCGGCCACCACATGCCGGGTCCACCCCACGCCGGTACCGTCATTCTCCCACCAGGAGACCTCGTCGGGGTCGAGTGAGGTGGCCAGGACATCCATGTGTCCGTCACCATTGATGTCACTGGCATCCAGGTAGTTGACCCCTATCCCGGTCTCGATGTCCACCCTGTCCCACGGCCTGCCGGGCATTTCGGGGCTGAGAAAGAGCGACAGCACCTCGTCGTAGTAGGCCGAGGCCACGACATCATCGAGGCCGTCTTCGTCCATGTCACCGGTGGCCAACGCTATGGCGTAGTCGAAGCTCTCCACTACCGTACCGTTGTCCCATTGGGTCCCGGTGCCATCGGTGTTCAGGTGATAGTCCACCCTGTCATGCCACCAGTGGACCGAAGCTACGTCCGTATGGCCATCTCCGTCGAAATCCCCCGGACATGCGTCCAGCGGAGAACCCATACCGATTACCTGTGCTGTGGCCGAGTAATCGCACATCAGGTTGCCCGGCGCCACGTCCCAGCTGGTCTCCGTATCGCAGTAGAACTCGCTGCCGAAACCCGTTACCGGCCCCATGACCCCGGGGCCACCGAGCCAGTCGGTCTGTGTACGACTGTCGGCCCAGCCAACGGCCGGGATGAGCAGAACGGGCAGGAGCAACTCTGGCGAGAGCCGCGATGAACGCACAAAATACCTTCTCCCACGCATGGCTGAGCCACCCCTCTTCCTCCCATACCCGCCTCAAGCAGGTGAACTCATCACGTATACGAATCCAATTGGACGGAGGCAACATCGGTCTGTCGGGAAGGTCTTCGACCACCGTGCTCAAACCGAAGCTGAAGCCGCCGAAAGCCCGCTCTCCATGGCCACCGACCGGTCTCCTTCCCGGAAGGCTGTCCTGCGTCTCTCGGCCATGGTCAGCCCGGAGTCCTTGCCGCTTGGTGAGCCTGTATGCCTCTCCAGCTCCTGGAGGCTCTGCGTGGGCATAGACTCGAGGTCTTCTAACATCTTCCCCCGACGGTTATGAGCAGCTTTCGGGGACGATACCATGGGCAAGGCGAAAGGCGGACAAACCCCTGTGCCCGGGAGGGGCGGAACTCGAGTCGGCAGCGCGGGATTCCCGGGCAGGAGCAGGCATTGATTCTCGGACCGGAATCGAATGCTAGGGCGCCGGGCGGTACGGACCTGCAGGGTCGCCTTCCCGGAAGAGAGACGAAGGGGGACGGTTTGCCTCCTCGGAGCGCCTGATGTAGTATCCACAACTGGCGCCGTATTGTGATCCTCTTTGGGCAGCAGGTGCAAGGGGGCAGATGTCGGGCACGTTCTGCTGGTCGGCAGCCCGTTTGGCAAGCGCTTTCCGCGGTACACCGCCGGTCCGTCGATGAGCCCCGGTCCGGTCGCCATTGACGACCTGCAGCCCAGCCAGCTCTACATCAGCCGTCAGAAGCTGCTGGCGGTGGACGCCGCCTACTCCCCCGACCGGCCGCGCGAGGCTCTGCCGGTATGGCGCTGGGGGGCAATGAACGTACTGACCGACGGCCATACGCGGGCCCTGGCCGCCTGGCTTCGCGGCGAGAGGCAGCTGAAGGTGTACCGCGACAGGGACGAGCTGGACTGGGAAGCCTACAGGATCTGCGTGGGCTGGTGCCTGGAGGAGGGGATCAGATCGGTGTCCGACCTGCGTGACAGGATAATACCGGCCGAGCGCTACGAGGAGCTGTGGCTGGGACGGTGCAGGAGGCTGCACCATCGCCTGGCCGGGATGCGGGGGGAAGAGGGGACCGACGGCTGAACCGGGCATGGAGGATGAATATGGGAGAAGAGAAGAAGACCGCCGGGAGTGACGGGGAAGGGAAGAAGGAGGACAGGAAGCTTCGCCTGCTGGGCATGGAGCCCGTTGAGAGGCACCACAGGATGGAAGTGGCCGGAGAGGCCCTGGAGTACACGTCGCGGGCGGGGGTCATTCCCCTCAGGGACGACCGGGGCGAGACTCGGGCGGAGGTCTGTTTCACCGCATACGTCAGGGAGGGGGCAGGCGACCCCTCCGAACGTCCCCTGACGTTCGCCTTCAACGGGGGGCCCGGCTCCTCGTCGATTTGGCTGCACATGGGCGCCCTGGGCCCCAAGCGGGTGGCCATGGAACCCGCCGGATGGATGCCCGCTCCGCCGTACAGGGCCGAGCCCAATCCGGCCACCTGGCTGGCCTTCAGCGATCTCGTCTTCGTGGACCCGGTGGGCACCGGGTTCAGCCGGGCGGCCAGGGAGGAGGGGTACAAGGATTTCCTCGGCTACAAGGGTGACATCGAGTCGGTGGGCGAGTTCATAAGGCTCTACCTGTCCCGGTACTCGCGCTGGGAATCGCCCCTCTTCCTGGCCGGCGAGAGTTACGGCACCACCAGGGCAGCAGGGCTGGCGCAGCATCTCTTCGACTACGGTGTGGGATTCAGCGGGCTCGTTCTCATCTCCACGGCACTGGACCTGCGCCCCATCTTCTTCCAGAGCGATGACGACCTTCCCTACCAGCTGTTCCTGCCCACCTACGCGGCCACCGCCTGGTACCACGGAAGGCTGGACGGGGAGCTGCAGGATCGGGAGCTTCCGGACCTGCTCGCCGACGTGGAGGAGTGGGCCGAGACCGAGCTCACGGTAGCCCTGATGAAGGGCGACCGGCTCGATGAGGCCGACCGCCGCGCCGTGGCCGAGACCATGGCCCGCTATACCGGCCTGTCCGTCGACTACATCCTGGGCAGCGACCTGCGGGTGCACAGCAACCGGTTCCGCCGGGAGCTGCTGCGCGGGGAGCGCAGGAGCGTGGGCCGGCTGGACTCCCGCTTCAAGGGGATAGAGCGTCTCGAGGTTGCCGAATGGCCCGAGTTCGACGCCTCGATGACGGCGATCGCCCCTCCGTTCACCTCGGTGTTCAACGGCTACCTGCGGGGGGAGCTGGGAGTGGACACCGACATGGAGTACGGCGTGTGGCTGAAGAAGGACCTGCGCAAGAAGTGGGAGTGGGAGAAGGGCCGCCTTCCGGCCACCGGGGACAAGCTGCGGCTGGCCATGGCCGTAAATCCCCACATGAAGGTCATGGTGGCCCAGGGGCGATACGACCTGGCCACCCCCCAGCTGGCCACGAAGTACATGCTGTCGCACATGGGTGTCGACCCGGAGCTGCGGGGTAACGTGCGGACCGTCTACTACCCGGCCGGCCACATGTTCTACCTGGATCGGGAATCTCTGGAAGCCTTCGGAGAGGACGCTGCCGGCTTTGTCTCCGAGGCATTCTGACGGCATGGAATAGCGCGGCGCCCCGATGCCCCGGGGCGCCGCGCCTCCTGTCTGCGGCATGTACGGACTAGTAGGGCTGCAGATCCACGTGCACCCTCACCGCTCCACCGCCCTCAGGCGGAGACGCTATGCTCAGACGCTCCATTACGGCCAGCAGGGCCTCCTCCAACTCCGGCTCGTCCAGTCCGGTCACCACGGAGGCCTGCTCCACCGTGCCTTCGTCTGTCATAACCAGCTCGAACACTACTCTGCCGGCGGGGTACTCGCCGGGCTCGCTGCAGGAGGCCAGGTAGTCGTAGTAGGCCTCCTCCAGCTCGTCCAGCAGGCTCCGTACGGCTGCCCGCATCTCCGAGGGCAACAGGCCCAGGGTGGGGGTGGCCGCGACAAGGCTGGCCGAGACGCTCTCCAGAGTAGCCTCGGGCGGCTCGTAGCCGTATCCGTAGCCGTCGTAGTACTCGGCCTCCTCCATGGCCACCCGGTCGGCGGACACCGACTGGGAGTAACCGCCACTGCCCACCGGAGCGGCCGAGGGCGTTCTGGACATGCGCACGGCGCCGGTGAGGCCCGCTCCCTCTCCCGAGGAACCGAAGACGCCCTGGTAGCTGACTCCCTGCGGCATGTTCACCGGAACCTCGACCGTCACCGGCCGGCCCTCGGCGTCGACCCTGATCTCCTCGCTCACCGCCACGAATGCCGTGTAACGGCTCATGATCTGGTAGTCCAGCGCGGTGTCGGTGATCTCCTGTACGAGCTCCCCGGTGTCGGTGATCGAGTAGCCGGAGGGGTTGTACATCATGCGGTTGAGCTCGTGGATGCGCTTGCGGGCCCAGAGGTTCTGGATAACGTCGTGGGCCTCGCGCTCCGCGGGGAGCTCGACGTGCATCGACTGGCTCCATTCCTCGCCCGCGATCGTACCGCTGACGGTTACTTCGCCGGAGCCGGCCTCGCCGTAGCGGCCCACCAGTACCAGGGGCTGACCCGCGTACAGGTCCGGGATCTTCTCCGGGTAGACGTCCATGACGTCCAGGCCGTTCCAATCCATCTCTATCCCGACCAGGTAGGGATCGTTGATCTTGCGGTAGATGGACGAGACTGCGTCGGAGGGGTCCTCGCCCAGGCCAACGAAATAGGCGTGGCCGCGGCCCTCCTCGGCCAGGCCTTCTATGAGGTAGCGGTTGGGGGAGGAGCCCACGCCCACGCTGAAGAGCCTGGTGCGGGAGCCCAGCGTCTGCTGCAGCTCGCCCAGTATCTGGCCCTCGTTGCCTATGTAGCCGTCAGTGAGGAATATGACGAAGCGCATCCGTTCCGGATCCTCGGGATAGCCCACGGCGGCCCGTATGCCCTCTATCATCATGGTGCCGCCGCCTCCGGAGAGCGAGTTGATGTAGCGGACGCCCCGCTCCACGTTCTCCTCGGTGTTCTCCAGCGGGTGCCGCGCCATTCCGGAGGCGGTCTCGCTGAAACGGATGATCTGGAAGGAGTCGTCGGGGTTCATGCCCGAGACGAACTGCCGCACCGTCTCCTTGGCCACCTCCATGGGCTGGCCGCTCATGGAGCCCGAGCAGTCCACCACGAAGAACATCTCCTTGGGGGTGATCTCCTCCACCGGCACGTCGGCGTCCGGCTGAAGGACCATCATGAAATGCCCCCCGAGGTCGCCGTTGTGGGCCAGAATGCCGGTCTGGATGCTCTCACCCGCCGTCCTGTATCGCAGGACGAAGTCACGGTTGGGGATCTCCTCGGCCTCGGCCAGCTCCACGTAGGCCACTCCCGCGACCCTGAACTTGCTGATATCGTGGTTCAGAGACTCCAGCTCCAGCACGTTTACGCCGGGGTCCACCTTGACCGAAAGGTCGATGTCGTAGCCGGCCCGGGTGCCCTCGGGAACCACCGGGGGCGTTATGCGGTCCGCGTCCGGAACCTCGTCTGTGGGATCGGCCCATCCTCTGTCGGACTGGCCGGTGGGGGTGCCGGGAATGAAGCGGGGGCCCACCACCATGGGAAACACCAGCTCGTACACCCCCTCGTCGTACTCCACCGGGGCCACGTAGCTTATCTCCACGGTGATGCTGTCGCCGGGCAGTATGTTGCCCACGCTCTGGGTGAATATGTTGGGGCGCTCCTGCTCCAGCAGGCTGGCGGTCTGTCCGGACTCCAGGGCATCCTCGTAGATCTGGCGGGCGAGTTCGCGCTGGTGTATCTCGCCGTGGACCAGGCGGTCTCCGATCCACATGTCCATCCTGTCAACGGCTCCGCTCTGGGGGAGGGGAAAGACGTATACGGCCTCTATGGGCTCGTCCATGGGGTTGCCGTAGATCTGGCGGACGGTTGCCCTCTGAAGGTTGCCGCTCACCGTTATCTCGACCGAAGTATGCTCCAGCGGGAGGTCGCCTATGACGCCCTCCTCGCCCATCACCTGCATGCGGGCGAACTCCCCGTCACCCTCTTCGCCCAGAGCCGTCATCAGCGCGGCCGCAAGCACCATTACCATCGCTGCCCTCAACATCTCCTGCTCCTTTCACTGGTCTCCGTTTCGAGCTTACATGTCTGATATCCCGCCGCCGGTCCATCTATTCCATTGCGTCGCCCGAATCGTCGACGAAAGACGGTTTCTTGCGTTCTTCGAATCAGTACTGTATTACTAATACACGACAACATGGGTAGGAAATGGCCCTGACCCGGGCCGAAGGGGGAAACCGAATGAAGTACCTGGTTACGATGCCGAAGATGTCCCGGCCGGAGATCGACCACGCTTGAGAGCGTGTCATCGACGCTTCCGGTGGAAGCGGGATGAGCATGGAGAGGGCATATGTGAACGCAGAGGAGGGCTTCGCCTGCTGCTGCTGGACCGCCCCGTCGAGGGAGGAGCTCGCCGGACTCTTCAGATGTGCGGGAACACCGTTTGAGAGCATGACGCCGGTGGAGGAGTACCCTGGCCCATGACAGACCGGCCTCACAGCAGTTACGCGGGCGGGGCTATGTCGGAATGAGGCACCGGGACCCGAAGCTGGCCGCCCTGCTCTTAGACGAGGCCATCGGCCGCGCCGATTCGAAGGGGCTGGAGGACCTGATGATGACGGACCACTCGCTGGTCCGTTGCGGAAGCGTGGACGCATCGGGCCGCGAGGCCAGCCTGCAGGCCTGGCGGGGATTCTTCGATACCTGCCCGGGATACCGGAACATCCTGGCCGCCAGCGCGGTGGAGCCGATGACGTAGTCCTCGTTGCGGTGGGTCTTTAGTATGTGGGATATCCTCATGCCCCCCTGCGGGCGATTTTCACGTAGACTTCGAAGTCGCGCCTGGGGTCCACGACCACCGCCATCACCTTCGAGCCCAGGATGTACGACCAGTGTGCCAGTCCCTCGGACTCTACTCTTCGAAAGATCAACAGCCTCTCCCTCCGTATGCCAACCGGCCAGGAGTGGGTATCTGCCTTGCAGGTGCTCACTGCGCAGAAGAACTGCCGGGCGCAATGGAGCGTTCTCCCAGGGGGAGAGTGGTCGCATCCTCCACGCCTTGGCGCCCGAGTAAGGGATGACCCGATGGGGCAGCTTCCTCTCCGTGACTAGTATGCGAGAGTAGGGCCGCGAAGAGCAGGCTCGGAAAGGGGGCAAGCTGATCAGGATAGGGACTTCCGGATGGCACTACGACCACTGGGTGGGAGAGGTCTACCCGGAGGGCATGGAGGATTCGGACATGCTGGCTTACTACAGGGGCCTGTTCGATACGGTGGAGATCAACAGCTCCTTCTACGGCATGCCCCCGAAGAAGAGCCTGGCCGCCTGGCGGGACGCGGTGCCGGACTGTTTCCTCTTCTCCATCAAGGCCAGCAGGTACATAACCCACATGAAGAAGCTCAGAGAACCGGAAGGTCCGGTAGGGCGCTTTCTGGAGCGGGCGGACGTGCTGGATTTCAGGCTGGGCCCCGTTCTGTTCCAGCTGCCGCCGCGGTGGCGGTGCAACCCGCAGCGGCTCTCGGACTTCCTCGAGGTTCTGCCACGGGGCTACCGCTACGCCATGGAGTTCCGGGACGAGAGCTGGTTAAACGACGAGGTGTACACCCTGCTGGCCGACCGCGGAGTGGCGTTCTGCATCTACCACCTGGCCGGCCGGCAGTCGCCCAGGGAGGTAACCGCGGACTTCGTCTACATCCGTCTGCACGGTCCCGGAGAGGCCTACCAGGGATCCTACGGGGACAAGGCTCTGCAGGGGTGGGCGGGAGCCGTATCCGCCTGGAACGGCCAGGGAAGGGACGTTTTCCTCTACTTCGACAACGACCAGAGAGGATACGCCGCCCGGGACGCGTTGCGCATCAAGGAAATGCTGGAGGGCTGATATGCCGGTGCACAACAGGGACGTGGCCAGGGTATTCGAGACCATAGCCGATCTGCTGGACATCAGGGGGGGCAATACCTTCCGGATCAGGGCCTACAGGAACGCTGCGCGCACGGTGGGCTCGATGACCAGAAGCGTGGCCGAAATGCTGGACGAGGGCGAGGACCTCTCGAAGCTCTCCGGCATAGGGGAGGACCTGGCCGGCAAGATCGAGACCATAGTGGAGACCGGCACGCACCCCCTGCTTTCGGAGCTGTCCGAAGAGGTCCCGGAGAGCCTGCAGGAGCTGCTGCGGGTCTCCGGCCTGGGGCCGCGGGGAGTACAGACCATTCACGAGGAGCTGGGAGTCACCGACCTCGATGGGCTGCGACAGGCCGCCGAGCAGGGAACGATAAGCGGGCTCCCGGGATTCGGTGAGAAGAGCCAGGCGAAGATACGCGAGAAGGTGGAGAGCATCGCCTCGCAGGAGGAGAGGACCCTGCTGGCGGAGGCGGTGGAGATCGCCGACGAGGTGGTGGAGCACATGCGTTCCCACGACGGCGTGAAGAAGGCCTGCGCCACCGGCAGCCTGCGCCGTCGCAGGGAGACCGTGGGCGACCTGGACCTGCTGGTGTCCTGCCGGGAGGACGCCGATGTGATGGACCACTTCCTGGAGTTCGATGACGTGGACGAGGTGGTGGCGCGGGGAGACACCAAGACTACTGTGATCCTCCGGTCGGGGCTGCAGGTGGATGTACGGGTGGTGCCCCACGCCGCCTACGGGGCCGCTCTGGTCTATTTCACAGGTTCGAAGCAGCACAACATAAGGCTTCGAAAGCGTGGCCAGGATCGGGACTTCAAGGTGAACGAGTACGGCGTGCACAGCGGCCGCAGCAAGGTGGCCGGAAAGACCGAGGAGGAGGTCTACGAGGCCCTGAACCTGCCCTGGATAGCCCCCGAGCTGCGGGAGGACCGGGGGGAGATCGAGGCTGCGGAAGAGAACGGCCTCCCGCACCTCGTGAAGCCCGATGACATCAGGGGGGACCTTCACGTGCACACGAAGAGGACCGACGGCCACCATACCATCGGGGAGATGGCGGAGGCCGCACGTGACCTGGGGTATGAGTACCTGGCCATCACCGAGCACTCCCAGAGGGTCACGGTGGCCGGGGGGCTGGATGCGGACGAGCTGGCAGAGCACATCGACGACATCGAGGAGACGGACGAAGAGATGGACGGGATCACGATACTCGGCGGCATCGAGGTGGACATACTGGAAGACGGCGGCCTGGACCTGCCCGACGACATCCTGAAGAGGCTGGACGTGGTGGTGGCCTCCGTGCACTACAGGTTCGACCTTCCCCGCGACGAGCAGACCGAGCGGGTGCTGAGGGCCATGGACAACCCCAGCCTTAACATTCTCGGCCATCCGACCGGCCGCAAGCTGGGCCAGCGGGACCCCTACGAGATAGACCTGGAACGGATCATGGAGGCCGCCGCCGAGAGGGGGTGCTTCCTGGAGCTGAACGCGTACCCCGACAGGCTGGACCTCACCGACGTGGCCTGCATGCGGGCGCGGGAGCTGGGGGCCATGGTGGCCATCAGCACCGATGCCCACCGGACCAGCCACCTGGGGTACATGCGCTTCGGGGTGGGCCAGGCCCGTCGCGGCTGGCTCTCCGCCTCCGACGTGGTCAACACCAGACCTACCGGCGAGTTGCTGAAGCTTCTGGAGAGGGACTGAGGTGGATTTCAGACACGACCCCGATACCGACTTCCGCGACCCCGACGAACTCTCGAAGGACGAGGCGGCCGAGCAGGTGGAGGCTCTTCGGAAGGGAATCGAGCACCACGATTACCTCTACTACGTGAAGAACGACCCGGAGATCTCCGACGCCACCTACGACAGGCTGTTCTCCCGGCTGCAGGAGCTGGAGGAGGCCTTTCCGGAGCTGGACTCCCCCAGCTCACCCACCAGGAGGGTGGGCGCCCCCCCGGCCGACGAGCTTTCGAGGCGGGAGCACACCTCGGCAATGCTGAGCCTGGACGCGGTGATGGAGAAGGACGAGGTGCGGGAGTTCCACCGCAGGGTCCGCGAGAAGGTTGGCCGCGGCGAGAACATGTACACATTGGAGCCCAAGTTCGACGGCCTGTCGGTGGAGGTTGTCTACCGCGACGGCGAGCTGGACTACGGGGCCACCAGGGGAGACGGCCGCACCGGCGAGGACATCACCCGCAACCTGCGGACCATAGGCGCGATTCCACTGCGGCTGCGGGAAGAGGCCGCCCCCCCTCGCTCCTGGCGGTCCGGGGCGAGGTGATCATGCCCCGGGACGGATTCGGGGAGCTGAACAGGAAGCGGGTGGAGCGCGGCGAGGAGGCCTTCGCCAACCCCCGCAACGCCGCCGCCGGGATCGTCCGCCAGCTGGACCCCTCAAAGGTCGCCGACAAGCCGCTGACCGTATTCTTCTACGATGTCCTCAAACAGGAGGGCGCCGACCTGAGTGGCCACTGGGAGACGCTCGAGCGTCTCAAGGAATGGGGGCTGAAGACCAGCGCCTACAACCGGAGGGCCTCCACCCTGGAGGCTCTCTCGGACTTCCACTCGAAGATGAGCGAGGGCCGGGATGACCTGGAGTTCGAGATCGACGGCGTGGTGATCAAGCTGGACAACTACGGTCAGAGGGAGGAGCTGGGAACCAGGCAGCGCTCGCCCCGCTGGGCGGTGGCCTGGAAGTTCGAGCCCAGGAAGGAGCTGACCCGAATTCGCGACGTAGTGGTCCAGGTGGGCCGGACGGGCAAGCTCACGCCGGTGGCCCTGCTGGACCCGGTGGACGTCGGAGGGGTGACCGTCAGCCGGGCGACCCTCCACAACGCGGGCGAGGTGGAGCGCAAGGACGTCCGTCCCGGCGACAAGGTGAGGGTGAAGCGGGCGGGCGACGTGATTCCCGAGGTGGTGGAGCGGATCGGGGAGCCCGGACGCAAGCGTACCGAGCCCTTCGAGATGCCCCGGGAGTGCCCCGTGTGCGGGGCGGAGATGTTTCGGGAGGGGGCCTGCCACTTCTGTCCGGGCGGCCTGTCCTGCCGGGCGCAGTTGAAGGGGAGCCTGGTCCACTACGCCTCCAGAGAGGCCATGGACATCGACCACCTGGGCGAGGAGACGGCAAAGGCCCTTATCGAGAGGGAGATGGTGGGAGACATAGCCGACCTCTACGAGCTGGAAACCGGGCAGCTGGAGGAGCTCCCGGGATTCGCGGAGAGGTCGGCCCGGCAGCTGCACGATGCCATACAGTCCGCCAAGTCCCCCCGGCTGGACCGCTTTCTGTACGCCCTGGGGATAAGGCACGTGGGAGAGCACGTGGCCGCCGTCCTGGCGGAGGAGCTGGGCGACCTCGAGAGCGTACGGGACGCGTCGGCGGAGTGGCTTCGCGAGATAGACGGGATCGGGCCCGAGATTGCCGGCAGCATCGCGGAATTCTTCCACGACGGGAAGAACATGGAGGTGCTGGACCGCCTTCTTGAGGCGGGGGTGGAGCCGCAGCCGCTGGAGGGCGGCGCGGGCGGCCCTCTGGAGGGGCTGACCATCGTATTTACCGGTCAGCTGGAGGGCTACACCCGGTCGGAGGCCCGGAGGAAGGTGGAGGCCCTCGGCGGACGAGCCACCTCCAGTGTCAGCTCAAACACCGACTGCCTGGTGGTGGGCGATGACCCCGGAAGCAAGCTGGACGAGGCCCGCGAGGAGGGCTCGGTGAAGATACTGGACGAGAAGGGTTTCGCGGAACTCCTCGGGGACGAACGTCCTTGAAGCTCGCATTCGCAGGAACCCGTGGGTACATAGGGCCGAAGAGCCGGCTGCACCGTATGCACGCCACCCTTGTGGCCTCCTACCACGGCAGGAGGGTGATGGTGGACTGCGGTGAGACCTGGCTGGGAAGGATAGATGAGGTGGGTCCCGGCGCGATAGTGCTCACCCACGCCCATCCCGACCACGCCTTCGGACTTCGCGACGGCGCTCCATGCCCCGTGTACGCCACCGCCGAAACCTGGGAGAAGCGGGAGCTGGCCGACTTCGCAATTGAGGGCGTAAGGACGATGGCCCCCCGGAGCCCCAGGGAGCTAGAGGGGATGATCTTCGAGGCTTTCGAGGTGCTGCACTCCACCAGGGCCCCGGCGGTCGGCTACAGGATCACGGCCGGGCGGGTGAGCGTTTTCTACGTCCCGGACGTGGTCTACATCCCGGACAGGGCCGAGGCGCTGCGGGGCTGCCGGCTCTACATCGGCGACGGGGCCACCGTCTCCCGGACGATGGTGCGCCGGCCGGCCGAGGTTCCCATAGGGCACGTTCCCGTCAGGACCCAGCTGACCTGGTGCGCCGAGGAGGGAGTCCCGGAGATGGTTGTGACCCACTGCGGGTCGGACATCGTGGCCGGCGACCAGAGGAAGGTGGGCGCCGAGCTGAGGCGGATGGCGGCCGAGAGGGGCGTGGGTGTGAGCATAGCGGGCGACGGCGATGAGCGGACCCTGCGCTGAGCGTCGGTCAGGTAAACGGCTCGAAGACGGCTGCAAGGAAAGGGGAAGGAGACTCGACGAATGAAGGCGGTATGGAACGGCCAGACCATCGCGCAGAGTGACGACACCATCGAGGTGGAGGGGAACGCATACTTCCCGCCCGATGATGTATTGATGGAGAACCTGGAGAAGAACGACGAAGAGCACTACACCTGCCCGTGGAAGGGCGAGGCCCCGTACTGGGACGTGGTGGTGGGCAGACGCAGGGGGCCGGCTGCGGCGTGGAGCTACCCCGACCCCAAGCCCGCCGCGGAGGAGATAGCAGGCTATGTGGCATTCGGAGAGGACGTGCAGGTAGGTGAGTGACGCTCGGCCCGAGGTGTCCGCAGAGGACCTGATGAATGATTTCGTGCGGCGTACCGGCCTGAGGCCGGACGTGCGGCCGGACAGATACCTGTGGACCGACGCCTTCGCCCTCACCAACCTGCTGGGGCTGTGGCGGGAGACTCACCGCGACAGGTACATGGACCTGGTGCGGAAGCTGCTGGAGCAGGTCCATGGGGTCCTGGGCAGGCACAGGAAGGATGACGGACGCAGCGGCCGAATAAGCGGCCTGACAGGCGAGCACGCCCCGGCCCATCCCACAATAGGCGGCCTGCGCATAGGCAAGCCGCTTCCCGAGAGGGGACCGGACGGGCCCCTGGACCGGAGGGAGGAGTGGGACCGCGACGGCCAGTACTTCCACTACCTCACGAAATGGGTGCACTCCCTGGATGTCCTGTACAGGGAGACCGCCGAGGGGCGCTACGTCGTGTGGGCCGCCGAGCTGGCCCTCACGGCCGGCCGGGCCTTTCTGCGTACCGATTCCCGGGGAAGGAGGTCGATGTGCTGGAAGATGAGCATCGACCTCTCCCGTCCGCTGGTTCCCTCGATGGGGAGCCACGATCCCCTGGACGGGTACGTTCGCTGCAGGCAGCTGCAGGACAGCCTACGCTCGCCCGTCGGCCCCGAAGGGGCATACGCCTCGGAGCTGGACTCGGCCTTGGAGGGACTGGCGGACACCTGCCTGGGCATTCTTCGCCGGAGGTCCCTGGCCACTCCCGATCCGCTGGGCCTGGGTGGCCTGCTGTCCGCCGCCGCCCATCTCTACCAGCTGGCCGGCCGCGGGGCTTCGGCGGACCGCGAGCTCCTGGGCCGCCTCTTCCGGGATGCGCTTTCCGGCCTGGAGGTCTGGACGGGCTCCGGCGCCGCGGGAGCCCCGGCGGGGAGCAGGCTTCCCTTCCGGGAGCTGGGTCTGGCCATCGGTCTGCGAGGGGTATCCCGGATCCTGGACGGAAGCCTGGGCGACGGGCCGGTCTTCGTTTCCGGAGCCGTTCCCGACGCTCTCCTGAGGGCGCTGGGGAAGAGGGCCCGTCTGGCCGCGAGGATCACCGCTTTCTGGGGGCGGGAGGAGAACCACGGCCCCACCTGGGCCGAGCACAGGAACATAAACGAGGTCATGCTGGCCACCGCCTTGTCTCCGGACGGATTCCTGGTTCTGGCGAAACCGGGAGGGGGAGCGGGCGGAGTATCCCGCGAGGAGTTCTAGAAGAGGCTCTGGGGAAGGGACCTGCCGGGGATCGTCCCGCTGGTAGGGCCGAGCTGCGGACGGCCGCGGTTTGACCCCGGTTGCGGCCCGGGGTATCGTGGGTCCGATCGCCGTTTTCGGCCACCTTCGACGGGACATCGCATGGAGATAGCCGTTTCCGTATGCCTGGGCCTGGGACTCAGCGCCACCTGCGGCTTCCGGGTGTTCGTGCCCCTGCTGCTGTCCTCACTGGCCGCGCACCTGGGATGGGTAGAGCCGGGCTCGGGGTTCGAATGGATGGCCCGTCTTCCGGCGGTTGCCGCTTTCGCGGCCGCCGCCCTCTTCGAGGCGGGCGGGTATCTTGTCCCCTGGATAGACAACCTCCTGGACACGGTGGCCACCCCGGCGGCGGTGTTGGCCGGGGTGCTGGTCATGGCCTCGGTGGCGGTGGGCCTTCCGCCGCTTCTCAAGTGGGCCCTGGCGGTGGTTGCCGGCGGAGGCGCGGCGGGCACGGTGCAGGCCGGTACAGTGCTGCTTCGGGGGGCATCCTCGGTGACCACGGGAGGTGCTGCGAATCCCGCGGTCTCCGCGGGGGAGACCGCCGCCTCGGTGGCCGGTAGCGCTGTCTCGCTGCTGCTGCCCGTTCTCGGGGGGTTGCTGGCGCTTGCCCTGGTTGCAGTCGTGGCATGGAGGGTGGCCCGAAGGAGGAGAAGGGCCACTTCCAGCCGCCAGGCCCTCCGCCGCCGACTCTAATCCGTGTCTATGATCCGCCGGGCGCCGGCGTATCGCCGGGCGTAGTTGGAGTGGTCTATCGGTGTTATGACCACGCCCCGGTCCCGCCAGGACGAGCAGTGGATGAACTCCCCTTCGCCCAGATAGATGCCGGTATGAACCGGGTCCTCGAACAGCATGATGTCGCCGGGAACCAGGCTGTCGCGCGGCACCGGCCGACCGACCTCGGCCATGGCGCTCACTGTCCTGGGCAGGGGAATCCCATGGTCGTTGAACACCCGCCAGGCCAGGCCGCTGCAGTCGAAACCGGTGCTGTCGGCACCTCCGTGGACGTAAGGCGCGCCCAGGTAGGAGCGGGCCTGCGCCAGTATGCTCTCCGCCACTTCGCCCGGACAGGGCTCCCCGTCGGTCCCGCCAGGGTCGGGGAGGGCGCTCTCGGCCAGCAGCAGCGTGGTGTCGGACAGGACCCTCTCAAGCTGGAGCATCGACCAGTTGCCCTCGTGCCTTCCGATTCCGTGCATGAAAAGCGGGAAATGGACGAAGTCGGCCCTCTCGCCGTCGATCTCGGCGGAGAAGCGGCCGTTGATGACCACCGCGAAGGGGAAGTGCGTGCCCGGCAGCCCGTACTCCGCTATCAGCAACTGTGCTTCCTCCGAACCTATCAGGTGGTAGTTGACGCTGGCCTCGCCCCCGAGGTCCTCCAGAACCTCCCTGGCGCGGTCGAGCACCCTGAGTGATGGCGGCATCTCCTTGTGGAAGACATCGATCCTGGCCGCGTCGGTGACAACCGGGCAGGCGATCAGGGCCAGTGCCGCAAGTGTGCATGGGCAGAGACGCATGGGCGCTTCCCTCCGGAATGGTGCGAGATTTGTGCCGGCAGGTCCATATATATACAGGAACGGTGCCGGGTGCCCGAAGGCGGAAGAGGATTGAAAATGTCCAGGAACGAGCCGGAGCCGGTCCTGGGCGGTTACCTGAACCGCACTCCGGCGGAGAGCAGGAGCCGTGGATGCTCCAGTGAGTACAGGGTTCCGGTGAGGGACAGCTCCAGGGTCACCGGGCCGGAGGGAATCCTCCATCCCCCGGAGACGTAGGGGCCGGTTGATGTGTCGCGGCGGTAGTACCTGATCCAAGCGTACCAGCCGCCTCCCAGCCAGCTCCTCTCCGTCCAGAACTCCCTCTCCTGCAGCGCGGCGACCCCGGCCGAGGCGTAGAGGCCGTCGAAGGACCAGCGCAGGCCGCCCCGGACCCGGCCCAGCCTGGCCCCGTGATCCCGGTAGTCGCTGCCGAAAGGGTCCTGCTGGGGAGGCTCCTCCTCCGGAGTCCAGGACCAGTACCCGACCGACCATTCGGTGGACAGGTCGCCGCAGAGGTCCAGTCTCCAGGCCAGTCCCGGAAGAAGGAAGCCCCGTCCCTGTCCGCAGACGGGGAGGCTTCCGCCCATCCAGGCCAGGTCCAGGCCGGCGTCACCGGCAAAGGCGGCGGCGGGGAGAACCATCATGGTCAGGAAAATCCTCATGCCAACCTTCCGGGCGGTCAATCTACCCGCCTGCGCCCGCGGCCGGCAAGGGCCCGCCGGCGCCGACTACCCGGGCTGCTCCATAAAGGAATGAACTCGCGGCAGATGCCCGAACTGGAGTTCGCCTGGGCGTATCCTGCCTCGCTGGGTCTGTTCGTTGTGGTCGCCGGCGGCATGCTGGCCTGGTTCCGGCGAAAGGGACGGCTCTGGCAGAAGAGGAGGGCATAGAGAAAGCCGGCCCGCACGGTGGCGGGCCGGCTCTTCTTATGCGCGATGGTTCCGCTCTAGCGGACCACCGTCATCCTGGTTACGGCGGAACCCGAGGGCGTGCTCGCCCGCAGCAGGTAGACGCCGTTGCCCATGCCCCGAGGCAGGCTCCACTGGAAACTGTGGCTGCCCTGGGCCATGTCGCCGCTCTCCACAATGGCTACGCTGCGGCCAGCCAGATCGTAGACGGTGATGTCCACCTGGCCGTCGGCCGGTACGTAGAGCTGGAAGCCCGCGGCTCCGCTGACCGGGTTGGGGGTCACGCGGGAGAGTACGGGTCCGGCGGGGTCGAGAGCCGCGCCGGTCTCGCCGGCGGTGCCGACGAGCTCCAGGGCCGCCTCTACGGCCGCGTATGCGTCCACGCGGCCCGCGCCGTAGGTGTTGTCCTTGCCCGCGCTGCCCAGGTCGAGTGAGGTCACCTCGATGATGGAGTCGGTCTGGGCGACCGTCAGCTCGGAGTTGGCGCTGAGCATGAGCGCCACCACGCCCGCCAGGTGCGGCGTAGCCATGGAGGTGCCGCTCATGGTGGTGTACCCGCCGCCCCACTGGGTGCTGAGCACGTTCACGCCGGGACCGGAGATGTCGGGGTCGAGCAGCGGGGCGGAGTCGGAGTAGTCGTACCAGGGCGCCACACTGCCCCACCAGTCAACCGGACCGCGGCTGGAGAAGCTGGCGATGTTGTCGCCGGAGTCTGTGGCTCCGACGGTTACCACCGCGCTCGTTCCGCCCTCGTAGGTCTGGTCCGGATGGAACCAAGGGGGCGGGCAGTCGCCGCTGGCCAGGATGGTCCCGGTTCCGGGGCCGTCGTTGCCGGCGGCCACGCTGTGGTATACGCCCGCTGTGAGCAGGTCCTCCTCGGCCTCGCGCAGTGTGGCGTTGCCGACGGGGGAGGTGCCGAGGGACATGGTGAGCACCGGTACGTCACGGTCCGTGGCCCACTCCATGGCCTCTATCCAGGTGGGGTATCCGCCGGTATAGTAGTCGATCCTCAGGGCCATGATGGTGGCCGAGGGAGCGACTCCCGTCTCGGTGCCGGCGGTACCGTCACCGGCAACGGAGCCGGCGCAGTGGGTGCCGTGGCCGTAGTCGTCCATCGGGTCGTCGTCGTTGTCGAAGAAGTCGTATCCGTAGTGCTCACCGGCCGGGGTGTCGTGCCACATGTTGTTGCCGAGGTCGGAGTGGTTGTAATCCACGCCCGTGTCGATGACGCCGACGATGGCGCCCTCGCCCTCGTAGCCCATGGCCCACACGTCGGGAGCGTTTATCTGGCTGACGCCCCAGGCGATATCCCTGGACCGCTCCTCGGGGGTGGGAGGCCGGCGGTCGACCGGTTCGATCAGGCCGCCCTCGGGGTTGGCGAACTCCACGTACCAGACATCGTCCCTGGAGGAGATCTGCCTTACGGTCTCGGGGGATGCCTGGGCGTAGACGAAGTTGCCCAGCCAGTGGGACTCCAAGTCCTCCGCACCGGCCTGGTCGAGGAAGGCGATCACTTCCGCCTGCGATGAGGCGGCAAGGTCCTTGAGCGCCGCTACCACGAACCGCTGGCGCTCGACCCTGGTCATGCCGTGCGTCGCCGTGTTGACGTAATCCTGGTCGAGGTCGCCCTCCACGAGGATCGAGACGGGGATCAGCTCGCCGGGAATGGCGGATTCCATCCGCTCCACGAGCTGAGGACTGATCCCGCCCGCCATTACGACGCCGGCGAGAAGGAGAAGAGCTGCGAATTTCATAAAAACCTCCCGATTGTTGTTTTGCGAACACTTACTAGTATATGTATTTCCTACCTGGCCACAAGGTGATTCCAGGAGAGGCCGGCGGATCATTCCCGGGAGAACCGTTGGACACAGCCACCCTTTCATCGGCGGCGATTCTCTTCTCGGGCGCCTGCCTGCAGGCCCTCACGGGTTTCGGCTACTCCCTCTTCTCACTGCCGCTTCTCGTGCTGCTCATGCCGGCTCGAGCGGCTGTCCCCATGC
>CAZKJG010000027.1:0-37729 GCA_964553045.1 uncultured bacterium | reverse complement strand
CATGGGATGCCTCGGGGTTGGCCTCGGGATGCTACCTGGTACGGCTGTCGGGGGCCGGAGTCTCTGAGGCCCGGAGGTGCGTGCTGCTGCGCTGAAGGCGGTGAGATGGCTCCCAGTAGACCAGGGGCCCCGGGTCGACCCGGGGCCCCTTCGAGCGGCCGAAGAAACGTACTACCAGGCTATGCCGAAGATCCTGTCGATCATTATCCACAGGCCGACGATTACGCTGATCAGGCCGAAGGTGCCCTGCTTCGGGGCCAGCTGGGTGACCAGCCGGTCCATCTTCTGCTTGGCCTCCTCGTTGGAGACGAAGCTCTTGATCAGGTTCATGCCCAGCAGGATTCCTATCACGACAAGGCAGAGGGCATAGACTATCCAGGTGATGTAAGCCAGTGGTACGACGTCGAACCAGCGAAGCTTGGACAGGAAGCGTATGACCTGGACGATTCCCCAGACCAGGGAGATCGCGCCCAGCCAGCCCTGGAAGGGCACCAGCTTGTCGATCCACTCCTTGGCCTCCGGCTTGCGGGAGACGATGATGTTCGGCGCGGCAAGGACTCCGATGACGAAGAGCCATATGCCGTAGAAGAAAGAGTACGGTGCGTACATTCCTGACACCCTCCTATTGCAGGTTGGCTTCCATCATGGAAGCCGCAATGGTCTCGCGGCCCCGGCGAGAGGCCGCCCTACAGCCGTCGATCTGACTGGATGAGAATAATCCAAGTAGAGCGGTCGGGTCAATCTGAATACCGGATCCCAGCCGACCGTCAGGACTGGAGCCTGATCGCCCGGGCCGCTGCGGGGGCCGAGCCATTGCCCGGCCGCAGGATCAGCATCAGGCAGCCCCTGGGCAGGCCCTCGGCGTCCAGGATGCTCACCCCTTCCTGGACGGTCCTGCTGAGGAGCAGCCTTCCGTAAACGGAGAAGACCGAAAGGACCCCCGGGGAGGTCGTCTCCACTACCAGGCTGGCGGTGAAGGGGCTGCAGACGCGGAGGACCTGCGGGGAGGGGGTCGAACGTTGCTCGAGCCCGGTCTCCCAGTGGACGGCCGCCACTGCGTCGAGGTCGAAGAGCCCGTCGTCGTCCACCTGTGCTCCGCAGTCCACCAGGCGCACGTGAGTTATCCAGGATAGCCCCAGGTCGGCCAGGTCGAACTGGTCGCCGCCGGAGACCGCCGGATCGGTCGGGTCCTCTCCGGTGGTGGGCCATACGCCCGCCAGGCCCTCCAGTGTCTGGGGGTCCCATGGGAAACGGCTCCAGCTCTCGCCGTCCTGGCTGACCTCCACGAACGCGCACTCCCGGTAGTAGTCGTCCCCGCCCAGGTACATGACGTTCTCGAAGACGGTGAAGTCGGCCCCTGGTCCATCAACCACGATATTGTCGGTGAACTCGAGCACGACCCAGCCCTCATAGCCCAGCGTGAGCAGCTCTTCGGGGCTGCTGGAGGGAACCTCCGGGGTGGCTTCGGGGTCGGGTGGACCGAGGATGTTGTCGGGGTAGCACTCCTGGCCGAAGCCGGCCCCCTCGCCGTATTCGACCGCCGGCGAGTGGTCGGCCCAGGGGTCGCCCCCCTGGGCCAGGACCGTCAGCAGGATGAGGATACCCGCCGGCATGCTACTGTCCGTCCAGCACGACCAGGCGGGTGGAGGCACGGCCACTGCCAACCAGGTAGATGCCGCTGCGCAGGCCTGCGACGCTGAGCGTCACCGACCCCTCGGGCCCGGCGGTCTCCCCGGCGACTGTCCTTCCGGCCAGGTCCATGACGAGGATCTGCGCACCGGGTTGTGTGCCGGTTACGTGCACCGTGCTTGCGGCGGGACAGGGTGTCGCCGAAAGTCCCTTCCGGATTCGCGGCTGTGCTCCCTCGACGCCGGTGAGGCTTCCGGACACGGCGATGGCCGCCGGGCTGGTGAACGCGTACTCCTCCAGCAGTCCCATGTCGGTGTCATAGACCGCAAGTGCTCCGCCCACGGCATCGGAGACGTAGAGAGCGCCGCCGCCGTCCAAGTCTAAGCCCGTGCCCCCGGGACAGAGCGGGTCGTCTGCATCGTGCAGCACCTCGTGCGTCTGAACGTCCACCTCGTAGACTCCGGGTCCCCAGCCGTCGCCGACGTACGCCCTGTCGCCCCGTATCTGCAGCGTAGAGGGGAAGCCGCCGACGAATACGGACTCCGTCTCCTGCATGGTCTGAGGGTCCACGAAGGACACCGACCCCTCTCCGGAGCCGTAGGTGCCGCTGCACACCACCACCAGCTCGTCGGTACCGTCCCAGGCCACGGACTGGCAGTTGGTGCCCACCGTGACGGTGTCCACCGGCTCGCCCGCTGCCAGGTCCACCACAACCAGGTTGTCGTCCGCTCCCCAGCCGCCGCAGGCCACCCACAGGCTGTCGCCCAGAAGCCACATGCCCTCGGGATTGGGGCCCACGGCCTCGATCTCGTCCTCGACTGCAAATGTGGTCGTGTTGACTATCACCACCCGGTCGGCGAGGGAGGCCGAAACCGCAAGGTGCTCATCGTCCAGGGCCACGGACGACCAGCAGTTGTATCCGCTGCCTATTGCCAGGTTCTCCAATTCCATGGTATTCGGATCGATGCGCTGCAGCGCCTGATCGTCGGAACCGGAGCAGACCACGTACAGATAATCATCGTGAAGCGTGAGATCGTTGGGGTAGGTTGCCAGCTCCAGAGCCCCCTGCTCCACGTAGCCGGTCGAGAGGTCGGCGTAGCCGAGACTGTCACCGTTGATGACCCAGGCCTGACCGGCCGATACCAGTGACAGCGGCAGCAGTAGAAGTGCGCTCATGCGTTCTCCCTGCTCTGCCGCGATTGAATGCAGTAGACACCCTGTCTTCCGCACCCTCCCGCGAAGGTGACGTTTGGGAGTCGGCAGAAGGTCTTCTGGCTTCCGGGCCGACTACTCCCGCGCCTTCTCCCCGGATGGGTCCGGGAATGGCGTATCAACCGCGCCTTTGGCGCACTTGAACCAGCGGTTTCGCTCCCGGTCACAGCGGCGGGGCCGCGCCGGATTTTCACCGGCTTCCCTGACGCTGCCGACGGGTCAAATATATGCAGTCGCCCGCGGGTCCGGCAAGCTTGTGGCGAGCGGGTATCAGAGCATTTTCAGCGTTTCGGAGGTGAGTCTGCTGTACACCCGAAAGCGCAGGCCTCCCAGGTGTTTGCCGCCGTACCAGCGGGCCACAACGACCAGCACGTTCTTCGCGGAGGCCTTGCGCAGGACGTCGAGTATCACCATGCCGGCGCCGCTCTCTCCGCCGTCGCTCTTGGCCTCGTCCACGCGGCCACCGGAGCCGGTCCTGCAGGCCCAGCTGATATGGCTCGCCTTCCGCATTTTCAGCCGGCGGACCACCAGTCCGGCGGCCTTTTGCGGGTCGGCTCCAGGCTCCAGTACGATGCCGCCGGCCGCGAAGCGGCAGGCACCCTCCCTGGCGCGGGGGCCCCGGACCGGCCGGGCTAGGCCCATCGAATGGCCGGGCAGAGCAGGCCTCCTGGGTCGAAGGTGCGGCGGAGAGTGCGCATTTCCTCCAGCTCTCCCGGGGTCAGCATCAGCTCCAGGAAGTCGGCCTTCAGCCTTCCCAGACCGTGCTCGGCGGAGACCGTTCCCCCCATCTCCGCCGCCAGGGCGGCGATTCCGCGCATGGCCCTTTCGCCCTCCTCCAGCTGGCGGAGGTCGTTCGGGATCACGTTGGCGTGCAGGTGCCCCTGGCCCACATGGCCGAAGACCAGGTGCGGCAGCTCCATCTCTTCCAGCATGGCCCTGGTCTTCCGGTAGAGCTCGCGGACGGAATCAGCGGCCACCGCGGAGTCGGAACCCAGCTTGTGGATGGCGGGGCCGGTCCTCCTTCTGGCCCGGGATATCAGCTCGTTCACCGTCTCGGGAAGGCTGTGGCGCAACTCCACCATGCGGCGGTGCTCCGTCTCCTCGAAGCCGCCCCATGTCTCCTCCAGCGGTATTCCCGCCGCGGAGAGAATCTCGTCCAGCTCTTCCAGCAGGGCGTCCATTCCGGCCTCGTCCTGCGCCTCCGCCCGCAGCAGCAGCACGGCAGCGGCCCTCTCGGGAAGCTCGGGCAGACCCTCGGGCGGATGCTGCCTCAGCAGACGAATGCACGGGCCGTCCATCATCTCCACCGCCCTGACCCTGGACTCCATCCGGAGAACCGATTCGAAGAGGCCCCAGAAGGCGTCCATGGAGTGGGGAAAGACCGCCAGGTCGACCAGCGAATGGGGAACGGGCCGCAGCAGAATCGTGGCGCCGGTGAAGATGCCCAGTGTGCCCTCCGAGCCTATCAGCAGGTCGACCAGGTCCATGCCGGGCACTACCCGGTAGCCGGCCGCGTTCTTCGGAAGCGGAGGCCGTCGCATCATCGGCAGTCGCACCTTGCCCACGCCGGGGACCTCGCACTCGCCGTCGCGGAAGGGCAGCTCTCCCCTGGAGATCATCAGGTGCCCGCCGCCGGGTAGAACCATCTCCAGGCCCTCCACCCATTTCCTCGTAGAGCCGTAGAGGTAGGTGTCGGAGCCCGAGGCGTCGGTGGCCAGTGTCCCGCCCATGCTGGCGGTGGTCTCCGTGGGGTCCGGTGGGTAGAAGAGGGAGAGGGACCGGTCCGCGAGGTACTCGGATATCTCGTCAAGCGTCACCCCGGCGCCCACGCGCAGCCTGCTGTCACCCAGGTACTCGATATTTCTCATCTGGGAGGCGGAGACGACCGCTCCCCCCTCCGGAACCGCTCCCGCGGCGATTCCCGTCAGTGCTCCCGAGGGGGTCGCGGGCACTCCTCGCCGCGCCAGTCCGCCCAGGTAGGATGCCGTCTCGTCCCGGCTGCCGGGCCAGGCCGCTTCCGTGGCCCAGCCTCCAGCAAGGCTGCTCTCGTCGGCGAGCAGATCGGCCGCCTGCTCGGCAACCGCCTCCCTGCCTCTGACCAGTCTCATGGGTCCCCTCTGTCGCGGTGTCCCTGGTGTCCGGCGACGTCTGAGCATACTACCTTCCGCAGCGTGTGGGCTCAACCCCCGGTTCCGGAACCGGCGTCCGGGGCCGGTACTTCACTGTCGGGGGAACCGGATGTATAATGCCGTCTACAGTATGCCGGATTGGCATCGGCAATAGCTCGGAGGGAGCATGGTAATGGGTAAGACCTTCGCCCAGAAGATCCTCGGGCGGGCATCGGGCAGGGACGTCGGCGTCGGAGACGTAGTCTTCGTGGAGCCCGCGTACGTTCTCACCCACGACAACACGGCCGCCATCATAGACAAGTTCGAGTCTACCGTTCCCGGGGGGGAGGTCCGCTATCCCGACCGGCTGGCCGTAGTGCTCGACCATGTGGTTCCCGCCGCCGCCAGCAAGAACGCCGCCGGCCACGCCAAGATAAGGAAGTTCGTCAGGGAGCAGGGAATAGAGCATTTCTACGACGCCGGCACCGGCATCTGCCACCAGGTTCTGCCGGAGATGGGCCTGGTGGCTCCCGGATCTATCATTGTGGGCAGTGACAGCCACACGTGCACCTACGGTGCGTTCAACGCCTTCGCCGCCGGCATCGATCGTACAGAGGCGGCGGGACTCTGGATCACGGGCAAGACCTGGTTCAAGGTTCCCCCCACCGTTTCCATCGAGATGACGGGCCACCTGGTGGGCCGGGTCTCCGCCAAGGACCTGATACTCAGGATAATCGGCGACATGGGCGCCGACGGCGCCAACTACATGGCCGTGGAGTTCCACGGTCCTGCGATCGGCAGCCTGCGGATGTCCGACCGGATGACCATGGCCAACATGGGCATAGAGATGGGGGCCAAGCTGGCCGTCTTCCCCGTGGACAGGGTCACGCAGGAGTACCTGCGCAACCGGGGGCCCGACGGGTCACGGACCATGTGGAGCGATGTGGACGCCGACTTCGTGAAGGTGAGGGAGTACGACCTGGAGAAGCTGGAGCCCATGGTGGCCCTGCCGCACAACGTGGACAACGTGACACCCATCTCCGAGGTGGGGAGGATAGAGGTCGATCAGGTCTTCCTGGGCACCTGCACCAACGGCCGGCTGGAGGACCTGGAGTCGGCCCTGGCGGTGATGGACGGCGCCCCGGTGCACGAGAACGTTCGCATGATCGTGGGCCCCGCCTCCCGTGAGATATACCTGAAGGCCGACCGCTCGGGGCTTCTGGCGGGCTTCGTGGAGGCCGGCGCAATGGTGATTCCGCCGGGGTGCGGCCCGTGCCTGGGCGCCCATATGGGAGCCCTGGCCCCCGGGGAGAAGTGCCTGTCCACGGCCAACCGGAACTTCCAGGGCAGGATGGGCGAGAAGGAGGCCGAGATCTACCTGGGCAGCGCAGAGACCGCGGCAGCAACGGCAGTAGCCGGATACATAGCCGACCCCAGGGAGGTGCGTTAGAATGGCCGTACATTTCTACGACCGCGACGACATCAACACCGATCTTCTCTTTCCGGGGAAGTACACCTACAAGTGCTCCACGGGACCGGAGATAAAGGAGCATCTCCTGGAGGACCTGGACCCCGATTTCGCCGACAGGGTCGGGCCGGGCGACATAGTCATGGCGGGCAGGAACTTCGGATGCGGCTCCAGCCGCGAGCAGCCCTCTGTGGGTCTGCGCTACGTGGGGGTCGAGGCGGTGGTCGCCCGCTCCTTCGCCCGGATCTTCTACCGCAGCGCCATCAACCAGGGGCTTCTCCTGGTGGAGAGCCCGGAGGCGGTGGACGCCTACAGCCCCGGAGACGAGGTGACCGTCGATCCCGCCAGGGGAGTGGTTACCGTGGGCGGGAAGGACTTCGAGTTCCCCGCGCTGCCGGACGAGATGCTGGAGATACTGGAGGACGGCGGGCTGCTGCCCCACATCGCCAAGACGATGAAGGACGGCGGGGAGTAGTGCGGCCGGCGGCTTCCGCGCTGCTGCTGATTCCCGCCGCCGCCCTGGCCATAGCCGGCCTGGAGGTCTCGGCCGGCCCCACTGCCGCCAGCCTGTCGCCCTACGAGGAGCAGTACGAGAGCCGCTTTCTCACACCTGGCGTGGCCTGGGGCGCCGAGCTGGCCCTGGACTCCCCCGGACTTCTGGGATTCCGGATGCGGGTGGAGAGGTTCGCCAAGGATGGCCCGCAGGACTGGGACGGAAGGGTAAGCGCACTGACGCTGTCCGTGTGGCCCGTGGTCTCCTGGAGGGCGAGGCCGGGGCTGTCGCTGCATGGTGGCCCCGGGGCCGTCTACTGTACCGGGGAGTACGAGGGGACCGACGACTTCGGCCGCTTCGTGGAAGGGGACGGCGGAAGCGTGGGCCTGGGCCTCACCGCCGGCGTCTCCCTCGACCTCTGGGGCCCGGTCTCCGGAACCCTGGGCTTCACAAGATCGTTCATGGACATGAAGACCGACGAGGCGGTCTACGACGGAACGGAGACCGTAATCTACCCTCCCGAGGAGTTCGACCTGGGGTACTACTCCCTCTCGATGGGGGTCTCGGTCTCCATTCACGGAGCCGGAAGATCGCTTCTGAACTGAACCGGCGACACCACCCGGAAAAGTTGACTTGGAGGGCGGCCGGGCATAGAATTGCACGTCAATCCGGAGCCGGCGTAGCTCAGCTGGAAGAGCAGCGCATTCGTAATGCGCAGGCCATCGGTTCGAGTCCGATCGCCGGCTCCACTTCCCTGGCACGGAGCATCCGATGCAGAGGCCAATCGTAAGCGGCTCCGGAATAAGGGGCATCTTCGGAAGCTCGCTGACCGTAACCGGCGCTGTGGAGTACGCAGCGGCCTTTGGGCGGCTGGTGGGTCCGGGCAGGGTGGTCCTGGGCAGGGACACCCGCAAGAGCGGCCCGGCCATGGAGTCCGCGGTGGCCGCCGGACTGATGTCCGTAGGCTGTACGCCGGTGCTGGTGGGCGTCGTCCCCACCCCCACGGTGCAGCTGGAGGCGATGCGGGAGGGAGTTTCCGGAGGAGTGGCGGTCACCTCCAGCCACAACCCCGGCGAGTGGAACGCCCTCAAGCTGGTGGGTCCCGACGGCGTGTTCCTGCGGGGCGGAAGCCGCAGCAAGCTCATGGAGCTGCTGGAGGCCGGCCCCCGCTGGGCGGATGCGGCCGCCTCGGGAAGCCGCGAGAGCCTTCCCGGAGCGGTGCAGCGACACGTTCGAGGCGTTCTGGCCCTTCCGCTGGTCCGAAGGCCCCGTCGCGGCATGAAGGCGGTGCTGGACGTAACGGGAGGGGCGGCGGCGGAGTTCGCCGCGGCCCTGATGGAGGCCCTGGGGGTGGAGTTCAGGGTGATCAACCCCGAGATAGGCGCCGACGGCCGCTTCCCCAGGGTGGCGGAACCCACGGCCGACAGCCTGCGGGAGCTGGCCGCCGAGGTGGAGCGGACCGGTGCGGACGTGGGCTTCGGCTTCGACCCCGACGGGGACAGGCTTGCCCTGGTGGACGATCGGGGAAGGGTGGTGGGGGAGGACCTCACCGTGGCCCTGGCCATAGACTACGTTCTGGGCGAGAACCCCGGCTGTGCCGTTGTGAACCTGTCGACTTCGAGGATGGCGGAGGATGCCGCCGCCAGGCACGGCGGCACCGTGTACAGAAGCCCGGTGGGCGAGGTCAACGTGGTGGAGGAGATGGAGAGGCGGAGGGCCGTGATCGGAGGCGAGGGCAACGGGGGCGTGATAGAGCCGGCTTTCCACCTCGGCCGCGACAGCGGGGTTGCAATGGCGTACACGCTCTCCCTGCTGGACTCCCGCGGTAGCTCGCTGTCGGAGTGGGCCGATTCCCTTCCCCGCTACAGTATTGTCAAGGAGAAGGTTCCCTTCGAGGGTGATTTTTCGAATATTCGACCTGCCCTGATAGAGGAGCTGGGACCTCCCGACGATGACCGGGACGGTCTGTGGTACCGCCGGGAGAGGGGCTGGACCCACGTGAGGCCCTCCGGCACCGAGCCGGTCGTGAGGGTGATCTGCGAGGACGAGAGCGCGGATACGGTCCGCGCCGAGCTGCAGAGGTTCCGAAAGGTAGTGATCGGCTGATGTGCGGAATTGTCGGCTACGTAGGTGAGCGTCCGGTTCTGGACCTGCTCATATCGGGTCTGAAGAGGCTGGAGTACAGGGGATACGACTCGGCGGGCTACGCCCTCCAGGGCGCAGGAGGTCTCATACTCAGGCGCCAGAAGGGTCGTGTCGACGAACTGGACAGCCAGAGGCCCGAAGGAGCGGAAAAGTCCACCTGCGGCATAGCCCACACGAGGTGGGCCACCCACGGCGAGCCCTCCCAGAGGAACGCCCATCCCCATACCGACGCCAGCGGCAATATCGCCCTGGTGCACAACGGAATCATAGAGAACTACACCCAGCTCAGAAGGGAGCTGGAGGCCGAAGGGACGGAGTTCTACTCCGACACCGACTCGGAGGTGATAGCCAAGCTGGTGGGCTTCGAGGCCGCCAGGGGCAAGAAGCTGTTCACCGCCGTCAGAGACGCGCTGGGCAGGGTCCGAGGAGCCTACGGGATCGCGGTCGTCTCGGCGGAGGAGCCCGATACGCTGGTGGCCGCCCGTTACGGAAGCCCCCTGGTGGTGGGGGTGGGCGAGAAGGAGTACCTGGTGGCCAGCGATGTGGCGGCCATAGTCTCCCATACCCGAGATGTAATCTACATGGACGAGGGCGAGGTCCTGGAGGTGAGCCTTCGGGGCATCTCCACCAACAACGGCCGGGCCGGAGTGCTGCGGGACAGGATCGAGACCGTGGACTGGGACCTCTCCACCATCGAGAAGGACGGCTTCCCGCACTTCATGCTCAAGGAGATCAACAGCCAGCCCGTGTCGTTGCGAAACGCCTTTCGGGGCAGGCTGGACCTGGACGGGGGTACCGCCCACCTGGGCGGGCTCAACATGACCGACAGCGACATGCGCGCGGTCAGCAGGGTGATCATAACCGCCTGCGGGACCTCGTGGCACGCCGCCCTGATAGGCAAGTACCTGCTGGAGAGCCTGGCCCGCATTCCGGTTTCGGTCGAGTACGCCTCCGAGTTCCGCTACCGGGATCCGGTGATGGACCCGGGAACGCTGGTCTTCGTCATCAGCCAGAGCGGAGAGACCGCGGACACGCTGGCGGCCTTGCGGCTGGCCAAGTCCAAGGGTTGCAGGGCATACGGCATCGTCAACGTGGTGGGATCCACCATCGCCAGAGAGACGGACGCCGGCGTCTACATACATGCCGGCCCGGAGATAGGCGTGGCTTCGACCAAGGCCTTTACCTCCCAGGTCATGGTGCAGGCACTGATTGCGCTGGCCTTCGGAAGGGCCAGGGGGGAGCTGGACAGGGTCAGCGGACTGGAGCTCACCCGGGAGCTGACCTCCATTCCGGACAAGGTCGAGCAGATACTCAAGGACTCCCCGAAGATCGAGAAGATCGCCAGGGAGTTCACCTACGCCAGGAACTTCCTCTATCTGGGCCGTGGCTACAACTACCCGGTGGCCCTGGAAGGTGCGCTGAAGCTCAAGGAGATCTCCTACATTCACGCCGAGGGATACCCGGCAGCCGAGATGAAACACGGGCCCATCGCGCTGATCGACGAGATGATGCCGGTGTGCGCGGTTGCCGTGCGTGACGCCGCGTACGAGAAGATCCTCTCGAACATAGCCGAGGTGAGGGCGCGCCAGGGACGCGTCCTGTCCATCGCCACCGAGGGCGACACCGAGATCGAGAGCGTCTCCGACTGGGTGATCCACATTCCCGAGGCGCCGGACGCCCTGGTGCCGCTGCTGTCGGTGGTGCCCCTGCAGCTACTCAGCTATTTCGTGGCCGTTTCGAGGGGCTGCGACGTGGACAAGCCCAGGAACCTGGCCAAGAGCGTTACGGTGGAGTAGCCTGGGCGGCGGGGGATCCAGCACTCCGGGAAGGGCTCGCGTGGCCCTGTCCAGACTCTTTCCCAGGGCCTTCCGCGTGTTCACCGGCTACCTATGGAAGCGGCTCTACAGCCGATGGAACAGCGATCACGTCTTCTTCTCGGCCGCCGCCATGGCGTACAACATCCTGGTTACCGTCCTTCCCCTGGGGCTGCTGATAATCTCGCTGTCTGGAATCGCCCTGCAGCAGAATGCCGAGCTCCAGAGGGGCCTTCAGCAGTGGATCGACGACGCCAACCCATTTCTGCCGCAGGGCGTGGGTGCCGACCTGGAGCGGGTCTTCCTCCACCAGTCGGGTATCTCGGGCATTACGGGCATGGTGGGACTGGTCTTCCTGCTGTGGCTGGTGAGCCGGCTATTCGGCACCATCAGGACAGCGCTGGACACCATTTTCGACGTACACGCCGGCCGGCACGTGGTGTTCGGCAAGCTCTACGATTTCCTGCTGGCCATTCTGATAGCCCTCTGCTTCGTGGCCGCCTTCGTCTTCACCACCGCCGCCCAGTTCGTTGTAGACTCGCCGGTGGGCCGCTTCGTATCGCAGTGGCCCCTCATCGGGCCGCTGATGACCCAGGCGACCGCCAGGCTGCTTGCGCCCTCCTTCTCGCTTTTGCTTCTTCTGGTGCTGTACTGGGCGGCCCCCAACAGGGATATCTCCTGGGGGCAGGCCCTCCTGGCCTCCGGACTGTCCATGGCCTTCATCTGGCTGGGTACGGAGATGTACGCCTGGGTCATCTCCCGGCCCGACTGGGGGGTGGTCTACGGCTCCCTGGCCGCGGTCATGGCCACGCTGTTCTGGCTGTACTGGCTCTGCGTAATCTTTCTGGGCGCCGCCGAGGTCAGCCAGATCACCCACGAGTGGCGCCGCTACCGCCGCAGCCTGCGGCGGGTGGAGGTGTCCGGGGCCTAGATGGCCCGCGGGCGTGCAAAGGCCGCTGCGGTCAGACCAGGACCTTCTCCACCGCGGTTCTCATGTCCTCCAGGGTGTAGGGCTTGGAGAGCACGCCGCTGAAGCCGTAGTCCCGGTAACGCGCCATCACGGGGTCTGTGGAGTAGCCGCTGGACACCATGAGGAGCGCGTCGGGGTTCATCTCGAGAATCCTGGAGGCCGCTTCGTTGCCGCCCATGCCTCCGGGCACGGTGAGGTCCAGTATCACCAGGTCGTAGGGGCTCTTCCCCTCCAGCCTGCTGCGGTACATCTCCACCGCCTCGCTGCCGTTCTCGGCCAGGTCCACCGAATGCCCCATAGACTCCAGCATCCCCCCGGCCACGCTACGTACCGTCTCCTCGTCGTCCATGACCAGGACCAGGGCACCCCCGACAGGGGCCTCTGCCCGGTTCGAGCCCCCATCTGCCTTCTCGTAGGCGACATCTCCTTCCGCCACGGGGAGCCGGACCGTCACGGTCGTACCCGAGCCCGGGGTGGAGTCTATCTCCACCGACCCGTTGTGCTTGGATACGATGGAGTGCACCACCGCCAGGCCCAGTCCGCTTCCGTCCTGCTTGGTGCTGAAGTAGGGCTCGAAAACCCTGTTGAGCAGCCGCTTCGGTATACCGATCCCCTCGTCGCGGAACTCCACCTCAACGGCGTCCCCGCCCTCCACCAGCCTGGCGCCGACCTGCAGCCCTCCGCCCCCGGGCATGGCGTGCTTGGCGTTGATCACCAGGTTGGAGACCACCTCTCCGATCTGTCGACGGTCTGCCATGATCGGCGGCAGGTCTTCGGGGATATCGTACTCGGCCTTCACCGAGCTGCCTGCCAGGTGGAAGTCGACGGATTCCCGGATCACCGAGGCGGTGTCCAGGGGCTCGACAACCGGGTCGCTGCCCTTGGCGAAGGTCAGCAGCTGATGGGTGAGCCCAATTGCCCGTCCCATGGAACTCTCAACCGACCCCAGGTGATCGGCGACCGAGCTGCCTTCGGGCAGCTCCGACCGAGCGAGGGAGATGTTGCCGAAGATCCCGCTGAGCAGGTTGTTGAAGTCATGGGCGATGCCGCCCGCCAGGGTCCCCAGAGACTCCAGCCTCCGCTGCCTCGCCAGGCTGGCCTCTATCCTCTTGCGCTCTGTGAGGTCGGTGTAGACGCCCACCACGCCGATGACCTCGTCGTCAATGGTGATGGACGACCCCGCCAGGAGAACCGGTACCGGTTCCCCGTCGCGGCGGTAGCGGACGGTCTCCAGGGGGCCGACCCGTTTCCCGGAGAGTACCTGGCCGGTTATCTCCCTGGCCTCTTCCTCCACGTCCGGAACCGTTACGATGTCGTCGACGTTGCGGCCCCTGACCTCGGAGGCCGTGTAGCCGAAGAGATCCTCGGCCCCGCGGTTCCAGTCGATGATCCTGTGCTCGCCGTCCAGTGTGACGATGGCGTCCGGGGCCGACTCGAGCACCCCCTCCAGATACTTGCGCCTGCGCTCCAGCTCCTGCTGCGCCCGCCTGCGGGCGGTGACCTCCTTGACGTGCTCTATGACCCCGACCAGCTCTCCGCGGAAGTCCCGCATGGGAAAGGCCGAGAGCTCCATCCAGCCCGATGGCGAGTCCGCCGAGGGGTACGGGACCTCCACCCCCCTCTGGGGCCGGCCGCTCTGCAGGACCTCCACTGCCGGGCACCAGGGGCAGACGGAGTCCCGCTGCTGAAAGACCTCGTAGCACTTCCTGCCTGTCAGCGGCGCCTGTCCGGCGTACCTGCGCTCCATCCAGGCGTTGACGTGGGTCACCACGAGATCCGTGTCGTGTACGCTGATGCCGTCCTGTATAGCGTCCAGCACGCTTTCCAGGAAGACATGCTGCTCCTGCAGCTCTATTCCGGTGCGGCGGCGCTCCAGGGCCGAGGAGATGGTCTGGCCCACCAGGCGCAGGGCCATCTTGGCGCCGTCGCTCCAGGTTCGGGCGGAGCGGACGGAGTCGAAGCCCAGGAATCCCACCGCCTCGCTGCCCCTTGTGAGGGGCAGAACCAGCAGCGACCTGATGCCCTGGGTCTCGAGGAGGTCCCTCAGGGTGGCCCGGTCATCCGGCAGCCCGGAGACTTCGGGCAGGTCGATCTCGTGCAGCTTCCGGACCTCTTGGGTCCACCACGGGAGGTCATCGGTGCGGACGTCCTGGAGGTTCTCGATCTGGGGCTCGATACCCTCGGCGCACCACTCGTGGGTGTTCACCATCAGGCGCCCGTCGGGGCTGAATAGGAAGACGTAGGCCCTGTCCACACCGGTGAAGGAGCCTATTCGGGCCAGGGCGGAGTCTATGGCCCCGTCAACCTCCTCCGGTTCCAGTCCGATGAAGCCGGCCGAGATCTCGGCCACGGTCCGCTCCAGCCCAATCCGCCGCTGCAGCTCACTACGGGTGTCCGGCAGCGCATCCGCTTTCCCCTCCGGCACTCTCTCCCCCGTCCCGTCCTGCATCATACCATCACCCTATCAAGCTCCCGAGAGGGGGGTCAAGAGCAACCGGAGCCAGCGGCCGGCCCGGCGAGGACCCGATGTTTCGCATGCGCCTGCGGGCAGTGGAGGAAAGACCGGTGGGGGCCGGCGGTCAGACGCTGAAGCGTATCTCCAGGATATCGCCCTCCCGGACCAGGTAGTCCTTTCCCTCCAGCCGAACCTGCCCCCGGCTTCGGAGCAGGGCCTCGTCCGGGCATTCGCGGTAGGTGTCGAAGGGTATCACCTTTGCCCGGATGAAACCCCTCTGCATGTCGGTGTGGACGGCCCCGGCGGCCTCCGGAGCGGTGCTGCCTCTCCGTACCGGCCAGGCCCTGACCTCGTCGTCGCCTATGGTGAAGAAAGTCACCAGGTCCAGGGTTCCGTAGGCGGCGGATATCAGCCTGTCCAGGCCGCTGGCCTCGTATCCCATGGACTCCAGGAACTGCCCGTGCTCCTCCTCCGGCAGCTCGGTGAGCTCCTGCTCGAATCCGGCGTCTATGGGCAGCAGCACGGCTCGCCTCTCGGCGCAGCGCGCCCGTAGCTCGGCCTCGTCCGCAGCCGGCTCGTCTCCGCGGTTGGAGACGACCATCAGGGGCTTCAGGGTGTGCAGCGAGTAGGCCCGAAGAAGCCGCCTGTGGGATTCGGACACCCCGACCGTACGCAGCGGCCGGTCCTCCGAGAGCGCCTCACGGGCCCCTTCCAGGGCGGCGTACTCCCGGCTGTCGCGCCGGGACTCCTTCTCCAGTCTGGCCAGCCTCTTCTCCACCAGGGCCAGGTCGGCCACCAGGAGCTCGGTCTCCGCCTCCATCAGGTCCCGGGCGGGATGCCCCAGGGCGAAGTTGTCCACCACCACGACCAGTGCCGCGGCGTCCTGGACGGCGGAGAGGTTGCGGGGGGCGAAGGCGGGTGACTGCACGTCGACGAAGACCACTCTGGCGTGAACGGCCCTCTCAAGCCCGGTGACCGAGGCCAGGAAGTCGAGCCTCTCGTCCGGCACCTCTACGGTCAGGGGCCTGGAAGGGTCGGCTTCGCGGCTGCCGGCGAGGGCCCTGAAGAGGGTTGTCCTTCCGCAGCCGGGCTGTCCCAGCATCGCGAGGTTCAATGTGCGGTCACCCCCGGAGTCCAATGACTACGCATCGGCGAATGCAAGCATAGCCCGCACGGGCTCGCGTGCAAACCCCGGAGGCGGGAGCTACTCGGTGAATACCCGCACCTTCTCGCCGTTGGCGCTGTCAACGTCCACCTTGAGCTCTTTCAGAGCATCCACCAGCTCCTCCAGGTCCAGGCTGGACAGGTTCGAGAAGTCGAAGCCCTTCTCGCTGATGGCGTCGGCGGCGTTCTGGGGAATGAGGGCCTTCAGCTTGATCCCGGTCTTTATCAGGCTGAGGGGGACCCGCACGTTGACCTTGTCCCCTTCGTCGGAATCCACAACGACCCGCAGGTAGCGGGGCGGCCGTTCCGCACCTTCCTCACCGCCGTTCTCCCGGGCCGAGTCCTCTCGGTCCCCGCCGAGCCGCTCCAGCAGGGCGGTAGCCTCGTCCACGCTGATCTTGCCCGAGGAGAGCATCTCCAGTATCTTCCTTCTGGATTCTTCCATCGCCTTACCTTTCCATCGTCTGGGGTTCGTATGCCGTACGCCGCAGGGACGCTAGACAAAGCTGAGACTGATCCTGCTCTCATCGTCTCTCACCCGTACCCTCAGCCCGTGAAGACAGCAGCTCATCAGCCACATCCGGGGCGCCTGGCCCATCAGTCTGAACACATGCCCGCCACCCATGGCGCTGCCCAGAACGCCCACCGGCCAGGCGAGCAGGGTCGGGGGAATCAGAAACAGCCAGACCCCGAACCAGGGAAGCGGCACCACTACCTTTCCGAAGCGGGCCAGCAGAAGGAAAGCAGGTCTCACCGCCTACAGCCTCTCCATCGCCTCGTCGAAGCTGATCTCGCCGCGGTCCAGCAGTTCCAGGACCGCGGAGGCCTCCGGCGGGGCCTCCATCAGCCGGTTGATGCTCTCCACCAGCCGCTCTATCCGGTTGCGGGCGGTGGGATGGCTGACCCCCAGTATCTCGCCTATTCTCTTGATGGACCCGTAGCTGCGGATGAAGGCGATCACCAGTGCCTGTTCCTCGGGGGAGAGGAAGGCCAGCGGCGAGAGGCTGAAGCGGCCCTGCACCGTGATGCCGCAGTGCGAGCAGCTGCACGATGTGGGAACCATGGATCTTCCGCAGTCGGGACATCTGAGGTTTCCATAATCCATAAGCAGTACCTCCAATTTCTGCACACAGAGTATACAACAGCATCGAAAAATGTCAAATATGGGTTCCATATTATTTATATAGCGCCTCCATACCAGCCCATTGCGCATTCCCGACGGAAGGAGAGGGTGTAGCGATGAACAGAGTAGTCTCCGTAATCCTGGGCGGCGGCAAGGGTTCCAGGCTCTTTCCGCTGACCATGCACAGAAGCAAGCCCGCCGTGCCGGTGGGAGGGAAGTACCGGCTGATCGACATACCGGTCTCCAACTGCGTCAACGACGACCTCCGCCACATCTTCGTCCTCACCCAGTACAACAGCGAGAGCCTGAACAGGCACGTGGCGCAGACCTACAGGTTCGACCGCTTCAGCAACGGCTTCGTCTCCATACTCGCCGCCGAGCAGACCTACGACAACCGCGACTGGTTCCAGGGAACGGCCGATGCCGTCCGCAAGAGCCTGCGACACATACTCGCCCTCAATCCGGGCCTGGTTCTGATACTCTCCGGAGACCAGCTGTACCGAATGGACTTCAACGGGTTCATCGAGCACCACCGGGACACCGGAGCGGAGATCACCATAGCCACAAAGCCCGTGGACGCATCCGAGGCCACTGCCATGGGGATAATGAAGGTCTCCGAGGAGGGCAGGATCGGTCACTTCCAGGAGAAGCCGGCCCCCGACGAGCTGGAGCCGCTGAAGAGCAGCCAGGCGGGACTAACCGAAGAGAGGCCCTACCTGGGCAGCATGGGCATCTACCTCTTCAGCCCGGACGTGCTTCGAGGGGTGCTGGAGGCCAATCCCGACCACACCGACTTCGGTCACGAGATCATCCCCTACGCCATAGGCAACCACCGGGTATTCAGCTACCCCTTCGAAGGCTACTGGTCCGACATCGGGACCATCTCCAGCTTCTTCGAGGCCAACCTGGACTTCGCCGGTGAGAACCCGCAGTTCGACATGTACAGGAACTTCTCTCCCCTCTACACCCGGGCCCGCGCCCTTCCCGGGGCCCGGATCGACGGCTGCGGAATCGAGAGCTCGGTGATATGCGACGCCTCCGACCTGCAGGGCGCCGAGGTGAATAACTGCATAGTCGGTCTGCGGGGAAGGGTTCGCTCCGGCAGCAGGTTGCACAACTGCGTCTACATGGGCGCGGACTACTGGGAGGGCCATTTCCGCGACCCGGGCCTGCAGCAGCCCGACCTTCCCCGGCTGGGAATCGGCCGCGACTGCGTAATAGAGGGGGCCATAATAGACAAGAACGCCCGCATCGGTGACGGGGCGAGGATTCGCAACAGCCAGGGGAAGACGGAGGACGAGGGGGAGGGCTACCACATCCGCGACGGAATCGTGGTGGTCCACAAGAACGCCGTCATCCCCGACGGCGCCGAGATATAGCCTCCGGCTCCACGGAAAGGGGGGCGGCGGAACCGTCCGCCGCCCCCCCTCGTACTCACGGCACTGCTGCCTGTCAGACCAGCTCGTGTATGAGGTCGCTGAGCCGCTTCACGCCCTCCTCTATCTGCTCCTCTGAGGCGTAGGAGAAGTTCAGGCGCATGCCCTGATGGTCCTCGGCGTTGGGGTAGAAGGCGCTTCCCGGCACGTATGCCACGTTGTGCTCTATGGCCTTCTCGAAGATCTCGTCGGAGTTCATGCCTTTCGGAAGGGTCAGCCACAGGAACAGGCCGCCCTCCGGCCTGGTCCAGTGTACGCCCTCCACGTCCGAGAGGTGCCTGTCCAGGAGGTCGAGCATCAGCTGCCGGCGCCTGCCGTAGAGCTTGATGTTGTACTCGATTCCCTTCCACAGGGCTCCGGTGGCCAGCACCCGGTGGGTGATGGCCTGGGTGAAGGGTGGCGTGCACAGGTCTACCGCCTGCTTTGACATCACCATCTTGTTTATCACCCACTCCGGGCCGTAGGCCCATCCCAGCCGAAAGCCCGGAAGCAGGATCTTGGAGAAGGTATAGAGGGAGAGGACCCTCTCCGGGGCCAGGCTCTGGAAGGTGGGCACGTGGTCGCCGGTGTAGCGCAGCTGCCTGTAGGGCGTGTCCTCTATCAGCAGGTAGTCGCGCTCCTCGGCGATGGAGATGATCATCCGCCGGCGGTCCAACGGGATGGTCACCCCGGCGGGGTTCTGGAAGTCGGGCACCAGGTAGATGAACTTCGGCCGCCTGCCCTCGCCCTCGAGGCGGTCAAGGGTCTTGACCAGCTCCTCGGGGATCATGCCGTGGGCGTCCAGGGGAACGCCCACCGGAACGCCCTCGTAGTTCTTGAACGCCTGAAGAGCGCCCAGGTAGGAGGGCAGGCCCACGATGCAGGTGTCTCCGGGGTCGAAGAAGATCTTGCCCACCAGGTCGAGGCCCTGCTGGGAGGCCGTGGTCACCAGGATCCGCTCGGGGTCGGCGGGTGTTCCGTCGCGCTCCATCACCTCGGCCAGATCCTTGCGCAGTCTGCCGTCGCCCTCCGTTGGCCCGTACTGGAGGGCCTTGTGGGGCTCCTCGTCGAGAACCTTGTTGACCGCCGCGCGGACCTCGTCCACCGGGAAGGTCTCGGGAGCGGGAAGCCCTCCGGCGAAGGAGATCACCTCCGGATTGGCGGTGAGCTTGAGCAGCTCACGGATGACGGACCTCTTCATTCCCCTGGCTCTGGAGGAAAATACCTCTTCCCTTTTCACCAAAGGGCCTCCTCTCAATAGTTGCGCGTCATGTGCATGGGGCTTTCGCACAGTTATTATACTCCTCGTTATCCATAGGATTCCCGGGGTTCATGTCAAGAACGCATCTCCGGGAGAGAGGGAAACAGGGCGTGGCAGAGGCAGCGTCGCGCCACATCCCACAGGGAAGGAGACAATGCTGATGCAGAGGAGACTGGTGCTTTGCGCGACTGCGGCGATTCTGGCTCTGTTGCTGGCCGCGGCCGGATGCGGGGGCGGCGAGGAGCCCGAAGCCGGCGCAGAGGCGGAGCAGACCGAAACCCAGACGGCGGAGCAGGAGCAGACGGAGACCTTGGAACAGACCGAACAGGAGCCGGAGATGATCAAGGCAAGCCACATACTCATCGCTTACCGGGGCGCAGCCAGGTCCACCGCCACCAGGTCGCAGGACGAGGCACGCCGGCTCACCGGCGAGCTGGCCGGGAGGATCGCCGATGACAGCCTCAGCTTCGAGCAGGCTGCGATAGAGTACTCCGACTGCCCCTCCGGCGCCCAGGGCGGCGACCTGGGGCGTTTCGGCCAGGGAAGCATGGTCCCCGCCTTCGAGGAGTCCGCGTTCGCCCTGCAGCCCGGCGAGGTCTCGGGAGTCGTGGAGACGGAGTTCGGATACCATCTGATCAAGCGCACGGAGTAGCTTGGAAAGATACCGCTTTCCGGTGGAGCAGGGGGACGATGGATCAAGGCTGGACAGCTTCATCGTCTTCCACGACGAGGTCACCGAGAGCAGGAGCTACGTAAGCACCCTCATAAACAACGGTCACGCGGCCGTGGACGGGTCGGTGGTGGAGAAGCCGGCGTACCGGGTGAGGGAGGGCCAGGTGGTGAGCCTGGATATCCCCGACGCGGAGCCGGTGAACCTCGCCCCCCAGGAGATGGACCTGGACGTGGCCTACGAGGACCGGCACCTGATAGTGATAGACAAGTCGCCGGGCCTTGTGGTCCATCCCTCCGGCACCTGGCGGAGCGGTACCCTGGTGAACGCCCTTCTGGCCCACTGCGACTACCTCTCCGGCATCGGAGGGGAGATGCGGCCCGGCATAGTCCACAGACTGGACAAGGACACCACCGGCCTGATGATGGCGGCCAAGGACGACGAGACCCATCGAGGCCTCTCGTTCCAGCTGGCCCGCAGAACCGTGAAGCGCCGGTACATGGCTCTTGTCTGGCACAATCCCCGGCCGCCCTCCGGCCGAATTGACGCCCCAATCGGGCGTGATCCGGTCCACAGAAAGCGGATGGCCGTGGTGGACGAGGGCAAGAGGGCGGTCACCAACTACCGCACGCTGCAAGCCTACCGCATGGGGACGCTGATCGAGTGCCGTCTGGAGACCGGCCGTACCCACCAGATAAGGGTGCACATGTCCCGCTGCCGGGACTGTCCCATTATCCACGACTGGCGCTACGGCGGCTGCCATCCCAAGGGCATAGAATCGACCAGGCGCAACAGGGAGCTGGTCTCGGACCTCCTCCGGCTGGCCGGCCACCAGATGCTGCACGCCGAGACCCTGGGCTTCGTACATCCGGTTACCGGGGAGGAGATGGAGTTCCAGGCGGCTCCGCCGCTGGAGTTCCGCCTGGTGCAGAAACGTCTGAAGGCCGACACCGATGAGTGACGGAGCCCTGACCCTGCTGCTCTCGGCCGCCATGCTGGCCGGCCCGGCCGGGGCTTTTCTGGTGAGACCGGCCCTGCTGCCCGCATACCTTCTCTTTGCGGCGGCCGGCCTGATCTCGATGGGCCCCCGGTGGCTCCTGCGGGCTGCCGCCCTGGAGGCTCCGGCGGCCGCCACACTGGCGCTGGCCCTGCTGTCGGGTGACGGAGGCCTGGCCCTGCGGTCGCTGCGGTGGGCGTCCGCGGTGCCCTGCGGGGTTGCCATGGCCGCCTGGCTCGGAACACGTCGCATGGAGACGGTCCTGCTGCGTCTGTCGCGGCGTCTGGGCCGCGCGGGCGAGCCCCTGGAGGTGCTCGCGCTCCTGCTGGCCTCGGCCGGTCCCAGTGCGGAGTCGGTGCGGGGAGCCTTCCGCAGGTTCCGGCGGGAGGGCGGTGGGCTGGCCGAGTCGGCGGAATCCGCCCTGGGCGAGCTGGTTCTGGTGAGGCCGGGCTCGGGTGAGCCCTCAAAGCCGGGCCGGTGGGCGCCGGCCTCGGCGGTGGCGGCCTGGGTGATATTCCTGGCCGGACTGGCGGGCCTGTGATGCCTCGGCTCAGGCTGACGCTGCAGTACGACGGCACCGACTTCCTGGGATGGCAGGTGCAGCCTCAGGGCCGGACGGTCCAGGGGACGTTGGAGGAGGCCCTCGGGCGGCTCACCAACCGCAGCGTTCGCGTCCACGGGTCCGGCCGCACGGATGCCGGTGTGCACGCCATGGGCCAGGTTGCACACCTGGATCTGCGTGAGTCGGAGGTCGAACGGGTACGGTCCGGCCTGGACAGGGTCCTGCCCGGAGATGTCTGCGTGCTCTCGGCTGAGCCTGCGGCCCCGGATTTCGACTCCCGCAGAGACGCGGTGGAGAGACTCTACCGTTACCGCGTGCTGCGCGGGCGGCGGCCGCTGCTGGACAGGTTCGCCTATGTGCACGGCCGACCCCTGGACACGGAAGCCATGCAGCTTGCCGCTTCGCTCTGCGTGGGCCATCACAGCTGGCGAGGGATGGCAAAGGAAGGGAGCGGCAACGCCGACTGGAAGGCGGAGGTGCGCATCTCGCAGGTCGTAGAGGATTCCCTGGGGTGGACCTTCCTCATATCGGCCAACAGGTTCCTGCGGGGAATGGTGCGTCTGTGGGCCGGCACACTGCTCCGCGTCGGCTCGGTTTCCCTGGCGCCGGAGGATGTCGGCGGGATACTCAAGACCGGCAATCGAAGGGACGCCGGGCCCTCTCTTCCGGCCCGGGGACTGACCCTGGTTGAAGTCAGGTACTATGATGTGGAAGTTGGAGGTGCATCGACTTGAGCGGTGTCAGGGACAGGTTGAGGATGAAGAGCCTTCGGGCCAGGCGCAGCAGGGTAGGCCCCGAGCTGCTTGCCGGCGACTGGGAGGCCTCCACGTCTCTGCGGGAGTTCGTGGACAGCCTGCCGGACGTACTCGCCGTCAGACGCATGCGCCTGCTCGCGCGGAACCTGCTACTGGCCCGGGATCGGGGCTCCACCCGGCTCCTCATGTACGGCGGCCACGTGATCAAGTGCGGCCTGGGCCCCCTTGTCGTTCGCTGGCTGCGAGACGGAGTGGTGAGCTGCCTGGCCACCAACGGCGCCGGGACCATACACGACCTCGAGCTGGCCCTCTACGGGGAAACGTCCGAGGATGTTCAGGATGGCATATCCGAGGGCAGCTTCGGCATGTGGTCGGAGACCGGCCTGTGCTACGCGCGGGCCGTGGAGCTGGCGGGCGAGCGGGAATACGGGCTGGGCCGGGCGCTGGGCACGGTTGTCCTCGATGAGGGAGGTAAGACGGCCATCAGCCCCCTCGCGGCGTCCCGGGAGCAGGAATCTCCGGTAACGGTTCATCCGGCGCTGGGCGGCGACATAGTCCACCCCCATCCCGGGCTGGACTGGGGCGAGCTGGGCAGGGCGGCCGAGAGGGACTTCGATTCTCTCATATGCAGCTGTTCGGAGCTCTCCGGAGGAGTAGTCGTGAACCTGGGGTCGGCCGTTCTGATGCCGGAGGTGTTCCTCAAGGCGCTAACCGCGGCGCAGAACCTGGGTGCGGACGTCAGCGGCATCACCGCCGCCAACATGGACATGATCCAGCACTACCGGCCAATGCGCAACGTGGTGCAGCGGCCGGTGGCCGCCCTGGGCGGGGAGTCGGTCAGCCTTACCGGTCACCACGAGATCATGCTTCCCCTGCTGGACGCCTTCATCCGGGCCGAGGAGGAGAGATGAGGCTGCTGCTCTGCGTTCTTGTAGTTGCCGTTCTGGCCGGCTGCGGTACGGAGACCACCAGGCCGCAGACAACCGGAAGCGACCCCCCCGAGCCGGATGCGTATACAGACCTTCCCGGCTACGAGGGCGACCCCTTCGCCGGATTCGCCGAAGTGGTCAGCATAGATCTGCCCGCGCCCTCCGCCGACGGGGCCGAGGATCCCGGGGACGAGGGGACTGCGACAACTGCCGGACCATTCTCCATCCAGATAATGGCGCTGGGAGACGAGGCCACCGCCCGGGGGGTGGCGGAATCGGCCTCCGATGCGTCGGGATTGGAATCCCACGTAGACCATGAGGGCGGCTACTGGAAGGTCCGTCTAGGGAGCTTCTCCGACCGCGCCTCCGCCTCCGCCAAGCTGGCCGAAATGGCGGAGCTGGGCTTCTTTGACGCCTGGGTCGTAAGGCGCGGGGGTGACTGATGCGGGACGGGTTGCCGCAAGGTTGACAAGCGGCCGGGCCACCCGAATAATACCGGCCGCAAGAGAATAGGAGCGGGAATAGCTCAGTTGGTAGAGCTCTACCTTGCCAAGGTAGATGTCGCGGGTTCGAGTCCCGTTTCCCGCTCCATTTCTCTATTCCCCGTACCGGCTCGTGCGTAGAGAAATGGAGCGGGGATCCTACGGTTGCCCGCCACACTTCCGGCCGTTGCGGGCAATCCTCGGGCTTCCCGCGCATCCGTTCCTATTCCCCGTACCGGCTCGCCTTCGACCCCATCCTCCGCGAACCGCGGCGCGGTCGGGGGGTATTGGCTAGTGAATCGACCACAGGTTTCCCCGGGAAACGGAGTTTGGCCATGAGAGCAACCGTCATCGCGTCTCTCCTCGTCTGCGTGCTCATGGTCTGCTCATGCGGGCTGTTCGACGGCTACAACCTTCTGCGGTGCCGGTTCAGGACCGAGGGCACACAGGACTTCGTGATGGCCGGGATTCCCCTGGACAGCCTGGAGTACCTCTCCTCCTCCCAACTGGTCGACGCGCTGGCGACCTGGCAGTCCGGCAGCTTCCCCATGGACTTCACTCCGAACGTGGGCATAAGCAACCCCAACGAGAGCACCTTCTCGGGAATGCCGCTCCCCGCGGAGCTCACCCGGTTCGACTTCGACCTCTATCTGGACGGTTCCGAGGAGGGATCCGGGGACACCACATGGGTCTTCTCCGGCGGCCTGGGGGCCCCGCTGACCGTCCCCGAGGGCGGGGAGACGGTGATACTGCCTCTGGACATATCCCTGGACGCCTTCGCACTGCTTGCGGAGCTGGGCCCCATGAAGGTGATAGACCTCGCGCTGGCCATCGGGGGCATCGACAGCGATCTGCGCGACCCCCAGCACCTGGGCAGGGTATACATCCATGCCGTCCCGGAGCTCGATACGCCGCTGGGTCCGATCACCTACTCGGGAGGCGTTGACATAAACCTGGAATGGACCGACGGCTCCGACTGACCAGCCGCAGACAACGGCTGTCCGGGCAGCGCCTGAGCTTGATGATCCGGCGGCTCTGGAGTATTATTCTGCCCTGTCGAAAAGAGGCGGCGTAGCCAAGTGGTAAGGCAACGGATTGCAAATCCGTCATTCATCGGTTCGATTCCGATCGCCGCCTCCATCGAACCCGTCAGAAAAGGGACTCCCGGATGACCAAGCGAGCCCTTCTGCCAACGGTCCTGATAGCGGCGGCCGCCGTGGCCGCCATTGTCGGATACCTGCTCGGAGACCCCTGGATGATATGGAGAAAGGCCGCCATCATCTGCCTGGATTGCATAGGGGTGGGCTGAGTTGACCGGTCTGCGGCGCTGGCGCTTCCGGCGCAGGATCGTCCAGTTCGGCTTCCTGGGAGCCACCAATCTCTACCTGGCGGGATGGATTCGGGGTGCCATCTACACCGGTTCCTCCAAGATGTTCCCCATTCCCGGACTGCACTGCTACAGCTGCCCCTCCAGCGTTCTCTCATGCCCGATCGGATCGATTCAGAGCCTGGTCTCCTCCCCCGGATTCCTGGGCGGGATGAGTTCGGGCCGGGCCGACGCCCTGACCCTTCTGGGCCTGCTGGGGCTCGTACTGCTTCCGGCCTTCGTGGCGGGAAGGATCGCCTGCGCCTACGTATGCCCCTTCGGACTGATGCAGGACCTCATGTACCGCATACCGGCCCCCCGGCTGAGGGTACCGGCCCCATGGAGGGCGGGCAAGTACGTGATGCTGGTTCTGTTCGTCCTGCTGCTCCCCATGGTGCTGAGGCCGGTTCCCCTGGCGGGGGGAGACCCCTGGTTCTGCAAGGTGGTGTGCCCGGCGGGAACCTCCCTGGCGGGCTGGCCCCTTGCCCTGCACGACGGTGGCGAGACCCTCCAGCTGGGCTGGCTCTTCGGCTGGAAGTCTGCGGTGGCCGCACTGGTCCTGGCCTGGTTCGTCTTCTCGAAGCGCCCCTTCTGTCGGGTGCTCTGCCCCCTGGGCGCCCTCTGGGGAGCGGCGGGAAAGGCCTCCCTGGTCCGGATGAGGGTCAGCGATGACTGCGCCGACTGCGGCCTCTGCCGGGAAGTCTGCCCCGTGGACATACAGATCAACCGGCAGCCCTCGAGTGCGGAGTGCATACGCTGCGGGGAGTGCATCGGGGTATGTCCAGTGGACGCCGTTTCGCATGGGCCGGTCTGGAAAGAAGACGATGGAGAAGGCTAGCACCCGGAGGATCCGGGACTTGCTATGGCTCCCCCTGGTGCTGGCATTCCTGGTGCCGGTCGTGCTTGTGTGGGCCCCGAAGCGCACCGAAGGGCACGCCTCCGGCGAGGTCGGGCCCCTTCTGGAGGGAAGACCGGCGCTGGACAGCATACTGGAGGCCTCGTCAGAACGGACGATACTGGTAAACCTCTGGGCCACCTGGTGCCCGCCGTGCGTAGGCGAGCTGCCCCACCTGGCAGAGGTGAGGGACAGCCTATACCCCTCCGTGGAAGTCGTGGCGGTGAGCGTGGGCGACCCGGACGCGGAGGTTGTCAGGAGCTTCCATTCCGAGGCCGGTCTTTCGCTGCCCATGGTCTGGCTGGATACGGAGGAGGCCGGCCGGCTCACCGATGGGTGGGGGGTTGCCGACGTCCTCCCGGTGACCATGGCGCTGGGTCCGGGGGGACGGGAGAAGGCCCGGGTGGCCGGCGCCCGAAGCCTTGCATTCTTCATGGCCATGGCCGGCGGCGGAGACATCGGCTCGCTCCCCGGGGGGGGAGACGGAGACGGTGGGGCGCACGGGGGACTCCACATCGACGTGGTGGGTCCTGCGGACTCCCCTGCGACCGCCGAGCTCCTGGAGGAGGCGGTCAGCCTGGCGGGGGAGGAGGCGGTGGCGCTGTACGACCCGGGCGACCGCGCCGACAGCGCCGCCATGGACTCCCTGATGCTGCCCAGGATGGACGTTCCCTACGCGCAGCCCTGCGTGGGATCGGCCTGCGGGCGGCCCTCCACCACGCCCTCCATGCTGGCGGAGACCGTCGCCGGACTCTCGGGAATTTGAGCGCTCCCCCGGTATCCGTTCTGCTGCCTTTCCGGAACGAGGAGGCCTACCTGGAAGACGCCCTGGCCTCCCTGGCGGGTCAGAACCTGGAGGATTTCGAGACGGTGATGGTGGATGACGGCTCCACCGACGGCTCCCCCGCCATCGCCCGGGAGTGGATGCGGAGGGACCGGCGCTTCCGTCTCGTGGGGTCGGGCGGAAGCGGTCTGGTGGAGGCCCTGAACGCCGGCCTCGCCGAATGCCGGGGGGAATGGGTGGCCAGGATGGACGCCGACGACGTGAGCCATCCGCGGAGGCTGGAGCTTCAGCTGCAGGCGGCCCGGGAGCACGGCCCGCTTACCGTGATATCCTGCCTGGCCGAGCTGTTCCCGAGGCCCCGCGTCACCACCGGCATGCAGCTCTACATGGACTGGCTAAACGGGATCACAGAGCCCGAGGAGATCATGCATTCGATCTTTGTGGAGAGCCCGCTTCCCCATCCCTCGGCCTTCTTCCACAGGGCCACCGTGCTGGGGGCCGGCGGCTACCGTGACCTGGGCGTGCCGGAGGACTACGAGCTTTGGCTTCGACTCTGGAAGCTGGGGCTGAGCTTTCGCAAGGTACGGAGGGTCCTGCTCCGCTGGCGGGAGAGACCGGACCGGCTCTCCCGCAACAGCCCCATCTACGCCCGGCAGCGCTTCTACCGTCTCAAGGCCATGTACCTGGGCCTGGCCCCCGCGCTGGCCGGAGGCAGGGCGGTGCTGTGGGGAAGCGGCCAGTCCGGAAGGAGGCTGTCCCGGTGGATTCTGCGCGAGGGTCTGGAGATAGAGGCCTTCGTGGACGTGGCTCCCTCCAGGATCGGCCATCGAATGCGGGGAAGGCCCATCGTTTCCCCGCAAGGCCTGGAGGACCTGCAGGGCCTTCCGGTGCTTGTATGTACCCGCAGCCTGGACGCCAGGAAGCAGATAGAGGACCGGCTGCGGGCCCGGGGAAGAAGGGAATGGCGTGACTACCTGCTGTGCGGGTGACGGACCCGGCGCCGCATCTTTACAGGTATGCTCGGTGTGAGGTATCCTTGCTCTGTACTCGAAGAGAAGGAGGGCGGACTTGAAGATCCATGAGGAGAAGAAGGACGACGTACTGGTCATCAAGCTTTCGGGCAAGGTAATCGGCGGACCCGATCTGATGGAGCTGAAGACGGCTTTCCAGAACGCGGTGAACCATGACAGGCTGAAGATCCTGCTGGACCTGGGGCACGTGTCCTGGATGGACAGCTCGGGTCTGGGAGTGATCGTCTCCGGCCACACCACGGTGAAGAAGGCCGGGGGCAAGATGAAGATCCTCAACGCCACCAAGAAGATCCACGAGCTCTTCATCATAACCAAGCTCATCACCGTGTTCGAAACATTCAGAGACGAGGAAGAAGCCCTGCAGAGCTTCTCGGATTAGGCAGCTGCAATGGCATTTTCAGAGCTGCGGGTTCCCAGCTCGGAGGTCTTTCTGGAGCCGGTCCAGGTTTACGTCGAGAAGCTGGGAGAGATATTCGGGGTAGACGGCGGGGAGCAGACCTCACTCTCCATCGCCGTCATGGAGCTGGTGAAGAACGGCATGGAGCACGGCAACTCCATGGACCCCGAGAAGCAGATTCTCATAAGGGCCGAGCGGCTTCCCGGAAGGCTGAAGTTCGAGATAGAGGACACCGGCACATGGAAACCCGAGGACGAGCCGGGATACGAGCCCGGAGAGGGCGAGGAGCTGTTCTCCAGCCGGGGACGCGGCGTCCTGATCGCCCGGAACCTGGCCAGGTGGGTCCAGTACGATCTTACCGAGGAGGGCAGAACCAGGGCCACTCTCATCTGGCCACTGGTCTGACCGCGGCCGGACCTTGATACACTTCAGGCTGCTGGCGGAGTTCGCGCCCCATCGGCTCATAGAAGGCTCCGAGTCGGTTCTGTCCGCCGACCTGGCCGAACTGCGTCCCCCGGAGCTGTGGGCCGAGAGTCTGGAGTTCGTGGAAGGTATGGAAGAGGCCCCTGACGCCCTGCTGCTCTTCCTCCATGGCGAGCCTTCCGCCAGACTCCGCGCCAGCTTCTTCGAGGCCTTCCGCAGGAACATCCCCATAGCTTCGCTGAATCTCGGCCCCTGCGGCGGCGCCGACCCGGCGCAGTCAAAGCTGAAGTCCTGGGGCAGGTGCTGGTCCTACGACAGCCTGGCCGAGGCCAGCAGGCTGATCCACACCCGGGTTCAGGACTGGATCTCGGGAATCCGCAGGGAGAGCTTCCCCTTCCCCTCCGGCCGCGAGCTGCTGGCCAGCTACGGTTCCGCCGGCCCCGATCGATTCTCCGAAGAGCCGCTGCACATGGCCCGGTCGGTTCTGGAACGCAGGGGATTCGTCTGCCTCAGCGGACAGCTGGGCGCCGGGAAGACCACGCTGGCCAGGAAGCTGCTGAAGGAGGCTTCCGAGGAGGGACTGAACCCGGTGGAGATAATATCCGCCGACGTCAACATGGACGACGTGGAGGACATTCTCACCGGTCCCGCCGACTGCGCCGTCTTTTTCGACCTGGACATATTCAGGCGGGACATCGACCTGCATTCTTCCCACTTCTGGGAGCTCTTCGTCTCCAGGGTGGTCAGGGCGACGGAGGTGAGGAGGCGCTGCATTCTCGCCTCCTCCGACTCCCGGCTGGCCGAGATCTTCTCCGACTACGGAGACGCCCACGTACCCCTGCCCGAGCCCACCGAGAACAGGATGTGGCGACTGGAGGAGGGGCGTCAGGCGCTTTCGCGATTCCTGGCGCTGGACAACATGCGGCGGGCCGAGCTGATGCTGATGTGGGTCTTTCAGCCGGTGGTGCCGGAGGCCCTGTTCCGCTCGGTGCTCTTCGACTACTGGGACCGGCTGCACCTGCTCTACGAGAACCGCTTCCTCTCCGGAGAGGAGAAGGAGCGTCTCTACAGGACCTGCAGGGCCCACAAGGGCCATCGGCCATTCCGGAGGTTTACCCTGCGCAGCGAGAGCCATCTGGCGGCCGGCGACACCATGACCCTGCAGGCGGTGGAGAGGGGCATCCGACGCCTGCTGGACGAGAAAAGTCCCGCCATTCACGCCCTGGCCGACACCCTGCTGACCAGCTCCCGCCCCCGGGTCCGCAGGGCGGGGTTCTCGCTGGCTCACTTCTTCGAGAATCTCTCGGAGGAGAACAGGGCCAACCTGGTGTATCTGGCGGCCAGGGAGGCCAGCTGGCCCAACGTGATGGAGCTGATGCCCATACTGCTCCGCCGGGAAACGGCGTTCGATCCCGCGGTTATCGGCCTCTGCCGCAGACTGAGCGCCTCCGGCGACGGGAGGATCCGCAGGGCTCTGGCGATGAGTCTGGGAAGCCCCTGGGTGATAGGCAGCCCGGAGTACGCGGACGTGGTGAACGGGCTGATGGACTCCGACTCCGAAGTCCGCGCGGGACTGATGTCGGGCATGGGGTTATGGGGGAGGGAAGGCGTTCAGGTCGGTGTGTACCGGCGGCTGATGGCCGACGATGACCCGGAGGTGCGCTCCAGGGTGCTGCATTTCATCGGGAGCAGGTTTCCCGACATAACCTCAGACGAGCTGCAGCTGGTGAACGCCACTCTAATGGAGGGTGACAGCTACCTGCTGATGGCACTGGCATCCGGCCTGCTGGTCCGCGTGCCGGAGCGGTTCAGCGAGGAGTTCACCGACCTGCTATGGGTGATACTCGAAAGGCTGGAGCCGGGGTACAAGAGCCGCTTCACCAGGAACATAGGGGGGAGGCTTCGTTACTTCGGGCCGAATGTCAGGGAGGCCCTGCTGCAGAACCTGGAATCCGAGGACAGCAGGGCGGTGACCATGTGCCTGTTGATGAACTACAGCTGGCTGACCGCCCGGGAGCGTGAGAAGCTCTGGGAGCTCGCGCGGCGGCGCATCTCGCTCGATCTGGAGTACGCGAGCCTTGTCCTGCGCTACTTCAACGCCTTCGAGAGGGAGCGGGCCAGAGAGTTGCTTCTGAGCGTACTGACCGCCGAGCCCTACGGCGGCAGGGAGGCCCTGAGCCAGATACTTGCTCGAGGCAACAGGGAGCTGGCCGGGGAGACGCTGCGGGTATGCCGGGAGACGGCGGAATCCGGCGGAGATGAGCAGAGGGCGAAACTGCCCTGGTTCCTGCTCTGGAACCGCGGAGAGCTCGCAGGCGAGGCGGAGGAGCTCCTGCGCAGGCTCTGCGCAGACGGCTCGTCCATGGTGCGTCAGTCGCTGGCCAGGGCGATCCGGCGACTGGGCTGCTCCGACCCTCTGGCTCTGGAGCTGCTGGACGTTCTGCACGGAGACCCCGAGAGGTCTACGAGGGCCGCCGTGGGCGAGGCCGTTGCCGAGAACTTCGGACCGGGCCGGAAGAGGGCCTCGAAGATCCGCGACGGGCTGCTGTCCGACCCGGCGCCCTTCGTCCGGGCGAGAACGATCAGGGGCGTGGCCCGGTCGGCCCAGTTGAGGCCCTCCTTCCGGGCCACCCTGATCGCCTCGGCCATTTCCGACCCCGACCCCTCCGTGCGCCTGGAGGTGGTGGAGGCGCTGGACTCCAAACCCGGTCTCTGCTCGGGGGACAGGATGGCCGAGAAGCTGGCCGATCTCCTGGTGGACCCGGACGAGAAGGTCCGGCTGGCGGCTGTGAAGATGGTGACGGACCGCCCCGACCTGCTGGCCAGCGAGTCCATTCGCCTCAGGCTGCCGGACCTCTTCCTCCACCGGCTGGTCACCGGGGAGACCCTGGCGGAGGAGCTGAGCACCGCGCGGGAGATACAGATGGAGCTGCTTCCGGAGAGCCCTCCATCCCCGGAGCCCTACCAGCTGGAGGTTCTCTACAGGCCCGCCAAGGAGGTGGGGGGGGACTACTACGACTTCTTCGATCTTCCCGCCGGCAACCTGGGCCTTGCCATAGGGGACGTTACGGGCAAGGGCATTCCGGCGGCTCTGACCATGGCCTCGCTCAAGGGCAACCTGGGGGCCTACGTTACGCAGGTTTACTCCATCAGCGACATCATGCGCCTGGTCAACCAGCGGATCTGCGCCGGAACCGAGGGCGCCAGCCTCATGGGCCTCTTCTACAGTGTGCTGGACCTGGAGACCGGCAGGCTCTCCTACGTCAACGCCGGCCACAACCCTCCACTGCTGGTGTGCCACGACGGTTCGGTGTCCCGGCTCTCCACCGGCGGGCTGCTGCTGGGATTCGACCCGGAGGCCGAGTACGAACACGGTGTGGAGACCATCTCCTCGGGGGATGTTCTGGTGATGTACACCGACGGAATCACGGAGGCCATGGATCCCCGGGGAAGGGAGTTCTCCCTGGACGGTTTGAGCAGAACGGTCGGTGAGAGCCGTGACCTGTCGGCGGCCCAGATAGTCTCTGCGGTAATGAACGCCGTGGGCCGCCACGCGGAAGGTGCGGCCAGGCGCGACGATCAGACGCTGGTGGTGGTGAGGCACCGATGAGCCGAAGACTCCCCCTGCCGGTGTTCCTGATAACCGATTTCGGCGAGACGGATACCTACGTGGGCCAGATGAGAGCGGCCCTGATGAGGGTAGCCGGCCCCGGGATTTCCATGGCCGACCTCACGCACGCCGTGCCCAGGGGCGATGTGGCCAGGGGGTTGTTTCACATCGGCAGGGCCCTTCCCTGGCTGCCCCGGCCCTCGGTGGTGCTCGCGGTGGTGGACCCGGGGGTGGGAAGCACACGCAGGGCGGTGGCCGTCCGCAGCGGCGAGGTCTGGCTGGTGGGTCCGGACAACGGCCTGCTGATGCCGGATATCGCCGACGAGGCCCGACTGCTCACCGTGCCCGAGGGCTCCTCGGCCACATTTCACGGCAGGGACGTTTTCGCTCCGGCCGCGGCCTCCATCGCCGCCGATCCCACGTGGCCCCGGGCCCTGCCTCCGCTCCCGGTCTCCGGCCTGGTTCGACTGCCCTCCGCCGGCTGTCGGGTGACCGGCGACGGCGCGAGCACCGTGGTGGCCCACGTGGACAGATTCGGCAACGTCGTGCTCTGGCTGCGCCGCCGCGATGTTCCCGACGGCCGCCTGCTGCAGCTCTCGCTTCCCGGAGGAGGAACCTCGGAGATCACCCTGGCGGACCACTACAGCGCCGGGGAGGGGCTGCTGCTTCTGGAGGGCAGCCAGGGTCTGATGGAGCTGGCCGTGAACGGCGGGAGCGCCGCCGGGGTCACCGGCCTTTCTCCCGGTGACCGGGTGGAGATACGGGGGAATTCCGAATGAAGCACGTGGGCCTGCTGCTGCACTACTACCAGCCCCCCACCCAGGATTCGGGGATGGTTAGCAGGATCGACGGGGAGTGCTACTCCCCATCCTTCGAGCTGCTGGCGGAGACCGGAGCCCGGGTCACCGTGAACGTGAACTGGTCGCTCACCGAGCAGCTGGAACTGCTGGACAGCCCCTCGCTGCAAAGCCTCCGCCGCGCCCCGGGGATCGAGTCCACCGGGTCGGGAGCCTATCATCCCATACTGCCGCTGATCCCGGCGGACGAGATCGAGCGCCAGCTGGAGCTGAACCGCACCGGAAACGGAAGGGTCCTGGGGGAGGCCTTCGCCGCCCCGCAGGGGGTGTTTCCCCCGGAGATGGCCCTGGACGACCCTACCGCCAGGTGCCTGGCGGGGCTGGGCTGCCGGTGGACGGTAACCGATGACCTGCCGTGGCACGCTTCGGGCAGAGACGTTCCCGGAAGGTGGATCATCTCGGCCCACGGCATGGCCGTGGTCCTGCGCAGCAACCTGTGGAGCAACCGCGTATCCTTCCATCCAGACGACGGGGCGGCCACGGCGGCCGAGATCCTGCAGGGCATGGACCGCTGGAACGGGGGATCCGATTCCTACCTGCTCCTGGCCATGGACGGAGAGACCTTCGGGCACCACCATCCCGGGGCTCTTGACACCTTCCTGGCCCCCTTCATCGAAGCCATGGAGAAGGCCGGAGACGGACGGCTCTCCACCGTGTCCGAGATAGTGGACAGCTTCCCCTTCCGTCACGGGCACGTCGTAGCCGGCAGCTGGTCGACCACGGCGGAGGACATTGCCCGGGGCATACCCTTCCCCCTGTGGGACCATCCCGAGAACCCCGACCACGGTGCCCTCTGGAAGCTCCTGAGGGAGGTCCTCGGCTGGGCGCGGGAGTGTGGCGGCCAGAGGGTTGCGAGCCTCGCCGACCGGATGTTATACTCATGCCCGTTCTGGTGGGCCAGCGCGGGACGTAGAAGCCCGACCCAGGTGCGCCGGGGGGTGCTGGCCATCCTTCGAACAGCCCTGGCGGCCCTCGATGAGACAGGGGAAGTTGAGCGCATGGATCGCGTCATGGAGACGGCCTGCGCACTGCCGGCCATGGCGGGAGAGGAATAGAGATGCCCAAGAAGGTCAAGACATTCGCGGCCAAGCTCGCCCACGAGGCGAGGACGATACACAAAGAGGAGTGCCCGATATGCGGCAAGGAGAGGGAGGCCGTCATCCACATCGCATCCCTCTACAATGAGAACGGCGACTGGCGTCCCCAGCGCCGCCGGGTGAAGGTCTGCGACTGCAACAGGAAAGACATCTACGGCTGACGGCAACAACCGCATGGGGATTCGAGGGGCTCTGCTCCTGACTGCCGGTTACGGCACCAGGGTGGAGCCCCTTTCCCTTTGCAGGCCCAAGTGCCTGCTGCCCTACGGAGGCGATACGCTCCTGGCCCTGGCCGCCCGCCGGGCCCTGGAGCTGAGGCCGGCCGCCCTGTTCGCGAACGCCACCGTCCGCCCCGACCTGGTTGCGGCCGGGCTCGCGGCCCTGGGAAGCTGGACTCTGATGCGTGAGCCCCTACCCCTGGGGACTGTGGGGACAATGGCCCGTCTGCCGGACGTGCTCAAGTCCGGCACCCTTCTGGTGAGCAACACGGACATGGTTACCCATCCGGACATGGCCGGAATGCTTCGCGTGCACCGGCGCACCTGCGCGCAATGGACCGCGCTCTGCGGGCCGTTTCCCGAGGAGGGCCGCTACGGCGGCCTGCCGGTGGGGGCCGAAGGGGAGCTGGGTGGCGTCCGCCCGGAGGAGATGCACTACTACGGCATCTCCCTGCTGGAGCCGCCCGTGCTGCAGATGGCCGCCACCCTGGGCGGCGGCTCCGTGTTCGGAGACCTTCTGGAGTCCTGTCTGGGGGCGGGACTGCGGGTCCGGGCCTTTCGGACCGAAGCCGACTGGCTGGACATGGGCTCCCTAGGAGGGCTTCGGCAGAACATACTTGCCGGTGGGAGCTGGGTATCGGCCGGAGCGGAAGTCTCGCCCGGGGCCGAGCTCCTGGGTACGGTCAGTGTGGGCGCCGGGTGCCGCGTGGGTTCCGGCGCCAGGGTCAGGGACTCCGTGATGCTGGCGGGGTCTTCTATCGAGTGCGGCGAGCTGGCCAGAGGCCTATTGCCCTGGGATACCCCGTTTGAATATGGAGGAGCAATCCATGAATCCTGAGATGGAGCGCTGGATCGAAGAGACCGTGGAGGCCGGCGACCCGGAGCGGCTGTTCGGGGACGCCTCCGGCCGCCGCTTCTATCGAGTGCGAGCCGGCCGCGAGAGCTACGTTGCCATGGACAGCGGCAAGATCCCCCTGTGGCCCTGGCTGGACATACACTCCCTGCTGGACGGGGCCGGGCTTCCGGTCCCCGAGGTCCTGGAGAGCCTTCCCCAGAGGGGATGGGCATTACAGGAGGACCTCGGAGACACCAGGATGCTGGACCTGGAAGGCAAGGCACTGTCGAAGCACATGGACATGGCTGTTGAGCTGCTTGGACACATGCAGGCGGCCCTTCCCCACGGGGAGTGCTCGGCCTCGGTGGCCGGGCGGCGATACTTCACCCCCACCTTCTTCATGGCCGAGCTGGAGCACACCCTGGAGCACCTCTTCTTCAGGCTCCTGCGCGTACCCATGGAGGAGCTGGAGCCCCTTCAGCTTCAGATGAGGGAGCTGTGCGGAATGCTGGAGGGCGGCCCCCGGACATTCAGCCACCGTGACTACCACAGCGCCAACCTGATGGTGACCCTCAGGGGACTGGTAATGGTGGACTGGCAGGACGCCAGGTTCGGGCCCCCGGAGTACGATCTGGTGAGCCTCCTGCGGGACAGCTACGTGGACATCGGGCCCTCGTGGAGGGAGAGGGCCGCGCGCTTCGTTCAGGCGAGGGGAGACTCGAACATGTTCAGGGTGGCCGCGGCGGCGTGCCAGCGAAGCCTCAAGGCGGCCGGGACATTCGCCTACCAGTACCGGGCCTTCGAGAAGGGGAGCTACCTGGCGAACCTGCCCAGGACCCTGCGGTACCTGGAGGAGTACGCCGAGATATGCCCCCGGTTGAACAAGCTGGTGGACAACATCTACAGAATACTCGACACCTATACCGGCGAGATCGATCTGAGGGACTTCCGGGACAGCGATCAGCCGGTGCTGAACGCATGACGGACAGGGAGCGGGGAATGGACTCCAGCGGCAAGAGGATACTCACCGGAGACAGACCCACGGGACCACTCCATCTGGGGCACTTCGTGGGATCGCTGCAGAACAGGGTAAGGCTGCAGGAAGAGTACGACACCTTCATCATCATAGCCGACATCCAGGCCCTGAGCACCCACTTCGAGAGCCCCGGGGAGCTATCGCAGAACGTCCGGCACGTGGCCCTGGACAACCTTGCCGCGGGCCTCGACCCCTCCCGGGCCAGCATCTTCGTCCAGAGCATGGTCCCGCAGATAGCGGAGCTCACCGTGCTGTTCTCCATGTTCACCACTGTGAGCAGGCTGCGCCACAACCCCACCATAAAGACCGAGGCCCGCCAGTACGGCTTCGGCGAGAACATGACCTACGGTTTTCTCGGTTACCCGGTCAGCCAGGCGGCGGACATTCTCTTCTGCCGCGCCGACCTGGTCCCCGTGGGGGAGGATCAGCTGCCGCACGTGGAGATGACGCGCTTCGTCGCCAGGCGCTTCGGTGAGCTCTACGGTCCGGTATTCGAGGAGCCCGAGCCCATGGTCAGCCGGGTATCGCGGCTGGAGGGGCTGGACGGAAACGCCAAGATGTCCAAGTCCCTCCACAACTGTATCTACCTTCGCGACGACGCCGAGACCGTCAGGAAGAAGGTCAACACCGCGGTGACAGATACCGCCCGCATACACCGTGACGATCCCGGACATCCCGAGGTATGCACGGTCTTCTCCTACCACCGGGCCTTCAACGAGGACGAGGTGGAGGACGTGGCCGACCGCTGCCGCGCAGGAACCATAGGCTGTGTCGCCTGCAAGCAAAGGCTGGCCGAAGTGCTCAACGGCATCCTGGAGCCCATGCGCCAGCGGCGGGCGGAGCTGGAGGCTTCCGGGGAGGTGGACGACGTACTGGCCGAGGGCACCGACAGAGCATGCCGGGCCGGCGCGGAGACCATGGAGATGGTGAGGGATGCGATGGGCACAGACTACTTCGAGGGAGGTGGCTGAGTTGCTGCGTCTGTACAACACTCTGGGCCGTGAGAAGCAGGAGTTCGTTCCGCTTTCCCCTCCCTCGGTGGGCATGTACGTATGCGGCCCCACCGTATACGGCCACAGCCACCTGGGTCACGCCAAGAGCTACGTCAGCTTCGACGCGCTGCTGCGCTGGCTGCGCCACGAGGGCTACCGTGTCCGCTACGTCCAGAACATCACCGACGTGGGCCATCTGACGGACAACGCCGACTCCGGCGAGGACAAGATCGAGCGCCAGGCCCGGCTCGAGAAGCTCGAGCCCATGGAGCTGGCCGAACGCTACACGCGTTCGTACTTCGAGGACATGGACGCCCTGAACGTCCTGAGGCCGGACGTGTCACCCCGGGCCTCGGGCCACATCCCCGAGCAGATACTGCTGGTGGAGAAGCTGCTGGAGGCCGGGCACGCCTACGATGCCGAAGGCAACGTCTACTTCTCGGTGAAGAGCTTCCCGGAGTACGGCAAGCTGTCGGGCCGGGACCCCGACGAGATGCAGGCCGGCACCAGGATCGGCTGCGCGGCCGACAAGCGTG
>CAZKJG010000026.1:0-39315 GCA_964553045.1 uncultured bacterium | reverse complement strand
GGGCGTAGGTGACGACCTCGCCCTCGAAGTTCACGCGGGTGCCGGCGTTCTCCAGGTAGGTGGTGCCGGGGAGCACTATGTCCGCGTAGCTGGTGGTCTCCGTGGGAGTCCAGTCCATGGCGCCCAGGAACTCCACGTCCCCGAACCACCGGGCAGTCCTGCCCTGGCCCATGGGGTCCTCGCCTATGATCAGGGCCGCCTTGATCTCGCCGTCGTCGAGGAGCTTTCTGAGCTGGGCGCGGGAGGTGGCTCCCTTGGTGTTCTGGGCTGTGGTGTCGCGGCCGGCGGCGAAGACCGGATCCGCCCCGGCCACGTCCACTCCGGCGGAGTTGGCGATGAGCCTGGGGAGCAGTATCTCGGCCTGCTTGCCGGCGCTGCGGAGCAGTATCAGCAGGTCGGCCAGCGCGGCCATGTCGCCGGGGGCCTGGTCCTGCGGACGGTCCATGCCGTGGATGAAGACCACTCTGGAGGCGTCTGCGAAGAGCTTCGCGGCCTCGTGGAAGTCCTCCTCGTCCAGGCCCGTCATCCGGGCCGCGGTGGTGATGTCGAAGTCTCTGTCCCGGTTGAACTCCTCGGCTCCGGGGACGCCCTCTGTGGAGAGGACGTCGCTGTCCGTCAGCAGGTCGGTGATGCCGCTGTAGAGCCAGGTGGAGCGGCCGCGGATGGGGTCGAGGGCCAGTGTGCCCAGGTGCTGGTCGGCCGGGTCCAGGGTGGAGTTGGTGACCAGGAGCTTCGCACCGCTGCGGACGGCCTCTATCACGTCCACTCCCAGTATCAGGTGGTCGCTCTCCAGGGCCGTGTTGTTGCAGACTATGAGGTCTGCGTTGTTTATGCAGCCGCGGTCCCCGGTGGAGCCGGTGAAGCCCAGAGGCTCGTCCAGCGCCCCGGACTCCTGGCCGGTGGCCAGTATGGACAGCGAGGCGACGTTGGAGGTGCCCAGTCCCTCGCGGGCTATGCGGCCGGCGAGGTACATCTCCTCGGTGGTGAGCTCGGGGGAGACGAAGACTCCTACCTTCTCGGGGCCGTGGGTGTCTGCGGCCTGCTTCAGTCTCTGGGCCATCTTCGAGGCTGCCGTGGGCAGGTCCACCGCGTCGCGGCAGCTTCCCCTGCGGACCTCGGGTGAGGTGATGCGGGCGCTCTGCTCGAAGAGCTCGACGCCGAAGCGGCCGTAGCGGCAGAGGTAGTCGCCGGGGACGTCGTTGCTGTCTATGAAGTAGCTCTGCTCGCCGAACTTCCGGACCGTCTGCTCGCAGGAGAGGGAGCAGAAGGCGCAGTGGGTGCTGGTGTCGGTGGTGGCGAGGGCCGCCCTGCCGGGGAACGGGTACTTGATGGACAGCGCCGCCGTGGGGCAGGCGTCCACGCAGTTGCCGCAGGCCACGCAGTTGGTGCGGGCCAGCGGGTCGTTCATGGCGGGGCGCATCTCGGCTGCGAAGCCCCTGTTCACCAGACCCAGGGCCGATATGGGCAGCACCCTCTGGCAGGTGCGGATGCACCGGGAGCACAGGATGCACTTGTTGGGGTCGTAGGAGATGTAGGGGTGGCGGTCGTCCACCTTGTGCCTGCGGGCGTAGCCCTTGAACTTCTCCATGTCGACGCCGTACTCCTCGGCCAGCAGCCGAAGCTCGCAGTCGTCGAAGCGGACGCAGCCGCAGGAGAGGCACCTGGCGGTCTCGTGGTCGGTGTCCTCGGGGCTGAAGCCGGTGGCCACCTCCCGGAAGCTGCCGCGGCGGTCGTCCACCGGTATGGTGTGGATCTCGTGCCGCGGGCTCTCCTCGACCTCGCCGAGCTCCTGTGTGCCGGGCTTGGCCCAGAACTCCTTGTGGATGGCGAAGGGCTCGGGGTCGAGATCTTCGTCTGCGAGGTAGGCGTGTATGGCCTTTGCCGCCCTCTGGCCGTCGCGGATGGCGTCTATGACCACGGTGGGGCCGTCGTCGGCGGCGTCGCCGCCTGCGAAGACGTCGTCCATGTTGGTCTTCATTGTCCTGGTGTCTATGTCGTAGGTCTTCCAGCGGGAGACGCCCAGGTCGTCCTCGAGGCCGTCGAGTATGGGGGTCTGGCCTATGGCGGCCACCGCCATGTCGCAGGGCAGCTCGAAGTCCGACCCCTCTACGGGTATGGGCCTTCTGCGGCCGGAGGCGTCCTTCTCGCCCAGCTTCATGCGGATGCACTTCAGGGCCTTGACGTGGTTGTTGTCGTCGGTGACCAGGCCCACCGGCTGGGTGAGCTCCATGATCTCCACGCCCTCCTCCAGGGCATCCTCGACCTCCATCTCGTCGGCCGGCATCTGGGCCTTGGTGCGGCGGTAGGCGATGATGACCTTCTCGGCCTCCAGGCGCCAGGCGGTGCGGGCCACGTCCATGGCCGTGTTGCCGCCGCCGACTACGACTATCGTGCCTTCGAGCTTTCGGGGGTTGCGGGCCATCTCCGGCAGGAAGTCCGCCCCCTGCACCACGCCCTCGGTCTCCCACTCGCCCTCCACGCGCATGGACTTCCCGCCCCAGGCGCCGGGGCCGAGGAAGACCGCGTCGTGCTTCTCTCTTAGTTCTTTGAGGGTGACGTCCTCGCCCACGCGGGTATTGGTGCGGATCTCCGCGCCGGCGCGGCGGATGTAGTCCACCTCCGCGTCCAGGACGTCGTCGGGGAGGCGGTACTCGGGTATGCCGTAGCGGACCATGCCGCCGGTCTTCTCGTTGGCCTCGTAGATGACGGGGCTGTAGCCCTTCTTCCCCAGGAACCAGGCTGCGGTGAGCCCGGCGGGGCCGGAGCCCACTATGGCGATGGACTTGCCTTTATCGGGCTCCCTTGCGGGGTCTTTGTCGTATACGCCGGGGTGGTCGGTGAGGTAGCGCTTGACCCAGTTGATGCCCACCGGGGCCTCTATGTCCTGGCGGCGGCACTCCAGCTCGCACTTGCGGACGCAGACCCGGCCGCAGACGGCGGGGAGCGGGTTGGTCTCGCGGATCAGGTCCACGGCTTTCTGATACTCGCCCATGGCGGCCAGGGCCAGGTAGCCCTGGGCGTCCACGCCGGCGGGGCACCCCTCCATGCAGGGGGAGGTGCAGTCGGCGTAGTGGTTGGAGCACAGCAGCTCCAGCGCCGTTCTGCGGGATGCCAGCACCCGGTCGCTGCGGGTGTTGACCACCATGTCCGGGGCCACCCGGGTGGAGCAGGCGGGAAGCAGGTTGGGCCTGCCCTCCACCTCCACCACGCAGACGAAGCAGGAGCCGTAGGGCTCCAGCTCTTCGGAGTGGCACAGGGTGGGAATGGTGTCCAGCTCCTGGTCGCGGACTACCTCCAGTATGGTCTGGCCGGGGTCGGCCTGTACCTTCTGGTCGTTTACGGTCAGCTCTATCTTCTGGCTCACAGCAGCCCCCCTACCTCTTGTAGACGGCGCCGAAGTTGCAGCTGGTTATGCACTTGCTGCACCTGACGCACTTGTCGTTGTCGATGACGTGGGGCTTCTTGGGCTCCCCGGTGATGGCGTCCACCGGACAGTTCTTCGCGCAGAGCGTGCAGCCCACGCACTTCTCGGGGTCTATGTGGAAGTCCACCAGCGCCGCGCAGCTGCCGGCGGGGCAGCTGTGGTCGGCGATGTGGGCCTCGTACTCGTCCTGGTAGTACCTGATGGTGGTCAGCACCGGGTTGGGCGCGGTCTGGCCCAGGCCGCAGAGGCTGGCCTCCTTGATCTGCTCGCCCAGCATCTGGAGCTTCTCGATGTCTCCGGGCTCGCCCTCGCCCTGGGTTATGCGGGTGAGGACCTCCAGCATGCGGAGGGTGCCTATGCGGCAGAAGGTGCACTTGCCGCAGCTCTCGTCCTGGGTGAAGTCCAGGAAGAACCTGGCTATCTCCACCATGCAGGTGGCGTCGTCCATCACCACCATTCCCCCCGAGCCCATGATGGCTCCGGTGGCGGGAATGGACTCGAAGTCCACCGGCGTGTCGGCCAGCTCGGCGGGAATGCAGCCTCCGGAGGGGCCGCCCATCTGGACGGCCTTGAACTCCCGGTCCTCCTTGATGCCGCCGCCTATCCTGAAGACGAGCTCGCGGATGGTGGTGCCCATGGGTACCTCCGCCAGGCCGCCGTGCCTTACCTTGCCCGCCAGGGCGAACACCTTGGTGCCCGGGGACTTCTCGGTGCCGTACTGCGTGTAGGCCTCCGCCCCGTTGGTGATGATCCAGGGGACGTTGGCGTAGGTCTCCACGTTGTTGTTGTTGGTGGGCTTGCCCCACAGGCCGGCCTCCGCCGGGAAGGGCGGGCGGATGCGGGGCATGCCGCGCAGGCCCTCGATGGAGGCGAACAGCGCGGTCTCCTCGCCGCAGACGAAGGCTCCGGCGCCCTGCTTGATCTTCAGGTCGAAGTCGAAGCCGGAGCCGAGTATGTCCCGGCCCAGGTAGCCCTTTCCGCGGGCTGACTCGATGGCCAGCTGCAGCCTGCGTATGGCCAGGGGGTACTCGGCGCGGCAGTAGATGTAGCCGAAGCTGGCCCCTATGGCCCGGCCGCAGATGATCATGCCCTCCAGCACCGAGTGGGGGTCGCCCTCCAGGACCGACCGGTCCATGAAGGCCCCGGGGTCGCCCTCGTCGGCGTTGCAGACCACGTACTTGCGGTCGGCGTCGTTGCCGGCGGCGAAGGACCACTTCAGGCCGGTGGGGAATCCGGCGCCCCCGCGGCCGCGGAGTCCGGAGTCCTTGACGGTCTGGATAATTTCGCCTGGCTCCATCTCGGTGAGTGCCTGTTTGAGTGCCTGGTATCCGCCGGCCTCCTCGTACTCCTCTATGCTCTCGGGGTCGAGGGTGCCGCAGTTGCGGAGGACTATCCTGCTCTGGAGGATGTGGAACTCGCTCTCGGACCCGCCCTTCTCGCCGTCGGGGCCCATGCTGTAGGCCACGTGGTCGGCGAGCACCTGGCCGCCCTGGACGTGCTCGCGGACTATGCGCTCGGCGAGGTCGGGGTCCACGTCGCCGTAGATGGTGCGGGTATCGCCCTGGCGGACCTCCACCAGCGGCTCGCGGTAGCACATGCCGATGCAGCCGGTGCCGCCCAGCCGGGCGTCGGGGCTCTTCGCCAGGAGCTCCTCGAGGCGGTCGTAGGTGTCCTGGGCGCCGGCGGAGAGGCCGCAGGTGCCCATGCCGACTATTACCTTGGTGTCAGCCATGCTCGCCCTCCCCTAGCTGGCGCTGCCGGCGTCGGCGCCCTTGCTCGCCGACCGCCGGTAGTCGCGTATGACCTTCCGGGCGTCGGCGGGGGTGAGCCTGCCGTGCGTGTTGTCGTTTACCATGATCACCGGCGCCAGGGAGCAGCAGCCTATGCAGGCCACCGTGAAGAGGGTGAAGAGGCCGTCTTCGGTGGTGCCCCCCACCTCCACTCCCAGCTCGTCCATTATCGCGTCGCGGATCTCCTTGGCCCCGGAGACGTGGCACGCGGTTCCCGCGCAGGCGCGGACAACGTGCTTGCCCATGGGCTGAAGGCGAAACTGGCTGTAGAAGGTGATGACGCCGTAGACCTCTGACTCCGGAATGCCGGTTACGCCGGCGATGTACTCAATCGCTCTGCGGGGTATGTAGCCGAAATGCTCCTGCGCCGACTGAAGCAGCGGGATCAGCTCTCCGGGCTGACCGTCGTACCGCCATAGCCGGTAGCTGAAGCTCTCCTCGGGTTGCTTGCGAGCCGTTGTTCCCTCTCCCTTCGCTCTTCAGGGGCGCGACGCCCGCTCCCTGCTGCTGTCTGGGGGCGGGCGCCTGTCCCGGTCTTCATCTCTTCGGGGCGGTGCCCCGAAGAACCTGTATCCTTCCCCGCCGCGGCGGGGGTCTCTATGTGGTTTCTAGTCCTCCATCAGCTTGATGACCTTGGCCTCGCGGACGCGGAGGACGCCGTCTATCTGGCTGAGCTTCTCCACGATGTGGGGCATGCGGCCGGCGGCGCCCTGGCCGGTGACCATTCCCACCAGCTTGGTGCCGGCCTCTATCACGTCGCAGAAGAGGACCTCGTCGATGAAGAAGACGGTGGTGAATATCTTCTGCAGCTCGTCGGGGTCCACGTCCACTATGAAGTAGCTCTGGGTGCCCGGGGCCTTGCGGGCGCTGTCCTGGGCCCCCCTCTTCACCGCGTCGCGGTAGGTGTCTATGAACTCGTCCACGTCGCGGTCGAGCTTGGGACGCTCCACCGGGGACATGGAGGCCACCTCCACGTCGTCCATGGCACCGACCTTCTCGAAGACCCCGTTGATCTCGTCCTGACTCTTGCCCTGGGCCAGGAGGATGATGTCCATGTCCTCGCCCCGGACGGCCTCGCAGCTCTGGACGTTGGGCATGGCGTAGAGGTCGTTGAATATGTCCATGCTGCGGTCGGGGTCGGTGATCTTCACCGTGAGGTAGGCGCTGTGGGACTCCGCCGCCTCCGGCTCGGCCTCCTCCTCGGGCGCGTCGGCGGTGGTGGCGCCGGGGGAGAGCTCCTCCAGGGCTTCCACCAGGTCCTCTATCTCGAAGGGCTTGTCCAGGTAGTTGGTGTTGTGCTCGGAGAGGGCCGTGTACTTCAGCCTCTCGTCGCCGAAGCCGGTTATCACCAGCACCGGCAGGTCGGGGAACTGGTTCTTTATCACCTTGAGGATCTTCATGCCGTCTATGTCGGGCATGAAGATGTCGGTGACCAGGTAGTCGTAGCCCTTGTCCTCCCTGCTGGCGCGGTTGAGCTCGTGGATGGCGGAGATGCCGTCGGGGCAGGCGGTGGCCTGGTAGTCCTCCTGCATGAGGCCGACGGTGAGGTTTCTTCTGATCTCGGCCTCGTCGTCTATTACGAGAACTCGACCCTTCACTGAGGTCCTCCTTCTGGAAATGCCGCTGTGTCGGCTCGGCAGCCGGCTCTTTTCCCTTCTTCGGCGCGTACGGCCCGGTGGAGGTGAGGTGCGGGCCCGGCCGATGGTCGAGGCGGGGGAATGGTAAGCCCTGCGCCCCGGCAAGTCAATGAGCCGGCCATCTTTGCTACTGCTCCTCGCGCTCTTTCTCGATCTGGCCCCGGGTGAGCTCGGACAGTCCGGCCCACTTGCCCGTCTTCAGCCAGATGTCCATGGCCCGGGCGGCGCGGCGGCCGTGGCCCATGGCCAGTATGACCGTGGCCGCTCCCAGGACGATGTCGCCGCCGGCGAAGACGCCCTGCACCGAGGTCTGGCCCGTGGTCTCGTCCACGATGATGCCTCCCCACGTGGTGGTCTCCAGGTCGTGGTAGGTCTCGGGGACCAGGGGGTTGGGGCTGTTGCCGATGGCGATGATCACCACGTCGGCCTCCATGGTGTGCTCCGACCCCTCTATGGGTATGGGCCGGCGTCTGCCGGAGGAGTCCGGCTCGCCCAGCTCCATGGAGATCAGCTCCACCTCCTTCACCCAGCCGTCGTCGTCTCCGATGATGCGGGTGGGGTTGTTCAGCAGGTGGAAGTTCACGCCCTCCTCCCGGGCGTGGTGTATCTCCTCCACCCGCGCCGGCATCTGCTCCTCGGCGCGGCGGTAGGCCACTATCGACTCGTCCGCTCCCAGCCGCAGAGCGGTGCGGGCGCAGTCCATGGCCACGTTGCCTCCGCCAACCGTCATCACACGCTTCCCTCTTATTACGGGGGTGTCGGACTCGGGGAAGTCGTAGGCCTTCATGAGGTTCGCGCGGGTGAGGTACTCGTTGGCCGAGTAGACGCCCAGATGGTTCTGGCCCGGGATGCGCAGGAACTTGGGCAGCCCGGCGCCGGTGCCCACGAAGACCGAGTCGTAGTCCTGCAGTATCTCCTCTATGGTGATGGTCTTCCCCACCACGTAGTTGTAGCGGAACTCAACCCCCAGCGTCTGGAGGTACTCCACCTCCTTGCGGACTATCTCCTTGGGCAGCCGGAACTCCGGGATGCCGTAGACCAGCACGCCGCCGGCCTTGTGGAAGGCCTCGAAGACGGTGACCGCGTGGCCGCGCCTGATCAGGTCGCCGGCCACGGTGAGGCCGGCGGGGCCGCCGCCCACGACGGCGGCGGACTTGCCGGTGGGGTCGGGCATCTCCGGGACGTCCATCTCGCCCTGGTCCCGCTCCCAGTCGGCCAGGAAGCGCTCCAGCTTGCCTATCATCACCGCCTTGGTGGCGTCCTTGCGGACCTTGCCCACGGTGCACTCCAGCTGGCACTGGGTCTCCTGGGGGCAGACCCGGCCGCAGACGGCGGGAAGGAGGTTCTTCTCCTTGATTATGCGGATGCCCTCCCGGAAGTCGCCGTCCTCTATCGCCTGCAGGAAGGCGGGTATGTCGATGCCCACCGGGCAGCCCTCCATGCAGAAGGGGGTCTTGCACTGCAGGCAGCGCTTCGCCTCGGCCACGGCGGTCTCGGCGTCGTAGCCCAGGGGCACCTCCAGGACGTTCTTCGTCCGCTCCTTCGGGTCCTGCTCGGGCATGGGGTGGGGGGGTATGCCGAGTCTCTCCTTGGCGTTGATTGGCATGGGCTACTCCTCCTCCCCGGCCAGGGCCCTGCAGGCCTTCTCGTGTCGGTCCATGGCCTCCTGCTCGTGCGGGGCGTAGGTCCGCAGGCGGGCCATCAGCTCGTCGAAGTCCACCTGATGGCCGTCGAACTCCGGGCCGTCCACGCAGGCGAACTTTATCTTTCCGTCCACAGAGACCCGGCAACCGCCGCACATGCCGGTGCCGTCCACCATTATGGGGTTGAGGCTGACGATGGTGGGTATGTCCAGCTCACGGGTGAGCAGGCAGACGAACTTCATCATGATGGGCGGGCCTATGGCCACGCAGAGGTCGGCCTCCACGCCCTCCTCCCTGACCACCTTCTCTATGGCGTCGGTGACCAGGCCCTTCATGCCGTAGCTGCCGTCGTCGGTGGTGATCACCACCCGGTCGCTCACCGAGGCCATCTCCTCCTCGAGGATGAAGAGGTCCTTCGTGCGCGCGCCCAGAATGGATACTATGTGGTTGCCCTTCTCCTTCAGGGCCTTGGTGATGGGGTAGAGAGGGGCGTTGCCTATGCCGCCGCCCACGCAGAGGACGGTGCCGAAGCGGTCGATGTGGGTGGCCTTGCCCAGGGGGCCGGTGACGTCACGTATCTGGTCGCCGGCCTCCATCATGGCCATCTGGCGGGTGGTCTTCCCCACCGCCTGCACCACCAGGGTTATGGTGCCCGCCTCGGGGTCGGCGTCGGCTATGGTGAGGGGGATCCGCTCCCCCTCCTCGCATATGCGGATGATGACGAACTGCCCGGGCTTTCTCATGCGGGCGATGCGCGGGGCGTCCACCACGTAGCGGTGGATGTCGGGGCCCAGCTGCTCCTTGCTGACAATGGGGTGCATCGCGGCTCCTCTCCGGACGATGGTCGATCTGCCGGATAAATATGCGTCGGGCACGGCCTGCGCTATGGCTGCGGCTCTGGCTTGAGTACGGCGCCGGCCCCCTTCCTTCCGTCTACCGCCACGGTCAGGGGTGATTCCAGGCGCACCTGCCGAAGGTAATCGGTTTCCTCCACGGCCGGTAGGGAATCCAGCCACTCCCAGTCGATCCCGGAGGCCGGATCGGCATGGGAGACGGTGAAGTAGGAGACCCCCAGGGAGGTCATGTTCTGGAAGAAGTGGCTGCCCTGGGAGGCATCGACGTTCATGCCCTGCTTCGTGGCCTCCACGATGGCGCCCACCCCGCTTATCTGGCCCCAGCGGACGGGTACCCCCAGCCAGTGGTCGGAGGACCCCCAGCGGCCGAAGCCGGCCAGGAGGTAGGGCCGGCCGTCGGCCGCCAGCTTCCCGTTGAGCCGCTCCACCTGCGCCGCCATCTTCGGGGTATGGGCGGCGTCGAAGGCCTCGGGCCTCGTATACACTATGTCGCGGATGTCGTCGCGGACGCCGTTGCCCAGCACCTGCGAGCTGCGGACCAGGGCCCGGTGGAGGTCCATCTCCTCGAGGTCCACCTCGGCGGCGCCCCGCTGGGCCACCATGGGCCTGATCTGCAGAAGCGAGAAGTCCGCCGGAAGCGGCCGGTCCTCCCCCAGCACCACGGCGAACTCTATCTCCACCGGGCAGCCCATGGCCTCCTGGCCCATGTCCAGCAGGGTCTGGGCTATGTCGGCCAGGGGGAAGACCTTTGCCTTCAGGATGTGGGCAAAGGTGACCGCCCGGGCCCCGGCGGTCTGTATGCCGTCGCGAAGGCGGTCGTTTCCGGCGTCGTAGGTGGAGGCCAGGTAGGTGAGGGTGCCGTCCCTCTCGGCGCGCCGGAGGTCGGATGAGACCATGAACTGGTCCTCCTGCTCGGCGGCGCCGTAGGAGCTGCCCTTCAGCCCCACCGCCCAGAAGCTGCGCTGGGTGTTGTCCAGGGAGTCCTTCACCGTCCCCAGCTGCGGAAGTACCCGGGGGTAGCGGGGGGTGAAGCGCAGCGACACCCCGCCGTCGACGATGGTCTTGCCCAGGCCCACCGCCACGTTCACCACGCCGTCCTCGGGTTCGGCCGAGCCCACGGGGTAGAAGTTGTACGACCTGCCCACCCCGGAGAAGTGGGGGTAGAAGAGGCCGCCGTGGCGGCGGCCCACCACCTCCTGTATCAGAACCGCCATCTTCTCCTCCTCCACCCGGTGGCTGGTGGCCTCTATGTAGGCGCGGGCGTCGCGAAGGAACGTGGAGGCGAAGACAAGCTTGATGGCGTTGTCCAGGTGCTTGAAGCGGGTGTCGAAGCCGGGGTCGTCGTTGGGCAGCATCTTGGTGGAGTAGACGCCGGCGAAGGGCTCGTAGAGGGCGTCCTCCAGCAGGCTGGAGGAGCGGACTGCCAGGGGGGTGCGCACCTCGCGGAGGAAGTCGCGGAGGTCGCCCAGCATGGTGGGCGGAAGGTCGGCGCGGAGGAAGCGGCCGATTATCTGCAGGTCCATCTTCCCGCTTAGGGCGTAGTCCAGGAGGTCGTTTCTGCGGATGAACTCGTCGAAGACGTCCGTGGTGAGCACCAGGGTGCGGGGAATGGTCACGGAGACGCGGCGCCACCGGTCGGGGTCGAGGTTGTTGGCCAGCACCCGGTCGATGAAGGCCAGGCCCCTGCCCTTGCCCCCGGCCGACCCCGAGCCTATGCGGCTGAAGCGGGCCCAGTCCGAGTAGAAGCTGCGGGAGTAGGGGACCACCACTCCGCGGTGGGACTCCTCCCGCCAGCCCTGCATCTCGTCGAAGACCCGGCGGCGCAGGGCGGTGTCGTCCTCCCCGCCGTGCTCCCGAAGCACCTCTTCCAGCCGGGCGGCCAGCTCCAGCTCGGTGTGCACCCGCAGCCACCGGGTGAGGCCGCGGCTGCGCAGGGCCCGGGCCACCACGTCGGCGGGGAGCTTCTCGGCCGCCAGCAGGGCGGCGGGGACGTTCTCCACCCTGCGGAGCGTGCTGCCGTCCTCGCGGGCGAAGCGGAAGCCGCCGAAGCCGAACCGCTCCCGCAGCTGCCCGGCCAGGTCGGCCATCAGCGTGTTGGAGTGCTTGGAGATGAAGCCCGCGTCCAGCTTCTCGGCCATCTTCGCCGCCTCTGGCCTGCCGGACTGCACCAGCACCGGAAGGCCGGGGCTCAGCTCCCTTACCGCCTCGATGAGGTCCCTGCCGGCAACCGGGTCGTTTCGGCCGCCCCTGGGAAAGCCCAGCGAGGTGATCAGGCCCAGCAGGTGCTCTCCATGGGTCTGAAGCAGCACGGCAGCCTCCTCGGCGCTGCAGGCCATGAGCACCTTGGGCCGCAGGCGGGCCTTCAGGCGGCGGCGGGCCAGGGACTTCTCCCGCTGGAGAATGGCCCCCATCTGCTCGCGGATCACCTCCATGCCCCGGTGGAGGTAGCGGGAGTAGAAGAAGGCGTCGCCCTCCACCAGCAGCAGGTCCTGCAGGCCCAGCTGCCCGGCGTCGTGGGCGGCGTTGCGGGAGTCCTCGGCCAGCTGGATTATGCCCAGGAGGGTCTCGCCGTCGCCCAGCCAGACGAAGACCCGGTCGAAGGGGCTGCCGGGGCCGGACCAGGGGCCGCCGGTCCTGTCGGGAAGGTCGTGGACCAGCGCCACCACCGGAGTCTGCGGGGAGGCTTCCTTCACGGCCGTGGCCAGCTCCAGGGCGTCCCCGTGCCGGGGGCCGGGCATGCATATCACCAGGTCGTGGCCGCCCTCCTCGAAGAGGGCCCTGGCCTCCTCCAGTCCGCCGGCGTGGTCCAGCTCGGGGATGTAGCCGTAGTTCCGGCGGCTGTAGGCGGCGCCCAGGAGGTCGTTGAGGCGGCCGTCGGCCTCCAGGACGAAGTAGTCGTATACGCTGGAGAACAGCAGGACGCTGCCCACCCGGAAGGGCATGAGGGACTTCAGCCGGCGGGTGTGCTCACCCTCCAGCCTCAGGGGGGGCTCGGGGGCGCCTTCCCTTCTCATCGGATGCCCGCGGGAAGCATGGTCAAAGCCCGGGTGCCTCTCCTCGCAGTTGGTTTGAGCCAGGGGTTTTCTTGGTCTGATTTGCCAGCATACAGGAGCCCGCGCGAAGGGTCAAGCACTTTTCCGACCGGGCCGGTCCGACAAGTCTTGACGGAACGGCCGTGCAGGGCATAGGCTAAGCCATCGGCCGCAAGACCGAAGTCGATCACAGGCATACCACAGGAGAGGAGGCCGCGGGCAAATGCTCGAAGAGATCTACCAGGGCGTACTGAAGCGCGATCCCGGTCAGCCGGAGTACCACCAGGCTGTCAAGGAGGTCCTCGAGTCCCTCGAGGTCGTTCTGGACAAGCATCCCGAGTACCGCAGCGAGAAGATCGTGGAGAGGCTGGTGGAGCCGGAGCGGGTGATCATGTTCCGCGTTCCCTGGACCACGGACGACGGCGAGGTAATGGTCAACCGCGGCTTCCGCATCGAGTTCAACGGGGCCATCGGGCCCTACAAGGGCGGCCTTCGGTTTCACCCGTCGGTGAACCTGGGCATACTGAAGTTCCTGGCGTTCGAGCAGGTCTTCAAGAACGGCCTCACCGGACTGCCCATGGGCGGCGGCAAGGGCGGGTCGGACTTCGACCCCAAGGGAAAGTCCGACCTGGAGGTCATGCGCTTCTGCCAGGCCTTCATGCGTGAGCTGTGGCGCCACATCGGGCCCAGCACCGACGTTCCCGCCGGCGACATCGGCGTGGGCGGCCGGGAGATCGGCTACCTGTTCGGAATGTACAAGAAGCTGGCCAACGAGTGGTCCGGCGTCCTCACCGGCAAGGGCCTCTCCTACGGCGGCAGCCTGATCCGCCCCGAGGCCACCGGCTACGGCTCGGTCTACATGGCCGAGGAGATGCTGAAGACCCGCGGCGAGACCCTGGAGGGCAAGACCTGCCTGGTGAGCGGCTCGGGCAACGTGGCCCAGTTCACCACCGAGAAGCTCAACGAGCTGGGCGCGAAGGTCATCACCCTCTCGGACTCCTCGGGCTTCATACACGACCCCGAGGGCATCGACGAGGAGAAGCTGGCGTTCGTCATGGACCTCAAGAACGTCCGGCGCGGCAGGATAAAGGAGTACGTCGAGAAGTACCCCGGCGCCGAGTACACCGAGTGGAACGCCTTCGACAAGCCCACCGACTACGACCCCAAGTGGGACATCAAGGCCGACTGCGCCTTCCCCAGCGCCACCCAGAACGAGATCAACGCCAAGGACGCCCAGAACCTGATCAGCAACGGCGTCTACGTGGTCTCCGAGGGCGCCAACATGCCCACGGTGGCCGAGGGCGTGGAGCTCTTCCTGCAGGAGAAGATCCTGTACGCCCCGGGCAAGGCGGCCAACGCAGGCGGCGTTGCCACCTCCGGCCTGGAGATGGCCCAGAACGCCTCCTTCAGCAGCTGGTCGCGGGAGGAAGTGGACCAGAAGCTGCACCAGATAATGATCAACATCCACGCCACCGCAGCGGCTACAGCGGAGAAGTACGGCGACCCCGGCAACTACGTGCTGGGCGCCAACGCCGCGGGCTTCCTGAAGGTGGCCGAGGCCATGATGGCGCAGGGCGTGGTCTAGCCCACAGCCACATGCTCAGACATGCTGAGAAGAGGGGCGGCGGGTCTTCCCGCCGCCCTTTCTGCGAGCGGTGCCTGACGTTAACTAGTTTACTATTTTTCCGTGGCTGGATAGGACTGTCAACAAAATAGTTAACTAGTTAACGTCAGGCACCGCTCTGGATGGCGCCGCGGCCGCTGCGGCGGTCGATGTGGATCTGCAGGGGGGCGTCGGTGCGGATCAGCCTGGCGTGGCCCTCGACCTCCAGGGGCCGCTGCTGCTCCAGCCAGTCCGCGTCCAGGTGGCCGTCGCCTGCGGTCATGGTGAAGTAGCCTATGCCCAGCGAGGTGACGTTCTGGAAGAAGTGGGTGCCCTGGGAGGGCTCCACGTCCAGTCCCGGCAGGTGGGTCTCCACGATGCAGCCGGCGGTTGAGATCTGCGACCAGTGCACGGGTATGCCCAGCCAGGGGTCGGCGCTGCCCCAGCGGCCGGGGCCGATGAGCAGGCTCTTCCTCCCCTCCCGGCGCAGCCGGGCGTTGAGGCGGCCCACGTCTGCCGCGGCCTCGGTGCTGAGAGAGCGGTCGAAGCCCCGGGAGGGAACGTAGACGATGTCGGTGATCCCCTCGATGCTGCCCTGGCCCAGGACCTGCTCGGAGAGGACGATGGTGTTTTCGGGGCTGACGTCCGAGAGGTCTTTCCCCGGGTCCTTGCGGAAGCCCATGGGCCGTATCTGCAGAAAGCCCAGCTCTCCGCCCAGGTGGCCGCGGTCTGCGAAGAGGTTCACGGCGAACTCTATCTCGATGTCGCAGGAGAAGCCCGCCTTCCCCACCTCCAGAAGGAACTCCAGCAGGCCGGGCAGCGGGAAGCGGCCCCCCTGAAGGACGCCGGCCATGCTCACCAGGTGGGGGCCCTCCCGGAAGGTGCCGGGGTAGAGCCGGTCGTCGGCGGCTGCGTAGGTGGACCCCACCGCGTCCAGAGTGCCGTGCTCCTGCGCCTTCTCCAGGTCCACCTCCTGCAGGCAGGAAACCTCGCCGCACTCCTCGCCCATGCGCAGCGCCAGGAAGTCCCGCTGCGTGGAGTCCAGGTAGTCCTTCGGTGAGGAGAGGCCGTAGAGCCTGCCGGGCTTCGCGGGGTTGAAGCGGACGCACTGCCCTCCGGAGACCACCTTCTCGCCGAAGCCCAGGGCGGCGCTGACCACGCCCTCCTCCGGGTCGGCCCCCTCCACCGGGTAGAGGTCGTAGCTGCGGGCCACTCCCGATATGGTGGGGTAGAGCCAGTCACCGTGGCGCTGGCCCACCACCTGCTGGATCGCCACCGCCATCCGCTCGTCCTCCAGGCGATTGGGGGTGGAGTCGATGTAGCTCACCGAGTCGGACTTGTAGGTGGAGGCGTATACCCGCTTCACCGCGGTGCACAGCTGCTGCAGCCGCACCTCCAAGTCGGAATGGTCGTTGGGGATCAGGTGGGTCTCGTAGACGCCGGCGAAGGGCTGGGCGGGGGAGTCCTCCAGCAGGCTGGAGGAGCGGACGGCCAGCGGGTAGTCAACGGAGTCCAGGAAGGAGGCCAGGGCTTCGCGGGTGCGGGCGGGAAGCTCCGCGGCGGTGAAGGCCTCCTCTATCCTGCGGTCCCGGCCGGCGGGGTCGTCGCCCAGCTCCCGCTCCTGGGAGTAGACCAGGTCGAAGAGGCCGCTGCCCTTCATGAACTCCTCGAAGACGTCGGTGGCCAGCACCGCGGTCTGGGGCACGAATATGCGGGCCTGGGCGAAGCGGTCGGCGATACGGTAGCGGTTCATCAGGGCGTGGAAGAAGGCCAGGCCGCGGCCCTTGCCCCCCAGGGAGCCCTGGCCGATGCGGACGAACTCCGCCCCGGGGCCGAAGGTCTCCGGCGAGTACTCCTCCACCGCCCCGGCCCGGTAGTGGCGCCGCCAGCGGCGGACCTCGGCCAGCAGGTAGGCGCGCATGTGCCCCGGGCTCTCGAAGTCCTCCACCCGCTGCGGCCGCAGGGCCCGGGCCAGCTCGAACTCCGTCCGGGCCATGAGCCACTTGGAGAAGTCGTTGCGGCGGGCATGGAACACCAGGGTCTCGTCGGACACGCTCTTCAGGGCCGCCAGCATCTCGGTGAGGTCGCTGGCCCGGGCCTCCTCGGCGCCGTCGGAGCCCCGGAAGACGAAATCGCCGAAGCCCAGGTAGTCCTGCATGAAGCCCCGGACCTCCGCCAGCAGGGTGGGCGATTCCTTGTTGATGAAGGCCGCCCCCAGGTTCGCGGCCGGCTGGCGGTTCTCCTCCTCGGAGGACTGCACCAGCACCGGGCAGTCGGGGGCCTTTCGCCGTACGATCCCGGCCAGCTCCAGGCCCGCCTTCGCCTCCACCTCTCCCCCCCTGGGAAAGCGGGCGTCCACTATCAGTCCCAGCAGGTCGGTGCGGAACTCCTCGAACAGCTCCACCCCCTCCTCGAAGGTGGTGGCCAGGAGGATCTTGGGACGGGCGCGCATGCGCAGCAGCTTCTGCATCTGGTTGACGCCGTCGGTCATCAGGGTCTGGGTCTGCAGCATGAGCTCTGTGTAGAGCATGGGCAGGTAGGAGGAGCAGAAGCGTATGGAGTCCTCCACCAGTATGATGGCCTTCACCCCGGCGGTCTCCCGGTCGGGCTGGGCGTTGAGACGGTCCTCCACGGACTTGACTATGGCCAGGAACAGCCGGGCGTCGCCCTGCCAGGTGAAGGCCCTGTCCACGCCCTCCAGCCTTCCGGCGCGGCGCAGCAGCTCCAGCTCCCGGGTGCTGTAGGCCAGCACCACCAGGGGCATCTCGCCGCCCCTGCGCCTTATGTCGGCGGCGAAGTCCGCCGGGGAGCGGTCGGAGACCTGCAGCATGTAGATAACCAGGTCGAAGCCCTCGGACTCCAGACGCTGCAGGGCCTCCTCGGGAGTGGACACCCGGACGATGTGGGGGGCGTAGCGGAGGTTCAGCTCCAGGTACTCGCTGAACAGCAGCTCGGTGAAGCTGCCGTCCTCCTCCAGGGCGTAGGAGTCGTAGAGGCTGGAGACCAGCAGCACGCGGCGCACCCTGTTGGCCATCAGCGACCAGAAGGGTACCGGGTCCGCGCCCATGCGGCCGGCCAGGGCGTCGATGCGCGGGTCGGTGAGTCCTCCACCCAGGGCCAAGGCTAATCCCTGTCCAGGTAGGCCATGGCCCGGTCGGTCTCGCCGTCCATGATCACGGTCACGGTGGCGCCATGGACCTCCCTCTCCACCCGGATCACCTTCACCACGTGGGCCAGCTCGCTGCTTCCGGGCACCATCTTGGGCAGGCAGTTGTGGGCGGATTCGAAGAACCCCTCGTTGAAGAAGGCACCCTCGCTGTCGGGGTACAGCGGCAGGTAGCGTATGCCGGCCTCCACCAGGTCCTGGAAGAAGTGGGTGCCGAAGGAGAGGTCGGGGACGTAGCCCTTCTTGGACCGGGCAACCTCGATGAGGATCGCCGTGCGGTTTATGTCGCTGTAGCCCACCTGAACCCCCATCTTGATGTCGCCCCGGCTGCCCCAGCGGCCCGGGCCCATTAGCACGAAGCGCTTCTGGGGGAGCTTCTCGTTGATCCGTCCGACGATCCTGCCCACCTCCACCAGCTTCTCGCGGCTGTCCAGCAGGTCGTACTGCAGGGGGTCGACGTAGACCAGGTACTCGATGCCCCTGGTTACGCCGTTGGTCACGTAGCGGTCGGCGGTGAAGAGGATGTCCTCCTCCGGTATGTCCCGGGGGAACTCCACGTCTATGCCGTTGGCGCCACGGCTCTGGGGACGGCACTGCAGAAGGTAGGGGACCTGGATGTCGTCGGCGTAGGCGAACTCCACGTCCACCGGCACGCCGATCTCCTCCTGCAGCGTCTCCAGGATGGTCTTCATCAGCAGGATGAAGGGGCTGTTGCTGATCAGCCGCTCGAAGGTTACCACCGGCCGCTCCCGCTCCACGTTGAACAGGGTGCCCATGGGTGGCTGCAGCTGTCCCCCCTTCTCCAGGGAGATGATGTAGCTGAGGGTGGGGTAGTCGCTGCCGAAGCGGTCGAAGAGGTCCTGGAAGGAGACGGTCTCGAAGCGGCGGGTCTTGAGGTTTATCACGTCCAGGCTCTTCTGGGCGTGGCGGATGGTCTCGTCCACGGTGGCGTTGGGGCGCAGGCCGGGCTTGCCGGGGCTTATCAGAACGGGGAAGTCGTCGCCCACCCGGTCCACCGCCCGGGTGCCCAGGCCGGTGACCAGGCGGATGATGCCGTCCTCGAGACGTATGCGGGGAGACCAGCGGAAGTCGTTGTGGCTGAAGGCGACACCGGCGAAGGCGGGGAAGTAGTAGTCACCCAGGCGGTGGCCCACCACCTCCTGTATCAGTATCCCCATCTCCTCGTTGAAGTCCAGCAGACCCCGTTCGCGGCGGTACTCGATGGGGTCGGGGCCGAAGACGCTGGCGTATACCTCCAGGACGGCGTCCGCCAGGGCCTCCAGCCGTTCCTCCTTGCTGCCCCGGTTGGCCACGAACAGGCTGCGGTACTTGCCGGCGAAGGCCGCACCGGTGCTGTCCTCCAGCAGGCTGGAGGAGCGGACCACCAGGGGCACGTCGCCCAGGTCGTCCAGGGCCATGCTGAGGCCGGCCATGATCTCGGTGGGCAGGAGGGAGTTCTTGAATATCTGCCTGAGGTATATGTGCTCCTGGCGGATCTCCGAGGGGTCGGAGTACTTGATGGACAGCAGCTCCTCGAGGGCGTTGTGGTGAATGAAGTCTATGATGGCATCGGAGGTTATGTACCATGTCTTCGGAATGCGCAGGTTGCGCAGCACCACGTGATCGCCGCGGCGGGCGTCCAGGATCTTCTGGGCCCGGAACAGACCGGCCGACTTGCCCCCCAGCTTGCCGTTGCCGGCCACGGGGCCGATGGTGCGCGTCAGGACGTTCACGAAATCGTCCACGGCAACGTGCTTCTTCAGCGTGTTGATGTACTGAAGGTCCTCCGTCAGGAAGCGCCGGATCAGGGCCACCTTTATCCCGATGCACTCCTCGTGGCCCAGCGACTTCTGGCTCTCGGGCAGCATGGCGAACCTCTGCAGGCTCTCGGCCAGCTCCCCCAGGGGCACGTCCCGCTTCTCCACCGTCACCGAGAGGAACCTGGTGGACTCGGACTTGATCCAGATGGAGAGCATGGAGTTGATCTCCTCGTCCTTCAGCTCCTCGGCCGCCACCCGGAAGACATCCTCTATGAAGCGCTCCAGGGCGGCGTAGTTGATCCGCTCCATCGGCTGGTTCTCGCCGTAGGCGGCCCCGGTCTCGAAGTCCTCCTCGTCCCGAATCAGCAGCTGCTGCATCATCTCCTTCATCGCCGGGACGTTGCGGCGGAAGAGGTAGTTCATCATCAGCCGGCCTATTCTCTTCAGCAGCAGCTGGTTGGTCTCTGCCAGCAGGTCGAGTATCACCTTCCACCTTGGTGTCTTGTCCGACTTCGGCTCCACGCTCACGACTTTGTTCATGTCTGCCTCCGGCTGGCTGTTGCTCCCGATGGACAGACCAAAGAGAAACCAACCCGCCATTCCTGTCAACGCCGGGCCCCGGGCTAGCCGCGGCCGCCTCCCTTGCCTAGTGTATGACGGGAGGTGGAGAGCATGCCCGAAGAAGCCGGCAGTTCCGACCGGAGGACCGAGGCCTCCCGGCTTAGGGACCACCTCACGGGACTGCCGAACCGCCGGGCACTCGCCGCACGCCTGGACGAGCTCACGGCCGGGGAGGAGCCGTTCGGGCTACTGTTCGTGGAGCTGGCGGGCCTGGCGGAGCTGAACCGCCGCAAGGGTACCGCGCTGGGGGACAGGGCGCTGCTGGAGCTCGCCCGGCTGCTCTCGGACAGCCTGCGCGAGGCAGACGCCGTTTTCCGCTACGGGGGCGACCAGTTCGTGGTGCTTTCCCCCGGCCTCCGTCCCGGCAACGAGGTGGGCCCCGGAAGGAGGATACTGAAGCAGGTCCGGGGGCTGATGCCGGAGCAGTGGGGCGTCTCGGCCGGCATAGGCCAGTCCCTCTTTCCCGAGGATTCGTCCTGCGGCGCCGATCTTCTCGCGCTCGCCGGCATCTCCGCCCATTCGGCCAAGGAGGTGGGCGGCGGAAGGGTTCTGCGCTGGCGGGAGGGGCACGACCTCTTCTGGCACGGCGACGTCTTCACCGGGCGCCGGGAGCTGCTGGCCGAGCTCCACCCCAGGCTGTACCCGGGAAGGGAATGCGCCCTGGTAATCCTGACCGGCGAGTCCGGGGTCGGAAAGACGACCCTTCTCGATACGGCCGTCCAAAGGCTGCCCGAGGACATCAACGTCCTCAGGCTGCCGGGCTCGCCCGAGCTGGCCCGGGTCCCCTACGCAGCGGTGCTGTCCGCGGTCAGGCAGGGCGTACCGGAGCTGGGAGCACCCGATATAGACCCGGTCATGTCCAACGTCCTGTCGGGACTTCTGCCGGACCTGTTCCCCCGACGCAACGGCGAGACCCCGCTTCCCCTGGAGCGGTTCGTGCTGCTGGACGCCATATCCGCCGTGCTGCGGGCCTGGACGCCGGCGGTGCTGGTGGCCGACGGGGCCCAGTGGCTCGACGAGGCGACGGTCTCCCTTCTCTCCTACGTCTTCGGCAGCGACGCCACCACCGACCTCTCCGTCTGCTGCGAGCTGCGGGCGGAGGACATCGGCTCGCCCGAGCCCTGTCCGGCGGTGGACCTTCTCGACCATCCGCTGGCGGTTGCCATGGAGGTGCCGCCCATGGACGGGGAGGGCGTCCGGGAGCTGGCCAGGGCCCGGCTGGGCGCGGAGTCCGTCTCCGACCATCTGGCCCGGGAGCTCATGGATGTCTCCGGCGGGCTTCCCCTGCTGGCCACCGAGCACCTGCGGAACCTCAACTCCGCCGGAATGCTCAGGTTGGACGATGACCGCAGGCTCGAAGCCGGCCGCGGAAGCCGGCCCAAGGCCAGTACGCGGATAAGGATCTTTGTACGCAATCGGCTCGAGCGGCTTTCCCGGGAGGACCGACGCCTGCTGGCGCTGGCCGCGACACTCGGGCGCTGCTTCGACGTTTCCACAGTGGCCGGACTGACGGCTCTGAAGGAGGGCCAGGTCCTCAGCTGCTTCGACAGGGCCGAGAGCCTGGGCCTGCTGCGGGCGTGTCCCGACCCCATGCGCTTCGAGCTGGCGGCCGCCTACCTGCGGGAGGGGCTGCTGGCCGGAATCTCCCAGGGCCTGCGCTCCACATTCCACTCGGCGGTAGCCGAGATGTACCGGAGGGCCGGAGACCGGGCCATGGCCGCCGTGCACCTGGAGAGCGCCGGCAGCCGGGAGGAGGCCCTGGAGGAGCGGATGGCGGCCGCCGGCGATCTCCGCGCCTCCGGACTGGTGCACGTGGCCGCCGAGCATCTGGCCGCCGCGGTACGACTGCTGGAAAGGCTTCCGGGTGGCGGGAACGATTCGGCCCGGACGGCAGAGACGGCACTGCTGACCGCCGAGACCTGCACGGATGCCGGTATGCACATGCGAAGCCGCAGCTACGCTCTGAAGGCGGCAGAGGCGGCCGGGCGGGCGGGCAGGAGCCGCCTGCGGGCCCGGGCGCTTCTGCATGCGGCGTCCGCCCTGCGCATAATCGGGGAGAGCGAGCTGGCTCTCGAGGAGATGGGGCGCATAGACGTCTCCGGAAAGCCCGGGCTCAGGGCGACGCTGCTGCTGGAGAGGTCGGACGCGCTCACCAGGCTGGGCCGGCCCCAGGAGGCGGAGGAGGAGCTCGACCGGCTGCCCCCCGGCAGATCGCGTCCCGAGGACTGGAGAATCCTGCACAAGCGGGCCCTGATACGGCTCAGCAGGCTGGACCTCTCCGGGGCCGCCGAAGCCTCCAAGAGAGCGGTTCGGCCCTTTTCGAAAGCCTCCACCGAGCGCCCCCCTGCCTGGTGGCTCTTCCACGACCACGCCGAGATCTGCCTCTACGCCGGGAGGATCACGGAGGCCCGCCGGGCGGCTTCGGAAGCCGTGGAGAGGGCAGAGAGCTCCCTCTCGCTGTGGGGAAGCCTCTGGAGCCTGCTGGCCCTGGGCCGGGCCTACCTGCGGGCACTGCGTCCCGGCAGGGCTCGGGATGCCGTGCGCCGTGCCGCCGCCCTGGCGCGGCGGACGGATGACCCGGAGGCCATGGCCGGAGCCGGGCTGACCGAGGCGCTGGTGCTCACCGCCTGCGGCGACCTGCCCGGCGCGCGGGCGATGCTCCACCACGCGGCCTGCTGGGGCGTGATCGACCCGCTGGTGCTCGCGTACTGCCGGGCCCGTGTCGACCTCCTGGCCGGCAGAACGGAGGCGGCGGCCGAGGGGGCCGCCACGGCCCTGGAGGCATTGGATTCCCGGACGGGCCCGATCGAGCTGGCCTCCATCTCCATGGTCTGCTCCCACGACCTCCGGCTGCTGGCCTGCGAGGCAGCGCTGCCCGAGGACGCTACGGCCGTGCTGGGGAGACTCGACGCCATGGAGATGGCCGACTACCCCAGGGGCAGGCTGTGGCGGGCCAGCATCGCCGCCCGGGCCCTGGCCTCCCTGGGGCGGCGGGAGGAGGCCTCCGAGAGGCTGCGGCGGGTGCTCTCCGACGGAAGGACCCGTACAGAGACGCTGGAGAGGCTGCTGCTGTACACCGACGTCCGGGAGCTGCTCCCGGAAGCCGGCCGCCGCCTGCGGAGGCTTCGGCACCGGCTGGAGTCCGGCTGCGCGGCATCCCGACGGGGCGGGCCGGAGTCTTGAGCCCGGGAGGCGAGCCCGACGGCCTGCGCCTGGTCATGGGGTCGGTGCACGTCTCGGTGGCGCCGGAAGGCCTGGCCCCCTTCCCGGTTGCCGCGGAGGTGAGAGAGGAGGACACCTATCTGGTCCTGAGCCCGCCCTCCGCCTCCGACTACTCCGCAACGGGGGCCTCCCTGGATGAGGCGCTGACCGAGCTGGAGAGCTTCCGGCCCAGGGAGCCCGGATCGATCGTGGTCCGCGGCGGCAGGCCGCTGTCCATACTGGCCGTTGTCCATGACCTCTCGGTCAGTCCCACGTGGAAGCGCGACTGGGTGGTGTCGGCCCTGGACGCCAGCCTGCGGGAGGCGGAGATGAGGGAGCTGGAGGCCGTTTCGCTGCCTGTGCTGGGGGCCCGGCACGGGACCATGCAGGTGAGGGACTTCTGCCGCCTGCTGGTGGACGCCATGGGCAGGCTGCAGCCACGCTACATCCGCTACCTGTGGATACGCACGGCCCGTCCCGGGGACCCGGGAAGGGCCGCGGAAGTGGCCGGCTTCCTGCGGCGGCTCACCCAGAAGGGGACGCCGGCACCTTGAACCCGGGGCTGCTGGCCCTGACGCTTCTGCTGCCTCAGGCCGACATGCCCGCCGAGAGCAGGGCCGACTACGACCTGCATGCCTCGCTCCATCCTGACTCGGCCATCGTTTCCGGCCGGGTGACCATGGAGTTCCTCAACGGTTCGCCCCATACGGTCGATACGCTGTGGCTGCACCTCTATCCCAACGCCTACCGGGGCCGCAAAACCGCCTTCGCCCGGGACCTGGAGGCCCGGGGGAGCTTCGGCTTCAGCGCTTCCTCCCCCGAGGACAGGGGCTGGATGGAGCTGGACGGCACCATGGTGGATGGAAGGCCGGCCCGGGCGGTGGTGGACGGCACGCTGGCCCGCCTGCTGCCCGAGGAGCCGCTTCAGCCGGGCGAAGCTGTCTCCGTGAGCACGGGGTTCACGGTCAAGGTGCCCCGTTTCTGGAGCCGCATGGGCCACAGCGGCGACCACTACCTGCTGACGCAGTGGTACCCGAAGATGTGCGCCCTCGACGACCGGGGCTGGCACCGGTCGCGCTACCACCTGGAGGGGGAGTTCTACAGCAACTACGGCAGCTACAGGGCGGAGCTGGAGGTGCCGGCGGACTTCGTGGTGGCGGCCACCGGCCGGCGCAGCGGTGTCCGCTGGAGCCCGGACTCCACCCGGCGGACCGAGACCTGGACCGCCACCGAGGTGCACGACTTCGCCTGGGCGGCGGACCCGGATTTCGTGGAGTCCGTCCACGCCTTCGCATACCCGGATTCCCTGGGCGGCGGCCGGGTGGAGGTAAGGGTGCTCCGCACCAGTGGAGAGGAGGGCTACTGGGAAGGTGTGGAGGAGGTTGCCGACTCCACGCTGCTGTACTACGGGCAGTGGTACGCGCCCTACCCGTACCCGAACCTGACTATCGTCGACAACGGCCCCGGGGGCATGGGGGGCATGGAGTACCCCACGCTGGTGGTCATAGGGAACCTGGACGTACCCATGACCAGGCTGCTGGAGGTGGTGGTCAGCCACGAGATCGGCCACCAGTGGTTCTACGCCATGCTGGGCAACGACGAGGTGGAGGAGGCCTGGCTGGACGAGGGCATGAACACCTTCAGCGAGCTGCGCTACATGGAGCGCCGCTACGGCAGGTGGTGCAACCTGACCACTGCCCCGCCCCGGCTGATCTGCGCCAGCGACCACGCCCTGCACTCCATGGGCTACGTGCAGCAGGCGGGGCGGGAGACGGCCCCGGTGCTCAGCCGGGCCACCGATGCCGCCGACGGCAGCCACCCCACCGCAGGCACCTACTACTCGAAGCCGGCGCTGTTCCTGCGGATGGTTCAGCTGTCGGCGGGAGCGGAGGCCTTCGACCGGGCAATGCGGGAGTACTTCCGGCGCTTCCGGTTCAGGCGTCCGCAGACGGAGGACTTCCGCGAGATACTGGAAGCGACCACCGGCCGCAGCTGGCGGCGGGAGTTCGACTACTGGCTGAGGGGCACCGGGACCATGGACATATCGGTGGAGGGTATCGGCCACCGGGGCGACCGTACCGCGGTTGAGCTGGGCGGCGGCGTTCCCCATCCGCTGGCCGCCGAGCTGCTGCTGCGGGCGGGGGCGGACAGCCTGCTGGACACCCTGCGTCTATCCTCTGCCGACACCACCGTGCTGGTGGCGGGGCATTGGACCTCCGCGGAGATCGACCCCTTCACCCGGCTACCCGACGCCAGGCCCTGGAACAACGCCCTCCCGGCGCGGGGCTCCATCCGCCCCCTGATCCTCCCCATGCCCGAGCCCTCCCGCTTCCGCAGCTGGGCGATACCCGTCTATACCCCGTCCTGTGTGGGGGGAGGGCTGGGTCTGGCCCTGGCCTCCTACCCGCAGCCGGTGGAGGCCGGCGGGCCCTGGACCTTCGGGGGGTACGCCACCGCGCCGCTGGAGGCGGAAGGGTGCGTCTCCTTCGGTGGCGCCCTGCGGACCCGGGTGGCCACCGGCCCCCGCAGCAGGCTGGCCTGGACCACCAGTCTGGCCAGCAGGTACGGCCTGGAGTCCCTGCGGTCGGGCCTCGCCCTGGACCTGCGGGGGGAGACCCCGGCGGAGCCCTCCCTGGGACTGGGGGTAAGCTGCGGCATCTCCGCCGTGTCGGACACCTCCTTCTACGGCGGGGGCCGGACCGAGGCGGGAGACGCCCTGGAGGCCGAGCTGACGGCCGGCCTCGACTGGCAGTCCTACCGGCTGGAGGGCTACGCGGGCGGGGAGCTGCTGCTGTCGCCGGGCTGGAACGGGGGGCCGTACGGCCGGATGAACCTGCAGGCCAAGCTGCAGACCAGGATTAGCGGGAGAATGACGGCGAAGACCCGCCTGTCCGCCTGTCGCGCCTGGGGAGACCCTCCGCCCCACGTCTACCCGGCCCTGGCCGGGGCCCTCTCCGGCAGCCCCCACCTCTTCCGCCGGGGCTGCTGCGGGCTGGCCGGCTACGGCGAGAGCGCCGAACGGGGACGCTGGGCCCTCTCGGCGCGGCAGTCCCTGGCCCTGCCCCCCTACCGCCTGCTGGGAATCGTATCCCCCAGGGTCTACGGAGGCGCCTCCGCATTCGGAGTCGGGCTGTCGGACCTCGCAGTCCGAAGCGCCCGCCTGGCCGCCGGCATCGAGCTGGAGCTGCCCCTAGTCACCGCATACTTCCCGGTGTGGCTTTCCCATCCTCCGGAGGGAGGCGACAGGCTGGGCCTGCGGTGGGCGGTGTCCCTGGACTTCCTTCCCGGCATCTAGGCGCAGACGCCGCTGCCGGCTGTCAGCCCTTGTCAGAAGGGCTTGCGGTCCGAGACCGGCAGGGGCGCCCCAGTGCCGTCCGTTCGAAGAGAAGCACCACCGGAGCGGTGACCAGGGGGATCATCTCGTTGAATATCCTGGCCTCGCCGTCGAGGTTGCCGGCGACCATCATGACAGCGAAGAAGGGGACCAGCAGCATCAACAGCAGCAGCATCCGTCCGGGCACGCGGCCGGCGCAGAGGGGCAGGAAGGCCCACAGACCCCCGAAGAGCATGAGCATGCGCAGAGCCCTGGGGTTGAGGGCGAAGAGGGACTTGCACAGCCTGAGGTTGAAGGCGAAGTTGTTCTCGTGCATGGAGGCGCCGGCGCCGCCGCCCAGCAGCTCCATCAGCAGCAGCCTCCCCCCGAGCCATACCCCTCCCAGGGCCAGCACGTGCAGCAGCAGCGGCGCGGTCCTTCTTTCCCCCACCTGCAGCAGGAACATGGCCGGCACCAGGAAGAGAGATGTTTCCCGGTTGGCAACGGCTGCCAGGAAGACGATGTGGAAGGCCAGCATGCGCTTCCGCTTCAGCAGGAGCAGCCCCAGGACAAAGAGAAGTGTTGCAGGTATGTCCTCGGGGAAGTGGATATCGCTGAGAACTATGTAGTTCCACGCCATGGGCAGCAGTATGGCGGGCGCCAGCAGGACAGACCGGCTCTCGAGGAGGCCCCAGGCGCTCAGGTACCGTTCGAATACGATAAGCGTCCCCGCGGTGGCCAGAACGGCCAGGAACAGGGATGCCAGCGACATCGACAGGCCCAACCACATCATCGGCCTGATGGCGAGCAGGCTGAGGATCCGGGTGTTGGCGAAGCCGCGTCCGCCGGGGGCCGGGTCGAGCCTGCTTCTGAGAAGATGCTCGTAGTGGGCGTCCAGCGAGCCATGGAGCAGAGCGACGAATGCTACGGCCAGCAGGGCGTATGCGACGAATGTGGCTGATCTATCCACTCTGCAAGCAGTCCCGCCTGTCAGGGATGAAAATCAGCATGGCGCAGGTCCGTTCATCGCGAGAATACTCCCAGAGCCTGACAACTGCCCTGCGGACAACCTCGGTACCGGCCGCCCGTCCCATCGATACCCGCATCCTCCGCTGCCGACGAGTTGCCGTACCTATCTTCCGCATATGTCGAATATACGCAGGATGTTCTCGTCGACACCCGAAGGTGTGCAGAATACCATCGAGCCACAGAAAGGACTCTCAGAGATCCCAATATACGATCTTGGTTTCTCTTGCCGAACAGGGCTCACGAACGCAGCATCTCCGGCGGCATCCCGGACTTCCGCCGACCATATGATGTTGTCTGCGTCCAAATGGGTCGATTCGTACGTCGGAATGTTCGATCACCGAGGCCCAAGTCCGCGCGGCAGGATCCATGTCCGGTCTGGTTATTCTCGGGCCAGTCCCGGTTTCACAGACACAAGAAGCGAACTGTCGCAGACAGGAAACAACTGGATTGGAGATGCATCCCAAGAGCTGGACATGGCTGACCCCCATCTGTGCACGTCGGCCATCGCAACGCAACGCAGGTCTCTCAGGGGGCTAGATGTAGCCCAGGTCCCGAAGCATGTCCGCCTCCTCACCCTCCGGGCCCTCCACCTCCACCGGCTGGAAGGCCCTTGGCGTGGCCCAGTGCCGCCTGGCCTCGCGCAGGAGCCCGCTGTCGGGGGGAAGGGGGCTCATCTCTTCGGGATCTGCGGCCAGGTCGTACATCACGGCGCTGTCCGCGTCGGCGTCCCAGATCAGCTTCCGGCGGCCCTGCCGCACGGCGATCCGGTTCCGGTCGCGGATGCTGCCGGAGGCCCGGTGCTCGGGGGTGGTACCGCTGGAGGGCATCACCCGTCCGGCCCCGGAACCCACGGGAAGCAGCGGCCGGCCCTCCAGGTGGCGGGGGATCTCGGCAGACGCCATCTCCAGCATGGTGGGCACCAGGTCTATCTGGCCCACCACGGTGGAGTCCACCGCACCCCGGGGAATCCCCGGCCCCGCAGCCAGCAGGGGCACGTGGAGCACCTCCTGGTAGAGGGTGACGCTGTGCTCGATCCAGCCGTGGTCCAGGAACTCCTCGCCGTGGTCGGCGGTGACCATCACAACCGTGGTCTCCGCTCTGCCGGTCTCCCGCAGCCAAGCGAACAGCCTGGCCAGCTGCTGGTCGGTCCACCTGATCTCCCCGTCGTAGAGGTCCACGTAGCGCTGTCTGTTCTTCGGGTCGCGCACCACGCCGGCGAGGTGGTCGGCGTCCCAGTGGAAACGTCCGCGGGTCGGGTTTTCGGCCCACAGCTCACCGTACTCCGATGGTGGATGGTAGGGGGAGTGGACATCGTAGAGGTGCAGGAAGGCGAAGAAGGGCCTGTCCGGGTCCAGCTCCTCTATCATGTCGATGATCTCGTCCACAGCCAGGCAGGCCCTGCCGTGGCCGTTGGGGTAGGCGGAGAAGCGCCGGAAGCCCCTGTGAAAGCCCAGATCCGATCCCAGCCAGTAGCCATTGGCCTGTCCTGCCGTGGCGTAGCCCGCCGCGGACAGCAATGTGGCCGCTGTGGGCATCTCCGGAGGCATCCCGTACAGGTGGGAGGCGGCCTGCCTTACCCCGTGCGCGCGCACTGTGAGCCCGGAAAGGATGGAGGCCCCGGCAGGAAGAGTCCATGGCGCCTGGGCCTGGGCCCCGGTCCAGATGACACCGGCAGAAGCCAGGCTGTCCAGGGCCGGGGAGGTGTCCCGGTGGTAGCCGTAGCAGCCCAGGTGGTCGGCCCGAAGGGCGTCCACCACCACCAGCAGGAAACTGGGGCGCCTTTCCCCGCAGCCAGCGGCCAGAAGAGCCGCCGGGAAGACCCACCCGGCTACCAGCAGAACACGGCGGGTGAAGCCCGAAAGACTCATCGCCGAACCAGCACCAGCCGGGCCGCCATCCGGCGGCCCTCCATCATGGCGGTGGCCAGGTAGACACCCGAGGGGAGCTGCGGCGGCAGGTCGAGGGACAGCTGGCGGCCGCCGGAGGACGTGTACACCACCCGGCCGGCCATGTCCAGTATCCGCACCCGCTGCATGGGCCGTCCCCCGCAGGAGAGCTCCACCGCACCGGTGGAGGGGCAGGGGGTTACAGAGAGGCGGGGTGCCGCCGGAGCAGCGGGGCCCTCGGCCCCCATCCACTCCGCTGGGGGCCCGTGGTGGTAGCCCATGTCGGCGGTGCCGCCGTCGAAGACCGAGTCTGTGCGGGTCCAGTAGAGTTCCAGGCCGGCCTCCGCGGCTCCCATCGACCCGGCATCGATGCACGGGCTCTGCTGGGGCTGGCCGGCCTCGGTGCAGCTGAGGTGCCAGTCGCCGGTGAAGAGCGGGTCAGCCTCGATGTTGCCGTCCTCTCCGGTGGGGTCGGGGAGGTTGCCGTAGTTGGCGCCCTGGTTGTTCCACACGCAGTTATGGCTGAACTCCGGGTAGGCTCCGCCGTCGCCGTAGAATCCGGTGGTCTGGTTGTCGGCGACGATGTTGTCGTGTATCTGGCCCCCGGACTCCACCCGGAAGTAGACGGCGGCGGCGTTGCCGTAGTTGGTGCTGCCCCCGGTGAAGGTGCAGAAGCCCACCTCCGGATAGGAGAAAGTGTAGCAGTATACGGCGGCTCCGTCGTCGTTGGCCGCTCCCCCCGCGAAGAGGCTGCCGTACACCAGGGCGTCTGCGTGGTAGAGGTAGACCCCGGCCCCGTCATCGCCGGACTGGCAGTCCAGGAACCGGCAGTGCTCCACCCGGGCGTCCGAGTCGTAGAGGTAGAGGCCGCCTCCGGCCGACTCGCTGTAGCAGCCGTCGAAGGTGCAGCCGGTGAAGGCCGGCTGGCCCTTCCATGCGTACGCCCCTCCCCCGTTCTCGGCCGTGCAGCCGTCGAAGACGCACAAATCCACCGTGGGCGAGGCGTGGTCGAGCCTCATGCCCCCGCCGAACGGGTCTGTGCCGGAGTCCCCCCCGCTGAGGGTGATTCCCCGGACGACGGTGGAGGCGCCAACCTCCCCGGCCACCGTCCCGTCGACCAGAATGATGCACTGCTCCAGTCCCGACCCGTCCAGTACCACCGAGGAGGGCGACTGGGCGTCCCCGAGCAGTGTAACCCCGTCGTGCTGGCCCGTGATCACGGCCAGGTGCTCCCCGGAGCCCGAATGGGTGCCCGGCAGCAGGAGAACCGTGTCCCCGGCCGCGGCCTGGTCCAGCGCCCCCTGTATGCTCTCGCCCGGTGAGACCTCGAACAGCGCTCCCAGTGCAGCCGCCAGCAGCAGAGGGGTCACGGCAGCATCACCGCCTTGCCCGTGTACACGGCCGAACCCGACCTCACGCGGACCAGCACCAGGCCCGGGGAGTCACCGGAGGCGGGCGTCCAGACTCCGGACCAGGCGAAGGCGGTTGAATAGGCCTCACTGCGCCACAGCAGCCTGCCGCAACCGTCGTACACCTGTACCGATACCTCCTCGCCGGGAGCGGGAGCCCAGATGGAGAGGCTGCTGCGGAACGGGCTGGGCCAGAGCCTGAGTCCGCCGGGTGGGACCTGGCCGCCTCCGGGGCCGGTGGCCAGGGAGCAGGGCTGGTGCCAGCCCATGTCGGCTGTGAGGGAATCGGGGACGCTGTCGGTGCGGGTGGAGTAGCCCTCTATCCAGGATAGCTCGGCCGCCTGGTGACCGGCGTCCACGCAGGGGCTCTGCACGGGCTGTCCGGCGTCGGTCTGGCTCAGCCGGTAGAGGGTGTCGGCGTAGAGCGGGTCCTGGCTGATGTTGCCGGCGGTGCCGGTGGGATCTTCCCAGCCCAGGTAGTTGCCGAGCTCGTTGTTCCAGGTGCAGCAGGACTGGAAGTCCACGTCGGGGGAGCCCTTGCCCACTATGCCGTACTTGCCCTGGTTGGAGGTGACTATGCAGGAGCTGAGGCTGGCGTAGTCCACGGAGCTCAGCAGAATGCCGCCACCGTCGTCGACGCAGGAGTTGGAGTCCAGCGTCAGGTACTCCATCTCATGGGTGCCCTGAAGAAGCGCGATGCCTCCGCCGTCGTCGCCGGCGTGGTTGCCGGCCATGAGCGTGTTGCGGATGGTAACGCTGCTCTGGTAGCCGTTCAGGCCTCCGCCGTCATCGGAGCAGGTGTTGTAGAGCATCCTGCAGTCCAGCAGCTGCGCCTGGCAGGCGTAGAGGTTCACCGCCCCGCCGGTGGACATGGAGGAGTTGCCCTCGAAGAGGCAGCGCTGCAGCACAATCTCCCCGGCCTCGGCCGCCACCGCTCCCCCCACCACCGCCGTGTTGTCTACGAACTCGCAGCCGAAGAGTATGGCGCTGGTCTCCGAGAGGAAGGCCCCGCCACCGGCGAACCACTGGCCGCTCTGGGCGGCGCCCCCGGTCACGGTAACCAGCTCCACCCTGGTCTGGGCCTCGCCGCCCTCCAGGAACAGCACCGGCCGGAAGAAGCCCTGGCCGTCCAGCACGGCCGGGTCGTGGGGGGACGTGGTTATGGTCACCCCGGCCTGGCCCGCTGCCACATGCAGCAGCGGCAGGGTGTCCGGGGCGGTGTAGGTCCCCGGCATGAGGTAGAGGGTGTCGCCGGCGGAGAGCGTCTGCAGGCTGTCCCGAAACGCGTCCTCCGGCGAGACCGTGGAGGTCCGGGCCAGCGCCGGCAGCGACAGAACCAGAACCAGCGCCGCGGTCCTCATTCCGACAGCACCACCATTCCCGCCGACAGGTGGGTTCCCCGATGCGATACCACCACGTGGTAAACTCCCGGCTCCAGTCCTCCTGCGGCAATGTCCAGCACCGACGCGCCCCTGGGCAGCTCATGTCTGCCTCCCCGAACCCGCAGCCTGCCGGCCAGATCGTATACGCGGAGCCTGACCTCCCCCGCCTGGCGGATGCTCACCTCTACCCGAGCCTGCGAGAATGCGGGGTTGGGCCGTACCGGTCCCATGATCATGGGGGTGTGTGAGATCCATCCCGGCAGGGAGTCGTTGGGCAGGCCGGGAGTTCCTCGGAAGGGCCCCGCCTCCCAGGACTCCGGAAGTCCGTTGTCCATTGCAGGGTCGCGCAGCGAGAGGGTCGGGCCCTGGCCGTCGGGCTCCTCGGGCCATGGGCTCTCCGACTCGTAACGCACGTAGTCGGCCATCTCCCCCAGGGGGGTGTACAGGCGCAGCCTCTCCCCCTCGGCCGCCAGGCCGAAGTCCATGCCGTCCCCGTCGGCGGGACAGCCGGGGTGCTGGCCGAAGAAGGAGGCCGAGTCGCGGTAGACCACCAGCATCTCCCCCGGCGGCAGTGGCTGGTTGTCGAGGACGTGCAGGTGGTCGGCGGCCCCGTTGCGCAGGCTCCATCCTCCGGTCCAGACGGTGTCAGCGCCGGCGTTGACCAGCTCGAGCCAGTCGCCGGCGGGGGCGTCCGGCGGACTCAGGTAGTTGATCTCGTTGATCACCAGGCAGCCGGCCAGGGAGGGGGGGTGCCATACCGGGTCCAGCGGCCGCACCCGGTTGAGGCAGCCCACATTGGCGCTGCCGTTGCCGGCTGTCACCCGCCAGAAGGCGCCCTGGGGCGCCTCCGCCTCCGTCGCGGTCAGGGAGGTGTCGGCTGTGGTCCAGGTGCTGATTATCTGCGAGGGGTCCTCGAAGCTGGAGTCGGCGGATACCTCCACGAAGTAGCTGCAGCCCGGCCCCGCCGAGCTCCACCGCAGCAGGCACTGACCCTCCACCCTCCGGGCGGGGTAGGTGCGGAAGGGAAGCGGCCACTGCGCGAACTGGTCCTCCAGGTGGTCGATCCTGTTCTCCGGCCAGTTTCGGACCACGTCGACCTGCTGCTGGTACTGGTCCATGGTGAAGTCCCGAAAGGGGTCGGCCTCCACCAGGGGCTCGGTGAGGGCGGCCAGGGAATCTACGGTGCCGTCGGCCTCCATCTCCAAAAGCAGCGGCTGCAGGTCGGCTACCCTGCCCAGAAGCAGCCCGCGGATCTCGTCGTCCACCCAGCTGCGCCAGACCATGGGGTTGGGCCGGTTGGGGGGGTTGCCACTCCAGTAGTAGGGCGTGCCGGGGCCGTAGCTCCTGCCCCAGGTCCGGTCCATGTCCCAGGTCACCGGGTGCCAGGTACCGGTGCCTCCGGGCCGGTCGAGTATCATGTGGTAGTTGTGGTAGTAGCAGCTGCCGTGGGCGATCAGAACGTTGGCGGCCACGAAGTCGAGCAGCTCATCGAAGGCGATTCGCCGGCCCAGGTCCTCGCGGAAGACGCTGTCCGGCACGTAGGGCAGCCACCCGGTCAGCAGCTCCAGGTCGTCGAAGGGCTCGTCCTCCTGGGTCTTCTTCTTGTAGAGGTCCATCTCCCAGGGGCGGTCCAGGCTGGACCCGTCCAGCCAGCATTTGTAGACCGCGGAGTTGTCGCTGAGGGGGTAGCGCCGCAGGAAGTCGCCGTCCACGTCCTCCACGAACAGGTATGCGCCCTGGGTCTCGCCGTTGAAGAAAAGCTCGGTCAGGTGCGCCTCGGAAACGATGCATCCCGCCCTGCGGTGGAAGAGGTAGGAGAGGTTCTCCCGCATTCGCGTGTAGTCCAGGTACTGGGCGTTGAGGTTGAGCTCGTCGAAGCCCCACAGGCGCTGGCCTTCGAGGATGCGCACCTTTATGGACTTCTTGGGGTAGTAGCGGCTGGACTGCCCCCGTATTCTGAAGGTGGCCGCCATCTCCCGGCCGTCGGCGGTCAGGACCGCCGGCACCAGTATGTCCTCGGAGGGGTGCTCGCACGCGTACTCCCACTGCTCCTCGTCGAACTCCAGCCCCAGAGTCACCAGCGAGTCCGGCCAAGGCGAGGCGGCCAGCAGAGCGGCCATACAGAGGGGCGTCACGGTATCACCACCATCTTGCGCACCGACGACCTGCCCCCGCTGGTCAGGGCTACCAGGTACACGCCCGGCCTTTCCCAGCCCGCCAGCGACAGGCTGGCGGTGCCCTCGTAACCGCCGAGCTCCACCGGACCGGCCACCAGCCTGCCGTCCAGCGAGTAGACGCGCAGCCGGGCGGGAAGCCGGTCCACCGCGTAGGGGGCCAGTACCCGGCCGACGGACGCCAGCCTGGCCGGACAGGGTCGGAGGGGCAGCAGCAGCGGCAGGTCCCGGCCCAGGGCCCAAGAGGGGTTCGCCTCGCCCGGCGAGCCCGGAAGGGGCTCGGCCATCCAGTTGCCGGGAACCCTGTAGGATCTGGTGTCCGAAGCCAGGGCCATCACCGAGTCGCCCCCGATGGGCCAGCCCTCGCCTGCGTCCCAGTGAAGCGAGGCGGCGAGCCGTCCGCTCCGGGAGATCAGCGAGATGGAGTCCGCGTCATTCCTCAACCCGGAGGCCAGGCATCCCGACAGGCTGCCGGGAATGGCGCCGAAGACGGCTTCGAAGGCCTCCTGGTCGCGGCACAGAACCAGGAATTCCCATGGGTCGATGGTGGTTCCGGGGGGAAGGTAGGAGCTTCTGCCCTGGCAGTCCAGCAGGACGTAGCCGGATACGTCCAGCTGGCTGGCCGACCTGTTGTACAGCTCCAGCCAGTCCCCGCTCTCGGCAGCGGGGGTGGCGCAGACCTCGGTAATCGCCAGGGACGGCTCGGGAACCGGCAGGGTGTCCTCCTCGCCCACCTGGTCCTGCCGTATGACCGACCATCCCGGATCCAGAAGCTGCAGGCCGTATCCCGACGGGGACTCGATGCGCATGGCGCCCGCCACCCGGGCGGAGGGAAGCTCCAGCCCGAGCGCCTCGGCATCGTTGGTGAGCAGCAGGGTGTCTCCGGCCGGAAGGAGGAAGGAATCCGGCAGGAAAACGCCGGCGGCATCCCTGTCAAGCACAAAGGCGCAACGGGACAGGTCCTGGGGCTCCTGAAGGCCGTTCACCACCGGCAGGTACCACAGCGCCGGCCCGCATCGGACCGGGTCCAGGGGCTGAAGCAGGTCCGGTTCCAGGGGGGCCAGGGCCCTCACCACGGATGGGTGGGCCGTCTTCTGCCAGTGGTAGTCGGAGAACCCGTAGGCCGGGTATGAGCCCAGGCAGGTGCTGTCCTCTGTGAAGCGGCTCTTGGTGTAGCACGTCATTGCCCAGGCGTAGGAGGTGTCCGGCAGCTCATGGTCGACCTGCCAGAGCGTATCGCCGGCTCCCTGTGACTCGAAGAGACACCCGGCCCAGTCCCCGTCGGAATCCAGGAAGTGCAGCTTGGCGAAGTCCAGTGGATGTCCGCTCTCCATCCGGACGGTGAAATCGTCGCCTTCCTCCAGGCGGGAGGGACTGACTCGAAGCGACTCCACCGGGGAGAACAGCAGCTCGCCGGCGCCCCGGCGCAGTACATCCGGCCTGCGGGCCAGGAAGCCGAACAGGCTGTCGCAGAGCGTGTCATAGGTCCCGGGGGAGAGCTGCAGCCAGGGATCGGCCAGAACGTAGGGCCTGATCCTCTGGTAGATGGAATCGGCGGCCGGAACCAGTTCGTACTCCATCAGGTCCGCAGCCGCCTGAAGGCGCTGGGCCATCAGCCACGCTCCCTGATCGGTCTCCAGGAAGCGCTGAAGCAGCGGAGCGTAGCTCAGGTGCAGAAAGAAGACGCGCTCCACGCTTCCCGGCGTCCAGTGACCCTTCCAGGTGTTGCCGAAGGTAGCGTCGCGGTCCCAGGGGAGGAAACTCCACGGCCCTCCCGGAGTGAGGACCGCGAAGAAGTTCTTGGTCATGGAATCGGTGTCGCGGATGGCTATGGAGGCGGCGGCGTAGTCCAGGTAGTTGATGGTGTCCACCTCCATGGCCCCGCCCAGGCAGATCCGCTGGGCCAGCTCCTCAAGCAGTCCGCCCAGATGCCCGCAGTCCATTCGTGGCTCGAAGTACTCAAGCGGGTCTTCGTCGCATTGGAACACGGCCAGGCGGGCCGGATGGCTTTCGGACTTGAAAACCGGCCCGGAGCCCAGGGAGTAGCGGTCTAGGAAGTTCTGGTCAATGTCCTCCACTTGCAGGTATATGCCCCAGTCCTCGCCGTTTATCAGCAGCCAGGCGTGCCGGGCGAAGGGGGCCGGCTGGCCCTGCTCCCTGCTGAGGCGGAGCCCCAGGCAGTTGCGCATCAGGGTGGTGTCCCGCATCTCGGCATTGAGGAGTATCTCGCTGAAGCCCTCCACGCTGGGCTCGGACAGCTCCAGCTGGAAGTTCTTCTTGGGGAGGTTGAACGTGGAGCCGCCGCGCAGACCCACCTGTACGCTGCACCTGTCCGCCGGCCACTCGACCACTCCCGGATACCGCTCTCCGTGCTCGGGGGTCTGCACCAGGCTGTCCAGGTGCTCCGGGGCGATCTCCAGCCGGAAGGTGTCCAGGGGCGCAGGATCGACGGCGGGGGCGGCCAGGGACACAAGCCACAGCAGAGCCAGGGCGCCGGTCATCTGAGCCCGCCCCGCACGGCGCCCCAGGCCATCAGGGCCAGGCCGGGCAGGTACAACCACAGGGGGAAGTACCGCGGCACGCCGCCGTCCATCAGGCCGCCGGCGTTGTAGAGGAACGCTGCCAGGCAGAGGAGGCCGCCGGCCAGCATGAGCCAGCGGTCGGACGGCCGGTAGGCGCTGCCGCGGCGCCTCAGCAGCAGCCAGGAGGGCACCGCCACGAAGAGCAGGGCAATGAGCACCGGGGCCCATACCGGCGAGCTCCAGGGGGCGGGGATGAGGAAGAGCAGGTCCCAGGTGGCGAGGCTGCCGGGCCAGCCCAGGGTTACCTGCAGGAAGACGTAGTACAGGATGTCCCATATGCCGAAACAGAGGAAGAAGATGGGCAGGGCCTCCCGGCGCCTTCTGGCGGCCGCCAGAGCCACTCCCCCCAGCATCAGCAGGCTGGCCGCCTCCCGGCCCAGCTCCACCGCCAGCAGCTGCGACCCCATGTCGGACAGGGGAAAGGAGAAGCCCTCCGGGCAGACGATGCGGCGCAGGTAGACCACTATGGCCGCCTCGAAGAAGCCCAGGGTGACCCCGAAGACCCAGAGGCCGGCGTAGCGGAGGCGGGGAAAGGCCGCGTTTCCGGCGCCTTCGGGCAGGTCAGATGTTTCCGCCATACGCCCCCGCGGAACCTCCTCCACCCTCTCGCCCCTCGATGGCGCACAGGAGTATGCCCATGGCTATCAGCAGCCTCCTGTCGATGGGGGGCATGGGGTCATCTATGGTCATGGTGTACTTGAGGACGAAGGGGTTGAAGTGCTGCTTTATGGACACCACCCGGGCCCCCTCCATGGTCTGGATCACGTACTTCTGGGGCACCACCTTGATGAAGCGCGACAGCAGCGCACCGGCGAGACTCTTCTCCTGCAGGAGGCCCACCTGTTGCTGGTCGGGACCCAGCAGGTGCCAGGTGTCGCGGATCATCGACTTGCCCCACTGACGGGCCAGAGCGCCGACCTCCTCTCCGGTGGTGCTGTCGGTGACGAAGTAGGTGGCCCCGAAGTCCATTATCTGCGGGGTCTTGATCTTCAGAAGCTCCCGGGACTGGTTCTCGTCCGCCCATACAGTCATGTCCTCGCGCAGCTTGAAGGCCTTCTGCTTCGAGTACATGACCGTGTTCCCCTGCTCGTCCTTCACGTGGAAGGCTCCTCCGAAGATCTTGAACACCTTCCTGCGGAAGAGGTAGAAGCTCCTCTGGTATACGGGATCAAGCCCACTCTGCATGTCGGCCCCTCTCAGGTTTTCCAAACCGTCTGCGTCCGAAAGCCACTTCCGTCAATCTGTCCGCGGCCGGGCTTCGGAACACCCCGTCCTACCGCGCCAGCGATCCCATGGGGTCCCAGGGAGGCAGCACAACCGGCTCGGTCTCCAGCACCGCCCTGTACTCGCCGGGCAGGTAGTCGGCGTCCACCGTCACCTCGTAGAGGTACTCGTCGAACCAGCGGTCGGTCATGGTGAGATGACCCTTGCGCCCCGACTTCTTGCCCCAGCTGTTCTCTATGTCCCAGCGCACGGGCTCGCCCTCCTCGTCTATGTCCACCCCGGTGAGGACCATGGCGTGGGTCATGCGGCTGTGGCCGTAGTCCAGCCGGTCGGCCTTTGTCATGGTCATCGCCTCGCCGTAGACAGGCTGGAGGTCGAAGATGGCCATGTCCAGCAGGCCCTTCTTGCGGTCGCCCATCTTGCCCACGTCGCAGCCGAACCACACCGCCCTGCCGTCGCGCAGCATCTCCACGGTGGCCTCCCGCAGCACTTCCATGGGCACGTTGAGGTACCGCACCGGCCGGCCGCCGGCCACGTTGCCCAGGTACCCGACGGTATAGAGCTTTCCGTAGGGCTTGTCGTCGGTGGGGGCGTTGATCAGGCACACCATGCTGTCCAGGTCGAACTCCACGTACTTCTCCGCGAACTCCCTGGGAGTGATCTCGCCATGACGGTGGAACCCGTCGTCCTTGTCCCGCCACTGCCACACGAAGCTCTTCGGAGGCTCTCCCAGGTGGACGCAGAGCATGCGGTACACCGTGGCCATCATGCGGTCCTTCTCCGCCCGGAGCTTTCCGGCTCCGGCACCGTCGGCCGCCTTCTTCCTCAGGTCCCGGGCGTACTCCCGCAGCTTCTCCACCAGGAAGGCGTTCATGGCCCGGGAGTTTTCGCTGCTGTAGCTCTCGGGCATGGCCTCCTGCGGCACCAGGCCGTACTTCTCCACCAGGCTTACGAACATGTCCCACTGGCCGCCGTCGCCCACCGGGTCCTGCATCAGCCACATGACAACCCGGCCGTCCAGCGGCTCCTCCCTGGTCTCTATTATGTTCTCCAGAAACCAGTTGGCCTTCTCCAGCTTATCCCAGAACATCAGCCAGGCCCCCGACAGCTGGAAGTCCTTGAGGTTCAGCCGGTCCATTATGCTCAGCCTCAGGGTGTTCATGGCCGCGAAAAGCCAGCAGCGGCCGGACTTCTTCTGGTTGGCCGCCTCCGGGGTCTTGATCCGGTGGCTGAAGGTGGAGTCCGCCGCCGCCACGCTCCTGCGCCGCATGGCCACCGTCCGGACACCGTTCTCCGTCACCGCGTTCAGCGACAGCCCGTACGTCGGATCGTCGGCAAGCCCCGCCTCGAATCGGGCCAGGTCCTCCCTGGAGATGCTCTCCCTCATGTGTTCCTCCCGCCTGTTCGAATGAATGCCCGTGATCTTGTCTGCATAATCTTGCGGAGGCCGGCCCCCGCGACAACCGCAGGGGTAAAGGAGAGGGGCGGCGGATCTCCCCGCCGCCCCGTTCCTGTACCAGTCTAAATGGGTCAGTCAGAAGTCCCTACCACCTCCAGCCGCCCGGTGCTGACCAGAGAGCCGCAC
>CAZKJG010000025.1:0-40619 GCA_964553045.1 uncultured bacterium | reverse complement strand
ATACAGACCCACTTAGGAGGTATATATTACCGCCCGCGGAGAACCGTCCAGTGAGGAGCTTCGGGCGGAAGAGACTCAGTGCAGCCTGCCCCTCCACTCGTTGCTCTCCTCCCAGCCGGCCTGGTACGCGTAATCCACGAAGTAGACGTTAAGGTCGGCCTGGTACTCGTAGTCCACGTAGTAGACGGTGATGTCGGCCTGGTACTCGTAGTCGCAGAAGAACCACAGGCCGTCCTCGTCGTCCGCCTGGTACCCGTACTCGACCGGGTAGACGCAGAGGTCGGCCTGGTACTCGTAATCCACCTCGTAGACCGGAATATCGGCCTGGTACTCGTAGTCGGTGACGAAAACGCTGCCGGCCAAGGCGGCGGTTGCCGCCACCAGCAGAACAAGTGGTGCTCTCATGCCCGTCCCCCTCGGCTGTGAGGCTGCGAAGATGAGATACCACCGCCTGGCCGGCGGGTCAAATCCCGTCAGCGGCCTCGGGACAGGCGCCGCCAGATGACATCCGGCAGGCCGGCCTGCCGGATGTCATCGACCGCGGCGGAGACATCGTAGCGAACCCTGCGATGGCTCCAGGTCCCCGCTTCGGTGTCGATGAGGAGGTAGGCGGCCTTGGGGTTTCCGTCCCGGGGCTGGCCCACGCTTCCGGCGTTGACGATGCAGACATCGTCCAGGCGGCCCTCGGTGCGCTCCGACGGTTCGCCGTACTCGTTCCAGCACAGCGGCAGATGGGTATGGCCGATCAGGTTGACTTTGCCGGGACGGTCGCGGCAGGCGGCCATGGCCATATGCGAGTAGAGGACGTAGCCCCAGGTGTCCGGGGCGTGCGGGTTGCTGTGGCACAGGAAGAGGTCGCCGATCTCGGCGGTCAGGGGAAGGGATTTCAGCCACTCGGTCTCGTCGGCCGACATGCGCTTCCCGGTCCAGTCCACGGCCTCCCGGCCGGCCTGGTTGAAGAAATCCAGCTCCATCAGGCCGGCCACGCCTGTGTCATGGTTGCCCCGGACCACGGTGGAGCAGACCCGCCGCACCCGGGAGATGCATTCGGAGGGGCGGGCCCCGTAGCCCACTACGTCGCCCAGGCAGACGGTCAGGTCGGCTTCCGCGCCCGCCGGGTCCTCCAGAACGGCCTCCAGGGCCTGGAGGTTTCCGTGGACGTCGCTTACCACTTTCAGCAGCATCTCAGCCGCTGCTTCCCGAGCCCACCAGGCGGTCGAGCACGCCGTTGACGAAGGAGCCGGCGTCCTCCTCCTCGAACTCGTCGGCCAGCGTGATCGCCTCGTCTATGGCCACGGCGGGAGGGGTGTCGCCGTACCTGACCTCCGCCAGGGCCTGCTCGAGAATGAGCCGGGTTATGGTGTTCAGGCGCTCCAGCCGCCAGTTCGTGAGCACGGACTCTATCTCCCGGTCGAGGTCGGCCAGGTGGCGGCTGGTGCTCCGGCCCAGGTCGCGGATCCAGGCGGCGTGCCCGGAGTCGAAGCGGCTTCCCAGGCCCAGCTCCTCCAGGTTCTCATCCAGGGGCCGGCCGTTGGCGTCCGCGGCGTAGCGGCACTGCAGCAGGAACTTCCTGCTGCGGCTCATCACCCCCACGCCAGCTAACCGCCCTCTTCGGAGCTGTCGATTCGGCGGTAGAGACGGGCCATCTCCAGGGCGGACATGGCGGCGTCGAAGCCGCGGTTTCCGGCCTTGGCTCCGGCCCTGTCCACCGCCTGCTCCACGGTGTCTGCGGTCACGATGCCGTAGGCCACCGGAATCTCGGCGTCCATGGCGACCCTGGCCACGCCCTTGGAGCTCTCGGCGCACACGTAGTCGAAGTGCGGGGTCTCGCCCCGTATCACCGCGCCGAGGCACAGAACCATGTCCGGACGGTTCTGCGAACGGGCCAGCCGGGCGGCGACGGGAGGGATCTCCCAGGCTCCGGGAACCCGGTAGACATGGATGTGATCCTTGTCCATGCCGTGGCGCCGCAGGCAGTCCAGGGCGCCCTCCAGCAGGCGCTCGCTGACGAAGCTGTTGAACCTCGAAACGACTATGCCCGCCCGAAGCCCGCGTCCGTCCAGCTCTCCCTCATGTGTCCGTGCCATCGTCCACTCCCTCCAGCATGTGTCCCAGCTTCTCCTTCTTGGTGCGAAGGTATCTGATGTTCTCCCGCCGGGGCCGCACCTGCAGCGGCACCCGCTCCACCACCTCCAGGCCATATCCGTTGAGGCCCACTATCTTCCGGGGATTGTTGGTCATCAGCCTGATCGTGGACAGGCCCAGGTCGGCCAGTATCTGGGCCCCGGTCCCGTAGTCCCGCAGGTCCGGGGGAAAGCCCAGCTCCTCGTTGGCCTCCACCGTGTCCAGCCCGTGATCCTGCAGGTGGTAGGCCCGTATCTTGTTGGCCAGACCTATTCCCCGTCCCTCCTGGGCCATGTAGAGAACCACGCCCAGACCCTGCTCCTGGACCATCTCCATGGCCCTGTGCAGCTGCTCGCCGCAGTCACAGCGGCGGGAACCGAAGACGTCCCCGGTGAGGCACTGGGAATGGACCCGGACCAGCACGTTCTTCCGGCCCTGCACGTCGCCCCTGACCAGCGCGGTGTGTATGGCTCCGTCTATGGTGTCTTCGAAGACCAGCAGTCGGAACTCACCGGCGGCGGTGGGCAGGGTCGACTCCGCCACCCTCCGGACCTGAACCTCGGTCAGGCGGCGGTGGCGAACCAGCTTCTCCACCGAGGTGAGCACCAGGCCGTGCCCGTCGGCGAACTCCCGGAGGTGGGGAAGCCGGGCCATGGTTCCGTCCTCGCGCATGATCTCGCAGATCACGCCCGCCGGCCGCAGGCCGGCCAGACGGGCCAGGTCGACCGCGGCCTCGGTGTGGCCGGTCCTGGTCAATACCCCGCCCTTCCTGGCGGCCAGGGGGAATATGTGACCGGGGCGCACCAGGTCCTCCGGTCTCGAGGAAGGGTCTATGGCCACCTGTATGGTGCGGGCCCTGTCCGCGGCGGAGATGCCGGTGCTCACGCCGGAGGCGGCGTCGACGCTCACCATGAAGGCCGTGTTGTGCAGCGACGTGTTGCGGGGGACCATCTCCTCGATCTCCAGCCTCGAGAGGTCCTCGCGCTCCATGGCCAGACAGATCAGACCCCTGGCGTTGCGGGCCATGAAGTTGATCTCGTCGGGGCCGCAGAGCTCCGCCGCCACCACGAGATCACCCTCGTTCTCGCGGTTCTCGTCGTCCACCACTGCCACCATCTCGCCGCGGGAGATGGCCTCGATGGCCTCTTCGGCTCCGTCGAGGACGGTCTCCCGGCTTCCCGCGCTGTCCATCGGCCTTCCGTTCAGCTCGCGTCCCCCTCCGTGGGATTTTGCTTCTTCGGCTTCACTCACGAAGGTATGCCTCGAGTCCCCCCCCGCTTCGGGGGAACATTCCGGTAACGTACTTGCCCAGTAGGTCCAGCTCCAGGTTCAGCCTGCTTCCCGTCCGCCAGCTTCCGGCCGTCGTCCGCTCCAGGGTCTTGGGAATAAGCTCCACCTCCAGCCAGCCCGACCCGCAGGCGGCCACGGTCAGGCTGATCCCGTCCAGGGCCACCGACCCTTTGGGAACCACCAGCTCGGGGTCTTTGGACAGGGAGACCCTTGCCCTGGCTCCCTGGGAAGAGCGCCTCACATGGAGCACCCGCTCCACCCTGTCGACGTGGCCGGTGACGAAGTGGCCATGCAGCCGGTCGGATGCTCGAAGCGGCCGCTCCAGGTTCACCATCCGCCCGCGGGAGTAGGACCCTGCCACGCTACGGGAGAACGTCTCGGGGGAGACGTAGAACTCCAGCCGGCCCTCCCCGACACCTGTTACCGTAAGGCAGGCGCCGTCTACGCTCAGGCTCTCGCCGCGGCGCACCGAACCCTCCAGAGAGTGGGAGACCTCCAGGCTCTCCCCCGGCCTCTCCACCCTTCCCTTGCCCTCAATCAGACCGGTAAACAATCTCACCCTCCAGCAGCGCGTCTCCGCCGAGCGCCGTCACCCGCACGTCCCGCATCCTCATCGCCCGTTTCACAGTGTCTATGCCCAACCCGCCCAGCGAGGGTACCCCCTCGGAGCCTAGAAGGGCCGGCGCCACGAAGAAGGCGCCCCGGGCGGCCAGTCCCCGGCGCAGCAGCGCCGTGGCCAGCGTGGGACCGCCCTCGCAGAGAACCTCGCCGATCCCCTCCTGCGCCGTCTTCGCGAGCAGGGTCTGCGGCACCACCATTCCGTTCTCGCACGGCAGCCGCCATACACCGGCTCCGGTCTCCTCCAGGGCAGAGACCACCTGCGGCGGAGCGGTTGCCGGCAGGGCCACCGCAGCGGGCGGCCCGCTTCGCAGCATCCGCGCTTCACCGGGTATGCCGCCGGGGCCGGCCACGGCCAGCCTGAGTGGGCGGTCCTCCCGGTCGAAATCCACCAGCCGGACGGTCAGGCGGGGGTCGTCACGCCGGACCGTTCCCGCCCCTACCATAACACAGTCCGCCCGGCTTCTCATCCTGTGGACCGCATGGCGGGACTCGGGGCCTGTTATCCAGCGGCTGGAGCCGTCGGCGGCTGCCACCCTCCCGTCCAGGGTGGCCGCCATCTTGAGGACAACCAGGCTCCTTCCGGTGCGGATGTAGTGGGTGTAGGCGCGGTTGAGCTCGGCCGCCGGCCCTTCCATCAGGCCCACCTCCACCTCGATGCCGTCTTCCCGCAGCCGGCGCAGGCCTTCCCCGGCCACCTCCGGATTGGGGTCCTCCATGGCCACCACCACGCGGGCGACCCCGGCCCGGGCCAGCTCCACCGTGCAGGGCCCGGTCCTGCCGGTGTGGCAGCAGGGCTCGAGGTTCACCACCACGGTGGCCGCCCGGGCCCTGTTCCCGGCGTCGCGCAGGGCCTCCACCTCCGCGTGGGGGGCTCCGCAGCGGCTGTGGTACCCCTCCCCCACGACCTCGCCCTCCGGGGAGAGCACCACCGCCCCCACCATGGGGTTGGGGAAGGTGCTTCCGCGGCCCTTCCCGGCCAGCTCCAGGGCCCTCTCCATGGCCCGCGACTCCGCGCTTCGGGCCATCATCGGACCTCTCTTACCGAGAGCCTTCCCATGGCCCGGGCTATGACGTACTGAGCCTCCAGGTCGCCGACGGCCAGTATTATGTGCGTGGGGTCGGCCACCTCCTGGCTCAGCGTGGGGTCCACAGCCACCCACTCGCCCACCCACACCATGGGCCAGGCGTGGTAACCGAAGGAGGTATTTAGGTATACGATTCCGGCGCACACCCGGGCCGGTATGCCCGCGGCCCGGGCCAGCGCCACGTAAAGGATGGTGTGCTCGTTGCAGTCGCCCCGCATGCTCTCCAGCACCTCCACGGCGGAGGGCAGCGAAACCGTGGGGCTGTCCCGAACCGCCAGGTCCACGTATCGGTTCAGGCGCATGGCGGCGTCCCAGGCGTCCTCCGCGCCCTCGGTGAGGCTGTCGGCCAGCTCCGCGACGGCCGGGTCGTCGGACTGCACCATGGGCTCGGGCTCCAGGTAGGGCGCCAGCTCCGGGTCGGCAACCGGCAGGCTCACGGAGCTGTCGGGCATCTGCGAGATCACCGTGACCACCCGGCCGTCGAAGATCTGGATCGGCGGGTACTCCATGCGGAAGGCCGACCAGTCGATGTCCCCCTCCAGCTCGAAGCGCCGGGTACCCGGACGCCTGGGGTTCTCGATCGGGGTGGAGCTCACCGCGTAGAGGTCGTAGAGGTCGGCGTCGACCACCACCTCTCCCCCCTGGTCCGGGGGCACCCTGGTCATGCTCAGGCCGTAGCCGCTCTCCTCCTCGGTGATTATCTGCCCGTCGGAAACCAGCATGTCGGTGGTCATGCCCATGTGACGGACCTGCAGCCTGGCGGCGGTAACGCCGTCTCCCAGCAGCTCGGCCGGCTCGAATCCCAGGCAGGTGACCTCCGCGTCCGAGACCACTCCGGCGGAGGGGTCGAAGGCCGGGAAGGCCCTCACCTGTCCCTCCTCCCACTCCATCGAGGCCACGGCCAGGTCCAGCAGCGCCGGGATGTAGTCGCCCTCGAACTCCCTCCGGAAGGTAACCTCGCGGCCCGCGGAGAGTATGGTGTGCTCCAGCGTACCCCGGCCCCGGACCGTGCTGGCCCGAATTTCGGCGGAGCCGTCGGACATGTAGAACTCCATGCTGCCCAGGTTGAGCGAGGAGTCGGTCACCGCCTCCGACTCCATGCTGACGGTGGACTGGGTGCCCATGAGCCTCATGGTCCACTCGGTGCTCTGGCCGACAAGCAGAGAGCCGGACGGAAGCTCCTCCACCTGCAGCGTCATGTAGCCGACGTCCCTTCCCTGAAGGGCCACGGCGAACTTCTGTACTCCGCTCTCCGCGCCCGCGGGTGCCGCCCCGCCGGGACCGCCGCAGGCCGCCGCCAGGATCGAACACAGGGCTGCGCAGGCGAAACTGAATCCGGCTCTCATATCACTCGCTTTCCAGCAATCGCTTCACCGCTTCGGCCACTCTGGCCCCCGCCCCGCCGTCCCACATTGGTATGCGGGCCGGGCCCGCGACCTCCTCCGTCCGGCGGCGGACCATCTCCGGTATCTCCGCCGGCTCGGGGCAGAGAACGTTGGTCCCCTTCTCCACCGTAATGGGCCTCTCGGTGTTGGGCCGCACTGTGACGCAGGGCACCCCCAGCACCGAGGTCTCCTCCTGTATGCCGCCGGAGTCGGTTATGACGAAGCCGGCGTGACGCTGGTGCCGCAGGAAGCTCAGGTAGTCCATGGGCGGGCATGTCTCGAGGTTCTCCGGCAGCTGGTCGGCCAGTCCCCAGCGGGCGATGCTCTTCTCGGTCCGCGGATGGGCCGGGAGCAGGAGCCTGTAGCCCCGTATGCGTCCCAGGGCCCGGAGAATCGCAGTCAGCCTGTGCGGGTCGTCCACGTTGGATGGCCTGTGCAGCGTTATCATTCCGTAGGGCTCCTCAGGCGGTCGTTCTCCCCTCTCCTCGGCCTCCGGAAGAAGCCGCAGCAGGGTGTCTATCATGGGATTGCCCACCATTACGATGGAGGACTCGGGCCTTCCCTCGGCCAGCAGGTTGTCCCGGGCCTCCGGGCTGGTGATCAGGAGCAGGTCGGATATCTGGTCGGTGAGAACACGGTTTATCTCCTCGGGCATCCCCCGGTCGAAGCTCCGCAGGCCAGCCTCCACGTGGACCACCGGAATCCCGTAGCGCACCGCCACCAGGGAGCAGGCCAGGGTGGAGTTCACGTCCCCCACCACCACTACCGCCGCGGTCTCTTCGGGGTCCAGAACCTCCTCGTAGCGCTGCATGACCAGGGCGGTCTGCACGGTTACCGTGTGCGAGCCCACCTCGAGGTTGAGGTCGGGCTCCGGCAGGCCGAGCTGGGCGAAGAAGCTGGCCGACATCGCATGGTCGTAGTGCTGCCCGGTGTGCACAAGACGGGTGGTCACAGACCCGTCCAGCCCTCGGATCACGGGGTCGATCTTCATGAAGTTGGGCCGTGCTCCGCAGATCAGGTCCAGCATCACCGCGTCGCCGACCCCCCGCAGCCGCTGTCTATCTTGCCCACCCTGCGCTGGTGGCGGCCGCCGTCGAAGTCCTCCTCCAGGAAGGTCTGCAGTATCTCCCGGGCGGTGAAGGGCGCCGTTATCCCTCCGCCCATCACCAGCACATTTGCGTCGTTGTGGTGCCTGGCGTACCAGGCCATGCGGGGAAACAGGCACAGGGCAGCCCTGACCCCGGGATGACGGTTGGCCGCCATGCTCATTCCAATGCCGCTGTTGCAGATAAGCACGGCCCTCTCGGCCTCTCCGGCGGCAACCGCCCGGCAGAGGCGGTGTGCGTAGTCGGGATAGTCCACCGAGTCGGCGCTGTCCGGACCCAGGTCGCTTACCTGGTGCCCGGCCTCCCGCAGCCAGCCGGCCACCCTCTGTTTCATGGGGAAGCCGGCGTGGTCGCCGGCCACCGCCAGCCGCACGCTACTGCTTCCCCATGGCCGAGATCACTCCGGCCAGCACGAGCGAGCAGAGCTTCGACTCCGCCGAGTCGGCACGGGAGGTGAGTATCACCGGATGGGTGGCCCCCATTATGACGGCTCCCAGCTCGCCCCCTGCTATGAAGATCAGCGTCTTGTAGAGGATGTTGGCCGCCTCGATGCTCGGCAGGAGCAGGAGGTCTGCGTCTCCGGCCACCTCGCTCTCGACCTTCTTGATCTTCTTGGCCACCGGGCTCACCGCCAGGTCCATTGCCAGGGGGCCGTCGTAGATCAGCTCCCCCAGCTCCCCCTTGTCGGCCAGCTCCTGCATTCGGGCGGCCTCCATGGTGCAGGGCATCTTCTCGTAGGCCTTCTCCTTGGCGCAGACGTAGGTGGTCTTGGGCCTGGGTATGCCCAGGGCGTGCACCACCTCCAGGGCGTTCTTCAGTATCTCCACCTTCTGGTCGAAGTCGGGGGCGATGTTCATGGCTGCATCGGTGATGGTCAGGAGCTTGTCGTAGCCGGTGACGTCGAAGACGGCCACGTGGCTCAGCAGCCCCTTTCCGCGGATCCCGTTCTCCTTGTCCAGAACTCCCTTGAGGTAAGTGCTGGAGGCCACCAGGCCCTTCATCAGAATGTCGGCCCGTCCCTCCCGCACCAGGCGGGCGCCCAGCATGGCGGCCTCCTTTTCGCCGGCCGCCTCCACTATCTCCATGTTCGAGATGTCCACCTCGGCCTCGTCGGCGCAGCGGCGTATCTCGTCGGGAGGGCCCACCAGCACGGCCTCCGCCATGTTGTCGGCGGCGGCTTCGCCCACGGCGATGAGCGTCTCCACCTCGTCGGCCTTCACCACCGAGACCCTGCTGGACGGCAGCTGCCTGGCCAGTTCCTTCATCTCCTCAAGGCTGCGGATCGGTTCCATTGCTCCTCCGGTGAGTTGGTGCCATCTGAGCCGTTGACCGACAGATTCGGTTGACCCGAAATATACGCCTGACCGGCCGATACGGGCAAGGAACCACAAGTAACGAGGAGTTGACATCGGCCTCTTCTGAATTAGGATTTCTGCTTGAGGACGTACCCGGCGGCCCAGACCGCCGGGTTTCCCTTCCCCGGCTGTTGCCGGAGGCTTCACAGCACTCAGTCATCATCGGCGACCAGGGAAGCTCTTCTTCCGGGTCAGGGCTCGAGAAAGGGACGGTTACCATGAGGCGCATGAGACCGGAAGACGTACACAGAACCATAGCCAGCCACATGCTGGCCGATGGATTCGATATTGTGCTCGATCTGAGGAAGAGCCGGGGGTCAACGATCCACGATTCCCTTACCGGGAAGGAATACCTGGACCTCTTCAGCTTCTTTGCCTCGGCGCCCCTGGGAATGAACCATCCGAGGATCACAGAAGACGAGTTCATGACGCACCTGGCGGAGGTGGCGGCCAACAAGCCCTCCAACTCCGACTTCTACACCGAGGAGCTGGCGGTCTTCGTGGACGAGTTCGCCAAAACGGTGATCCCCAACACCCATCCCCACCTGTTCTTCGTCAGCGGGGGCGCCCTGGCGGTGGAGAACGCCCTGAAGACGGCGTTCGACTGGAAGGTGCGCAAGAACATGGCCGCCGGCCGCGCCCCCAAGGGATCGAAGGTGATCCATTTCGAGGCCGCCTTCCACGGCCGCTCCGGCTACACCCTTTCGCTGACCAACACGTCCGACCCGAGAAAGCACATGTACTTCCCCAAGTTCGACTGGCCCCGGGTAAGCACCCCCGACATACACTTCCCCCTCGAGGACGACCTGGAACGGGTGCAGGAGGCCGAGAAGCATTCGCTGAAGCAGATCGACGTGGTAATCGAGCAGTACGGCCACGACATCGCCTGCCTGATCATAGAGCCCATCCAGGGCGAGGGCGGCGACAACCACTTCCGTCCGGAGTTCCTGGCCGAGCTCCGCAAGCGGGCGGACGACCACGAGTTCATGCTGATCTACGACGAGGTGCAGAGCGGCATGGGCCTCACCGGCGAGTGGTGGGCCTGGCAGACCCTGGGCGTTGCGCCCGACATCTTCTGCTTCGGCAAGAAGGCCCAGGTCTGCGGAATCGCCTGCAGCCGCCGGGTCGAGGAGGCGGAGAACAACGTCTTCTCGGAGTCCAGCAGGCTGAACTCCACCTGGGGCGGAAACCTCACGGACATGGTCCGCTGCACCCGCTACCTGGAGATCATGCGGGAGGAGAACATCCTGGAGAACGTCCGCGCACGGGGAGAGCAGCTGCTCGAGGGTCTGCACGGTCTGGCGAAGAAGCACGACCAGGTCTTCGGCGTCCGCGGCAGGGGCCTGATGGTGGCCTTCAGCCTCCCCGACGGCGAGACCAGGGACGCCGTGGTCTCCAAGGTGTTCGACGAGGGCGCAATAGTCCTGCCCTGTGGCGACCAGAGCGTGCGCTTCCGGCCGCCGCTGAACATCGACGAGGCCGACCTGGAGCGGGGTCTGGAGATCCTGGACCGCTCCATGAACGCCCTCTTCGGCTAGAGCCGAACGCCAGCCCCCTCGACGGCCAAGGGAAGGCGGCTATGAGGACCGTAGAGAGCTTCCGCGAGGATATTGCCATGATCGCCGCCCACCTGGCCTCCATGGGCTGGGCCGAGGCCAACGCCGGCAATATCTCCGTGCTGCTGCCCCCCTCCCTGGAGGCGGTTGACGGGAGAATCCTGTCGGAGGCGCTCCCCAGGCCCGTCGGGGGCCTGGCGGGAAGAACGGTTCTGGTTACGGTCTCCGGCAGCCGCTTCAGAAACGCCCGGCGGGACGCAGGCAGGGCCATCGTACCGGTGAGGATATCCACGGACGGCGAACGGATGGAGCGGCCGGACGGCTCCCTGCCGCCCACCAGCGAGCTGGGTACACACCTGCTGGTGCACGAGCTGGCCCCCGCCAGAAACGTGGAGTCCACGGCCCTGGTCCACACCCATTCCACATCGATGCTGGCGCTTTCCTCCTCCGACCTGCCCGCCGAGCTGCTGGAGGACGCCATAGGCAGGGCCCATCCCGAGATCAGCATACTGCTGCCCCGCGGGGTCAAGCTGCTGGAGATGATGGCCCCGGGTTCCTGGCAGCTGGGGGCGGCCACCGCGGAGCTCTTCGGCCGCGCCGATTGCGTGGTCTGGCGCAAGCATGGCATACTGGGCTTCGGGGCCGACGTGGACTCCGCCTGCGACGCGGTGGAGGTGGTGGAGAAGGCCGCCCGGATACTGCTGCAGGAACGGGCGGCCTTCGGACGCTTCTTCGGCCTGAAGGACCGCGAGCTGGAGCGTCTGCCCTAGGCTTTCGGCAGGCTCAGGCGCCGGAGGCTTCGCCGGCGGAGGCAAGCCGCGGAATCCGCGCGCACTGGTCCACCACCCTGTCCTCCACGGTGTCCAGGAACAGCTGCAGGTGGGGGAAGGGGATCTCTATTCCCGCCTTGTCCAGCGCCAGCTTGCAGGCCTCCACGATGCGGCAGCGGGCGGGCGCCGCCTCTTCAGCGTCCGCCAGCCATGCCCTCACCAGCAGGTTCACGCTGGAACCGCCCAACTCGTCCACCACCACGTCGGGGGCGGGGGCGTCCATCAGACCCTCCAGGCCGTCCAGCGACTCCAGCAGCACATCCCTGGCCGCGGCGATGTCCTCCTTGTAGGCGATGCCCACCGGGACGTCGACCCTCATGTGCCCCTTCCTGGAGTCGTTCACCAGCACCTCGTTCACCACCCTGCTGTTGGGCAGGACCACGTAGGTGTTCCGCCTGGTCCTTATCCTCGTGGAGCGCAGGGTAACCTCCTCCACCCTGCCGTACTCCCCGGACAAGTGGATGTAGTCGCCGGAGACGAAGGGCTCGTCGATGAAGATGGTGAAGCCGGCTATCACGTTGGCGAGAATGTCCTTGGCAGCAAAGCCCAGGGCCACTCCGGCCACGCCCAGGCCGGCCAGGGCGGCCCCCACGTTTATGCCTACCTGGCCGGCCCCCATCACCAGGCCGAACGTCAGCAGGACGATCCTGTAGACCTTGTCCACCAGCAGCCCGGTGAGGATTCTGTCCATACCCGACTTCCCCAGCAGCGACTTCAGCGACGTCCTGGTGGCCCTGTACAGCAGCCAGAATCCCAGGATTATCAGCACCGCCACCAGCAGCCTGGGCAGGAACTCCACCAGCTGCGTCAGAAGCTGCTCCGCGTTGACCGTGTCCATAAGCCTGCTCAAAGTGTCTCCTTCCGTCTGAGAGAGAGGGTTCCCCTTGTCCGGCACAATATACCCGCACGGGCCTGCCGGCCGTCTTCCCGTTGGCTACGTGAATCTTCATCTTGAGATGCATAACTCCTTTACGATTGCCTGCCACAGCCCGCATTTGAATTTATGGGTCGCCATTCAGTCCGGTCAGCACGTTCCTCGCTCTCCGCCGCAACACTCCCTCTTTCCTTATAGTATTAGCTTCACAGATTGGCTCGAAACAGCCACCGGGAGGACAGCAATGATGAGGGTGCTCGGCATACTGTCGTTTTCTCTGGGAACGGCTCTGATGGCTTGCGGGGGTCAGCAGCCGTCCCATTACGGTACCGATACGGCCGGGGAGGCGGTGGAGAGGTACGTCTCCGCGCTGGGCGGCCGGGAGCGCCTGGAGTCCCTGGAGTCCGTGCATACTCGGGACAGCATACACATGGCCGGGCTGTCGGGTACGGTGGAGTCCTGGTACACGCGCAGCCCCTTCCGGGGCAGGACGGTGGTGGAGGTGGGGCCCATCCGCCAGGAGGTCCTGATGCTGGGCGACAGCGTCTGGTCACTGGACCGCAACGGCCGCATCACACCCGGAGACCCCCAGGCCAGGACGGAAGCCGAGATGGCCCGGCTCACCATGTTCTACGACGTATTCCTGGAGCCTGAGGGGAGGATCTCCCTGGCCGGTGACACGGTGATCGAAGGGGACAGCGCCGTCGCCCTCGCGGTGGACGCCCGGCAGCCTTTCACCGTCTACCTCTCCCGGACCAGCTGGCTTCCGGTGATGCAGTCCACGCAGGTGATGGGCATGAGGGCCGCCTCCTACCCTGGGCGTTACGAGGAGACCGACGGCGTCATGATGCCCACCCGCACGGTTGACACCCTTCCGGCCATGGGCCGGGGAATCAGGACCTCCAGTATCCTCATCGAGCTGGACAGAGAGCTTCCGGATACCCTCTTCGACCTGACGCCGGGCGGGGCCGACTGGGAGCTTCCGTCCTCTGGTGAGCCCTTCCCCTTCACGCTGTCCGGCGAGCACATCTACATCGACGGCCGCGTGGCCGGCCGGGAGGCCACATATCTGCTGGACAGCGGAGCCGGGGCCACGGTGCTGGACTCGGCCCTGGCGGAGGAGCTGGGGCTGGAGCCGGTGGGGGACTTCGCGGCCCAGGGCGTGGGAGGCAGTAGCAGCTTCTCCTTCGTCGAGGTGCCCGAGTACCGTCTGGGGCCGGCGGTCGTAAGGGGACAGAAGCTGGCCGTGATGAACCTGGACGAACGCTTCTACCCCTCCACCGGCATGCACATCGGAATGGTGGTGGGATACGACCTGCTGAGCCGCTTCGTGACCATGATAGACTACGCCGAGGAGCGGATGGTCCTGTACGAGCCCGGCGACTTCCGCTACGAGGGCGACGGCCGCGACCTCCCCGTGGAGCAGAGCATGAGCCTGCTGAGCTTTCAGGCGGTCCTGGAGGACTCCATCGAGCTGCGGCTGCTGCTGGACACCGGGGCCGGCGGCTCGCTGCATCTCACCCCGGCCTTCTTCGAGGCCAACCCGGGCTTCCTGGACAGTCGGGAGGCGCTGGAGACAACCGTGGAGGGAGTGGGAGGAGAGGACACGGCACTGGTATTCAGGGCCGGAGACCTGGAGGTTGCCGGCTACACCGTACCCGCGGGCCTGTGCAGCCGTTTCTCGGGAACAGCGGCCCTGGAGGAGTACGACGGCATTGCCGGAACCAGGATTCTGGCCCGCTTCCGCCTGTGGCTGGACTACGACCGGCGGCGGGTTGTCCTGGAGCCCTCCGGCCTGTTCGAGGACGGCCTGCCCGAGGATGTAACCGGCTTTGGAGTGAGGGTTCGGGAAGACCGTCTTGTGGTCAACCGCGTTCTGGAGGGATCGCCGGCGGACCTGGCCGGTCTGCGGGAGGACGACGTGCTGGTCTCGGTGGGCGGCGTGGAGGTCGACCCCTCCAACCTGCATACGCTCAACCGCCTTCTGCCGCACCGTCCCGAGACGACCCTGGACCTGGTCGTGCGCCGCGGGGATGTCCGCCGGGAGCTGACACTGGAGACTGCTTCGCTGCTGCCTCTGGACTAGGGCCTAGGGCAGGCCGCTCTCGCTGCCGAGGTGGTCGTAGCCCTCCTCGGAGTACTCGACCGGCTCCCCTCCCCGGGTTACCGTCACCGACCCGCCACCCTCGAAGGCCCGGCCTACACGGTAGAAACCGGTGGACGAAAGGTCCACGGAAGCGGGGCAGCCGAACAGGAGAACGAAGTCCTCCCCGGCGGTGCAGGCGGCCACCGGCCGGTCGGCCACCGACTCGAAGAAGGGCACCCCCTCCAGCTCCAGCTCCACGTCCACGCCGCTCTCCCGCGCCAGGTGCCCGGCCTCGGAAAGCAGGCCGTCGGAGATGTCTATGGCACACCTGATACCCAGTTCACGCAGATCGGCCGCCTCCCGGAAATGCGCCCGGGGCCGCAGGAAGGCACGGATCTGCTCCAGCTCCTGCTTGTCGAGCGCATCCACTGTGGGCTTCAGCTCGGGGCCCCGAAGCTCCTCGGTCTCCTCGATCAGCCCGGGCGCCCCCAGAGCCCTGCCTATCCTCCCGGTGACCCACAGACCATCTCCGGGACGCAGTGCCGACCGCCGCAGGAGCTCTCCCTCCCCGGCGCCCTCGCCGACGGCGGTTATGGTCACGCCCAGGCGTTCGCCGCTGACTATCTCTCCGCCGGCCATCGCGCAGTCGTCACGCTCCAGCAGGCCCTCGTAGAAGCTCTCCAGCCACTCCACGTCGGTCCTGTCGGGAAGGGTCAGGGCGACAAGGCTCCAGCCGGGCCTCGCTCCCATGGCCGCCAGGTCGGACAGTGCCGCCTCCAGCAGCCTCCTGCCCAGAACGCGGGGAGGCGCCCACCAGAGGTAGAAGTGGGTCGTCTCGCAGAAGCTGTCCACGGTCACCACGGGAACCTGCAGGGGCTCCAGGACGGCCGCGTCGTCTCCGGTCAGGGCCAGCCCGGGAAACGTCTCCCTCAGCCTGGCTATGAGCCTGCGCTCACCCAGGTCGCTTACCGTAAGGCTCTCCATCACTTCTCCAGCACTGTTTCGAGCTTCCTCAGCGCGTCGGGGCTCCTGGCATCCTCGGGCGTTATCAGCGACCCCGCGCCTGCGCCCCGGCAGGAGCAGCCGGTGAGATCCGAACCCGCCAGCCTCTCCAGGGCCCCGCGGAGGGTGGCCCGTGCGAGCTTTACGTTGTGGCGCATGTTGGACATGACCATCTCCACCGTGACCTCCCCCTCGGAGGTGTGCCAGACGTCGTAATCGGTAACCATGGCCAGCGTGGCGTAACAGATTCCGGCCTCCCTGGCCAGCTTGGCCTCCGGAATTGCCGTCATGCCTATCACGTCCACGCCCATACTCCGGTACGCCCGGCTCTCCGCCCTGGTGGAGAACTGCGGGCCCTCTATGCAGACGTAGGTCCCTCCGTTGTGGGTGGTGGCGCCGGCCTCTCCGGCAGCCTCCACGAGAACGCTGCGCACGTTGCCGCAGAATGGATCGGCAAAGCCGATGTGGCCGACCACCCCCTCTCCGAAGAACGTGTGCCTGCGGATGCCCTTGGTCCGGTCGTAGAGCTGGTCGGGAACCACGAAATGCCGCGGCTCCACGTCCTCCCGCATGCTGCCCACCGCGGAGACGGCTACGATAGTCCTGACACCTTCACGCTTCAGCGCGTATATGTTCGCCGCGAAGGGCACCTCTGAGGGCATGAGGTGGTGGCCCGTGCCGTGCCGCGGCAGGAACGCCACTCCCGTGCTGCCGAGCCTGCCCAGCGTGATGGGGCCCGACGGGCTTCCGAAGGGCGTCCTGGGCTCGATCACATCCTCGGTTTCCACACCCTCGACGCTGTACAGTCCCGAGCCCCCGATGATGCCGATCCTGTCTGCCATCTCGCCTCCCCGTTTTTGTCCGGCCTGCAAATCTGGGTTAATATAGGTAACCCAGATGCTGAGGAAAGGAAGGCGGCCATGACCGACAGCCCTGCACCGGCGATCATGTCGCTGCCCAGGAAGAGGCTGAGGGCCTACCTGGCGGAGAGCTACGGCTTCAGAGACTTCCGGGGGGACCAGGTATTCTCCTGGCTGCACGGAAAGAGGGTCCGCTGCTTCGAGGAGATGACGAACGTCTCCGGGGATGCCAGGAAGCTCCTGGCCAGGCAGGAGCGGCTGACACTCCCCAGAGAGGCCGGCAGGGCCGAGGCCGTCGACGGCACGGTGAAGCTCCTGCTGCAGGCGGAAGACGGCTGCCCGGTGGAGACCGTACTCATCCCCGAGCCGGACAGGCTCACCGCCTGCCTCTCCGTGCAGGTGGGGTGCCGAATGGGCTGCACCTTCTGCCAGACCGGGGCGGCCGGGTTCCGCAGGCAGCTGGGGGCAGACGAGATCGTGGCCCAGCTGTACGCCCTGCAGGACCTGGCCGACCGCCGTATCTCCAACGTGGTGCTGATGGGTATGGGCGAGCCGCTGGACAACACGTCCGCAGTGGAAGACGCCCTGTCGATCATCACCGACGACATGGGTATATGCATAGGGGCCCGCAAGATCACCCTGTCCACTGTGGGCATTCCCTGCGGGATGGAGCGCCTGCGGAAGCTGGAGGAGGCATACGGCCTGGCGCTGTCGCTGCACAGCGCCGTGCAGGAAACCAGGGAGCGCCTGGTGCCGGCTGCCCGCCGATGGAGGCTTGCCGAGGTCAGGCGGGCCCTTCTGGACTACGCCCGGGACAAGGGCCGAAGGGTGACGCTGGAGTACTGCCTGATCGGGGGGGTGAACGACTCCCGGGAGGAGGCCGAGGCCCTGGTCCGCTTCGCCACCGGCCTGCCCTGCAAGATCAACCTGATCGTATACAATCCGGTGGAAGGCCTGGAGTGGCAGCGGCCGTCGGACGGGGCGGTGGACGCCTTCGCCGAGTACCTCTACCCCAGATGCCCCGCGGTCACAGTCCGCCGCTCACGGGGCCGGGAGGTGGCCGCCGCCTGCGGCCAGCTGGGCGCCTCCCTCGTATAAAGGGGACGGAGGTATTTTAAATCTTGAATAATACAGCCACGACAATTCCACATTATTCAAGATTTAAAATACCTCCGTCCCCTTTTCTTGGCTAGAAGACAAGCACGGCGGCCAGGCTGAGTCCGGAGAGGTCCTTGTCGCTCTCGCCGGCCAGGGCCGATCCCATCGGCGCGTACTCCGGCCTGACGGTGAGGTCCATGAACATCTTCCCGCCCACCCTCACGCGGGCGCCCGCCTCCAGGCCCAGCAGCGCCCCGCCGGTGGTGGTCGTCTCCAGGGCGTCGTCGTCCGCGGAATCCCAGGCCAGCGCGCCGCCGCCGAAGAAACCGAACATGGGCTCCAGTCCACGCGGGCCGGCGTAGGGCCGGAAGAAGGGAAAGACCCGATAGCCCACCGTGAGCGGCAGAGCGGCTACCCCCGACCAGCCCTCACGGTCGGTTCCGGCCATCCTGTAGCCGGTGCGGAGTACTATGCAGTGTCCCTGGTCCATGGGGGTCTCCACACCCAGCACCAGGTCGGGGCCGACCGAGAGCTCGGAATCCTCGGCCATCAGCCCGGGTATCCAGGCGCCTCCGCCCGCGGCCATGTCCAGCGCTCCCCTGTCGGAAGCGAGGGCGGCCGCCGAAAGAAGCGCGACTGCCAGCAGAGCTGCGTATCTCATCTCCCACCTCCTAGAACTCGATTCCCTTCCTGGCCTCGAGACCCTCCGCGGCGTAGTAGTGCCTGACCTCGCGCATCTCGGTAACCAGGTGCGCGGCATTCAGCAGGGCTTCGGGCGCGTACCTGCCGGTGACCACCATCTCCACGTCCGGGGGCCTGGCCAGGACTACTCCCATGGCCTCCTCCACTGTGAGCAGCCCCAGGTGCACCGTGACGCTCAGCTCGTCCGCCACCACCAGATCGTAGTCGCCCGAGACCAGGGCCCGTTCTATCCTCTGCAGGCCGTCCCGGGCGTGGGCAATGTCGTCCTCGCCGGGCTCCTCCCCCCTGCATATTAGCCGCGGGGTTCCGTACTGTTCCATCGCCAGGTTATCCGGAAGAAGACGGGGAAGGCAGAGCTCGCTGTAGTCGGTGCCCTTCATGAACTGGCCGATGTAGACCCCGAGTCCGGCACAGGCCGCGCGCACAGCCAGGCCCAGGGCGGCCGTCGTCTTGCCCTTGCCGTTGCCCGTGTACACCTGCAGACGTCCCTGCATGCTCTCCCCTACTCCAGGTGGGAAGTCGCTTCTTCCACCGGCTCGAACATCTGCGCCTTCACACCCGGTACGTGCCGGTAGAGGAACTGCTCCACGCGCCCTGCGAAGTCCAGCCGGTTCGCCTCCCGGGCGAAGCCGTGGCCCTCGTCGCCGTACACCACGTAGGTGACCGGATTGTCGGACTCCCGAAGCGCCCGCACCATCTGGTCGGACTCCTCCTTGACCACCCGCGGGTCGTTGGCCCCCTGCACTATCAGCATGGGCACGCGGATGCTGTCCACGTGGTTCAGGGGCGACCGCCTTTCGAGCATCTCCCTCTCGTCCTCCAGGTTGCCCACTCGAATGTCCATCATGGCGTCCGCCGGCCGCCAGTAGGGGGGGACGCTCTCCCGGAAGGTCACCAGGTTCGAGGGGCCGAAGAAGTCCACCCCGCAGCGGTAGAGGTCGGGGGTGAAGGCCACGCCGGCGAGGGTGGCGTACCCGCCGTAGGAGCCGCCCATGATCACCACCCTGTCCGGGTCGGCGGCGCCTTCCTCTGTCGCCCAGCGCACGGCGTCGGTCAGATCGTCCTGCATGGCGGCCCCCCACTCCTTGTAGGAGGCGTTGAGGAAATCCCTGCCGAAGCCGGTGGACCCCCGGAACTGAACCTGCAGCACTGCGAAGCCCCGGTCGGCAAGCAGCTGCACGAAGGGGTTGTAGCCGTACCAGTCCCTGGCCCAGGGGCCGCCGTGCACCAGCAGGACCATGGGGTAGGGCCGTTCGCCCTCCGGGGGGTGGGTGAGGTACGCGGGCAGCATCAGGCTGTCCCTGGACATGATGTGCAGGGTGTCCATGGTCGCCATCTCGTAGTCCTCCAGCTCGGGCACCGCGGAGAACAGGAAGTCCATTTCTCCGGTGGGCCGGTCGTAGACGTAGTACTCCGCGGGGTTCTGAATTGTGGTGTAGGCCACGATCCAGGTGCTGTCGGCGTGATCGGTGGAGGTGATGCGGAAGGGCGAGTCGCGGAACTCGGATATGCGCCGGTAATCGTCCTCTATCGTGGGGTCGAGTATCTCGTGGCTCCTACGGAAGTAGTTGAACCAGACTACCTTCGGCGTGCCGGTGATGTCGTTCCAGGCAACCGCGGCCACGTCGGTTCGATCCCGTCCGGCGATCCAATCCATGCCGCCGGTCTCCAGGTCCATCCTGTACAGCTGGGTGGTGTTGGTCTCCGTGTTGGAGGTGAGGTAGATGCTGTCTCCCTCCTCGGTGAACTCCCGGAGGACCACCTCCTCCAGGGGAGAGGCCGTCATGAGCTCCCGCCAGTCGTCCTCAACGGTCTCGCGTACCCAGTAGGTGAGCGTGCCGTCCCCGGGGCTGATGGAGATGCGCAGCCGGGGCAGCAGGTCGCTGTCGGCCATGTAGCCCAGGACCATGTCACCGCTCTCCAGCTCCCCCGGGTTGTCCTGGACCATCTCCAGCTCGCCGGTGGTCAGGTCGGCGGCGTAGACGTCGAAGTACATGGGATTGTCGCGGTTCATGTGGATCAGCACGCGGTCCGGATGGTCCCGGTCGGTGTTGCTTACGTATGCCTTGACGCCTTCGTACGGGGTCAGGTCCTGCACCTCCCCCCGCTCCACGTCCAGCAGATAGACGTGGGTGTCCTCCTCCCCCGCCTCGTCCTGCATGTAGAGTATCTGCCGGCCGTTCTCGGCCCATTCGTAGTTGATGACCCCCCTGTCTTCGTCGAAGGTGAGCTGCCTGCGGTTGCCGCCGTCACGGTCCATGATCCAGAGGTTGAGCACGCCGTCGGCGGGAGCGATACAGGTGATCCTCTCCCCGTCGGGCGAGAGCTCCGGGAGGACGTTCTCGGGGTTTCCGAAGAGCACCTCCCTGGGAATCAGTCCCTCGGCCCCGGCAGAGGCCACGTACTCCGGCTCGGGAAGGGTGTCCATGGCGGCAGCGGTGTCACCGGCGCCCTCGGGCCCCCCACCGCTCCCCCCGGAACCGCAGCCGGCGGCGAGCATCATCATCACAGACAGTGCAGCGTGAATTGCAGTGGCCTTTCCCATGGGCAGATTACCTCCCGAAACGTATGGTTGGGGGCTGAAGAAGCTTCCGCAGTCATTACTGTCTACCCCGATTATAACCCCATCCCGTCTGCGGCAAGCGGAGCGCCGCCGACTCCTCCCCGGCGGCAACCCGGCATTCCGGAACCACGCTGGTCGATTGGGCCTTCCTGTCGTATGCATGTAGCTGCTGTCACACAGCCGGAAGGGGCGGTTCCATGCGTGTCTTTCCCATCCTGGCGCTGATGCTGTCCCTGGCCGGGGCGCAGACGCTCAGGGTACCGTTCCGCCCCACGGCCTCAACCGATCAGGTCTCTGCGGAGACCCGACAGCGCGAAGGAGAACGCTACCATCTGGTGTCCGTCTCCGGATACGGACGGCCCGCCGTCGTCGCTCCGGCCGGAGTCCCTTCGCTGCCCTTCGCCATGGAGTCGTTCCTGCTGCCTCCGGGCACCGGCGTGGACTCGATCCGGATCCTCTCGGCGCGGTGGGAACCGCTGCCCGGCGACTTCCGGCCGCTGCCGGTGCAGCTCAACTTCGGCGAAGAACGGAGCTTCGTCGCACCCGACCCCGCCGTCTACCGCGGAGAGGACCCCTACCCGCGGCGGCCGGTGGAGGTGCTGAGGCAGGGCTTCGCCGGCGGCTACTCGGTGGTGACGCTGTGCGGATGGCCGGTGCGGTACGTCCCGCAGGGCGGCCTTGAGGTGCTGGTGTCCCTGGAGTTCAGCCTCCACTGCTCGCCCCTGGACAGGGAGCCCGCCCTGCCGGATCGGGAGTCGCGGCTGTGCGCCGCGGTGCGCAGAAGGGCGGTCGAGGCGCTGGTCTCCAACCCGGCGGACACCTCCATGTACGCCCGGGTGCCCAGAGCTCCCCTGGTCCGCCCGGCATCCCGGCTCCAGGTGACCGAGGCTCCCTCGCCCGACGGCGACTGCGTCGACATGGTGATCGTCACGTCCGGGGAGCTGGAGGATGCCTTCGAGGAGCTCGCCGAGTACAGGACCCGCAGGGGCGCCGTGACCGTGGTCCGCACCGTGGAATGGATCGATCAGCACTACAGCGGCTGCGACACCCCCGAGCGCATACGCAACTTCCTGCGGCACGCCCACCAGCGATGGGGAATCCAGTTCGCTCTGCTGGGCGGCGACGATGACGTGGTCCCGGTGCGGGAAACCGGTGGCTGGAACTACCTGCCGGTGCCGTTCCCCCTCTACTGCCTGCCTTCCGACGACTACTACGGGGACCTGGACGGCGTGTGGTCGGCCGGCGGGTCCGGCTGGTCCCTGGCGGCCAGCATCGGCTACCTGGACATCTCCACCGGCAGGTGGCCGGTAGGCTCTCCGGAGGAGGTGGGGGCCATGCTGGAGAAGCTGTCCGTCTACGAGAACGAACCGCCGCCGGGGGAGTTCGCCCGCAGAATCCTGCTGCTGGGCTCCAACAACCCCCAGGGAACCGGAGCCGACGACCTGATGCTGCTGGCCGACATGCTCAGAGAGCACGCCGTTCCGGATCTGCTGGACGATCCCGCCGAGCTCTACTACCCCCACTCCCTGCCCGGGGGCGACCTGGACAGGAACTCCGCCCTGCAGGCCATGGACGACGGGTACTCCCTCGTGGTCCACGCCGACCACTCCGGGCTGCACAAGCTGGGAACCGCCGGAAAGGGAACGCTGGGGGAGTACATGTGGGATTCGGACTTCGCTACCATGGGCAATCAGGGCCAGCCCTCCATACTCTGGACCCTGGGCTGCGACGCCGGCCATTTCGACGGCGCCAGCTGCTTCGTCGAGTCCGGGCTGATCACCTCGTCGCAGTCGGGCCTGCTGGCGGCGATAGCCAACCCCAGAGGCGGCATCCACGATCAGGTCAGCAGCGCCTACGTATTCTTCGACGCCCTGTTCGACACCGGCCATACCGCCGAGCTCTTCGGCTTTCAGGCCCTGCACTGGCCGCTGAGCTTCCTGGGGGAGGCCTTCAGGGTCTCAAAGAACAGAAGCGGCTTCTCCTACATATTCCTGAACCTGCTGGGGTCTCCCATGCTTCACGTCTGGCGGGGGGAGCCCCGGCAGCTGTACGTCGCCGTCTCCCCCCCTCTGGCAACCGAGGGCGACACGGTGACGGTGACCGCTACCGTGAGCGACGGAGCCCAGCCGGTTCCGGACGCTTCGGTATGCCTGTGGAAACGCGACGAGCTGTACTCGGTCCGCTCCACCGACGCTTATGGAACCGTATCGTTCCCCGGGGTCTGCGCCGTGGACGGATCGGACGGACAGGCCATTTCCCTAACGGCGGTAAGGCGCAGGATGCCCGCGGGAGCCGGCACGGTGGTCGACGCCTGCATCCCGGGGGAGGCCTTCGTGGATATCCTGCCCGCGCAGACACCGCTGGTATCCCTGTCCGAGGCGGTCGTGGACGGGCAGGGCGACGGAGCGGCATCCCCGGGGGAAACGGTTGAGATAGCGCTTGAGGCCGCGAACACCGGAGGCCAGCCCGCCACCGGGGTGTCGGCCAGTATCAGCGTGAAGTCCGGAAGCCAGTACGTCTCGTCGGTACCGGACAGCACGGCGGACCTGCCCGACATCGGTCCCGACCAGACGGAGACCGCGCTGGACCCGGTGGCCGTGGCCATATCGCCCACGGCTCCGGCCGGGGCCATGATCGGGCTGGAGGCGGAGTTCTCCTACCAGGGCCCCGGGGGCTCGCATCAGCGCCAATACGGCTTCACGCTCCCCGTGGAGTCGGCCGAGTACGTGCTGACCGTATGCGACACCCAGGCCTCATATCCCGGAGGGACCACCGCGGAGGTTAGCCTGCAGGGAATCGTGATGGCCAACACCGGCCTGGCCGGCGACCCGCAGGTTCTTCTCACCGCGGCGAACCCAGACCCGCCGGCGCCGTTCGCCGCCGACACCCTCAGCGTTCCGGGGATTCCGCCCAACACCGCAGTGGAGGTGGAGGGCACCCTATGGATGGAGGTCACCCCCGAGGACAGCACCTCCGACTGGCTGCGCGACGGGTTCCCGGGCTGCAGCTTCGACCTGGTCGCGCTCTCGGCCTCCGGGAGCCTGAGCGCCGGGAGTGTGGACGTGCATCTGGCGGACTCCCTGCAGTCAATGACCATAGACCCTCCATACGGGACGGCGGTAACCGACGCAGAAGAGGACCGTATCTCGCTGGCCTGGGAGCACGGAGGGAATCTGGAGGCGTCCGGATACTACGTCTACCTCATGGTTGAGGGCTCGCCGGTGAGGCTCTACCCCCTGCCGGTTCCGGTAAGACAGTTGGAGATGGCGGGTTTGCAGCCGGGAACGGAGTACAGCCTGCGCCTGACGGCGCTGGACGCCGCCCGCAGGGAGAGCGTCCCCGCCGAGGTGACCGTGGAGACGACCTGCCCTCCGGTGGAGGGATGGCCGCTCGCGCTGGGAGGCTCACCCGGCGCGGGCCCCGTGGCGGCCGACGTCGACTCCGATTCCGACCTGGAAATCGTTCTGACCTCCTCCTTCGGAAAGGTGCTGATAGCCGACCGCGGCGGAGGGGCGCTGCATCTTCAGCCGCCCTCCGGATTCGACTACGACCGGTTCCTGGGAAGCGCCGTGGGTGACGTCACCGGTGACGGCCGGGAGGATGTGGTGGTGGCCGTCCAGAGGTTCATCGGCCTGGCCGACGAGGAGAGGGTCTCCATCCTCCTGTTCAGCAGGCCGTTCTCCACCTGGACCTGCCGGGAGATAGCCGCCAGCGAGACAAACGAGGAGCTGGCCACGCCCCTCTCCGGAATCACCCCCGTGCTGTTGCAGGCCGATGGCACCGGGGAGCTGGAGATTGCCCTGCGGACCCGGGCCGGCGACGGGGGAACCCCCCGCCTCTACCTGTGGAAGCGCGACCCGCGGACCGACCAGTGGGGGAATTTCTCCGAGGACTTCCCCATGCAGGTCGCAGGCGGCTTTTTCGCCCCTCCGGCTGCGGCCGACTTCGACGGAGACGGCCGGGAGGAGTTGCTGGTCACGGGGTACGCGTCCTATCCGCCCGGCACCGAGCTCATTCTGCTCGACTTCGAGGAGGACGGCGGTCTGACGGTGGTGTACCGCAACCTGGAGGAGCTGAACACCGAGGGTTACATCGCGCGGGCTTTCGGAACGCTGGCCGCGGCCCGGGAAGGAGGTTCGCTCTACGTGGTCGGAGCGGCCAAGCCCGAATCGTACTCCAGCAACCTCAAGAAGCTGTTCGCCTGCACCGTCACTCCGGGCGACACGGCATCCATCGACCTGGTCTGGCAGACCGAATGGCTGACGGGCAGGGACTTCTTCGGAAACATGACGGGGCCCTCGCTGAGCGACGTAAATTCCGACAGCAGCCTGGAGGTTCTCTACATGCTCAACGGCGGCCAGTTCGCCTCCGAGGGCGTGCTGACCGCCTGGAGCCTGCAGGAGGGCACGATGGTCTACCAGAGCCAGCCCATCCCCTTCAACCCCATAGCCGGGCGGGGCGGCGCGGACGTGAAGTCCCAGCCTACAACCGGACTGAGCTCGTCTCCGGGATCCGGCGGATCTGCGGCGATGGCCGGCTTCTCCACCCTCTGCGTAGGTGTCGACCCGCTGCTGCCGGAAGAAGAGGTGCCGGGATTCCCCGCCTGGTCCGGGGACGCGGTATGGGCCTCTCCACTGGTCTGCGACCTGGACGGCGACGGGGCGGCGGAGGTCCTGCACGTTGACGACTCCGGTCAGGCGGTGCTGTTCGATCTGAGTCAGTACGCCTATGTCGAAGGGGGCTGGAGCATGTACCAGGCCAACCCCAGAAGAACCGGGCTGCTGCCCGGAGCCTCCCCGGCAGGCGGCGAACCCCTCCTGGACGTGTCCCTGCGCCCATCCTCTTCGGCGGCGGTCACGGCCGCCAGCAGTCCCTCGGTTGCGGCCCTGCTGGATGTGCGGCCGTACGCCCCCGACGGAGAGGGGCCGGCAAGCCGGTCCGCGCTTGCCCCGCCCGACCCCGCGGAGCTCCGATCCGTCCCGGGGGCCGCCGCCGGTGTCCCCTGTCGCGAATCGGTAGAGGTGGCCGCCTTCGAAGGCCAGAGACTGCTGGGGACCGCCGCGGTTCCGCTTGAAAGGGGGATTAGTCCGGTTACCGTCCGCCTGTCCGAATGGCCGGCGGAGGGCGAGGTTCTGCTGGTGGCCGATCCCGGCCACAGGATACCCGAGTCCGACCACACCAACAACAGCCTGCGAGTGGCGACCGCCTCCCCGTCGGCCGAAGCGGTTGCCGTGCCCTCACCATCCCCCCTTCTGCGGGCCGCCTTCATCCTGGACACGGCCAGGGATGACGGTGCCCTCATCGAGGTCTACTCCACCGCGGGCCGCCTGGTGCGCAGGACGGAGACCGGCCCTCTGCCAGCGGGAACCACTACTCTGAAGCTGGAGGGGGCGGACCGGGGGGGACTCCTTCCCGCGGGCATGTACGTGCTGCGGATAACGGGCCTGGAATCCGGCACCGCCTACAGAAAAACGGTGCTGGTGCGCTGACGGCCGTCAGTACATGTCCAGGTATCGGTCGAGCTCCCACCCGTGGATCACCTGTATGTAGTTGTCCCACTCCCGCTGCTTGTTCAGCAGGAAGTGCTCGAAGATGTGCCCGCCCAACGCCTCTTTGAGTACCGAGTCCCTCTTCAGCTTCCTCAGGGCCTCCTGCAGGCTGGTGGGCAGCTGGGTTATCTTCCGTCGCCGCTTCTCGCGCAGGCTCATGTCGAAGATGTTCTTGTTCACCGGCTCCCCGCAGTCCAGCTCCCGTTCCACGCCGTCCATCCCGGAGGCCAGCAGCGCCGCCAGGGCCAGGTAGGGGTTGCAGGAGGGGTCGGGCACCCGCACCTCGCAGCGACGGCCGACTCCGTCTGCGGCCGGAACCCGCACCAGCGGGGAGCGGTTCTTCTCCGACCACGCCACGTTGACGGGAGCCTCGTATCCTGGCACCAGCCGCTTGTAGGAGTTTACCAGCGGGTTGGTCACCGCCACGAAGGCCCGGGCATGGTCCAGCAGCCCGCCGATAAAGCCCCGGGCAACCGGGGACAGGGCGTTCTCGCCGCCGGGGTCGTGAAAGACGTTGTTGCCCTCCAGGTCGAAGAGCGAGAGGTTGGTGTGCATCCCCGAGCCGGCCACCCCGGCCAGGGGCTTGGGCATGAAGGTTGCGTGCAGCCCGTGGCCCAGGGCCACCTTTTTCACCACGAACCGGAAGGTGACGATGTTGTCGGCGGTGGTCACCGCGTCCTCGTAGCGGAAGTCTATCTCGTGCTGGCCCGGGGCCACCTCGTGGTGGGCGGCCTCCACCTCGTAGCCCATGGCCTCCAGCGCGAGGACGATGTCACGGCGGGCGTCCTCGCCGCGGTCCACCGGCGTCAGGTCGAAGTAGCCCCCGTGGTCGTGCGTCTGGGCTATGGGGTCGCCCCGCTCGTTTCTGTTGAAGAGGAAGAACTCCGCCTCCGGGCCGGCCATCAGCCGGTAGCCGGCCTCCTGCGCCCGGGCCACCACCCGCTTCAGCGCCGTCCGCGGGCAGCCCTCGAAGACCGAGCCGTCGGGCATGGCCACGTCGCATATCAGCCGCCCTACCCGCCCCCGGCCGGTGTCCCAGGGGAAGACCGAGAAGGTCCGCAGGTCGGGTACCAGGAGCATGTCGCTCTCCTCTATCCTGGTGAAGCCCTCTATGGAGGACCCGTCGAACATCACCTGGCCGTCCAGGGCCTTCTCGAACTGGCTCTCCGGCACCTCCACGTTCTTGATGATGCCGTCGATGTCGGTGAACTGCAGCCTGATGAAGTGCACGTTCTCCTCGGTGCACCGCCGCAGTATGGCGTCGCGCCCATTCCCCATATCTGCACCTTTCAGGTTTGCGTTTGACGAATATATCCGGTAATCGACTTCTATTGTCAATGCATTTTAGCCCATTGGCACTATATGGAATTACGCAATTGGGGAAGCGCTACCAAAAGGAGAAAGAAAGAGGCCCCGCCGGTTCCGGCGGGGCCCCGTTTGTGAGTCCGAGCTTCCTACCAGCTGATCATGCCGTCGACCACGCTGCCGTGCGGCGGCTCACAAACGCACGGGCAGACGACGGCGTAATGCTCACTGTCGGCATGCAAATCGTAGGTCTCGCCGCAGACGGGACATGACAGGATGATACCGCCTTCGAAGAACTCCCTGAGGTCTGCCAGGTCCCCTGCATATGTGTTGTAGTAACCGTAGTACATGCTCTGTGCAGTTGCGATCGTTTGCATGTTGCTGCGGCAGTTGTCCACCGTAGGTTCCTGCGGCCAGGAGGGTATGCCGTCCTCTATGTACCCGTGATTGGGCATCTCGGGCAGCGGACAGGTGATCTGATATGTCTCGCCATCCCCTTCGAGGATGTACTCCAGGCCGCATTCCGGACAGTAGAGCTCATCGAAGCCGAACAGCTCGTAGAGCCGCTCGAGGTCCGTGGCGTAGCAGTTGTAGATGCCGTAGTACATTGACTGGGCAGACGCCAGCGCCATCATGTTGTCGTGGCAGATTACGGCCCCGGAGTCGCGGCCGAGGTCCAGGGGGTTTCCGGCGTCGGGGGTCTCGGAGTCTCCACAGGCGGCTGCGAGGAGAGCAAGGCCGGCAAGAACGGCGAGGGCGGAGCGGAGCATAGCTGCCTCCCCTATCAGGGGCTTTCAATCAGAAGTTATCTAAGCTGTACGCATGATATTATGGCAGGTCTGCATCCGCGGTCAATGCCGGGGGGGCGGCGGAAGACCCGCCGCCCCCCCATCCCGACTGTCTATCCGGCTCTACCGCCCCGGGCACTCCCGGGCGATCTCCTCGGGGATGTTCTTGTCGCCGTAGGCGCGCTGGAAGTGCTCGGCGAACTCCTCCGCCAGTTTCTCCGCCCTGGCCCGGCAGGCCTCGGGGTCGTCCCAGGTGCGCTCGGGGGTGAGGATGCTGGCGTCCTCGATGCCGGGGCAGGAGAGGGGCACCTGCACCTTGAACACCGGATCGCTTCTGTACTCCACGTCCTCGAGCTTCCCCGACAGGGCGGCGTTCACCATGGCCCGGGTTAGGGGCAGGTCGATGCGGCTTCCCTCGCCGTAGGGGCCGCCGGTCCAGCCGGTGTTGATCAGGTAGACCGAGGTGCCGTGGCGCTCCATCCGCTCCCCCAGCATGGTGGCGTAGACGTCGGGGTTGCGGGGCATGAAGGGCTCTCCGAAGAAGCGGCTGAAGACGGTGACCGGCTCGGTGATGCCGGTCTCCGTCCCCGCCAGCTTGCTGGTGTAGCCCATCAGGAACCACAGCATGGCCTGCTGGCGGGTGAGCTTCGACACCGGGGGTATCACCCCGTTGGCGTCGGCGGTGAGGAAGAGGATGGTCTTCGGATGGCCGGCCCGGGAGTCCTCCTTGATGTTGGTCAGGTAGCGCAGCGGGTAGGAGCCGCGGCTGTTGGGGGTGAACCGGTCGTCGTAGAGGTCGAACTCCCCCCAGGGGTAGACCATGGCGTTCTCCACGATGGCGCCGTGGCTGCGGTAGTCGTCTTCGTGGAAGCAGGCGCTGTGTATCTCCGGCTCCTTCTCGGCGCTGAGGTCGATCAGCTTGGCGTAGCAGCCGTTCTCGAAGTTGGAGATGCCGTTGTCGGACCAGCCGTGCTCGTCGTCGCCCAGCAGGGCCCGGGAGGCGTCGGCGGACAGTGTGGTCTTGCCCGTCCCCGACAGGCCCAGCAGCAGGGCGCTGTCACCTGTCCCGCCCTCGTTGGCGCTGCAGTGCAGCGGCAGTATGCCCTTCTCGGGGAGGAGGTAGTTCATCACGGTGAACATCAGCTTCTTGACGCTGCCGCCGTAGGCGGAGCCGAACACCACTCCCAGCCTGCGGTCCATGTCCATGCCCACCATCATGGTGGAGGTGTGGCCCAGCCTGGGGTCGACGCGCAGCCGTCCCTCGTACCTCTTCGGGTCCAGCTTGTGGTAGGGGACCACCACCAGGTGGAATGGCTGGCGGGCGAAGATGCTGCCGGAGAGCAGGTCCTCGTCCCAGGGCCTGAACATGTTGTCGGTGAACAGGGCGGTGAGGGCCCAGTCGGTGACCGTGTGCACCGGAAGGGCGTAGGCCGGGTCGGCACCGAGAAGACGGTCGGTGGCGTAGAGCCGGGGGCTCTTCTCCAGCAGGTCCAGGGCGTCGGACATCACCATGTCGAAGGTCTCGGGGTCGGTGGGGATGTTGTTGGGGCTGGTCCAGTCGATGGAGTCCCGGCTCTTCGGCCGCTCCACTATCACCGTATCCTTCGGGCTGCGGCCGGTGGACTCGGTGGGGGTCCACGTGGCCAGCGCCCCGCAGGCGCTCACCATGGCCTCGCCGTTGTCCACGCCTTCCTCGATCATCTCGCCGCGGGCGATGTTGCGCTTCGCGCGGTCTCCGCCCAGAAGCCTCTCAATCCGTGTCCTGTGGTCCATTTCATCCTCCCGGAAGGGGCGCCGTTATCTTTGAGTTGATAAGCATAAGTACTGCGGGCGCCGGGGCCAAGACTGACGGGGCGGCGGGCCGGAGCTTATGTTCCTCTGACCTTCTTTCCGAGAGGTGATGCCCTTGGTTCTGGTGCTGTTCGACGTGGACATGACCCTCCTGGACAGCGGGGGCGCCGGCTCCTGCGCCATGGAGGACGCCATGGACGCCTGCGGAGGCGGGCGGGAGGCATTCGAAGAGGTGGAGTTCGCCGGCCGCACCGACCGCCTGATACTGCTTGACGCCCTGGCCTGCGTGAGCGCTCCCTCGCCCCCGGCCCTCCAGCGGCTGCGGGCGGAGTACCTGCGCTGCCTGGCCAGAAACCTGGCCAGCCCCGACAGCGGGGCAAGGTCCCTTCCGGGGGCGGCCGAGCTCCTGCAGCGGCTGGGCCGCGAGGAGGACGTGGTCTCGGGTATACTCACAGGCAACTGGCGGGAGGGGGCGTGGCTGAAGCTGGCCCGGGTCGGGCTGGACGGCTTCTTCCGCTTCGGCGCCTTCGCCGAGGACGGCCCGCAGAGGCAGGACCTGGTTCCCGTGGCCCTTCGGCGGGCCGCCGCCTATGCGGGCAGGGAGCCGGACGGCGCGTGCTGGGTGGTGGGTGACACGCCCCATGACATAGCCTGCGGAAGGGCCCACGGCCTGAGTACGCTGGGCGTGGCCACAGGCCCCTACGACGAGGCGGCCCTCGCAGGCAGCGGGGCCTCCGCCGTGGTCTCCGGTCTGTCCGACGTCGACGGGCTGCTGTCCGTCCTTCTCGAGGGGCGCAGTTGAGAGGGGCCCGGGACCGGGCGGCCGAGTGGGCCTGGTGCCTCTACGACTGGGCCAACTCCTCCTTCGTCACCACCATCACCGCGGCGGTGCTGCCGGTCTACTTCGCCGACGTGGTGTGCGGCACGGAGACCGTAACCTGGAGTCTTCTGGGCCGGGGGATGGCGAGCACGGCCACCTCGCTGTGGGGCTACGCCATGGCCCTGGCCGCTGCGGTTGTGGCCCTTCTCTCTCCCCTGTTCGGCGCCGCGGCCGACGCCTCCCGCAGCCGCAAGAGGCTCACCGGCCTGCTCACCGCGGTGGGGGTGGCCTCCGCCGGCCTGCTCTCCCTCACGGGCGAGGGTGACATATGGCCGGTGCTGGGCCTGCTGGTGGCCGGCCAGATAGGCTTCGCCGGCTCCAACGTCTTCTACAACTCACTGCTGATGTCGGCGGCGCCTCCGGAGAGGCGCGACCTGGTGTCCGCCCGGGGCTTCGCCATGGGCTACCTGGGCGGCGGGCTGCTGCTGGCGCTGAACCTGCTGATGATCCGCCGTCCGGGGATGTTCGGCATGGTGGACGCCGGAACGGGCACCCGGATGTCGTTCCTCTCGGTGGCTGTCTGGTGGGGGCTGTTCTCCCTGCCGCTCTTCCTGCGGGTCCCGGAGGGCCGTGGCGGCAGCGCGAAGGGCCTGGGTACGGCCCTTCGGGAGGGCCTGGCGCGGCTGGCGGGGACATTCCGCCACATAGGCGCCCACCGCGACGCCTTCCGTTTCCTGCTGGCCTACCTGCTGTACAACGACGGCGTGCAGACTGTGATCATGATGGCCACGGTCTTCGGAAGGGCCGAGCTGGGCCTGGGCACGGGCCACCTGATAGGGGCGCTGCTGATGACCCAGGCCATAGGGGTGCCCGCCAGCCTGGCCTACGGGTCGCTGGCCACCAGATTCGGGGCGAAGAGGATGATCGGCGCCGGAATCGCCGGCTACCTGGCCATAATCCTGTACGCCTTCCGCATGGAGGCGGCGTGGGAGTTCTGGGTGCTGGCCGGCGCGGTGGGACTGTTCCAGGGAGGGATCCAGGCCGTGAGCCGCAGCTACTTCTCAACGATGGTCCCGGACGGCATGAACGCCGAGTACTTCGGCTTCTTCTCCATATCCACCCGCTTCGCCAGCATATTCGGCCCGCTGCTGTTCGCCCTGGTCAGGGACATGACGGGAAGCGCACGAGGCTCCATACTGTCCCTTGCGGTACTGTTTCTGGTCGGAGGCGGGCTACTGGCCACCGTGAGGAGGGGTGAGACGGCATGACCTTCGCCGAATGGCTGGACGTCTTCTGCGTGGCCACCCTGCTGGCCATACTCCTGCAGGAGTTCCTTCACAGGCACTTTCGCGACCGGTTTCGGGGCCTGGCCCACCATGTGGACGAGACCAGCGCCCCGGGGGCCACGCGGTCCTGGCGCCACGCCGTCAGACGGCTGCGCATGGTCAGGCTGGTACAGCTCTTCCTGACCATGGCGGTGTTCGCCGTGGCCGCGGACCTCACCGACCACCGGGTTCTCATCGACCGCCTGGGTCAGGTCTGCGCACTGATCATTCTTCTGCAGCTGGTTCGCACAGTTGGCCGCAAGGTCATAGACCGCTGGATTGTTCTGACCATTCTGGGCGCCGAGCAGGCGGTGCTGCTGGTGGTGGTGATCTTCCTGGAGCCGGTTATCCCGCCGGAAACCGCGGTCGGTGGCCTGGAGCGACTGGGCGGAGCGGCGGCCATTCTGGCCACCGCGGCGCTGTCCGTATCCTTCGCCTTCGCCCTGAGCTTCCTGATCAAGATGAAGATCCCGGAGGGGTCGGGGCTCTTCTACGAGCTCCCCCCGCTGGTGGTAGCCGAGAACTGGGTGAAGCGGTTTTCGCTTGCCTCCACATGGCTGTTCGTGGTGTCCTCCGCCGCCTTCCTCACCACCGCTCTGTTGAAGGACATCGCACTCCGTCCATTCATCTGGGTGGGCTGCGTGACTCTGCTGCTTCTGGCTTCTCGCCTGGCCTCTCGCAGACCCGCCACATACCACCCCGGGCTGGCGGTTCTACTCACGCTGGCCAACCTGGGGGCGCTGGTTCTCATAGCATCCGGAGGCCTCTCCCCTGGGGCGTAGACTGCCGCTGCTCGTCCAGCTGCCTCTGCACCCCGCCGCGCCCGCAGAGCCCACGGGCAACGTTCCCTTCGCCTGCGGCTGTCTGGCAGCGGCAGCCGGCCTGCCCCCGGCTTCGGTCCTGGAACAGGACGCCGCGGACAGCCTGGGGGATAGAGCACTTGTGGAGGAGATTCTCTCGCGGGACCCCTCCCTGGTGGGCTTCACCCTCTACTCGTGGAACTCCGAGCGGACCGCGTTCCTGGCCAGTCGCATCAAGGAGCTCAGGCCCGACCTGCCGGTGGTTGCCGGAGGTCCGGAGGTCTGGCCCGACAACCGCTGGCTGATCGAGGATGCGGCCTTCGACCTGCTGGTGAGCGGCGAGGCGGAAGGCCTGGCCCGGACGGTGCTGGACCCCGCACGGGCCACAGAGCTCGCCCGGCGCAGCCGGCCCCTGGAGGCCGTTGATTCCACCGCCCAGCCGGCCGGCTGGGCCAACCCCTACCTCAGCGGCCACGTCTCCGTCGGCCCCTCGGACTCCATCTACCTGGAAACGGTGCGCGGCTGCAGCAGCGGATGCATATTCTGCTCCTACCGACGCTCACACCCCCACCCCAGGATAGTGCCGGCGGAGCGGGCACTGGAGACGATCTCGCGGCTTCCCGGGGGCGAGCTCACCTTTCTCGACCCGACCTTCAACACCAGGCCCGACCTCGACGAGCTGCTGAACGGCCTGGCGGGAATGGGCCGCAGCATCTTCGCCGAGGTTCGGGGCGAGCCGGTGGACGCGCGTACCGCGGAGGCCATGTCCGCGGCGGGTTTCGTCAGCGTCGAGGTGGGGCTGCAGTCCACCGACCCGGAGGTAGGTAACCTCTGCGGCCGTGGCGGCGACCCGACCGCGGCAATGCGCGGCGCCGCCCTGCTCCGTGAGGCCGGCGTGGTGCCGGTGGTCGACCTGATAATGGGGCTCCCCGGAGACTCCCCCCGCAAGTCGATTCGATCGGCGGCCGCGCTGTGTGACCGCGGGCTGGGAGCCGATGTTCAGGTATTCCCGCTGGCCTGCCTTCCCGGCACGGAGGTTCGAAGGCGGGCCTCCGGACTGGGAATCGCCCACATGGACCGTCCACCCTACCTGGTGCTTTCCACGCCCGAATACCAGTCGCCGGAAGTTATGGCCAAAACCAGGCGGCGAATAGGTGAGCTTCTGGGCTACAGCCTGCAGGTGGACACCCGCCCGACGCTCACCGGGAGCTGGCCCGGCTCCGAACGGCTGGCTGCGGAGGAAGCCCCGCCGGACCGGCCGCCGCCGTCCCGCAGGCACGGCCGGCTGATGCTGGAGGGCCGTGACCTCTGGGCGGCGCGAAACAACGTGCTCGATCACGTCCAGAGGAGGCTGTCGGCCGACCCCTTCTGCGTTCTGGATCTGGTGCTGGTGCCGAAGGCTCCCTTTCCCCCGGATCTGCTTGACCTCCTGGAGGCCGTCGAGGTGACCCCCGACTACGCGGAGCGGATGGCCCGCCGGCTGGGCAAGAGGGGGAGACTGCGGGTCTCGGTGCTGGTGGAGGACCGGGACATGGCGCCGGACCAGTGGCTGGCGGCCGTGGCCGGGCGCGTACCTGTGGCGGTGGATGTGGAAGACGAACTCGACCTGTCCCCTTCCCTTCTCCGCGCCGGTGTGGGTGTCAGACTGGCCGGCCGCCGCGACGTGGAGGCTGTGGCCCGTGGCGCCTTCAACCCTGAAGGCATCTTCTTCCGCAAAAGTGAAATGGAGGTAGCCTGGTCGAGCAGGATACTCGGCCTCGTCTGACTCGGACGACCGGGATCTCATCGAGCTTCCTGACCGTTGACAGAACGGCATACGGAATCAACGTGCTCCCGTTAACGGAGAGCTAACAGTCCCCCGCCATCTTCCTTTCGAAAACACCGAGGGGAAACCTATGCGCAGGATGGCACGGACGGCGCTTACCGGACTCTACCGGCGCTGCAGGCGCGACCCGTTGTGGATGGATTCTTCCAGCCGGCTTGTTTTCATGAGCGACTGCCACCGGGGCAACGGCGGATGGGGCGACGACTTCTCCCGCAACCGCCTGCTGTTTCTGCACGCCCTGGGCCACTACGCAAGCGGAGGGTTCACCTACGTCGAGGTGGGCGACGGGGAGGAGCTGTGGGAGAACTCCTCCTTCGCATCCGTCCACTGGGCCTACAGCGAGGTCTACATACGCCTGGGATACCTTCATTCCGCAGGCAGGCTGGTATTCATATGGGGCAACCACAACAACCTCTGGCGCCAGCCCGATCGCGTCCGGTCGGAGCTGCTTCCCGCGATGTGGATGTACTTCGACGGCAGGGTGAGCCCCCTCCTGGAGGATCTGGGAGTCGGCCGGGTCCAGGACATGATCTCCGGAGGCTCACCGGTTCCGGACCGACCCCTGCTGCGACCCCTGTGGGCAAGGGAGGCCGTGGTGCTCCGCGACCGCGACAGCGGCGGGGAGATCCTGGTCACCCACGGACACCAGGGTGAGCTCTGGAGCCACAGGGTATGGCCTCTGAGCCGGTTCCTGGTCCGCAGGGTCTGGAGGATGCTGCAGAACGCCGGGATGCGCCCCCGGATCACCCCGGCGGGCAACTACGCCCTGATGCGGGAGACCGAGAGCCGGCTCACCCAATGGTGCCGGCGCACCGGCATCCCGCTCATAGCCGGCCACACCCACAGGCCGGAGCTGGCGTCTCCGGATCACCCTCCCTACATGAACTGCGGCAGCTGCGTCCATCCCAGATGTATTACGGCGCTGGAGATAGAGAGCGGCGAGGTCAGCCTGGTGAAGTGGCACGTGTCGACGCAGACCGCGGAGGGCACGGGGGCCGGCTCCCGTCTGAGCCTCATGCGGACCGTTCTGGAGGGCCCGGTCCCGCTTCGGGAGTACTTCCGCAGCGGCCGGGCAGCGGCGGGGGTCTGCGGCACCCGCACCGCCGCCATGACCGGAGCGGCGGTGTAGCTGCCCCTCTTCATGACATCAGGGCGGCGGCCAGCCTCTCTACCGATTCGACAACCGTGTCCGCAGCGGCGTTGCGCAGCTCCTCGGCGGAACCATATCCATAGCTCACCGCCACGGAGGGAAGTCCATTCTCGCGTGCTGCCAGCACGTCGTCCTCCCTGTCTCCCACCACCACCATGCTCTTGCCCTCCAGCACGGGAAGCTCGTCCAGGATCTGCCCGATTATCCTCCGCTTGGACCAGCCGGCGTCTATGCTGCCCCCCCGGAAGGTGATGAACATCGATGCCAGGCCGTACCGGCGCATGAGCCGGGACACGTAGATGCCGGAGCCGCTGCTTACCGCCACCAGCCCGGTTCGGGCCTTCCTCAGCCTGCTGAGCATCTCCTCCACGCCGTCGAAGAGCCTCATGTCCTCTATTCCGTACTCGAGGTAATGCTGTCTGAAGTCGTCCGCCGCCTGCCGGGCATCCGACTTCTCGAGGCCGTAGTAGAGCGAGAACGCCTCCTCGACGGGAGGACCCACCAGCCTTCTCAGCCGGTAGGAGCTTCCCTCCCTTATACCCAGCCGAAGCAGGGCATGCCTGGCCGCCTCTATGATCCCGGGTCCAGGATCGATCAGAGTACCCTCCAGGTCGAAGAATACGACTTCGTATCGGCAGCTCAGCGGACCCTCCCTCTGCTGGGTAATCCGTATACTCCGGGTATTCTAGTAGCTCTGCATCTTTAATTCAATCCCCCAGTCAGCTTATTCTCAGGAGCAATTCATATTTGGCTTCCCGGGATGGACTTCCGGATCGAGAGCTTGACTGAAGATTCCAGACTTATTAGGTATGCCTAATACAGGAAGGGGAGAGCTTGGAAGTCGGAGTACTGTCCGAAAGCCTCGAGGACTACCTGGAGACCATCTACAACCTCTTCCAGGAGAAGGGTGAGGCAAGGGTAAGCGAGATAGCCGAGCGGCGGGATGTCAGCATGGCCAGCGTCTGTCAGGCCCTTCAGAGGCTCAACAAGGAAGAGCTCATCACCTACGGGGCCAGGGAGATGCCGGCGCTGACCCCCAAGGGCAGCCGCCTGGCCCAGAAGATCGCCAGCAGGCACCGGTTCGTCCGCAGTTTCCTCTCGGAGATACTTGGCGTCCAGGGGGAGGCGGCGGAGCGCGACGCCTGCCTGCTGGAGCACCACCTGAGCAGGGAGACCCTCTCCCACCTGGTGGCCTTCACCCAGTTCGCCGAGAGCGCCCGCTGCGACGGCGAGACGGTGCAGAACGCCTTCCGCCGGTGCGAGCAGTCGGGCTTCGTAACCGCTCCAGACAGGCCGCACGGCAAGCGCCGCCGCCGCTACAAGGGCCAGCACGAGGGCCCGGTCCTCTCCGAGCTGGAGCCGGGGGACTCGGCCCGTGTGGTTCATCTGCACGCCGGCTGCGCCGTCCGTCAGAGGCTGGTGGACATGGGCATTCTCCCCGGGGTGGAGCTGACCCTGGTCCGCAAGGCCCCGCTGGGTGATCCGGTGGAGGTCCGGGTACGGGGGTTCAGCCTCTCCCTCCGTCGCGAGGAGGCCCGGGCGATAGAGGTAGAGCGGGTCTGATGAGGCGAATCAAGGTGGCCCTGGCCGGCAACCCCAACGCCGGCAAGACCTCCGTGTTCAACGCCCTTACCGGTGCCAGCCAGCACGTGGGAAACTACCCCGGGGTGACGGTGGACACGGTGGTGGGCAGCAAGATCCACCGGGGCTGCGAGATCACCTTCATCGACCTCCCCGGTAGCTACAGCCTCACCGCCCACTCCGACGACGAGCGGGAGGCCCGGAGAATACTGCTTCACAACCCTCCGGACCTGGTTATCAACGTGGTGGACGCCACCAACCTGGAGCGCAACCTCTACCTTACCGTGCAGCTGATGGAGCTGGGCTGTCCCCTGGTGCTGGCCCTGAACATGAGCGACGAGGCCGAGGCCGGGGGCGCGATGCCCGACACGGACGTGCTGGGCGAGATACTGGGTGCCGAGGTGGTCCCCACGGTGGGACACCGGGGCAAGGGCGCCGGGGAGCTGCTGGACCGGGTGGTGGAGAGCTGCGACGCCGAGGCGCATCCGCGAAGGGTGAGGTTCGGCCGGGACATAGACCCCCTGCTGGACTCCATGGCCCGTAACATTCGAGAGGCGGGGGAGGAGCTCTACCCTCCCCGCTACGCCGCCGCCAAGCTCCTGGAGGAGGACCCGGAGGTGGTGGCGCATCTCGAGGGCAGCCTTCCGCCCGAGGAGATGGAGGCCCTGCAGGCTACCGCGGCGGCCGGCCGAAAGCACCTGGAGGACATCTTCGGCGACCCTCCGGAGGTGGTGCTGGCCGAGCTGCGGCACGGAATAGCCTCCGGTGCCGCCAAGGAGTCCACACCCGAGCATACCTACAGATCAACCGGGCCCGACACCACCCACCGCATAGACAACGTCCTGCTGAACAGGATCTTCGGCCTTCCCCTCTTCGCCCTTGCCATGTACCTGACCTTCTGGCTGACCTTCACGGTGGGCAGCCCGCTGGCGGGGCTGCTGGAGTCGCTGTTCGGCGCCCTGGCGGGGCTCATCCAGGGCTGGCTGCCCCCCGGGCTGATCCGGTCGCTGCTGGTGGACGGAATCATCGGAGGAGTGGGCGGCGTGCTGGTCTTCGTACCCAACATAGCGCTGCTGTTCCTGGCCATATCCATCATGGAGGACACCGGCTACATGGCCCGGGTGGCCTTCCTGATGGACCGCTTCATGCACAAGATCGGCCTGCACGGTCAGAGCTTCATACCCATGATCATCGGCTTCGGCTGCACGGTTCCGGGGGTGATGGCCACCCGGGTCCTCAGCAACCGCCGCGACCGGCTGGTGACCATACTAGTGCTACCCCTGATGTCCTGCAGCGCCAAGCTCCCGGTGTACCTGCTGGTGGCCGGTGCATTCTTCCCCGGACAGAGGGCCCTTGTGCTCTGGCTGGTATACCTGGGCGGCATACTGCTGGCCATTGCGCTGGCCAAGCTGCTGCGGGTCTCGGTCCTCCGGGGCGCCAACAGCCCCTTCGTAATGGAGCTGCCGCCCTACAGGCTCCCCACTCTGAAGGGAATCCTGCAGCACGTATGGTTCCGGGCCAGGCACTACGTGGCCAAGGCGGGAACCATCATACTGGCCTTCTCCATCGTGCTGTGGTTCCTCAGCTCCTATCCCAAGCCACAGCAGCACCGGGTGGACGGCCTGCTGGATTCCGGCCGCCTCGAGGTGGTGGAGGGTGATGGCGAGGTCAGCGCCCTGCGCCTGGAGGACGGCACCGACGTGCGGGGGACCATAGACCGGGGCCAGCTGGCCGCCGCCCGCAAGGCCGAGGAGATGGAGCACTCCCTGGCCGGCAGACTGGGACGGGGCCTGAAGCCCGTCATGCGCCCCCTGGGCTTTGACTGGCGGGTCAGCACAGCCCTGGTGGGCGCCCTGGGGGCCAAGGAGATCTTCGTCTCGCAGATGGGCATCCTGTTCTCCCTGGGCAGCTCGGAGGCATCGGTGAGCCGGCTGCAGGGCATTCTCACCGACCGATACACGGCCAGGACCGGCATCTCCATACTGATCTTCGTCCTGGTGATGGCCCCCTGCATCGCCACCTTCGCCATAGTACGCCGCGAGACCGGCAGCTGGGCCATAGCAGCGGTGCAGTTCGTCGGCCTTACCGTTCTGGCCTACCTGCTCAGCCTGGCCTACTACCAGATATCGGGGCTGCTGGCGTGAGCGCAGAGCTGATCGCAGTCGGGCTGGTGGCCCTTGCGGCCCTGGCGTACCTGGTCCGGAAGCTGGCGGGAGGTTCGCACAGCTGCGCCGGCTGCCCCTACCGCGACGGCTGCAACACCGTGGGAGACCGGGGCTGCCCCGGAGTCCCCCCGGAGGAGGCTCCTGCGCACCCCGAAGATAGGGAGATTCACCGGAAATAGTATGGGGCGGCGGGTCTCCCCGCCGCCCCGCCCAGCAGCAATCTCTAACGGCTAGTCTGCGCTGCCGATTACCTCCAGCCGCCCGGTGCTCACCAGAGAGCCGCACCGGAACCGCAACAGGTAGATGCCGTTGGGTACCCGACTGCCGGAGTCCGTCCGCCCGTCCCATCTCACAGTCGATCCGGCTTCCGCCCGAGTGCTCCACACCCGCCGGCCGGCGATGTCGTAGACGGCAAGCGTACCCTCCTCGGAGGAGGACCCACCCGAAGATGATGCGGCCATCCGCTCACTTGACCGATCCGCTGAGGGCAGACTGATGCTCCAGCCACCGGAGCTGCGGCTGGTCTGGAGCCGCATCCGCTCAGAGCGGACCGTCCCGCCGTAAACCAGTATCTCCTCTGCTCCGGCGGCGCCCTCTACGCGGACGTAGCGGGCTGCGACTGCCTGGTCGTCATCCCTCAGGGTGGTGTACTGCCGGGATTCACCTGCAAGACGGACAGAATGCCCAGCACCAGACCCGTGCAGCGCAGCCTCACTGCCTCCGCTGACGACCACGTCGGTGACCTCATGCACACCGCCCAGGTCGATCACCACGGCGCATGCCCCCAAGGACGGCGTGTATACCTCGTCGGTCTCTCCGTCGGTCAGGCAGCCGGGATTGCCGACACGGAGGCGCGATTCCGGCATGGACGGAGCGGCCTCATCCACTTCCACATCGAAGGGTCTCCGCGCAAGACGAGCAGACCCCGGTGACTCGGCCCTCACCGACCCGGTCTCCCCTCCGGCCTCGAAGACCTCACGCAC
>CAZKJG010000024.1:0-40809 GCA_964553045.1 uncultured bacterium | reverse complement strand
GCGGAGAACTACGCCGGGATTAGCGTAGGTATAGGAACTGGAGGGGATTCAGGATCCAAAACACTTGAAGAAGATATTTTCGATATTGCGGAGACGCGTCCCAAGACTTGAAGGAGTCACTGCAGACCAAATGCCCGATGGACGCTTGCTTCTCCAGATAAAAGACGCACCATTTGATAATCCGGTGCTTTCGCGATTTGCCTCAGATGGAACACTCAAAATGCTTGCGTATCTAGTAGTACTATGCGATCCGCAACCCCCTCGTTTCATTGGAATAGAAGAACCGGAGAACTATCTTCATCCACGTCTTCTCCCTGAACTGGCGGAAGAATGCAGGTCGGCTACGGAGCGTTCCCAACTGCTGGTTACTACTCATTCACCGTACTTCCTGAATGGTCTAAAACCGAATGAAATCCGAGTCCTATATCGAGATGTCAATGGATTCACTCAGATACATAGAGCATCGGATATTAATGGTATAGAGGAATTTGTTGAATCGGGGGCGTCCATGGGCTATCTTTGGGTTGAGGGCCACTTTGGAATGGGAGACCCATTAGTAAATGCAGGTGCCCCGAGAGGAAATAGAACCTAGTGAATCAAGTGGAGCATATTGAAATACTAGTTGAGGAGCCATCAATGGAGGCATTCCTTGAAAGTGTACTCCCTAAAATTGTGGCGGAAATGTCATATCAGATCTACAACTATCAATGTAAGCAGCAGTTAATTGAACGCCCTCCTCAACGATTGCAAGGTTATGCTAGATGGCTCCCGGATAATTGGCGGATAATTGTAATTCTTGATAGAGATAATGATGATTGCAAAGAACTCAAGCAGGATCTTGATGATATTGCAGCTGATGCAGGGATTATTACCCGCAGCAGAAATACAGACGAATACCATATAGTTAATAGACTAGCTATAGAGGAGCTAGAAGCATGGTATTTTGGAGACTGGCAAGCGGTGAAGTCTGCCTATCCCCGCGTCTCTGAGAGGGTCCCGAGACGAAGAGGATATAGAAATCCCGATAAGATCAAAGGCGGAACATGGGAAGCCTTCGAGCGATTATTGCAAGCAAGTGGTTATTTCGGTGGTGGTTTAGCAAAGATTGAAGCAGCTCGCACGATATCCGAGTACATTTCCCCAGAACGCAATACATCGCATAGTTTTCAGACACTTAAGAGTGTTCTAGAAGAGGTAATCGCCGGGGACTGATAGGTCATTTAGTTGCCCACCGAAGCCACCGCCTTAGGCGATGGCGCTCTTGATTGAAATACGATGCTCTAGGTGGCTGCGCGTGTTAGCAAGTATGTAAACCTGAAGGTTGACATGACCGAATATTCGCTTGTAGATATTCCCTGGGTAGAAGAGGAGTGGCAGATCGGCCGTCGCATCAAAGCTCTTTCTGTGAACGGCAGGTGCCGTGTGCTCGAGGCGCTCCAAAGCTGGGAAGAGAGCTCTTCTTCGGATTTCAATCACGTACTTTCAACTTTCAAAGTGTTGGCGCAGAAGAGAGACTACATGCCGCGTAAGCGGACTCGAAGGTGCATCGGATATGCTCCGCTGTTTGAGGTCAAACACCCTGGAGGAGGCAAAGCTCGCGTCTTTTGTTTCCAGTTGGAAGAAGATGCAGCGATTGTGGCATGCGGGACCCATTGGAAAGACCCCAAGAGACAAGAAGCAGACATGAAACGGGCCTTCATACTTATGAAGGACTTCTTGAATAGCCGGGGGAGAGATCATGGCTGAGCACAAGAAGAGAAGACTTGAGCAGGACCCTGATTTCCTAACGGAGTACATCAAGGGTTCCTTTGTGGCTGATGTTGAGGAAACCATGGAAGAGGAGGGGATCAGCAAGGCCCAGCTTGCAAGAAGGCTTGATAGGAGCAGACAGTATGTGAGTAAGGTTCTGAACGAGGAGGACCTGAACAACTTCACCATAGATTCCATTGCGAAGATAGCTGTTGCCTTGCAGCGTGATGTGGTGCTTCGGCTGAAGCGTTATGACGAGATCGTTGAGATTGTACCTTTCGCTGACTGGAAGAGAAGCAAAGTTACGTTCGGAAAATCATTGGGGAACATAAAGTGTGCTATTCATGATCTCTTTGAGACTCAGCGCGTCTCTCGTCTAACCGAGAGTACGGGCCGGGGCTGCTGGACCATAGAGACCAGGGTGCCCGCACCAGATTATGGCATTTATGAGGATGAGAGTACTCCTGAAGTAGAAGAGCATACCTCCCAAAGCAATGCGACGGCGTAGTCATGGCTGATATCCTGCAACTAGAGCACTTCTTTCTGATAAGGATGAATCTGGAGTGCAAGTTCCCTAAAACTCAGCCCGAGGATCCAGAGCCAACCGTCAACCACAGCTTTAATGTTGACTACAAGGTTGGTCGGAGGGCGGATGATCCCAACAGATTCAGATTGTCATTACTCTTGGACATCGAGCCGGAGGAATACGGCTGGGAGGTGCACGCTCAACTCGACGGTTTCTTCCGGACTCCCGAAGAGCTGGATCAGCCGAAGAAAGAGGGTCTGGTTAGGGTAAATGGAGGAACCATCCTCTACGGTCTTCTGCGTGGCCAGCTCTCCACTATGACGGGCTCATTCCCAGATGGTCCGATAATCCTCCCGACGGTCAACATGGCTGAGATAGTCAGGCGGAAAGAGGAACAGGCTGGACATGCGGTTATCAGCAAAACAGATGAATGAGCGACAGGTACCAGCGTAATTGAGTTCTGTGATTGGGAATTGGGACTGTTGTGGCTGGCCAATCCAAGATCGAGTGGACCACAGCCACCTGGAATCCGGTAACTGGCTGCTCGAAGGTCAGCGCGGGGTGCGAGAACTGCTATGCGGCGGCCATGGCCAGGCGGCTGAAGGCCATGGGCCTTGAGAAGTACCGCAACGGATTCGATGTAACCACGCACGAGTGCGTTCTGGATGTCCCTCTGGGCTGGAGAAAGCCCAGGCTGGTGTTCGTCAACTCCATGAGCGATCTCTTTCACGAGGAGGTGCCCCTGCGGTTCATTCGCAGGGTGTTCGACGTGATGAAGAGAGCCGATCGGCATGTGTTCCAGGTGCTGACCAAGCGTTCCGGGAGGCTGCTGGAGCTGCGCAACGATCTGGAGTGGCCGCCGAACGTCTGGATCGGCGTGACGGTGGAAAGCGCCGACTACGGCCATAGGCTGGAACACCTCAGGCAGATAGAGGCGAGTACACGCTTTGTTTCTTTCGAGCCGCTTCTCTCCGATGTGGGTGGGGTTGACCTGGATAGAATCGACTGGGTGATCGCCGGCGGCGAGTCGGGGCCTCGTGCGCGCCCGATGCGGGCTGACTGGGTGAGACATCTGAGGGACGTATGTCAGAGGTCGGAGATCCCCTTCTTCTTCAAGCAGTGGGGTGGATTCAGGAAGAAGGCGAGGGGCAGGGAGCTGGACGGACGCACCTGGGATGAGATGCCGGCCATGGACGGAGTCGAAGCAAGTGCCTTCTGACAGGCCGATAATGACCAGGCAGGTGCGGACCAGCAGCCGCACGCTCATCCAGCAGGCATCCCGGGCGTTTCGGGGTATCCAGAGGCCCGGGCGAAGCTGGTTGTAAACAGGGCCCGGAAGCGGTTCGAGCGTGAGCCCGACAGGACGCGTCTGGGAGGAATACTGGTGAAGTCCCGGCATGCCGTGCATGAGGCCACCTACTTCGACCGGGCCCTGGAGAGCGACCCGCATGCTCTCTGGTTCTACGGCCATCTGACCTGTGAGTACATCGACGACCTGTGGAACGAGTGGGACGAGAACTACCTGCAGGGGCGGGAGCAGTCCGAATCGAACCCCATACCCGTGCTGGATCCCTCGCGCCGAACGGGCCTCGACCGCGAGCACCCCTTTGTGCAGGCGCTGTTCGAGCAGGTGCTGAACAGGTTCCGGCCTCTGGTGGAGGAGGAGCGGCGGAGGGAGGAGAATCAGCGCAGCAACATCGAGAGCCAGGAGACCAGGCAGAGGCTGGATGCCCTTGAGAAGGCAGCCATAGACTTCATGCGGGAGTTCGAAGACGAGGAGGAGCCGGCCAGGGCCCAGGAGACCAAGTCGTCTTCCAGCAGGTTTCTTGAGCAGGGGTTCGCAATCAGCCCACCCTATGCGAAGATGGTCATGGGCGAGAGCAGGGCGTTCAGGCTCAGGGTGAGCCAGGAGGCCTTCCCGGAGCTGTCTGCCGGCGTTCCCGTACAGGTGGATGCCGCTACAGACGACATCGCGGTGATGGATGGCGCCTTCGAGCTGAGAGAGGACGGGAAGAAGGACATTCTGTCGGCTCGCTGGATGGTGCGCGCGGACAGCCCTTGTGCCGCTACCGGGCTGACGGTCTCGGCGGGGCCCATAAGCGGCGAATCGCTGATCGAGGTACTGGCCTCCCGGGCGGAGCTGTACTCCGATGTCACCGACTTCGGCTTCCGCAGGAAGAGCTACATCATGCGCACCAGCACCCCTCGCAAGAAGATAAGGCTGTACGCCCCGCTGGAGATGTTTCCCGAGTGCATCGACATCGATGTTGCCATATCCGGCGACGCCTTCGGCGTGCGGGGTCAGCACCAGCTCAAGCCCAAGCCCGACCTTGGGGTGGCAGTCTGTACAATCACCATCGTCTGCGATGGCACGGAGGCAAAGGAGACTGTAACAGCAAGGGCCGGGGACCGGGAATCGTCGGCGGTGATACGAAGTGTGAATCCGCTGGGCTCGGGTCTGGAGATCCGCCTGGAGGACGTGGACCTGGGCAGCCTTCGCCACAGATGGCAGCAGAACGTGCTCGAGATAGCGGCCCAGCATCCATCCGTCGGCAGGTACCTGGGCTCGCAGTCCGAGGGATACCCCGGCCAGGGGAGCAGGCACTTCAGGCTGCTTCTGGCGGAGATCGTGGCCGAGGCCGTATGCACCAGGATCATGGAGCACCAGGAGGAGCTTGCACCGGGCAGATATGCCGACTTCGGTTGGGGCGACTACTACGCCGAGTTCAGCAGGTTGATGACGAAGTTCCTTCCCATCACTCACAGGCTTCAGTGTCCCGAAGGGTACAACGGACCCGGCGCGCTCCGATAGAGTGCTTGCATGCAGCGGAGGTGGCCCGGCAGGGACTTGCCCCTCTCTCTGACAAAGATACAGATGAGATATTGGCGGTGGAAATGCCGAAATGAGGCTCAAAATGGAGTTAGCGCCTCGATGATTAGAGCAACCCGAGGGGGAGAGTCCCTGCCCATGTGACAGGTGGGGCGGCGGCTCGGGGTTACTCAGGCGGGGAGTCCGCAGCATATTGTGTGTCGGAATCCGTGGGCGGTTCGCGGTCGATTGCTCTTACGGGGATTGTCGGAGATTGAGTGCTCCTGTTCTGACGGTTGATATCAGCAGCGTCCGGGCCTTTCCCGGATTCCTCGCGCCTGGCGGTTGTGCAAAGCGTTGCGGGCAGCGCCGCATCCGGGTGGGGGCATGAAGCTCTTTGTGGGAGTGACGGACAACTCATGGTTCCGCTTCCTGCGGCAACGCCGGCCCGACGAGGTGAACTTCTGGCGGCCGGGCGGACGTGGCTTCCGGGCCATACCTCCGGGGGCGCCCTTTCTGTTCAAGCTCCACAGTCCCCTGAACTACATCGCCGGTGGCGGGTTCTTCGTCCGGCACTCCACGCTTCCACTCTCGCTGGCCTGGAAGGCCTTCGGTCCGAAGAACGGCGCTGAGAGCTATGCGGCCCTGCATCGACTCATATCCCGCCGCCGCAAGGATTCCCTGCGCGATCCGGTCATAGGCTGCACAATCCTTGCCGAGCCCTTCTTCCTGCCGGACGGGGAGTGGATTCCCGTCCCGGATGACTGGAAGCCCAACATCGTCCAGGGCAAGGGCTACGAGCTCGGTGACCGGGAATTCGACAGGCTGTGGGAGTTCGCCCTGGCGAAGGGAGCCTCTGCCGCGGAGCTCTCGGGGGAGACCGCTCTGCTTGAGGATGGCCCCCGATACGGAGAGGAGTATCTCGCAAGAGCCCGCCTTGGGCAGGGCGCCTTCCGGGTGATGGTGACCGAGGCCTACGGACGGCGCTGCGCAATGACCGGCGAACGGGTGCTGCCCGTGCTGGAGGCCGCGCACATCAGGCCGTACTCGGAAAGCGGGCCACACAGGACCCCAAACGGGCTGCTGCTGCGGTCGGACCTGCATGCCCTCTTCGACGAGGGCTACATCACCGTGGGTCCGGACTACAGGATAGAGGTGAGCGGGAGGATCAGGGACGAGTTCCACAACGGGCGAATCTACTACGAGCTCCACGGAAGGCGGCTGCCGGTGTTGCCGGAGAGGGGCGAGGACCGCCCGTCGAGGGAGTACATCGACTGGCACAACGAGAGGTTCCTCGGCTAGGACCGGATGCGGGGAACGATCCGGCCCCGGCCGCTTTCGAGGATACGGCTGAGATTCCCGCCCGGAAGGTGCCCGGCCCCAAGGAAGGGTTGCCGTGCGGTACAGAGGCCCGGATATCGGTCTGCATGGATTACAACTGGATGGCGGGTGACCGGAATTGAGAGAGGCAGCCACGCCGAATGCGTCGGGAATCGGGGATCACAGCCGGGGCCTGCCCTCGGTGATGAGCGAGTACCGGGAGATCTAACCCCAGACCATCGAAGGCAGCCTCATCGCCCTTCCGCTGATCACCTCCGGCGGGACGGGTGTGGATCTCGAAGACAGCGCCGGGGAGAAACCTGAGATGAGACGGGAGGGATACCCGCTGGCGGTGTTCGGTAGCGGGAGGAGGTGCGTGCGTTGACCGGGGCCCCGGACTCCACTATGCTACAGACTCACATAGTGAAGCGGGTGTCATGTGAATCTTGCTGCGGTAACGATAAATGCTTTTGCCGTCATCTGCCTGTTGGTGTCGGCGTTCAAAGACCGGCAGAAAACGCGCGAAGCCCTGAAGTCCGCTCTCCGCGCCGGCGCTGGCCTCGCTCCCACGCTCTTGGCCATACTGGTTCTGATCGCCCTGATGATGGGTTTCGTAACCCCCGAGGCCATAGCGGGGGTGCTGGGCGAGGGAAGTGGTCCCATCGGCTTCCTGGTTGCGGGATTCGTGGGCTCGGTCATGCACATTCCGTCCCTGGTGGCGTTTCCGCTTGGGGCGTCGCTGGCCCGCGGAGGCGCGTCGCTGAGCATCGTGGCGGTCTTCATCACCACGCTTACAATGGTGGGCTTTGTGACCCTTCCGGTGGAGATACGCGTGCTCGGAAAGCGATTCGCATTGTGGCGTAACGGCTTGAGCCTCTTCGCTGCAGTGCTGGTGGGCGTTCTGGTGGGAGCGGTGCTGTGACCGGACGCTCCCGGGGCGTGCAGAGAACGAACGGGAGCTCCGCCCGGTCTTGGGCCGTACCTGCGGGGGCGGTTCTGGCGGCAGCCGTGCTGCTGGCCTTCTTCCCGCAGAACAGCGGGCCCTCACTGGATGCCCTGGGGCAGTTCGCCCTGGAGATGGTGTATGTGATGCCCGCGGTCTTGGTGGTAATGGGCCTCTTCTCGGTCTGGGTTCCGAAAGAGATGGTTGTCCGCCACCTCGGAGAGGGAACGGGAGCCCGCGGTATCGCTCTGTCCCTTCTGCTGGGCACCCTGCCCACTGGTCCGCTCTATGCGGCCTTTCCCCTGGCAAGGAGCCTGCTTGACAAAGGCGCTCTGACCGCCAACGCGTTCGTTTTCCTCGCCGCCTGGGCCTGCATCAAGATTCCGCAGGAGCTTGTGGAGCTGAAGTTCCTTGGCTGGCAGTTTACCCTGGCCAGGTTCATTTTCACCGTAATTGTCGTTGTGGCCCTGGCGTTCGTATTCAAGCGGGTTCTGGAAGGTCGGGACGGCAGTGTCTGAATGCAGGCCCTCTCCCGTCTCGGAGGGGCATCACCCGGGAGGCCCCAGGCGGCTGTGCAGGTTCATCGTTCCGGGAGTGCTTCTGCTGCTGTTCGAGAGGGAATCGCACGGCTACGATCTGGGAGCGCGCCTGGCTGCCCTGGGTTTAATCGAGAGCGAGACGGACACCGCCCAGGTCTACCGCGCCCTGGGCCGGCTTCGAAGAATGGGCTGCGTCACCGCCCGGGAGATGCCCGGGGAAGGGGGACCCAGACGCAAGGTCTACTCGCTTACGGACGAAGGCGTCAGCATGCTGCATGAGTGGCACTCGGCCATCGGGGAGAGGATGGAGGTCCTCTCGCGGTTCCTCGATCGGTGCGCTGACCTGAAGATCGGAAAGGAAGGGAGTGCGCGATGAAGGTCTTCGACGTGAAGGGGATGCAGGTTCAGGGCGATGAGGGCCGGGCGACAAACGTCTTCTACGAGAGCGGCAAGATGAGTATGAGGGTCGTCTCACTGGAGGCTGGCGGGGCAATCCCGGAGTGTGAGATGGCTTCCAGGGTCATTTTCATGTGCGTCGACGGTACGGCAACGGTCACGGTCGACGGCGAGGAAACCGCGCTTATGCCGGGGCAGGGGCTTGTCACGGAGCCGGCCACCCTCTCCATGCGTAGCGGCGGGGGCGCGCGTCTTCTCGGAATACAGATCCCGGTCGGTCGATAGGGACAGGCCCTCAGAGGGTTGCAGGTTCTGCAGGCGATGCCCCCCGGATCAACGTTCGGTGTGCCTGTCCCGAACGCCTGCTGCCCTCCGGCGGCTGCGCTTCCCGTCATCGACGCTGTGCAGGGCTCTCGCGGTGGAGCCGCATTTACCGAATAGGGCGGACCGTGCGCTGCCCTCACGCCAGGGGAAATTCCCGTCAGCGGTGACTGGTCTGTCGCGGCGCCGATCACACAGCCAGGACAGGAGGATGGGATGCAGAAGGTACTGATCGTGGTGAACGACGCCCCCTATGGGACGGAAAACGCTTTCAACGCGCTGAGGATGGCCATGGCGCTGCAGAAGAACCACGGGGATTCCGTGGAGGTGCGGATGTTCCTCCTGGCGGACGGCGTCTTCTGCGGGCTGCCCGATCAGAAGACGCCGAAGGGGTACTACAGTATCGAGAGGATGCTGGACTCGGTGATCCGCAACGGCGGCGAGGTCAGGAGCTGCGTGGGCTGCTCGGAGGCCAGGGGGATAGACCGTCTGGATCTCATCGAGGGTGTTGAGCTGAGCAACATGAATGAGTTCGCGCAGTGGCTTGTCCGGTGCGACAAGGTGATGACCTTCTGAGGGCGGCTCGGGAATCCGTACCCGGGGTATCCGTTCGGTGAGATCGGGAGGCGACTGCGATCGACGGCGCTCAGCGTCATGAGATCTCAGAGGGCGGACAGCCCGCCACATGGCCCATCGAGATGGCACAGGCCTTACCGCCGCGAGGTTCCTGGCAGCAGGGCAGGAAATGTAAGCGGAGAGTGCGATACACAGACTGAGAACCAGGGTTGCCCGCCTGGTCCCGAAGGGTACAACCGACCTGGCGCTCTCCGATAGAGTGCTTGCATACTGCGAGAGGTGACCTGGCAGGGACTTGTCCTTCTCCATGGCATACGATATAGATGAAATATTGGCAATGGAAATTCCGAAATGAGGCTCAAAATGGAATTAGCGCCTCGATTCTTCGGCCCTCCTGGGGGTGAGAGCTTCTTCCTCTTCGGGGCAAGGGGGACCGGCAAGTCCACCTGGTGCCTGCAGCGCTACCCCGATGCGGCAAGGCTGGACCTGCTGGCTCCGGACGTCCTCAGGGCATATGCCGCCAGGCCCGAACGGCTGCGTGAGTTTGTCGGGGCACGTCCCGAGGGAACGGTAATAGTAGTGGACGAGGTCCAGAAGGTCCCCCAGCTTCTGTCTGTCGTGCATGCCCTGATGGAGGAGAGAAGGGGCTACACCTTCGTGCTCACGGGTTCGGGCTCGAGGAAGCTCAAGCGTGATGGCGCGGACATGCTGGCCGGAAGGGCTCTCGTTCGGACCATGCATCCATTCATGGCCGGCGAGGTCGGCGAGGCCTTCGCACTGGATACGGCGCTGTCCCGGGGCATGCTTCCAGTGGTATGGGATTCGGAGGTCCCCGAAGACGTACTGGGCAGCTACGTGGGCACGTACCTCCGCGAAGAGGTGATGATGGAGGGCCTGGTGAGGTCGCTGGGGGACTTCTCGCGGTTCCTGGAGGCGGTAAGCCTGTCCCACGGCCAGGTCCTTAACATCAGCGACGTGGCCCGGGAATGCGACGTCCGGCGAAAGACAGTTGAGGGATACATCTCGGTGCTCGAGGACCTGCTCCTGGCGTCACGGATCGATGTCTTCCCGAAGAGGGCGAAGAGGGCCGTTACCAGGCATCCCAAGCTCTACCTGTTCGATACGGGAGTATTCCGCAGTCTGCGACCGAAGGGACCGCTGGACAGCCCCGGGGAGATGGCCGGCCCCGCTCTGGAGGGGCTGATCTACCAGCACCTGAGGGCCTGGGTGGATTACGGAAACATCGACTGCGGCATCTTCTTCTGGCGGACGAGGGAAGGATCCGAGGTGGACTTCGTACTCTATGGGAATGCGGGCTTCTGGGCAGTCGAGGTGAAGAACGCAACAACCGTAAGGCCCAGAGATCTCCGCGCTCTGAAGTCGTTCCGTGAGGACTATCCCGAGTGTACACCGCTCTTCCTCTACCGGGGCGAGGCTCCACTCCTGATCGATGGCATAAGGTGTCTGCATGCAGGGGATTTCCTCAGGCTTCTTCGGCCTTCGGAGCCATTGCCCACATGAGGCGAGGTCCGCTCTTGGATGTCCTGCACTGACGTATGCAGAGGTGCCTGCCATGATGAGAGGGCAGAACCCCCTCGTCGGGGCGTTGTTCGGGACCTTCGCGGCTACCCTGGCGGCCACCTTCCTCAAGCCCGAGGAAGAGGAGGACATCCGCCGAGACAGGGAGATAATGGAGGAGGTGCAGGCCCTTCGCCGGGAGATCGAGGACCTGCGCGACGAGATCGCAAGAAAGTAAGCTTGGAAAGAGGACCATGAGATACGAAGAGCTTCTGCAACGGATTCGTAGGTTCAACCGCCAGCGGGACTGGGAGCAGTTCCATACTCCCAAGAACCTCTCCACCGCCCTGATGATCGAGGCGGGGGAGCTGGCGGAGATATTCCAGTGGATGACGGGCGAGGAGAGCGACAAGTTGTCAACAGAGAAGCTGCGGCGGGCCCGGGAGGAGATAGGGGACGTGGTGATCTACCTGCTGAACCTGGCCGACAAGCTGGGGGTGGATCCGATGGAGGCCGCCCTGGAGAAGCTCTCGAAGAACGAAGGCAGATACCCTGTGGAGAAGGCCCGCGGCAAGGCGGAGAAATACAGCGACCTCCATGCGGATCACCGGAAGTAGGCTGAAGCCCGGGTATTGCCTGCAGGGCAGACGCCGCGCCGAAGCCGGTACGGCATCTTCGTCCGGCGGTTAGCGGCCAGCCCGGGAAGCGCTATATGTAGGCCATGTCCCGGAACCATCGGGCCTTCTCTTCGCCGACCTCCACGATGGAGGGCAGCCCTGCGGGCTGTGTGGCCCAGTAGAGCCTCAGACTGTCCACCAGGCGCTCGGCCGGCTCCATGAGACTCTCCCGGTCCTCCGGGCCCTCCTGCAGGTCGAAGGCCCAGGCGGAGTCGGACTCCTGCTCCCAGAATACCTTGCAGGTGTCGAAGCGCATGACTCCCTGGTCCAGCAGACCGGTGTTGTCGCCGCTGCCGGGCACGCCACGCTCCGGAACGCCGCGGGGAGGGAGGAGCGGTACGCCCTGGACCCCATCCGGAACCGGGCCGCCCGCCAGATGCATGACGGTGGGGAGTATGTCGTACTGCCCCACGGCCTGCTCCACCACCGTGTCGCGGGGGACTCCGGGGCCGGACACTATCAGGGGGACATGGACCGTCTCCTGGTAGAGCTGTCTCCCGTGGAACATCATCCCGTGTTCGAGGAACTCCTCGCCGTGGTCGGCCACCACGATCACAATGGTGCCCCCTTCAAGGTCCCTCTCACGAAGGCCGGCCAGCAGCCTGCCCACCTCCCGGTCGCAGTAGCTGACCTCCAGGTCGTAGAGGTCGATCAGGCCCGCAACCTCCGACCGGCTCAGGCTGCCCTCGGCGTTGGCGGCCCGAACGGAGGACGCGGGAACCTCGGCCAGGTCCTGGGGGCCGTCGGGGGCCGCGTAGGGCCAGTGGGGATCGAAGTAGTGGGCGACGCCGAAGAACGGCTCGCCGGCATCGCCGTCAATCATGTTCAGTATTCGGTCGGTGACCTCCTCGGCGTCCAGGGTCTGGCTGCAGCCGTCGGTGTCACAGTGGTCGAATCCCCTGTCGAACCCGTACTCCACGTCCATCACGGGTGCGTTGAGGACCGCGAACGTGGAGTATCCCGTCTCCGCGAGGAGGCTCGGCAGAGGCTCCAGCTCTTCGCCGTATCGATACAGGTGGCCGCCCCTGGCTCCGGCGCCGTGGGCGCGCTCGGAAACGCCCGTGAAGATGCTGGTCATGGCCGGGAGGGTCCACGAGCTCTGTGCCTGGCAGGCGGCCCATCGCGTGCCCGAAGAGGCCAGGCTGTCCAGGCTGGGGGTGATGGGGCGGTGATATCCGTAACAGCCGAGATGGTCGGCCCTCAGGGTATCAATGATGATCAGAAGGACGTTGGGTCTCGAGGCCCCGCCGCATGCCGCCGGCAGCAGGATCATGAGTGCAAGGGCGATGGACCCTGTGATGATCCTTGCCGAGTGCCGGAACTTGCCTGGGACCGGGATAGCTGTCTCCTCCTGATGGTGTGTTCCCCTGCGCGGACCGGCCCGCAAGCAGGGCAGCGGGTAAGCTACGGCAACCGGGTCGAATGTGTCAAGCGTATGGGTCTTCCGGGAACCGTGGGGGATTGCTGCGCTTCCGGGCGCATGTGCAGCATTACCTCTGGACGGGGCATGCGGTGTGACGTAGGGTGCCGGGGAGACCGGGCTTCCCACGGTTGCATCGGCTGCGCCGGAGAACCCGCAGGCCCGGCGGCCTGGGGGTGCCGCCTGCGCCGGCTTCGTGGCCGGGGAAGGGGTTGTGCCATACGACGGCAGATGGAGGCTGAGAGGACCGGAGGAAGGGAGCAGTCGGAGTGAGTCCGGAACAGGCCGGGACCTTCGCCATTCTGGGAGCAGCCGTGATCCTGTTCCTCAGCGAGCGGCTTCGGCCGGAAGTGGTGGCTCTGATGGTGCTCTCCTCCCTGGCCGCCTCAGGGATACTGACCGCTCCGGAGGCGTTCTCCGGCTTCAGCAGCAGGGCGGTGATGATACTCATCTCGGTCTTCATCATTGCGGAGGGGCTCACCCGTACGGGCGTATCGGATGCTGTTGCGGGCATACTCCTGCGATGGGGGGGCAGGGGGGAGGGCAGGCTGGTGGCCATGGTGATGGCCGCCGGAGCCGGCCTGTCCCTGTTCCTGAACAACATCGCTTCGGCGGCCGTCCTGCTGCCTGCGGCTGGAACCGCAGCCAGGAGGGCGGGGGTGCCTCCATCGAAGGTGCTCATGCCGCTCGTCTACGCCACAATACTGGGGGGGATGGCCACCCTCCTGACCACCATGAACATTGTGGTGAGCAGCGTTCTGGAGAAGAGCGGGATTCCGGGCTACGGACTGCTGGACTTCCTGCCCATCGGCATCCCGGTGGTGGCCGCCGGGATGCTGTACATGATCCTGGTGGGCAGGCACCGGCTGAGGGACACCGGCGGCCCCGCTCCGGGGCAGGGGGGGCGTGGGAGGGGCAGACTGCTGGAGATTTACAGGATGGCGGACGACTGCTTCAGGGCGAGGATACCGGCCGGGTCCGAGCTGGAGGGCATGGAGCTGGCCGAGAGCCCGTTCCGGGAGGAGATGGGGGTGGACGTGGTGGCCATAGAGCGGGAGGACGGCTCCCTGGCCCCCCTTCATCCCGGAACCCGGCTTCTCAGGGGTGACCGGCTTCTCCTCCGGGGCGACATGGAGGCGTTCAGACGGCTGGACAGAGAGCCCCGCTTCGAGCTGGAGCCCTGTGATGCCCTGGCGAGGCGGGAGGTGCATGCCGGGTCCACGGTAATCGCCGAGGCCATGCTCTCGCCGCGGTCGGGTCTGACCGGATCCACCCTTCGGGACGTTGACTTCAGACGGGAGTACGGCTTCAACGTGCTCGCCATCTGGCGAAGGGGCGAGCCCCTGGATGCCGCAACGGGAGAGAAGAGGCTGGCCTTCGGCGACGCCCTTCTCCTGCAGGGCCCCAGGGAGGATCTGGACCGGATCGAGAACTCTCGGGACCTGATCCTGCTCTCCATGGAGAGCAGGCGCAGGCAGAGGCTGGGCCCCAGGGCGATCGCAGCGCTGGGCATACTGGCGGCCACCCTCGTCTCCGTGATAGCCACCCCGCTGCCCATCTCCCAGCTCCTTCTGGCCGGTGCGGTGCTCATGCTTCTGGCCGGCGCAGTCTCTCCGGAGCAGGCCTATCGGGCCATAGACTGGGGGGGTGTGTTCCTCATAGCCGGGATGCTCCCACTGGCGCTTGCCATGAGGGAGACGGGGGCAGCTAAGATCATCTCGTCGGGCCTGCTGGAGACGTTCGGATCGGCCAGCCCGGTACTACTGGTGCTGGCCCTGTTTCTGACGGCCGCCCTGCTGACCCAGGCGGTAAGCGGCGCGGCGGTGGCGGCTGTAATGGCCCCCATTGCCATATCAGCGGCCGAGTTCTCCGGCGTCTCCCCCCATGCCCTGGGGATGGGGGTGGCTCTCGGTTCGTCCATGGCCTTCATAACACCGCTGGGTCACCCGGTAAACATCCTCGTGATGGGAGCGGGAGGCTACCGGTTCTCCGACTACCGGAAGGTGGGCCTGCCCCTGTTCCTGATCCTGACCGCGGTGATAGTCTGTGGCATCGCCCTGCGCTGGTCGCTGCTCTGAGCCCGCCCTGCTCCCCGACTGGGGCGGCGAGGGTCCCACCGATCTCACTACATCCGCCCGCTTGCCCCCGTCTCCCTCGCCGACGGACTCGACAATGATCCTGTGCCACCAGTCGTCCCCGACGTTGAACCGGTAGTGGAAAACCGACCCCTCGGAGAGACCGGCCGGGTCCAGTGTAACCTCTGTGCAGAGCTCCTTGCCTCCTTTGTCGCCCATGAATCCGTCCACAGCGTCGGGATGGGCGATCTCCCGTGCCCGCGTTATCTTCCGGAGGCTGTCCGTATCGCGTCCGGTGATGAAGAAGGAGAAGAGGTGGGGGCGGTATGGTTCGAAAGTCTGGAAGATCGCCACGTGCAGACCGGCGAAGGTGCAGTTACCCGCAGCCTCGATGATTCGGCAGACACCCTCCAGACCCATTATCGAATCCCTCAGCTTGTATATGCTCATTTTGCTCCTCCCCCACCTTTAGGGGCTTTCCGCCGGGCACGAACCCGACAGCATGCGGAACACAGGGAAAGCACTGCTGCGTGGGGGGGGCATTCCGGGGAGTGGCTTTGACGGAGCCGGGCGGGTGTGCATGCTATGGCATGCCGCGGAGGGGAGAGGGGCCAATCCGATGACTCCGACGCTGGGACAGAGGCTCCGGTACAGGCTCGAGAACTACATGTCCCGGGGCTGGGTATCCGTCTTCGTGAGCCTGCTCGTTCTCTTCGCGGCCTTCCTTCTCCTGGTGGTCCTGCTGCGCGTGGCCGTCCTCACCGTCAGCCCGGAGTTCGAGGGCGATCTGGACAGCTGGGGCAAGCACTTCTGGGTGCTGATCCAGGAGTACACTAGCTCGGACGTGCTGGAGCTGGTGGCCGACCATTCCGTGGGCCTGAAGGCCGTGGCCCTGGTGACCCTTCTGGTGGGAATGGTCTTCTTCTCCATGCTGATAGCCTTCATCAACACCCGCATGGAGAAGGTGATCTACAACTTCCGCAAGGGCCGGAGCATGGTGATGGAGAGCAGCCATACCCTGATCCTGGGATGGAACGAACGGGTCTTCGACCTGCTGTCCGAGCTGATAGCCGCCAACAGAAGCCGCTCCAATCCCGCCGTAGTGGTACTTGCCGAGAGGGATAAGGAGCTGATGGACGACGAGATCTGGAGGGCGGTGGACGATTCGGCCAACACCACCATTGTCACCAGAACCGGCAGTCCCACCACCCTGAAGGATCTGCGGAGGGTTAACGCCGGGGCGGCCAGGTCGGCGGTGATACTCTCCCGGGCCGCCGAGACCGCCCCGTCCGAGAAGCTCAAGGTTGCCGACACCATGACCCTCAAGACGGTACTGGCACTGCAGGCCGTTCAGGGCGGCGCGAACCGCATCAACATCGTCTCCGAGGTCTACACCGAACAGATGCGGGCGATAATCGACTCCTTCGAGTCGAAGCTTGTGAGGACGATCGGGAGCTGGGAGGTGCTGGGGAAGATCCTGGTGCAGACCTCGCGCAGCCACGGCACCAGCAGCGGCCTGGCCCTTGTCTACGACGAGATATTCTCCTACGCGGGAAGCGAGCTGTACTTCTTCGCCGCCGACTGGGGGGAGATGCAGTTCTGCCGCCTCTACCGCCACCTTCCCGACGGTGTGCCGGTGGGAATCCGCCGGCCCGACGGAAGCGTGATGGTCCGGCCCCCGTCGGACGCCGTCCTCGGTCCGGGGGATGAGGCCATCGTGCTCGCCGAGGATGACGCGACGCTGCGCTTCAGCCCCGAGCCGCTGGTGGTTCCCGAGGAGCCGGCCGGGTCGGGGGAGAGAATCCCGCGGGAGCGGGAGCGCCAGCTCCTGCTGGGATGGTCCCCCACCGTCCCCGTGATGGTGCGGGAGTATGCGGATTACCTTTCGGAGGGCTCGTCCATCGACATCATGCTGGACAGCCCATCCGCCCGGGTCGAGAGGACCGTGAAGCGTCTGCAGTCGGCCCATTCCCACCTTCGAATCTCCATCGTCAGGGGGTCGCCGCTGGACATGGATTCCCTGGCCTCCGTTGAACCTTTCGGCTACCACAACGTGATAATCCTGGCGCAGAGCGAGAGGCCGCAGTCGCCGGAGGGGATGGATGCCGACACGCTGGTGATACTGCTTCTGCTGCGCAGGCTCCGCGGAATGCTTCCCCGGGGATGCCGCAGGGCCGGGGTGATAACCCTGGTGATGAACGCCGACAACAGGAACCTGGTGGCCGGCTCCGCGGCGGACGATTTCATCGTCAGCAACAGGATGATCACCATGCTGTCGGCCCAGCTGAGTGAGCAGCCCGGGCTGGCCGACATCTACGACGAGTTTTTCAGCGAGGCGGGCAGCGAGATCTACCTCAAGCCCGCCCGCCTTTACCTGGACGGCCTTCCCAGGGAAGTGCCGTTCGCTGCGCTGATCGAGGCGGCCTGCCGCAGGGACGAGATCTGCATCGGCGTCCGGGAGTGGAAGGCCTGCAAAGACGCCTCCCGGAACTTCGGGGTCACCCTCAACCCCGACAAGAGGAGGGTTTTCCCGATGGGCCCGGAGGACACCCTCGTGGTGGTGGCCGAGGACGAGACGTAGCTGCAGGCAGGCTGATCCAGCCGGGACGGATATCCGAAGCCGCCATTGGCGGATATCGCTGTCCAGCGCCTGTCCCGGCGCAGTTGTGGCGGCAAAAGGCTTGAGAGCGTCCCAGATTCTTGAGTTTTGACATTGAAGAGCGAGGGGGGCATCACCTTCGAATAGCATCTGCTGCCTTCGGCCGTGGCCGAATGTGAAGATGTCTTTCTCGTTGTGGCAGGGGAGTCGGTTCGCCGACGCCCGGGATCCAGGCCTTCCCGGTTGCATGACCGGGACCAGAGGGATTGGAGATCGCTCGAAGATGTATGTGGAGCGCGAGATACACACACTGAGGACCAGGGTGACCCACCTGGAGAAACAGGTGAGTGCTCTGATGAGGAAGATGGGAATGGGCTACAGCGGGCCGGATGGTGACAGGATGCCGACGGAGGTGCATGAGCTTGCACTGAAAGGTGATAAGAAGGGTGCCATTCGGCTGTACCGGGAGATGACCGGTGCCACTCTGAAGGAGTCGAAGGAGGCCGTTGAGGGACTGTCCTGAAACGCTGGTTGCTGTGGCGGGCGGGAAACTCCGACGCCGTAAAGCGGTATATCATTGTGGAGGCTGGAAAGGGTTTGCATGGCGGACGCTCTGCTGAAAGCGCTGGGGTTGGCTCTGGCTGTTGGGCTTTTGGTGCTCTCCGGCTGCGAGAATCCCCTCGGCGGGTCGGTCGAGGTGGAGTACGAGGTCACCGGAAGTGCCTATTCGGTGGATGTGACCTACGAGAACAGCGCGGGAAGCACCTCGCGGGAGTACGGCGTGGGCGTGCCGTGGTCGTACCGGTTCTCCGCCGATCCAGGCGACTACGTCTACATCTCCGCGCAGAACACAGGCACCTACGGTACGGTCACTGTGGCCATCTACCTCGACGGCGAGATCTACGAGGCCGAGACCAGCGAGGGCGCCTACTGCACCGCTACCGCAAGCGGCACGCTGTAGCGTCTTGGACCGGAGACCGGGATTCGGCTGCTTTTCAGCCCTGACGGTTGTCGATCAGTGCGCCGGCTCTGAAGCGGCACCGCAGCTCCGGCCGCTTCTGCGCTTCTGTGACTGGTCGCTGCTATTGCTCAGCGAGCCCGCAGCTTCAGAAGCTCGATGCCCGGTACCGTGCTCATCAGCGTGAAATGCCGATCCAGGGCGTAGATCTTGCATCCGTTCTGAATTGCGTTCTGCGCTATGACCAGATCGGGGATTCCCGGCAGAGTGTGATCAGCGGCCGCGAAGGGGGGCGGGGAACTCTCACTGCGGGAGTGCGCACAGGTCTTCGGGCGGAGGGGGCTGGCCCGGAAGCGCCCAGGCCGTGATCACGGTGCCGGTGCTACCATTCCCCTTCGGCGTCGGGGTACTGCGGCGGCGACTCGCCCACCGACTCGACGACCTCGAGGTGCTTCCCGCCGCCGGCGGCCTCCTCTGCGGACTCCACGCGGATGCGGTGCCACCAGTCGTCGCCGAAGTCGAACCAGTAGTGAAGGACTGCGCCCTCTCTCAGGCCGGCGGAGTCCAGGGTCCTGTCCGCGGCGGACTCCTTGCCGCCGTCGAGTCCCATAAAGCCGTCCACGGCGTCGGGGTGGGTGATCTCGGGGGCTTTGTGGATAGTGTGGAGACTGTCGGTATCCCTGCCGGTCAGGAAGAAGGAGTACAGATGGGGGTCGTAGCGGTCGAAGCACTCGAAGATGGCCCGGTGGAGCCGGTCAAATGTGCAGTCTCCGGAGGCCTCGATGGTGCGGGAGACCCCCTCCAGACCCATTATTGATACGTTCAGCCTGTACAGCCTCATCTGCCCTCCCTGTGGGGTGTTCTGCGGCTCGCGCAGAGGTTTTCGCTGAAACGAGTATGCCGGGCGGGCGGCCCGGTGTCTATACGGATGAAAGCGGTTCGGGCTTGATACCAGCCTGCGGTGGAGTATCTTTGCGTTTCTGTTGGGCAGAATACCTGGAGGTGGTGCTTGACCCGTAGGCGTGACCGCAGGCCGGTGGAGAGGATGCACGTCCCCGTTCTTCGGAAGATAGCCGGGCGACTGGGGCTGGACAGCTCGCTGACCAGGAAAGCCGAGCTGATCTCCGCCCTTGACCGCATGCTGGTGGAGCAGGCGGATCGTGTTATGGCCTGCTGCTTGGAGATCGAGCGGAGTGCCCTGGCCGAGGCGGCCCACGAAGGCGGGCTGCTGGATGTGGCCCTCTTCCGCGCCAAGTACGGCGAGGACCCGCCACCCCGCAGCCACAACAGGCTCTCGGGTACCGGCATCTTCGGAGTCGTCATGAAGAGTTCTTCGCTGGAGGGCTACCTGGAGATCGACACTCCCTTCCTGGAGCCCCTCAGGAAGGCCCTGCCGCGTCCTCCGGAGCCGGAAGTGCGCACCCTTGGCTCGCTGCCCCGGCAGGTCTCCTCCACCGGCGGGTGGGGCGGGGAGGCGGGGATGAGGCAGGTACACGTCCACGCCGGCGGGGAGGTGGCTCCGGCGGAGGTGGTGCGTGTACTTGAGCTGGTGAGAACCTCCACCCTCCGTGTGAGCCGGAAGACCGGACGTCCTGCCGCGGCCGCCGTCCGCGCGATATCGAAGACGCTACCCGCTCCCGACTTCCATCTGGACCCGTTCCCTTCCGATGGCGACTCCGGGTCGGGAGGCGGCAAGTCGCTGAGGACGGTCCGTGCTGCCGCTTGGGGACGGATGGTTCAGTGCTGCGGATGGTGCAGGGCCCGTGACGGGAAGCTGGTGCTGACCGCGTCGGGGAAGAGGATGATGTCCGGCGACCCTGTGGAGCTCAGGAGGGGGTACGAGCGCTTCCTGGAGAGCCCCCGCTTCGATGAGCTGGCTCTGACCACCATCCGGGGCCAGACGGGAAAGGGCCGGCGGGGCCTTACCGACGTGTCCATGCGGCGGCGGGGCTTCTCGCAGTCCATGAAGCGGTGGCCGGTGGGCCGGTGGATGGAGGCCGGGGAGGCGGCCCGCTTCGTCACGGCGCTGGGGAACATGGTTCCCGTGACGAATGCCCCCTGGGACCTGTACTTCGGCGAGAAGCGCTACGGCAGCCTGGGATTCGCGGGGGCGGAGGGACATCTGGAGATGCAGTACTCCAGGCTGCTGCTGATGGTCTCCATGGCGACCCTGGGCGTGGTGGACGTGGCCTATACCGCTCCCCACGGGCTCTGGCCCGAGTTCGGCGACCGCTGGGGCCTCGACGGCGAGCCCTTCTGCGGCCCGGCCGACGGGCTTCGCTTCGTCCGGCTGAATGAGCTGGGGGCGTACTACCTCGGCCTCCGGAGCGAGTATTCACCGCCCGAAAGGGCCCCCGGGCTCTTCCGGGCCCTGCCGGACATGCGGCTGGTCCTGGTGACCGAGGAGGCGGAGCCGGAGCCGCTGGACCTGGCGCTGCTGGAGACCTTTGCCGAGCGGGAGTCCGACCGCGAGTGGCGGATAACCCCCCGTGCGGTGGCTCTGAGCTTAGCCGGGGGTGGAAGCATCGACGACGTGAGGCGGGCGCTGCGGCAGCGGGCCGTCGGTGATGTCCCCGAGATTGTGACCTGTCTGCTGGACGACATTGAATCGCGGGCGGGGGCGGTCTCGGCCCCGAGGGACGCTGCGCTGCTGCGGTGCCGGGACTCGGCGACGGCGCGGCTGCTGGCGGGGGATCCGGACCTGTCCGGACTCTGCGAGCTGGCGGGGGATGACGGGCTGGTGGTTCCCGCCGGCGGAATGGAGGCCTTCAGGCGCGCGATGGCGGCCAAGGGATACGTGGTTCCCATTGGGTAGCCGCAGCGGCGGCCCGCTGATCGTCCAGGGGGACATGACCGTGCTGCTGGAGGTGGACAACCCGCGCTACGGGGAGGCGCGCGACGCCCTGGCCGGCTTCGCCGAGCTGGTGAAGTCCCCCGAGCACATCCACACCTACCGCATCACTCCGCTGTCGGTCTGGAACGCCCGGGCCGGCGGCATTCCCGTGGAGCGGATGACGGCAAGCCTCTCGGAGCTGTCTCGCTTCCCCGTGCCCGAGCACGTGCTGGACGGGCTGCGCGAGCTGGCCTCCAGGTTCGGCCGGCTGAGGCTGGAGGCGGCCGACGGGGGCCTCGCCCTCCGGGCGGACTCCCCGGAGCTGGCCGGCCTGATCGCGGAGTACGACAGCGTGCGCGGGCTGCTGGGCCGGCGGCTGAGGGACGGCTTCTCGGTGGAAGCCGGCCTGCGGGGTGAGCTGAAGCGGGCCCTGGTTGACATCGGCTACCCCGCCGAGGACCTGGCCGGCTACACCGATGGCGAGGCCTTGAAGATGTCCCTGCGGGAGACCACCATCTCCGGCGGGAGCTTCCGGCTGCGGGACTACCAGCGGGAGGCCGTGGACGCCTTCCACGCCGCCGGGGGGCCCCGGGGCGGCTCGGGCGTTGTGGTCCAGCCCTGCGGGGCCGGCAAGACGATCGTGGGCATCGGCTGCATGGAGAGGCTGCAGACCTCCACGCTGGTGCTGGCCACCAACACCACCGCGCTGCGACAGTGGCGGGAGGAGCTGCTGGACAAGACGACGCTGACCCCCGACCAGATAGGTGAGTACTCCGGAGCGCGCAAGGAGATACGGCCCGTGACCCTGGCCACGTACCACATCATGACCTACAGGAGGAAAAACGGGGAGTATCCCCACCTGCGGCTGTTCGGGGAGCGTGACTGGGGCCTGATAGTCTACGACGAGGTGCACCTGCTGCCGGCGCCGGTGTTCCGGATGACGGCCGACCTTCAGGCCAGGCGCAGGCTGGGTCTGACCGCGACGCTGATCCGGGAGGATGGCCGCGAGGGCGACGTATTCGCCCTGATCGGCCCCCGGAAGGCGGCCGTTCCCTGGAAGGAGTTGGAGCGGCAGGGGTGGATAGCGAAGGCAGTCTGCACGGAGATACGCCTGCCCATGTCCCGGGAGCTGACCATGAGGCACGCCGCAGCGCACGCCAGGGCCCGAAACCGGATAGCCGCCGAGAACCCGGCGAAGCTCCCCGTGGTTCGCAGCCTGGTGGAGAGGCACTGCGATGAGAGGATACTGATAATGGGCATGTACGTGGACCAGGTCCGCAGGATGGGCCGGGAGCTGGGGGTCCCGGTGATCACCGGCCGGACCCCACAGCGCAAGCGGGAGCGGCTGTTCGAGGAGTTCCGCAGGGGCGAGACCCCTGTCCTGTCGGTGTCCAAGGTGGCCAACTTCTCGGTGGACCTTCCCGACGCCTCGGTGGCGATACAGGTGTCGGGGACCTTCGGGTCACGTCAGGAGGAGGCCCAGCGGCTGGGGAGGATACTGCGCCCCAAGGAGGGGGAGAACCGCGCGCACTTCTACTCGCTGGTCAGCCGCGACAGCCGCGAGCAGGAGTTCGCTCTGAAGCGCCAGCTATACCTCTGCGAGCAGGGCTACGAGTACGCGATAGAGTACGCCGATGAAGCTGTTTGACCTCGACTGGGAGACGATCCTCGGGCTGGCCGGCCCCTGGCACGGCCTCGAAGAGGCTGAGCGGCTTGCCTTTGAGGACGTAATGGGGAAGGCCCCGCTCTCCTTCCACGAGGAGGAACTGAACTGCGGGTCCGCCGCCCTGGAGCGGGCGGGAATTCTGGAGCGCCTGCCGACGAAGCCCGACAGGCTCCGCCTGACCCCCGAAGGCGACATGCTGAGGAGGCTGATCCGCCACCTGTTCAAAGTCCGTTCACCCCTGGGCGAGTCCAAGGATGGATGGGCCATGAGTATGTACGTCCGGAGTGTCCTGGCAGCCAAGGAGGTAGTTGGGCTGCTGGGTGGGCGCAAGCGCTACGAGAGACCGGGGAATGCCTCCGAGAGACTTGCTGGTCGGGCCATACGGCCCTCCTGGGTCAGGGGCTTTCTCGAATCCCCTGGACCGTTCGACTGGGAACCCAACTCGAACTGGCCGGAAGACGCCCTCTACAGCGGCGAAGAAGACTTTCGGGTCTCACGACGCCTGGTCGAGGAGCTGGACGCCGCAGGCGGCCGGCTTCCGCTGGACGGGCTTGCGGAGAAGCTGGAGGACCTCGCCCCCGGGCCGCTGGCAGAGGGGCTCCGGAAGTCCCTGGCGGCCCTGCTGGTCTTTCCGCTGATGGACGACGGGCTCCTCATCAGCGTGGGCATGCTTCCCTGGGTGCACCGGGAGCTGCACAGGGAGCCGGCCCCGCCACCGGAGGACTTGGGTGCGGAGGGCCTGAAGGCGTCGGCGTTTCTGCTTGGGGACATGACGGCCTTTGTGGTCGAGGCGGCCGCGGAGCCGGTGAAGGTACGGAAGAACGACGGCCACATCTTCTCCAGGACGCTGGACAGGCTGTTGGACAGCCTCCCGCCCCTCGAGGAGACCGTCCGCAGGATCGTAAGCGATGACCCCGAGGACAGGCTGGGGTTCACCAGGCACGTCCTGCTGAAGACCGGTCTGCTGCGGAGGGATGTCTCCGAGGAGGGCCGAAACGTCCTGGCGGTCACCCACCGGGGAAGGAAGTGGGTGGCGGGGACCAGGGAGGACCGCCTGCGCTGGGTGATTGACTGGGTCGGCAGTTACATGAGACACGAGGATACGCCCGGGAACGTATACCTCCAGGAGACGCACCGGGGGAGGGACTTTCCCGACTATTCGCCGCGGCTGTTCAGTCTATACGGCCGTACACCGGACGTGAGGGAGGACGTTCTCGGCGCGTTCGGCTACCTCGACGGGATCGGAGCGGTGCGGGTGGGCGATCTGATCCGCTACCTGTCCCCGCCGGACAATCCGCTGGCCGTCCGGATAGGGGATAAGGCCGACGACTACTACAGGATGAGCGGAGCCTTCGGCTGCGGCATGGACGAGGAGGACATCATCGAGGAGTGGGCCGGAACCCTCCACCTCTTCCTGATAAGCGTGATGCTGCCGCTGGGCTGCGTCGGCTGCCGCATCGACGGCGGGAAGCTGGTGGTAGGGCTCACCGATGCCGGTCGGTACCTTCTGGGCCTTCGGGGGGACTTCAGCCTGGAAAGCGGCGAGGCGGCGGATGTAGTGGTCCAGCCGGACTTTTCGGTGGTCTTCATGGCTCCTTCACCCGGGGCGGAGGTTGTGCTCTCGCAGTTCGCCGAGCGGACCGGCAGGGAGGTGGGGGCGGTCTTCCGCATCACCGAGGAGGCTGTGATGAGGGCGGCGTCGGCCGGGGTCGGTCCGAAGAGCATCCTCTCCGAGCTGGAGACGCTGTCGCAGCGCGAGGTTCCGGGGAACGTCCGCCGCCAGATCGGGGAGTGGTGCGGCCGGTGCCGGAAGATCGGCAGGAAGTCGGTGATCCTCATCCGATGCCCAGACGCCGAGACGGCCCTCCGCGTGAAGTCGGCCGGCAAGGGGAAGCTCGAGAGCCTGAACGATACCGACCTCGCCCTTGCCGACAGGAAGGCCCTGAAGACGATTACCCGCAAACTGCGGGAGAAGGGCATCACCTTCGAATAGGCGGTTCGTCCTCAAGCGATTTGCAAGGGGGAGGACGAGCATCCCCGCTGAGCGCCATCACCAGAGACCACCATATCCGGGAGGTACCCATGACCGCCATCCTGCTTGCCGCCGCTGTTGCCTCTGCCCCCGCATCCGTGGAGATGCTGCCGGCCGATTCGCTCCACGGGATGGCCCGGGCGGCGGAGGCCGACACCATGTACCTGTCCGCCGACACGCTATACCGCAGGGCCTACGAGGCCTTCTCCGAAGAGGGTGACCGGGCCATGGCCGACAGCTGCAGGACCGCGGCCTACAGGATGCAGAGGATAGCCCTGGAGTATCCCTTCACCCGGGGGGAGGCCGACTCGCTTCTGGGGGAGAGCTGTCCCTGGCTGTCTTCGAGGGAGAGGGACCGGTACTTCGATTCCGGGCAGATGGACCGTCTCTACTTCCAGGGCGAGTACCGCTACTTCGGTGAGTGCGTGCAGAACCTCCTGTACCGGAACCTCGACCTGATGCACGAGTACGCCCGCCGCAACGGCACCGGAGCCCCCTTCGTGGAAGGACTGGCGGACATCATCCGCAGGCCGGAAGGAAGTGGATACCCCGCTCGGCCCCGGCAGCCTCTGATCGGACCGGCCACCTTCCTGGTGGAGGGCAGTCTGACACTGCCGGCGGAGAAGCTCCCGCAGGAGGGTACGCTGCGGGTTTGGATCCCCGTCCCGGTGCAGAGCACGGCCCAGACCGACCCCCGGGTCATATCGGTGTCTCCCGAGCGGTACGTGCCTTATCCGGCCACAACGCATGAGGACCTGGGGACCGTCTACATGGAGGTGCCGCTTGATTCCCTGGAGGGTGACCTGGAGGTCTCGGTGAAGACGGTGCACACCCACTACGAGCGCAGGTGCCGGGTGGACCCGGAGCTGGTGGGGGAGTACGACACGGCAGCCCCCGACTACCGCCGCTACACCTCCCAGGGGACCAACATCGTATACACGCCGGAGATGCGTCGGCTCGCGGAGGAGATCGTCGGCGACGAGGAGAACCCCTACCTGCGGGCGGAGCTGATATACGAGTACGTGGTGCAGAGCATCCCCTACAGCAACATGCCCCACATGACGCTGCAGGCGCTGGACATTCCCGAGTCGGTCTTCTGTCACGAGCACGGCTACGGGGACTGCGGCACCCAGAGCATGTACTTCAGCGCCCTGTGCCGGTCGCTGGGGATTCCGGCCAGGGCCTGCGGCGGCAGGCAGCTGGTGCCGGGCATACAGGGCGCCCACTTCTGGGCGGAGTTCATGGTGCCCGGCTACGGCTGGGTGCCGGCGGACGTAACCGTCGCGGAGACGGCGGACTGGAGCCCTTCGGTGGATTCTCAGGAGATGGAGGTCTTCAAGGATTACTTCTTCGGCAATCTCGACCCCTACCGAATGGTTATCCAGAAGGACGTCGACGTGCCCCTCTCACCCGACCCCGGCGAGGAGGTGGCCATGGAGACGGCCATTCAGTTCCCGGCCGTGGTCTGCGCGGAGTCGCCGCATGATCTTTCGCTGTCGGCCGCCATGGGCTGGGAGGTGCACGTCACGCCAATGGGCCGCTAGAGGGCGCGACCGGAGCCGGAGGTCCATTGCGGTGATCCTACAGCGACAGCTTCAACCCGGATGAGAGTGCGGTGTCGGTGGTCTCCACTTCGGGTGCGGGGCGGCTGTCGTAGTCCAGCTCAGCAGTGGCCTGCAGGGCGATATTCTCAACAAGCGGAGCCTCAAGACCCAGAGAAGCCGTCATGAGACGATTCGCCGGGTCGGACAGCTTGGGCTGGTAGAAACCGCTGAGACCGACCGTCGCTCCCGCATCAGACCTCCACACCAGACTGAGGAAGAACGAGCCGCGCACGCAGGTGCTGTCCCCATCCCCGGGGCTGTCGGTGAGCTCCTCGGACTCCAGCATCGCCGAGGCTCCCAGCGCACCAGTTAAGCCTGGTTCCGTGAGCACATCCGCACGGGTGCCCCCGCCCAGCAGGGTTCTTCTTCTCAGTCTGCGGAAGGGGTTGTACTGGTTCTGTGCGAATAGAAGGGTATGGAGGACCTCGGTAATCCGGTAGTTGTGACGGAGGTGCACCATGAAGTCCTCAGCGGCCTTCCGGCCCTCTATCTCCCTGTAGGTCTCTTCTGTCAGGAAGCGCAGCCTGTTTCTGCCGGTGAGGTACTGCGCCGCCCCCCCGGCCGTCAGGCTGAGGTGGTCGGAGTTGCCGGCAGTGTGGGAGACAGAGGCCTGCACATCCAGCGACAGCCCGCTGTCCGGCTTCGAAAGGCCGTGCAGCGTGTTTAGTATCCTGGCTTCCGCCGTAGCCGTCAGGGCCGATGCCGCTGACAGCATCAGAGTCAGCAGGCAGGCTTTGGTCGTGGAATGCGCCCGGCAAGGCGAGTCGCTGCGCCCCCCGCGAGAAGCGCCAGGTTCCGGAGGCTGCGATTGGTGACGCTCCATGGATCAGCCCCTTCCGGCGGGATTGAGATCCGCTGTTTCCGCTTCGGCCCTGTAGTGCCGGTAGCCAAGCCGGCCCCGGGTGGACGCGACCAGCACGATGGCCAGTGCGACCACTCCGATGATCAGGCCCTGCTCGATGGCGGCCGCCGCGGACGCCGGCAGGATGCCCTCCGCCGCCAGCGTATGGATGTAGGTGGCCGTGCCATCGATTGACGCATGCAGCAGTATCGTCAGCAGAAGGCTGCCCCTGGTGTGGTTGAACAGCCAGGTGAAGATGAATGTCATGGCGATGGCCACCACTGCGAACTGCCCGAAGCCGGTCAGTCCAGCAGCCAGACCCGCCTGTCGAATGCCGGAGGGCAGGTAGACGGGCAGATGCCAGAAGGCCCACAGAGCTCCGAGGATCAGCGTGCCCAGCAGGGGCCCGTGGCGGTACTGCAGCCTGGGCAGGGCGAATCCGCGCCATGCCGCCTCCTCCCACAACGGTCCGAAGAAGAAGTGCGACAGGTAGGCTGCCGGATAGAGAGCCAGGGAACCCGGCAGGAATGCCCGGAGGGCCGGGTCTCCGCCGGAAAGCAGAGCACCCACAAGCACCTTCAGCACGGGAAGGCCCCCCACTGCGAACAGGAACCAGTGCAGCCCAACCCTCCAGATGGCGTACCTCTTGAGGAGCCTTTGGATCCCCCTGCCCCCCTGGGTAATCCACGTCGTCAGGAATGCCGCGCCCGTGGTACCCAGGACGATTCCCGGCAGTATCCAGAGGGAGGGAACGTAGTCGGGTTCCACGATGGTGGGGATGTCGAGTACTACGGTGGGCAGCCACAGCAGCCACGAGATGCCGTATGCCAGGATGAAGAACGAGAGCAGCGGCCTGCTGCGCACCAGGCCTGCCGCTCCGCCGTCGCGCTCAGCCGTGGAAGACCCGTGTGAGATGGCTATCGCTTTCCGGCCGGTTGTGGGAACAGGATCGCTGTTGCATTCAAAAACAGCCGTTAATTCAGCTTGAAATCTACAATATTCAGCGGTTGAGGCGGCTGTCAACAAGGACCGGTGAAGATTGCGGTACCCGGCCCCATGGATTATGCGATGTAGTACAGAAGCACTTATTCGAACAACATGTCGGGTTACCGCCCGGATGCGATACGGAGGTATGCCATGAAGGTGAACAGCGATACAGACGCCCTGATAGTGACCGACGTGCAGTACGACTTCCTGCCCGGAGGGGCGCTGGGGGTACAGGGCGGTGACCGGGTGATACCGGTGATCAACCGGCTGATACCCCTCTTCGAGCAGGTGGTGTTCAGCCGGGACTGGCACCCGGAGGACCACGTGAGCTTCAGCCGGGACCCGGAGTTCGTGGACAAGTCGTGGCCCGAGCACTGCGTGCGGGGCACGCACGGGGCCGAGTTCCACGAGGGCCTGGAGAAGCCGGAGCGGGCCCTGGTGGTGAGCAAGGCCACCGACCCCGAGAGGGAGGCCTACAGCTGCTTCCAGGACACGGGGCTTGCCGGGAAGCTGCGCGGGAAGGGCGTGGAAAGGGTGTTCGTCACCGGCCTGGCCACCGACTACTGCGTGAAGTGGACGGCGCAGGACGCGCTGAAGAACGGCTTCGATGTGGTGGTGGTATCCGATGCCGTGGCCGGCATCGACGTCCCCGAGGGCAACGTGGAGAAGGCCGTGTCCGAGCTGAAGGAGCAGGGGGCGGTCTTCGTCGATTCCTCCGAGATCGGGTCCGCTGCAGCGGAGGATGGCTGATGGACGAGGGATACGGCGGCCCGGAGCGGGATTGGGTGGACCGCAGGGGACTGGCCCTGCTCACCGACCTCTACGAGCTGACCATGATCGGCGGCTACCACGCCCGTGAGATGCACGAGCGGCCGGCCTGCTTCGAGTACTTCTTCCGCAGCCTGCCTCCGCACACCGGGTACGCCGTCTTCGCCGGACTCGGCCCCTTCCTGGCCGCGCTCCAGAGGCTGCGCTTCAGCGACGGCGACCTGGAGTACCTGGCCGGGCAGGGGCAGTTCGAAGACGGCTTCCTGGACTACCTGCGGGACTGGAGGCCCCGGGTCGACGTGCTCGCGCCCCCGGAGGGCACGGTGGTCTTTCCCTACGAGCCCGTGGTGCAAATGAGGGGCCCGCTGCTGGACGTGCAGCTGGTGGAGACGCTGCTGCTGAACATGCTCAACTACCCCACCCTGGTGGCCACCAAGGCGGCCAGGATCTGCCAGGCGGCCGAGGGAGACCCGGTGATAGAGTTCGGCCTGCGGCGGGCCCAGGGGCCGGACGGAGGCCTGTCCGGAGCGCGTGCCGCCTACATCGGAGGATGTGCCGGCAGCTCCAACGTGCTGGCGGGAAAGCACTACGGAGTTCCCGTCTCCGGGACCATGGCCCACAGCTGGGTGATGAGCTTCGACTCCGAGCTGGAGAGCTTCCGGGCCTACGTGGAGGCCTATCCCGAGGACCCGATACTGCTGGTGGACACCTACGACACCCTGGAGAGCGGGGTACCCAACGCCGTTCGAGTGTTCACGGAGATGCGGGAGGCGGGCAGGGGGCAGCGGTTCGCCGTCAGACTGGACTCCGGCGATCTGGCCAGGCTGTCCAAGGAAGCATACCGGATGGCGGCGGAGGCGGGCTTCGAGGATCCCCTGATAGTGGCGTCCAACGAGCTGGAGGAGGACCTGGTGGCGGACCTGAAGCGCCAGGGGGCGAAGATCAACGCCTGGGGGGTGGGTACCCACCTGATAACCTGCCGCGACCATCCGGCCCTTTCCGGCGTCTACAAGCTGGTGGCCGTGCGGGAGGACGGCCGGTGGCAGCCCCGCCTGAAGGTGACCTCCAACGTGGCCAAGACCACGGATCCAGCCCCCAAGGTGCTGTGGAGGTGTCTGGACGCGGCGGGCCGCCCCCTGGGCGACATCATGGCCCTGGAGGGGGAGGAGCTGCCCGGGGAGGGCCGTGTCCCGGGCCTGGACAGGGAGAGCATGACCAGGCCGTACCCCCTGGAGGGTGTGGCTTCCCGGAAGCCGCTGTTGGTTAAAATGATGGAGAGGGGCAGGCGTCTTCGTGACATAGAGTCCCTGAGCGAAGTAAGGGGCAGAGCAGGGGAGCAGATCGACGGCCTCTGCGACGAGCTGAAGCGTCTGCGCAACCCCGAGATCTACCGGGCGCTGCTGTCCCCGGGCCTTGCGCAGCTGAAGCGGAGCATGATAGCCGAGGCCCGGGGCATGGACTAGAAGGGCCGGCCGCCGCCCCGGCGCAGGGGTCATGAACCGGCATGGCCGGTCCGGGCAGCGGCCGGCTGTTGTTCCGGCGGCTATTTCTTCGGCTGGGACTGTACGAAGCCTCGAACTCGGGGCATTGAGCAGCTTTCTGCCCCCCGCGGTCAGAGGCTGATTCTGATGCTGTTGATGACGCCGACGGTGCCCGCGGTGAGGGAAGCGTTCCCCTCGGCCGCCTGCCTGCAGGCCCAGGTGGGCACGGTACCGGTAAGGGTGACGTACCCGTCGTTCACCTCCACCGTAATGTCGTCGGGGTTGACCATCATGTCCCTGTCGAGGGCGTTGACCACGTCTTCGGCCAGGACCTCGTCGGCCACCGTCTTCGCCGGTACGACCGCCAGCTTGTTCTCTATGCGGGTGATGCCCCGCAGGCCGGAGACCTTGTTCTGAGCGAAGGCACCTTCCAGTGGGCGTCCACAGTACCCTCCAGCGTGAGGACTCCACCGGTGACCGAAACGTCCAGGCTGGTCTCGTCCACCGAGGGCTCCCAGGCCAGTATGTTCTCGGCCCTCACTGCTATCTCCCGGTCGGTGGGAAGCTCGGGAGGGGAGACGTAGCTCACGTTCATCCTGTCCACCACGTCCTCCACCCCCGCTATGCGGGAGGCCGCCAGCCGGGCACTGGAGCGGTCGCCGTAGGTGGGTACGTCTCCGGAGAGGGTTACCGTACCGTTGTCCACGGTGACCTTCGTCTGCGAGGCGTCTATCCTGCTGTCCCAGTAGATCTCGTCCACCACGCTCTTCTTGATCTGTTCATCTGTCCGAGCCATCGATACCTCCATCTGCATGCCGGATCCTCGCGCCACGCTCACTCTCAAAAGAGTCGAAGATAGGGGCTTATCGAATCGGGGTAACCGGCACGCAGCCCCCGAAGGATTCACCAGTCGCCACTTGGTGGGCTTCTGCAGAGAAGGGACCAAGCATCGGCCCCAGCGGTTTTCGGCGTCGGAGGCGAGGGCTATACTGGCAGGAGTGCAGGTGGGCTGTTTGGGGGGCTTGAGAGAGGAAAGCCAATGATCAGTGCAATCGCCGGAATTCTGATGTCGGTTCTTTCGCTGCCCAACTCCGGGGCCAGGCACGACGGCAAGATAGGTGTCTGCTCCTCGGAGTTGGGGTCGCGGGGGCCGCATTCCTATGACGTGCTTCACTACGACGTCTCCATAGAGGTGATGGAGGAAATCGAGGAGTTCGACGGGGTTGTGGGGGTCCACTTCCATAGCGAGGAGGCGGGACTGGACTCCATATCGCTGGACTTCGTGTCCATGACGGTTGACTCGGTCTGGGACGCCTCCGGGGCACTGGGCTACGCCCAGGGGGACACGCTTGTCGACGTGGCGCTGTCAGCGCCCCTGGACCCCGGCGACACCGTCACCGTCTGGCTTTCCTACCACGGGCACCCGACTGACAACGGCGTTGCCGGATTCCATTGGTACGAGACGCTGGAGGATCACATCTCGCACTTTTCCATAGGAATGGAGCCGGCCTCGGGACGCTTCCTCTTCCCCTGCTGGGACGACATCTACGACAAGGCTACCTTCGACGCGCACATAACAGTCACCGACACTCTCTACGCCGTTGCCTGCGGGGAGCTTACGGAGGTAGAGCCCGGAAGCGGTACGGACACCTACCACTGGAGCATGCCCCAGGAGATGTCGCTCTACGTATGGTCCATGGCCGTGTCGGACTACATCGTGATCGAGGACAGCACCTACAGCTGGATCAAGTACTACACCTACGACGACCTCTCGCAGTACGTGGAGATGCTGTTCGGCAAGGTCGACCTGATGCTGGACTGCTTCGAGGAGACCTATGCCCCCTACCCCTGGGGGGAGAACCTGGGCTTTCCCTTCCTTTGGGGCTACTGCTACTGCGAGCACAACACCATTCCCTACACGCTGGCCAGCGAGCCCATCGTGGCCCACGAGATATCCCACCACTGGTGGGGCAACCTGGTCACCGAGGAGGAGTGGGCCGAGATCTGGCTGGCGGAGGGCTTCGCCACCTACAGCGAGGCGGTGTGGGAGGAGTGGGAGTACGGGGCTGAGGCCTACTCCAACTACATTGTAGAGATAATGCAGTTCTACCTGGACAGCGGCGAACTCGACCCCATCGTCCCGGCCGAGGACTACTGGTGCGCCACCACCTACGAGAAGGGCGCCAGCGTGCTGCACATGCTGCGCTACCTCATAGGCGACGAGGACTTCTTCGAAGGCCTGCAGACCTACCTGTCCGACTTCGCCTACGGCTCCACCACCACGGAAGACCTGATAACGGTGTTCGAGTCCGTCTCCGGGGAGGAGCTGGGCTGGTTCTTCGACCAGTGGGTCTACGACTACGGCTACCCGGAGTACGTGACCTCCTGGAGCGCGGAGCCCTCCGGCACGGACTGGGACATCACCGTATCGGTGGAGCAGGTCCAGGCGGTGGGGCCGGTGTTCGAGATGCCCGTGGAACTCCTGATCGAGGGGGCCACTGAGGATACGACTGTAGTGATGTGGAACGACCAGCAGGCCCAGAGCCAGGCCTGGACCGTGGGGTTCGAGCCGCAGTGGGTGGCCCTGGACCCGGACAACAACATACTCCGGGCAAACGTAGGCACCGGGGTGGAGGAAGGGGCCGGAGAGGCGCAGCTGCCAGCGGTCATGGTGTTTCCCAACCCGGTGCGGTCGACGGTATCAGTGGGCTGGCGTCACCATGGGAGGTTCACCGTCAGCCTCTTCGATATGGCCGGTCGTCGAGTGCTGCGGCAGCAGGTCACGCCGCGGTCACCCCACCTAGACGTGTCCGGCCTGCCCTCGGGTCGCTACAGCGTTCTGGTGCGGAGTGGGGAGCAGGCGGATTCGGCCCAGCTCACGGTCATCGGGGAGTAAGCCTTGGATATCGTCTCCCTCATGGAGAGCTTCCGGGAGAGCTACGGAGGAAGGCTGGTCGGGGGCAGGACCCCGAAGAACGGGCAGGGGGACACCCCGAAGATCGTGATGGGCTCCGTGCAGGAAACCCCCACCTGGATGGGCGAGATCCGGGGGAGGACCGCCTCCATAGAGGTGGTGGACGGGGACATGGTCTCGGTGAGCGCCGTCTGCCGGGTGGAGGGCTTTCTCGCCCTCAGGCCGCGCAGGCTGGGGGGGATTATGGGCCTCTACGCCAGGATATTCAGAGGAGCGCGGTACCCGGAGGACCCGGAGTTCGACCGGTCATTCACCATCAGCACCAACGACAGGGAGATGATGCGCAGGGCCCTGGGTGACGTGGCCCTGAGGGAGAGGCTGTCGAACCTCGACGGCATCTACCATGTGGAGCTCTCCTCGGGGACGCTGAAGGTCCTGAGGAGCTCGCAGAGCATCGAGTACAGCGGCATGTCGGCGCTGTGGACAACCGCGGAGACGGCCCTGTTGCTGGCCGAGAGGATCGAGAGGACGGCGGAATGACGGCGCATCGCCCCGGACTTTTCGGGGAAGCCATCCGTTGGAAATGCATGCAGTTTCCGTATGGAACCATGCGGTCGCCCGTCGTCAGGTTATTCGCCCGTCAGGCCTTCCCGAGTTGCGCCGCTGATACTTGATCTCACCCGGGGCATGAGCAGTTTCTGATGTGAACGGCGATGCCCGAGAGTGAGGGGGATGTCCATGGATGCAAGAGGGATGTGCGTGCTGGCGGCCGGGTTGCTGCTGGTCGCCTGTTCGGGCGGGGGCCCGGAGGAGGCCGTCACCGAGATCACAGTGGTGACCTGGCGGCCCAACTCGCCCGCCACCTGGGAGCGGGCGATTGAGATGTTCGAGGAGACCAACCCGGACGTCCGGGTGGAGCTGCAGACCGGCCCCAGCTCGTCCACCCAGCTGCACGACATGCTCTCGCAGAGGCTGCGCAATCGCGACGCCTCGGTAGACGTGTTCGTGATGGACGTGGTCTGGCCGCCGGAGTTCGCCGCAGTGGGCTGGGCCCGCCCCCTGGACAGCCTCTTTTTGCCCAGCGAGCGGGAGCGGTTCTTCGAGGGCACCGTGGAAGCGGTCACCTGGGAGGGCAGCGTCTACGGGGTGCCCTTCTTCCTGGACGCAGGCGTTCTCTACTACCGGACCGACCTTCTGGACCGCTACGGCCTGGAGCCCCCCGGGACCTGGGGAGCGATGGTCCGCGCCGCAGACAGCGTTCTTCGCGGGGAGGACAATCCTTCCCTATACGGCTACAGCGCCCAGATGGCCCAGTACGAGGGGCTGGTGTGCGACATGCTGGAGCTGGTGGGCTCCGCCGGCGGTGACCTGATGGAGCCGGCCGGGGAGGAGGCGGTGAGGGCCCTGCGCTTCGCCCGGGACAGCCTGCTGCACGCCGAGGGGATGACGCCTCCGGGCATACTCACCTACCAGGAGCAGGAATCGCTGGAGCTGTTCGCCTCGGGGGGAGCGGTCTTCCACCGCAACTGGCCCTACGCCTGGGCCCTCTGCGCCGACACCGCCGGCTCGGAGATCGCCGGTAACGTGGGCATCTCCACGCTTCCGCGCTTTCCGGGCGGGGAGAGCGTCTCCGCCCTGGGCGGCTGGAGCTTCGGCATAAGCGCCTACTCGCCACACCCCGAGGAGGCCTGGAGGTTCGTCCGGCACATGACCTCCCCGGAGGTGCAGCGGATGTTCGCCGTGGAGGTGGGCAAGCCCCCGGCCCGGCGGGCACTGTACGCCGACAGCGCCGTGCTGGCGGCCAACCCCCACTTCGGCGCCATGGAGGCGGTCTTCGAGGCGGCGGCGCCCAGGCCCAGCAGCCCGCTGTACCCGCAGATATCTCACCGGCTGCAATCCTTCCTGCACGCGGCCGTGGGCGACCCCGAAAGCCGCATCCCCGAGCTGGCCCGCGAGGCTGCGGCCGACATCGCAGAGATGCTGGAGCGGGCCGGAGGCTAGCGCTTGAAGCAGCTGCGGACGGCGCTGCCCATGATGCTCCCGGCGGCGGTGTTCCTCTGCGGCTTCCTGCTTTTCCCGGTGGCCAGCACCATGATCAACAGCCTCTACCACGACAGCCCCCTCACCGGCCGGGAGTTCTGCGGCCTGGACAACTACCGCCGCCTGGCGGCCGACGACCAGGCCCTGGAGACGGTGGAGTTCACCTTCGTATTCGCCCTGTCCTCGGTGGCCCTGGAGATGGTGGCCGGAGTCCTCATCGCCCTGGCCATTAACCGGGTGGTGCTGGGCCGGGGCCCGCTGCGGGCGGTGGTGATACTGCCCTGGGCGGTGCCCACCGTGGTGACGGCTGTGATGTGGAAGTACATCTTCAACGACCAGTACGGCCTGCTGAACTACCTGGTCTACGGCGACTCGCTTTCCATGTACCGGGCCTGGCTGGCCCGTCCGGCCACCGCCCGTCTGGCCATCATCGCAGCGGATGTCTGGAAGGCCTCCTCCTTCGTGGCCCTGATTGCTCTGGCCGGATTGCAGTCGGTACCCCGGCAGCTGATGGAGGCAGCTCGCATCGACGGCGCCGGCCCGGTGAGGCGCTTCTTCGGCGTTACGCTGCCCCTGATCAGGCCGGCGCTTCTGGTGGCGCTGCTGTTCCGGGTGATGGACGCCTTCCGGGTGTTCGACCTGGTGTACGTGATGACCCAGGGCGCGCCGGCGGGACAGACCTCGGTGATGCAGTACTTCGGCTACCTGAAGATGTTCCCCGAGCAGCAGTACGGCTACGGGGCGGCGGTGTCGGTGGTGGTCTTCGCCATCATCGCCTTGCTGTCGGTGCTGCTGGTGCGCACCGTGGGCAGGAGGGGGCTGGTGGAATGAAGCTCCTCTGGACCGGCCTGGCGCTGGTGGCTGTGGTTCTGTTCTGCCTGGGGCCGGTGCTGTGGATCCTCTCCACCTCGCTGAAGTCCCCGGGGCTGATCGATGACCGCCCGCCGTCGCTGCTGCCGGACCTGGACGCCGCAAGCTTCCGGGTGGCCCTGGAGGGGCGGGGGTTTCTGCGCAGCATGGGCAACAGCCTGCTGGTGGCCGGGGCCACAACCGTGCTCACCGTGCTGATGGCGTCGCTGGCCGCATACCCGCTCTCCCGGATGGGCGGCTCCTGGCGGGGACCGGTGCTGGGGCTGGTGCTGGCTGCGTCCATGTTCCCGCAGGTCTCCATAGCCGGAGCCGTTTACCGGATGCTGATGGGAATGGGCCTGCTGAACACCCATCCCGGCCTGATACTGCCCTACACGGGCCTGATGCTGCCGCTGGCCATCTGGATGCTGACGGGGTTCTTCGGCCGTCTTCCCCGGGAGCTGGAGGAGGCGGCGGTGATCGACGGCTGCGGCCCATGGACCACCGTCTGGAGGGTCTTCGCGCCGGTGGCGGCGCCGGCGGTCTTCACCACCGCCATACTGGTCTTCATCTACGCCTGGAACGAGTTCTTCTTCGCCCTGCTGGTGATGACCGACCCGGCCATGCAGACCGTCCCGGTGGCCATCGCCAAGTTTCCGGGGCAGTACCGGGTCCCCTGGGGCGAGCTTTCGGCGGCCGCCGTGGTGGCCATACTCCCGCTGGTGGCCATGGTCCTGCTGCTGCAGCGACGCATAGTCAGCGGGCTCACAGCCGGAGCCACCAAGGGGTAAGAGACCGAAAGGGGGCGCATGCCCTACGACGACGGCGAGGAGTACGACAGGGGGGTGCGGACGACCCGGGGGAGAGCATGGTGCGCCTGGTTGTAACGCTTTCCGACGGGGATCTCCCTGGACAGGGCCCTCCCGGGCCGTGCATTTGAACTTTCACGGTGTCCAGCCTGCGGGTGACGGTCTTTCCGGGGTTGACTTCCGGGCGTATTTCAGTATTAAGTATCTGAATACTTAATTGCACACGAGAGGGGGCAGAGATGTACAAGGGAAAGCTGGCCGACGGAGTCGATGCCATCGGGGCCGTGGACTGGAGCAGGAGGCTGTTCGATTCGCTTATTCCCCTGCCCGACGGGACCAGCTACAACGCCTACCTGGTTCGGGGGGAGGACAGAACCGTTCTTATCGACACCGTAGACCCCTCAATGCAGGAAGAGCTTCTCGAACAGCTGAAGGACGCAGGGCGAATCGACTGGATCGTCTCCAACCACTCCGAGCAGGACCACTCCGGGGCGATACCCGCGGTGCTCAGGGCCTTTCCCGGGGCGAAGGTCCTGGCGACGGAGAAGGGATGCCGCTTCCTGCGGGAGCTCCTGGGGGTAGAAGAGGAGCGTCTGCGGCCGGTGGAGGACGGCGAGACGCTGGACCTGGGCGGACGGACGCTGGAGTTCGTGCACACGCCCTGGGTCCACTGGCCCGAGACCATGGTGACCTTCCTGCGGGAGGAGGGAATCCTCTTCTCCTGCGACTACTTCGGGTCGCACCTGGCGGTAAGCGAGCTGTACGTGGAGGACGAGTCCCGGGTCTTCGAGGCGGCCAAGAGGTACTACGCCGAGATCATGATGCCCTTCCGGAAGGTGATCCGGGGCAACATGAAGAAGGTCAGGCAGCTGGACCCGGCCACCATAGCGCCCAGCCACGGGCCGGTGTACCCCGACCCGGAGTTCATAATGGACGCCTACCAGGGCTGGATCTCCGACGGGATGTCGAACCGGGTGGTGGTGCCCTTCGTGTCAATGCACGGAAGCACCCGCATGCTGGTGGAGAGGCTGGTGCAGGCGCTTCACGACAGGGGCGTGGAGGCAATGCCGTTCGACCTGGCCGTCACGGACATCGGCAAGCTGGCCATAGCCATGGTGGACGCGGCGACCCTGGTGGTGGGCACGCCGACGGTACACGGAGGCCCGCATCCGCTGGCGGGGTGCGCCGCGGTGCTGGCAAACGCGCTGCGGCCGAAGGCTGTGCTGGCCTCGGTGGTGGGGTCCTACGGGTGGAGGGGCAACGCGGCCGAGAGGATCGCGGAGTCGCTTCCCGCCCTGGATGTCGAGCTGCTGGAGCCGGTGATGTGCCAGGGCCGGCCGGAAGAGGGCGACTTGGTGGCAATCGACGCTCTGGCCGACTCCGTAGCGGACCGCCACAGAGATGCCGGGCTGATGGAGGGCTGACGAAGGCCACAAGGTTCGGACGGGGGTGACGGATGTCCAAAAGCAGAGGGCTTGGGAATGCCCTGGGGCTGGCGCCGGACGACCTGCCCTGGCCCGCGGTGGCCCGGGATCTGATCGAGGTGTGCGCGGAGGGGGTCTGCATACTGGACTCCGGCCGCCGTATACGACTTTGGAACCCGGCCGCGGAGGTGATCACCGGATACGCCGCCAGCGAGGTGCTGGGGGCCAGGTGCAGCGAAGGCCTCCTGGTGCACGTTGACGAATCGGGACGCCGGCTCTGCGGTGGAGGCTGCCCGGTGGAGCTGACGCTGGATTCGGAACGGGGCGGGGAAAGCAGGGCGTACCTGCGGCACCGCCGGGGCCACAGGATTCCCGTGCGGATACGGACCAGGCTGGTCCGGGGCCGGGACGATGCCCCCTTCGTGCTGGAGGTCTTCTCGGACATGTCCGATGGTCCCCTGGTGGAGATGAGGCTCAGGGAGCTGGCCGGCGAGGCGACCCGCGACCCGCTTACCGGCCTGCCCAACAGAAGGGCTCTGGAGGACGCCCTAGAATCGGCGGCCGCGGACAGGCGGCGGCACGGGCTGGCGTTCGGGGTGGTGATGATCGACCTCGACGGCCTGAAGGCCATCAACGACACCTGGGGCCATCCGGTGGGCGACAGGGCGCTGGGGGTGCTTGCAGATACACTCAGGGCCGCGGGCAGGGCGACCGACATCTGGGGCCGGTGGGGGGGCGACGAGTTCCTGGGCGTGGTCCGTTTCGCCGGCCGGGACGACATCGAGCAGGTGGGAGCGAGAATGGTGGGGCTGGCCTGCGCGTCCGCGGTCCTCCTGGATGAAGCGGAGATCGGCATTCGTATCTCCGCCGGCGGCACTGCCGCCGTAGACGCCGAAGGGTTCATGGAGACGGTGTCCAGGGCCGACAGGGCCCTCTACGAGAGCAAGAGGAGGGGCGACGGGAGCCTGAGGATGTGCTGATTCCGCCCCGGCAGGCCTTCAGGCACCCAAGACGGAAGGGAGCGGGATGCGGAGGAGAGTAATCCGCATAGACGAAGAGCTCTGCGACGGCTGCGGTATCTGCGCCGAGGCCTGCCACGAGGGCGCCATCGAGATCATCGACGGCAAGGCCAGGCTGGTCAGTGATTCCTACTGCGACGGGCTGGGCGACTGCATAGGCCCCTGCCCTCAGGATGCGATAACCATAGTGGAGAGGGAGGCCGAGGAGTACGACCCGGAGGCGGTCAAGGCGCGCATGCAGGCGCAAAGCGGCCGTCCGGGAGGAGGTTGTCCGGGAGCGGCTGCCAGGTCCCTGGACGACTCGGGCCCGCAATCGGCTCCGGCTGCAGGCGGAGCCTCGCAGCTTTCCAGCTGGCCGGTTCAGATATCACTGGTGCCGCCCGGGGCGCCGTTCCTTAGGGGGGCGGACATCCTGCTGGCGGCCGACTGCGCTCCGTTCGCCCTTCCCGATTTCCACCAGCGCTTCCTGAAGGGCCGGGTAGCGCTGGTGGGCTGTCCGAAGCTGGACGAGGCCGGTGCCCACCTTCGCAAGCTGGCGGCGATCTTCGCCGAGGCCCGGCCGTCCTCCGTGACCGTCCTGCGCATGGAGGTACCCTGCTGCGGGGGCCTGGCGCGGATGGCTCAGATGGCGCTGGAGGAGGCCGCCCCGCAGGTTCCTCTGGTGGTGCATACGGTGGGCCTGCGGGGCGGGGTGAGCAGGAAGCGCCTTCAGTAGGCGGCTTTGATGTTCCCCCAGGTGGCGCTCTCGAAGGACAGGTAGCTGTTCTCGAAGACGTAGTTCTCGTCGGTGTAGGTGTCGCTGCCCCAGAGGTAGAAACCCTCCACCAGCGTCAGCCCGCTGAAGAGCTCCACGCCGGCGGAGAAGCAGCCCAGGGAGTTGGTCGGATTCGCGCCTTCGACCACGAAGATGTCCGTGCTCAGGCCGTCATTGACGTAGAAGACGTCGTCCGCCGCGTGGTAGAACATTCCGCCGCCCATGCTCTCGGGGGCCACGCTGTATGTGTCGTGCAGGACCCATCCGCCTCCGGGGGTAAGCGAGAATGTGTTGATGACATCGTTGTAGCTCACATTCCCCACCCCTCCGGCTCCATTGCAGATAATTTCGCCTCTTCATCC
>CAZKJG010000023.1:0-41819 GCA_964553045.1 uncultured bacterium | reverse complement strand
GGGCGTCAGCCGTAGAGCCTGCCCTTGCTGTGGCGGCTTCGGAGCTTTTCGAGCATGTCCCGGGTCATGGAGTCCAGGTCCCAGTCGGGGCTCCAGCCCCACTCCTCGCGGGCGGCGGAGTCGTCGACGCTGCTGGGCCAGCTGTCGGCGATCTCCTGGCGGTAGTCGGGCTTGTAGGTGCAGGTGAAGTCGGGGATGTGCCTCTTTATGCTCTCCGTAAGCTCCTTAGCCGTGAAGGACATGGAGCCCACGTTGAAGTCGCTGTGGTGCTTCAGGGTGTCGAAGTCGGCCTCCGCCAGGTCTATGGTGGCCTTGATGCAGTCGGGCATGTACATCATGGGCAGGCGGGTCTCGGGGCCCACGAAGCACTCGTAGGAGCCTTCCTCTATGGCCTTGTAGTAGATCTCCACGGCGTAGTCGGTGGTGCCTCCGCCGGGCAGCGTCTCGGCGGAGATGATGCCCGGGTAGCGCAGGCCGCGGATGTCCACCCCGAGCTTGCGGCAGTAGTAGTCGCACAGGATCTCGCCGGCGACCTTGGTAACGCCGTACATGGTGCGGGGCTTCAGCACGGTCTCCTGGGGGGTGTCCTCCTTGGGGGTCTCGGGGCCGAAGGCGGCTATGGAGCTGGGGATGATCACCTTGTCCATGTCGAAGTCCAGGGCGGCCTGCAGAACGTTGATGGTGCCGTTCATGTTCACGTCCCAGCAGAGCATGGGGTGCTTCTCCCCCACGGCGCTGAGTATGGCGGCCATGTGGTATACGGTGTCTATGTCGTGCTTCTTTATCACCACGTCCATGCTTGCCCGCTCGGTGACGTCAATGAAGTAGAAGGGGCCCGATTCCCTCAGCGCATCGCTGGGCTCGGTCTTCCTTCCGGTAGCTACCACGTTCTCGGCTCCGTAGCGCTCCCTCAGGGCCATCGTGAGCTCGCTGCCTATCTGGCCCACCGCTCCGGTGACCAGGATCTTCGGGCTGTCCTGAGCCATGTTCCCTCCGTTTCTAGCTTGAATGCAACTGGTTGCGTACAGTCAGAGAAACTACAAATACCTGCCGGTCGGAACAAGATTTGCTGGCGGGCCGCTATCTGATCTCTACGGCCTCTATGCGGCTTCCCACGGCCAGCCTCTCCGCGACGTCCATGCCTTCGACCACCCTGGCGAACGCCGTGTACCTGGCGTCAAGCCGCCGATGGGAGTCCAGCATGATGAAGAACTGGCTTCCGGCGGTTCCGGGCCCCGCGTCGGCCATGCCCACGGTGCCCCCGGCAAAGGGCAGCAGGCTGGGCTCGCCCGGAATCGTGTATTCGGGCCCACCCATGCCGTTGCCCTCCGGACAGCCCGCCTGGGCCACGAACCCCGGCTCTACGCGGTGGACCCAGATGCCGTCGTAGAAGCCATCCCGGGCCAGATGCAGCAGGTTGGCGCAGGCAATCGGGGCCGTGTCCCAGAGAAGCCGCAGCACTATCCTGCCCTCGCTGGTCCGAAGCTCCACCCGCTCGGCCCGCGGTACTTCCTCCGGGTCGAAGGGAAGCTCCGCCACCGGCCATTCGGCCTCCTCCTCCAGGGCTCCGGCCGGACCTCCGGTGACGATCTCCTCCAGGTATGAGAGAAGTATCTCCGGGCGGTGCGATTCCTCGGCCATGGCCGCTATCCGCTCCGCCGAGGTCCTGGCCCTGCCCAGCTCACCCATGTGCTCCAGATGGTAGACCCAGCTCACCGGAAGGAGCCAGTAGGGATCGCCCTCCCACCTGCGCGCCAGGGTGCTGTCCACCGGCAGGTCCGTGCCCAGCCAGGCGCCCTGGGCCGCGGCCCTGCGGGCCGGCCTGCGGGCTTCTATCAGCTCCTCGAGCAGTTCGGCGTCGTCGGCTGTCAGCCGGGCGGTGGCCATGTCACCGACCGGACCGGGCAGCCGCGCGAGCTTCCGTATGGCCTCGGTTCCCGCCGGCAAGCCACTTTGCTGCATCTGCCAGGCGGCATGGAGGGCCACGTAGTCGACCGGGTCTTCGAGAAGGGGGGCGAGCTCCTCCGGGGGCAGACCGGTGGCGGCTTCGTAGCGAACGAACCAGTCCGGGTGGTCCATCATCCCCCTCAGCGTGCTGTCGGGAACGCACCTGGCGGCATACAGACCTTCCAGTCCCCGGGGCCGATGCTCCGGATGCCAGGCGGCGACGGCTCCGGTTTCGGCCAGGTAGCGCAGGCGGGCCGTTCCCATTGCAGCCAGTGCCGTAGCCGGCAGCTGTACATCCAGGTGCCCAGCGGCCTGCAGAGCCAGCAGCCTGCTGCTGTCCGGAAGGCTCTCCCAACAGGCCGCCGCCAGCTCCACGGCGTCCTGCGGCCTCTGCATGGGGATGCCGGCGCCGGCGGAATGCAGCGCCCTCAGCAGGCCGGCGTGCACGAGGTCGGGGCAGTCACGCGCCTCGGCAACGTCCGGCAGAACCGTCTCCGGCCCCAGCTCCACCAGGCCCGGAATCATCTTGATATCCGGCCGCAGACCGCTCTCCGTGCAGGCCCAGGCCGCCAGCCGCCCGATGCGGCCGGGCTCTTCGGCCAGGCCCTCCACCCTTTCCCTTACCGCAGGGCTCCCGGGCAGCCAGCCCGTGCGTGCCAGAAGCAGCACCGCCTGCTCGGGGCTTTCCTCCAACAGCCCGGAGAACTCCTCTTCCGATGGTGGGTCAGGAGCAAGCAGCCATCCCGAGGCAGGGCCGATCATCCCTATGAGAGCCGCCAGCATCGTCGCAGTCATTCACCGCCCCCGTCCCCGACCTCTGAAAGGTACTCCTGCACCAGCCGACGCGCCTTCGGAAGGTCGCTCTGAAGGACCTGCACGTAGCCCCATATCGGGTTGTACAACTTCGCTATGCCGTCGTACATGGGAATCTGGCGGCTTCTCACGGCCGCCTCTATTCCCGCGGACTCCAGCATGGCCCGTACGCTTATCGCCTCTATCTCGGAGTAGGCTTTGTGCACAGTAACCAGGCTCTCGCTGTCCCTGCTCACCGGACCCCTTCCCTTTCGGGTGAGAAACCGGCCTCCCCGCCGGCCTCTTGACTTGCTCGGCTCATTGGCAAGGATATGTATACACTCTGCACAACCGGGGTGCCCAGCGGGCTGAGATCACACCCGTACCACCTGATCCGGGTAATGCCGGCGAAGGGACTGACGCGTAATCACCTGACGCACCGGTCTGGGTGGTGGCGGCCGATGTTGCGGCCCCGCTGGGGCAGCGGCAGTGGGCTCCCCTTGAAAGGAATTCCATCATGAGCACTTCGATACAGCTGGCCCGCCAAGGCAAGGCCTCGGCCGCCGCCGCGAAGGCGGCGGACGTCGAGGGCTGGCCGGTGGAGCGGGTGCTGGCCGGGCTTGCGGAAGGAACCGTGGTAGTCCCCGCCAATACCTCGCGTAATGTGAAGAGGCCCGTGGCGATAGGCGGGGGTAGCCGGATCAAGATAAACGCCAACATAGGCAGCTCCGCGGACTCCGAGTCGCCCGACGAGGAGCTGCAGAAGCTCCAGGTGGCCGTCGCATGCGACTCGGATACGGTCATGGACCTCTCCACAGGCCCCCGCTGGCGGGAGATCCTCTCCTCCGTACTGGCCAGAAGCCCGGTGCCCGTGGGCACCGTACCCCTCTACCAGGTCTTCGGGACGGTCATGGTCTCCGGCGGGGAAGCCGGCGACGTCACCGAGGAGATGATATTCGACGCGGTGGATGAGCACTGCCGCGCGGGAGTGGACTACCTGACCCTTCACTGTGGGGTGACCCGCCGGGCGGTTGCCCTGGCCCGGGACCAGGGCCGAAGGCTGGGCATCGTCTCCCGCGGCGGTTCTCTCATGGCGGAGTGGATGAAGGCCAGGGGTCGCGAGAACCCCCTCTACGAGCACTTCGACAGGCTCATAGACATCCTAGCTGGCTACGACGTCACCTTTTCTCTGGGGGACGGACTGCGCCCCGGCTGCATAGCCGACGCCTCCGACCGCGCCCAGATCGAGGAGCTGGTCACCCTCGGAGAGCTGCAGAAGCGCTCTCTGGCCGCCGGGGTACAGGTGATGGTCGAGGGTCCGGGTCACGTGCCCATGGACAGAATAGCCGAGAACGTGCGAATGCAGAAGAGCCTGTGCGGAGGAGCTCCCTTCTACGTGCTGGGACCCATAGTGACCGACATAGCTCCCGGATACGACCACATAACATCCGCCATCGGGGGGGCCATGGCCGCCTGGTACGGGGCGGACTTCCTGTGCTACGTGACGCCCGCGGAGCATCTGAGGCTTCCGGACGCCGACGACGTGAGGGATGGCGTCATGGCGGCGAGGATAGCGGCTCACGCCGCCGATATCGCCCGGGGCTATCCGGGCTCGCGAGACCCGGACGACGAGATGGGCACGGCCAGACACGACTTCGACTGGGAACGGCAGTTCGAGCTGGCCATGGACCCGGCCCTTGCCCGCAGGGAGCGCGGAGAGTCGCTTCCCAGCGATGACGACGTCTGTTCGATGTGCGGGCACCTGTGCGCGGTCAAGACCAGCAGAAGGGCCTTGGAGGACGAATAGGGCTGCTGATGCCGTGCAAGGTCAGATGACCCCGGAGCGCTCCATTGCCTCGGCCATCGCCTCCACAAGCCGTTCGCTGCCGCTGCCGGTCAGCGTCGAGTGGCCTCTGAACATCTCGCCCTCCCCCTGCAGCGCGTCGTCCAGTACCCATGTGCGGGATAGCGAGGCCGCCAGGCTGTCCACCCGGGAGTACACCTCTGTGGCAAGCGTCTGCAGCTCCTCGGGGTCCTGCGAGGCGGTCTGGAGAAGCTGCCTCTCGCCCTCCGAGAGCTGCCTGTCAACGGTCCACAGGGTCGGCTGCCAGAAGAAGGCGGCCCGGGCTCCGCATCCGCGGCAGAGGGCCTCCATGAGCTCCTGGTTGATCATGGCCGTCCGGGCGACCCTGCGCGCCATGATCTCCGGGGGCATCGAACCCTCCCTCGAAGCCACCGGCTCACTCTCTCCGCCGGTAGGGAACAACCTCGCCGTAAGCCTTCCGGACCCGGTGTAGTCGGCCAGCACGTCCGAAAGGGAGACCGCGGTTTCGATTCTCTCGCGCATTCTGCCCATCTCCATGGGATCTCCCGCCGCGGACAGCGAATGCGCGGCCAGGATGTCATCGTAGCCATGAAGACAGACAACCACGTCAGGCTTCCCGCCGTCACGCAGCCCCAGGGCCAGCTGGAGAAGCTCCTGCGTGGTTACGTATCGCGGCTGCGCGGCGCATACCACCCTTACCGGCCGGGCCGAGCGGGCCTCCAGGTGCCTCTGCAGGGCCGCCGCCGGTGTGGAGTCATCCTCCACCGGGCCGCCCCAGGCCATGTCGCCGCCCAGCAGCCATACCTCCAGGGCGTCTGCGGTATCCGCGGCGGCTCCCGGTACCGGTCTCATCGCCGGCAGTCCGGGGGATATCGACCATCCTCCGGATGGGGTGGTGCGGGTGCCCAGATAGGGCTCCCATGCGGATCTGAACCTTCCCGCATGACGGAGCTCCTCGGAGCCCCCGTCGGCCTGCCACAGGGTGATGAGGGCCCCTGCCTCTATCAGGAGCAGCGCCGCCACGATCCATGCCAGAACGGCCCCGAAGGCTTGCATGAAGGGCGGAAAACGTTTCCAGAGCAACGCCGAAAGCAGCAGTAGCACACCCGCCAGCAGCACTGCCACGGCCGTAGGAGCGCCCGTTAACTCCACACCCAGGCTGGATCCGCCGAAGAAGATGGCTGCAAGAGCGGCACCCAGCAGGCCCAGCAGGGCGCGGGGCAGCACGGCTTTCCTCATCGTCTCTCGGCGGACCATGCGACTCCTCCTACTCCTGTATCAGGCCTGCCTTTATGCCGCCCCAGGTAGAGGCGGGCAGGTCCAGGGTAAGCTCGTCCTCCACCAGGAAATCATCGAACCAGACATCCATCTCGGTGGCCCTGCTTCCGGAGTCGTCGTAGCCGAAAAGTCCCGCGGAGCCCGGATCGGCGTAGGTCCCGTCCTCCACTGTCAGCATCCACGTCTCCGGCTCGTCGGAGACCTCGCCGGTCCAGACTTTGGCGCCCAGCAGGCTGCCGGATACCTCGAACCGTACCCAGTACTCCTGGCCCAGGCTCACTTCCGTAAGTGTATATCCGAGAACGGTTGGAGTCCCCTCGTCAACCCTGTTTATGGCCAGTACCCCCCCGCTCTCGGTAAGCAGGCTCAGCATGTATCCGCTTCCCGTGAAAATGTCGAACCGGGACACCAGCCCGCCCATGAGGCCCGTCGCTATCTCTACCTCGGACAGCACTGAGTAGTCGGAGACGCTCATCGAGCCGTACTGATCACCGGTTACGGAGCCCGCGTAGACGGTATCCGTGGACGCCTGGTAGAAATGGTATCGACCATCCACAACCTCGTAGGTGGCTCCCGTGGGCATCTCCAGCCAGCCATCGGCGTTTCCGTCGTTGAAGTCATCCTCCACCAACACCTCGGCACAGACCAGCGCCGCGGCTATCGTTGCTGCTGCGATTGCGATCCTCATATCCACTTCCTCCGTGACTTGCCAGTGCCGGCGGCCCGGCGCTCGGAGCGGGGGCGGCCACCATGCCGCCCCCGCGTCTTCCTCTACTCCAGTATGCCGTGCTTCTTGCCCACCTTGACGAAGGCCTGTATGGCCCTGTCCACGTGCTCGCGGTCATGGGCGGCGCTGAGCTGGACCCGAATGCGGGACTGGCCCTTTGCCACTACGGGATAGAAGAAGCCTATCACGTAGATTCCCTCGTCGAGGAGGTCGTCGGCAAACTGCTGGGCCAGCGCTGCATCGTTGGGGTAGTCGCCGAACATGATCGGGACTATGGCGTGGTCGCCCGGCAGTATCTTGAAGCCTGCCGCCTTCATCTCGGCGCGGAAGTACTTCTGGTTCTCCTCCAGCTTGTCGCGCAGCTCGGTGGTCTCCTCCAGCAGATCCAGAACCGCCAGTGTGCCTCCCACCACCGATGGAGCCAGCGTGTTGGAGAAGAGGTAGGGGCGAGACGCCTGCCTCAGGTAGTCTATCAGCTCCTGCCGCCCGGTGGTGCAGCCGCCGCTGGCGCCGCCGAGGGCCTTGCCGAAGGTGGTGGTGAGCAGGTCGACCTCGCCGTGAACGCCGAAGTACTCGGGGGTGCCGCGTCCGGTCTCGCCCACGAATCCGGTGGCGTGGCAGTCGTCGACCATCACCAGGGCGTCGTACCTCCTGGCCAGCTCCACGATGCGGTCTACGGGAGCCATGTCCCCGTTCATGCTGAAAACGCCGTCGGTGCAGATTATGCGATACTTGCAGTCCTGCACCTCGTCGGAAGCCAGTGTCTCCTCCAGTCCCGGAAGCACCTTGCCGTCGAACTCGTGCTCGCCCTTGCCCATCTCGTTGTGCGAGTAGATGAAGCGCTTGGCCTTGCAGAGCCGTACTCCGTCTATGATGGAGGCGTGGTTCAGCTGGTCGGCTATTATGGCCGACTCCCTGCCCAGGAACGGCTCGAAGACCCCTCCGTTGGCATCGAAGCAGGCGGCGTAGAGTATGGTGTCTTCGGTCCCCAGGAAGTCGGCCACACGCTGCTCCAGCTCACGATGGATGTCCTGGGTTCCGCAGATGAACCGCACGCTGGAGAGGCCGTAGCCCCTCCTGTCGATCATCTTCTTCGAGGCCTCGAGGACCCTGGGGTGGCTGGAGAGGCCCAGGTAGTTGTTGGCGCAGAAGTTCAGCACCTTTTGGCCGCCCACCGTTATCTCGGCGCCCTGCGGCGACTCAATTATCCGCTCGTTCTTGTACAGGCCCTGCTCCTTCATCTTCTCCATTTTGGCTCGGAGGTCCTCCAGCAGCTTGGCTGACATAGGTTCCTTTCCGTGAGGGTCCACGCGGCATGTGCCGCTCCAAAGCACAACAGCTCTTCGAACAACCGTCCAGCCGGGACCGGCCGCAGGCCGGACACGGAACGGTTTTGTATGTATGCTGCAGTATGCGTTCACATGACGATAATCGTCCACGGGGGTACTCTCAAGCCATGACATATGGGATCTCCAAACGTGCCGCCGTGGCGGCCATCGCCTTTCTCGCTGTCAGCGCGGCAATTGCGTTCAAGAGTGGCCCCGTCCCCCCCATGGACGACACGTACACCCATCTGGTTTACGGCCGCACGTTCCTGCGCGGCCAGCCCCTTCATTTCAATCCCGGCGAGCCCTCCTCGGGCTTCACCAGCCCCATCTGGCTTCTACCCTCCGCCCTGACCGCCATGGCCGGCACAGACGTCGCCCCGGCCGCCATCATGGCGATTTCCGCACTGGCCGCCTGCGCTGCCGTGGCGCTCTCCGGTCCCGGACCCGGCCCCATTCTCCTTCTTCTACTGGGGCCGCTTCTCTTTCACTCGTCCAGCGGAATGGAGACCGGCCTGGCCTGCCTTGCGGTGGTGCTGGTCTGGAGAACCGTCCGGTCGGGACGAAGGGCGAATCCGAGGGCCGGACTGCTGCTGGCCGGAACCGTGCTCGCAAGGCCCGAGCTGGCCCTGCTGGCCGTACCCCTGGCAATTGCTGCCGGCAAGCCACGCAAACGGGAGCTGGCCCTCCTTATGCTGCCTTCCCTTGTGCTGGGTGGACTGTGGATCGGCTGGAACCTCCATGCCACCGGACTTCCCCTGCCATCGACATTCTACGCGAAGCAGGCGGGAGCGGCGGCCTACGGCCTTCTTCCCGGCCTGCGCGGGCTGGCCAGGAGCCTCGTGCTGGGGGCCGCCCTGCTGCTGCCGGCGGGTGCATGGGCCGCCTATGATCTTCTGCGGCGCCGAAACCCCCTCGGCCTGGTGCCGGCCCTGGCGCTGCTGCCCGCCCTCCTGCTTCAGCCAAACGACTTCTTCCAGCTTCGATACCACCTGCCATGGCTGACCGCCTTCGCACTGTCGGCCGGGCGGCTGCTGGCCGGCAGAAGAAGGCTGGCGGCGCTGGTTGCGGTATCCCTGGTGCCGGGAATGCTGCTGTTCGCCTCCCGCCGTGTAAGGGCCTCGGCCGATGTGAAGGCGATAGACGTAGGCCCGGCCCGTCTTCTTCGGCAGGAGGCAGCAGCGGGCTCCACTGTAGCCGCCGCTGACGTAGGCGCCATGGGCTGGATATCGGGACTTCGCGTCCTGGACCTTGACGGCCTCGTAACCCCCGCAGCGCTGCCGGCCGCCGGCGGACGGCCCGACTGGAACTGGCTCCAGCAGCGGGCCGAGTACCTGTGCGCCTTTCCCCGGCAGTACTCGCGAATCATCGAGGAGGCCGGAGAAAACCTGGTCCTGCTTGCCCTGTTTCGAAGTCCCTCCCCGGTGATCTGCGGCGAGGAAAGGGTGGCCGTCTACCGCATTTACCGGCCCGGCTAGAAGAAGCCGTTCCACCCGGGACAGCAGGCCATCTCCAGTGAACGGCCGGGGTAGAGGGCCCTGTAGACCTGGTAGTTGTGGGCCACAATCTCCGTGTACCTCCTGGTCTCGTTGAAGGTGATCCTGCTGAAGAACATCTCAGGGCTGGTTTCAGTCCCTCCCCACCGCAGGGCGTTGTGGGGTCCGCCGTTGTAGCCGGCAAGCGTTACGTGAAGCTGCTTCAGGTCCGCGGCCACCCCCGACAGGTAGGCTATGCCGTACTCCAGGGAGACCTCCGGCCGGTACAGCCTGTCGGGGCTGTACCCTTCCCAGCCGTTCTCCACCGAAACGTACTCCGAGGTGCTGGGTATCATCTGTATCAGGCCCCGGGCGCCGGCGGTGGAGTAGCACGAGGGCTGGAAGGCGCTCTCCTGCTTCATGATGGCCCAGGCGAGAAGGGGGTCGAAACCCCATCTGCGGCAGACGGGAACCACCACCCCGGGCCAGGCTTCCGGGTAGCGCAGCTCCCATAGCCCCCGGGGTCTGCTGCCGTCTTCGGCCAGGCTCCACATCCTCCACGCGGCGGAGGGCATGCGCTCCCATATCGCGTTGCTGCGGTAGAATACGCCGAGGGGTGCCGGGCTGCCCAGCCTCTGCTCCGCCCTCCGCAGCTCGGCCACGCCCCAGCTGCGAAGGCCGGCCCGGACCAGCACCCTGCCCCGCAGCGCTTCCGGCGGAGGGTCAGCCGGCTCGAGTCCGTTCCTGGACATCCAGGCCTCCAGGGGCTCTTCGGTGAACTCCGGACGCCAGGGCGGAAGGCCCAGCAGTCTGCGGGCGTGGGACGCGGGCAGGCTGTGGGGAGAGTCCGCTATGAGCCCCTCCAGAGTCTCACGGCCTCCGGGCATGTTCATCTCCAGCCGCAGCCGGCCCAGCCAGTACAGTGCTGCGTCGCGGTAGACGCTTCGGTCCCAGCGGGCGGCGAAGCCCTCCAGCTCTTCCGCGGCCTCTTCCGCCCTGCCTGTCTGCATCAGGGCCAGGCAGAGGTAGAAGTGCGCGTCATCGGCGGTTACGTTTCCCCGGTAGCGCTGCAGTGTCCTCCGGAAATGGGGTATGGACTCATCCCAGCGTCCGGCATCTGCCAGCACGCTGCCCCGATACCAGGGCAGGTTGCCCATGCGGCGGTTGTGGGGGTGACGGCGTTCGAAGAGCTCGAAGCAGGCGAGTCCGGCATCCGTCCGTCCCATTCGGGCCCGGTCAAGTCCCAGGTACAGAAGAGCCAGGGGGGCGTCCTGGCCGTTGGGCCAGACCTCCAGGTAACGCTCCAGCATGTGAGCCGCCTGTCCGTAGAAGCCCAGCCGGTCTCGGGTTCTGGCGGCGAGGTAGTAGAGGTGAGCGGGCGGACGGTCGGCCAGGCGGGCCATCTGGTAGAGCTCGTTCCAGAGGCCTCCAGAATAGAAGGGATCCGCGACCCTTGCCGCCAGGACGCTGTCCTCCAGTAGGTCGGGGAGCAGTATCCTGAAGGCCTCGGAATGCATGTCCCCTGCCGGCCAGAGCCGGAAAGACTCCACAAGGTCGTTCCGCCAGCCGGAAGCCCCCTTCTCCCGAAGCCACATGGCCCGTACGTGCAGAATGGCTGCGGCCAGCTCATGCTCTCCGTTCTCGAGGGCGCGAGCCAGCTCCCGGCCCGCCGAGTCGGGCATTCCGCAGTGCAGCAGGGCGGTGGCCGAAAGCAGCCGTCGCCTGGAATCCGCGGCGGCGGGAAGGGTGTCCGGAACACGCTCCAGCAGCTCCATGGCCTCGGCGTACCTGCGGGATGACACCAGGGAGTCCGCCGCCAGCAGGGCCACGTACTCGCCCAGCGGCCAGCGGCCATGGCTCAGGCCCTCCAACACCGCTCCAACCGCGCTGTCACCGCCCAGGAAGATGGCCCGAAGAGCCGTAGTCGAATCGACCGGGCCCTCCAGAAGCATCCTGGCCAGCAGGGGATTGGGGGGACTCGCCAGGGAGTCGGCCCTCGCCACCAGAGTCCGGCGGAGCGGGCCGGCGCTGTCGGCCATCAGCGCGGCCTCCACCAGCAGGCTGCAGGCGGCATCCGGGTCTCCGGCCGAGAGGGCCGCCTCAGCCTCGCTGCTGTACAGGGAGCACCGCTGAGACGACGTGAGCTGAGGCGGTCGGTCTTCCGATACCCGGCGGCAGGCGAAGAGGACCGGGAGCGCGCAGAGAAGCGCCGCCGCCAAATGCAGGGGGCGTCTCATCTCAGTCGGAGTACCTGCCCAGCTCCTCCTCGATCTCGGGGTTGCCGGGATCGGCCTCCATGGCTTTCTTGAGCAGCTCAACCGCCCTGGCGTGGCTGCCCTTGGCGGCCAGGGCCCTGGTGTAGGCAAGAAGCACGCCGCTGGACGGTTCACCCTCCTCGACGAAGCTCTGCAGGAACTCTATGGTCTCGCCGGGCCGTCCGTCGGTGACCATGAGCGTTCCCAGGCCGCTGAGGGCCGGCTCCAGCTCGGGGTCGGCCTCCAGGGCCTCGCGAAAGCTCTGCTCGGCCTTCTCTATCTCGCCGAGGGCCGCGTGGACGTGTCCCAGGTTGGCCAGTATCTCCGGACGCCCCGCCTGCTGATCCCTCGCCCTCTCCAGAGCCTGCAGGGCCAGATCGTACTCTCCGTTGTTGTAGTGGTTTATGGCCTGTCGGTTGAGATCGTCAACCTGGGATTCGATCACCGAGTCACGGTGGGTCTGCAGAAGCTCGGTCATCTCGCCCAGCTGCCTCTCCTGGGTCTCGGCCGCCTGCTTCAGGTTCTCCTGCATCGACGAGAGCTTTTTCTCGCTGCCCGTCACGGCGCTGGAAATCTCCTCCACCTTCTCGCTGGTGTCCCGGTCCAGCTCGCCGATGCGCTCGCCCAGGCCCTCGCCCATCTTCTCAACTGCCTCGGGAAGCCTGTCGACAGTTTCCCGCACCCCCTTCATCTGCTCCTCGAGGAGCTTTCGGTTCTTGTCGGGCAGGCCCTCCATCGTCTCCCTGAGAGCCTCCGAGCCCTCCCTGACCCGTTGGTCGAGGGTGTCCAGCTTCTCCGCAAGTCCGGGCATCGATTCCTCGACGCCCGAGAGGCCTTCCCTTATGGAGGACGCTGTTTCGGCGACCTTGTCGAGCCCCTCTCTCAACGTCTCCAGCACCGACAGCTTCTCACTCAGGAGCTCCGAGCCTCCGCCGATTAGCTCTTCCAGGCCGGAAAGGCCCTCCTTGAGGGTCTCCGCGAGCTGGGCGGCCCGGGAGTCCAGAGCGGCCTCGAGGTTCTCGGCATCGCCGCCGCTGAGGTATTCCCCGATGCCGCCGATGGCTTCCGGCAGCTGCTGCATGGTTTCCTGCAGGGCGCCCAGGCCAGCGACCAACCCCTCCATCTGCTCGTCGCTTCCGGAAATCCGCTCCAGCAGGGAGTCCAGCTTCTCGGATATCCCCTGCAGGCCCTCAAATCCGGACTCAACCGAAGACTGGATGGCTCTGGTGGCCTCCAGCAGCTCTTCGGATCCCACGGGGGGTGCCGCAGCCGGCGCGGAAGCGCCTTCGGCCCCTTCGGGCTCGGCCTCTCCCTCCGCCGCGGGCGCCGGCGTCCCTGCGCTGTGGGGCATCTGCCCTATGGCTCCCGCTATCGTGTCCAGTTTCTCCATCAGATCACCGGTTACGGCCTCCTCCAGCTTCTGCACGTTCTCGGCTATCGCCTTGACATGTCGTCCCTGCTGGTAAATGGCCTGGCCGAGTGCCTTCAGGAGCTCCTCGGTGGATGGACCTGCCTTCTTACCGTTCTCGTTCTCAGCCATCTGCAACTCCCGGTGATCTGTGGTTTCGATTCATGCTATCTCTATCCCCCACCCTGATTGCAAGTTACAGGTGCAGCGTATCCAGCCTGCCGACGGAACCGGGCTTGGATGCCCCTCTTGTCATTTCCGGGTGGCGGCTGGCCAGCAGCCTCTGCACGGCCCTGGTCTCCATGCCTTTGCCTCCGGCCCGCAGAGCCCACGCCAGTCTGGCCAGCAGCAGTCCGTCTCCGGTCCTTCGGTAGGCCGAGAGCCATACGCCCCTGGCCGCATCCATCATGCCCAGCCTCCACAGGGCCCTGGCCCTCAGGTCCTCCGTCTTGACGCTGTCCTGGTCGGTCCTCGGTCCGAGGGCCTTCAGCGCACCCTGCGCGTCGCCGGCCAGCAGAAGGGACTCGGCTCCCTCGGGGCCCTCCCCGGCGTTGGCCTGGCGGTGGCTGGCCAGACCATTCCTCACCTTCTGCAGCACAGCGTCGCTTCCGCTGCTCAGTGCCATCCTGGAGGCACGCGGTATCATGTCGACCGAGAGAAGAAGATCTATGAGCTCGGCACGATTCACCGAGCCGGATGCGCGGTCGTTCTGTGCGGTCTCGTAGCAGAGCTCGGCTATCTGGCGCAGCCCGTGATCGATGTCCTCCAGCCCGGACTCCCGCAGGGTGCGGGCGAAGTCCAGCAGCTCCTGAGGGCGAAGCGAGGAGTTGGTGACCGCGGCCAGCATGGCCGAGACGGTCTCCCGGTCGGCCTCAGCGAGATCGGATGCCAGGCCCTGGGATATGCCTCGGCGGATCGCCTCCGGGTCGCGGACGGATTCCCAGAAGGCACGGCGGGGCAGCTCACCCTCCATGGCCTTCTCCAGGAGGTGTTCGGCCGCCTTTGTCTTCCAGGCGCCGATACCCTTGCCCGCCATCTCCGAGAGGATGGCCTCTGCCCGTTCGGTGTACCCCGCTTCCAGCGCCTTGTCCGCCAGAAGGCTCAGGGCCTCGTCGTCCTTGCCCGGCCGCCAGCGTTTCATAGCTTCGTCCACAATTGCTTCGCTCATGGGCATCTCGAGGCCCTCGCGCCTGCGAAGTATGCCGCTGAAGGTGGCCGCGTCACCGGATGCCAGCGCGCACAGTGCCCTGAAGGCGGGACCGGCTCCCTTCCGGTTCATGAGGGACTCCGCTATCTCGGGCTCGGCAAGGACAGCCTCCACCAGGAGGGCCTCGGGGTCTCTGGACAGATGGTATGAATCGGACAGGCTGGCAGCGTACGCCAGCAGCCTTCCGTTGCCCTTCTGCCTGCCCAGCCGCTCGGACATGTCCATGACGTGCTGGGCCCTTCCCGGCTCCACGTCCAGAAGTGCCGGGGCCCGCTTGAGCATCTCGTCGACCTCGCCCTTCTCGGCCAGGGTTTCCACAAGAAGGCCCAGGGGCTCCGGAGCCGCCGGATTGTCCTCGACTACCCTCCGCAGCTCGTTCAGCGCATCTGGGCTCCCGGCCACCGGCCTGAGGCTCTCCGCGATGCTCTCGGTGTTCTGCTCGGTCTCGTGGGTCCTTGCACGGAATATGCTTCCCTCGACCCTGCCCGCCACTCCCTTCTCGATTCCCTCCTCGATCACCTTCCTGGCCAGCGAGCTCGTACGCCTGTCGAGAACAGAGGTCTCCAGGGCTTTCAGGGCCTTGGCACCCTTTCCGGCCGCCATTGCCGCGCAGCCTTCGGCCAGAGATGTCAACGCCCCGTCCTCGACCTCCAGGTCGTCGGCCGCCGACCCTGCAAGGGCAGTCCTTCCCTCGCGGATGTAGGCCCGCAACCTGAAGAGCAGCTCCCGGGCGGGATCGCCCCAGCGCAGCCTGGGTATCAGCGAGAGCCTCCAGGGCTCGTCACCGTCGGTTCGCATCATTATGTCGGACGCGTGCCTTGCGGCCTCCCCCTCGGTGAACAGCGGAAGGATCTCCTCGAGGTCGATGGCGCTCAGGGCATCGTCGGGGAGTATGGCCACCTGTTCGGCCGCCCGCTCGGCCAGCGACGGCTCCTGCGCGGCAACGGCCAGCCAGTGGCCGGCCCGGGAGAAGTTACCCCTCTTCACTGCCGCTATGCCCGCCACCATGCACTCCAGCGGGCCCTGGGGCTCGAATTCGGAGTCGGCTACCCTGTCGGCCATCTTCTCCGGCAGATCCTCGTCCAGTATCCGTATGAGCCCGTTATCCGGGACCTTTCCGCCGCTGAGGAGCAGCTCCATCCAGTCCAGCGCCGCGGCGCCCTCGTTGCCGGAATCCATTCGAATCTTGGCCCGGATCTTTCGAAGCTTGGGATGCTCCATCATCAGATCGTCGAAATGGTTCAGAACCTGCAGTATGTCCTGTCTGGACTTGGTGTCCTTGCGACGCATGAGGTGGCTTATGGCAGCATCGGCCTGAGCCTGTCTGCCCTCCAGAATCATGGCTATCGCCAGCAGCGAGAGCGTCTCGGCATGGCTCTTGTCGCGCTTCAGCAGTTCCTGCAGCCTGGCGGTGACCCATTCGGTATCTTTCTCCACCAGCCTTATCAGGGCCTGGACGGCATCCGAGATGGACCCCTTCTGCGTCAGATGGCGGGCCAGCAGATGGGCTATCTCGTCATCACGGTCCAGGTCGTTCTCCAGGAAATCCCGGGCAACCTCCAGCAGCTGGCCCGTGTCCTCGTCGCCCGCCGACCCGAAGGCCGCCTTCAGCGCGTCCATGGCGGCCGTGGTCTCCCCTCGAATCTTCTTCAGCCTGGCCTGAAGCAGCTGCGGCCTCGAGCTCTCCGGAGCCTTGTCGGCCAGCTCCTTTACGGCCGTATTGACATCCGCCCCCAGCTCCTTCTCTTCCAGCAGCTTCTCCAGAACCTGGCAGGATTCATCGCTTTTTCCCGCGGCCGCCAGCAGTCGCCCGAGGTATACTCGGGAGCGCTTGCCGAAGTCCCTGGGCACCAGATCCTTCTCCACTACCGATATGGCCCGCTCCAGGATCTCCTGCTTGGCGTCCAGAAGGTCCGGCAGGTTGAGAATGGCGTTCTCCACGTTGTCCATGACCATGTAGACGCGGACCAGGTACAGAACCGCTTCGGGGTCCCTCCCGGTATTCCTGGTGGCTATCCACTCGATAAGCGCCGGAATCCGGTCGTCGGGTCTCTGAGCCCTCTCGGCGGTCTTGAGAAGCGTCTTGAGCGCCTCCTCCTTGCGGCCCTGCCTCTGAAGACCCACAGCCCAGGCGAGGAAACGATCGATATCGCCCTCCAGGAGCCGGTCTCCGGCAAACCTCTCGGCGGTGCGCGCGGCGCTCTCGAGGTTCTCCATCATCCGATTCTCTATCTGCCTGTCCACGCGATCCAGAAGGGCCATGCAGCCACTGAAATCCCTGTGCCTTATCTTGCTTTGCCATAGCGTTTTGAGGAGATCAAATGACCTCGGAAACTCGTTGTGCCTCTCCTCGAGAAGCCGCAGGATCGGGGCGGCAAGGTCGCGGTAGTGACGGATGACCTCCTCGCCCACCCTCGCGGCCAGGTCGGGGTAGGCGATGTCCATCAGGAAAGCCACCAGTTCCCGCGCCACGCCCTGCTCCTCCAGAAGCGTATCGAGTTCCTCCTCCACCTTGGAGGCGGCCTGGTCGACCATATTGTCGGAGGCCATCTTCTGAATGCTCTTGAAAGTCCTTCTGGGCTTGGAGTCGAAAAGTGCCATCTGCAGATCCTATTCAGGTATTACCACGAGAACGTCGCCAATGCCAAGATGATCGCCTTCCAGGTCGTTGAGCCGCTTCAGCTGCTCGACCGTGACCCCGTAGGAGGAAGCTATGCCCCACAGGGTATCGCCCTCCCTCACGGTGTGCCTCACGGTTTCCTCCCCCCTTATTATCTCCGGTTCCGGCGGCGCGGCAACCTCCGGATCGGACGAGCCGCCTCCCGACCCCCGCAGAACCAGCCTCTGGCCGGGGTATATCGTGTCATCCGGGCCGATTCCGTTCCACTCGGCCACCTCCCGGGAGCTCACCCCGGCGCGGGCGCCTATGCCCGACAATGTGTCACCGGTCCGGACGATGTAAACCGCATACCCCAGCTGCCCCTCTCCGTAGCGTTCGGCCGGGGGCAGCGAAATCCTGGCTCCGGGCACCATGGACGCTTGGGGATTGGACTCCCGGAGCCGCCGCTCCGAAACGCCCGTGGCGGCCGCGACCGCGACCCAGCTGTCGCCTCCCCTTACCCTGTAGACGCTGCGGTCGGCTTTCCAGGCCTCGCGGAATACCGTCCCGGCCCTGTTCCGGGGCACCATGAGCTCCCACATGTCACCCCCCAAGGGGGTGGACTGACGGAAGTAGCCCCGGTTGAGGGCCATGATGGAGTCTATTCCCAGGCTCGTTTCCGCCGCCAGCACCCTCAGGTCCAGTCCGGGGGGAACGGCAACCACCGCCAGGCCCTCCGAGGCCCTGGGGCGGAGCCGGTACGCCTTGGCCGCCGCCGCGAACCGCGGCACGAACCTGTCGGTCTCACCGGGGAGGTCCAGACGCGTGAAATCCGTTTCGCCCGACCGCAGGGCCCTGGCCATCACGCCCTCTCCGCAATTGTAGGCCGCCAGCGCCCAGGTCCAGTCTCCAAAACGGCGGTACAGGTATCGGAGGTACTGGGCCGCACCCCGGCTGGAACCGGCCCAGGAGTAGCGTTCGTCCACTTCGCCGTTTACCGCCATGCCGAAATTCCTGGCGGTCTCCCTCATGAACTGCCAGGGTCCTGCGGCGCCGGCTCTGGAGAAGCATCCTATGGAGTACTCGCTCTCTATCCATGGCAGGGCCGCCAGCCATCCGGGAAGGCCCTCGCTGGCCAGCATGTCCTCCAGGGTCTCCAGCAGGCGCGGGTTGGCGGGCATGTCTTCGGCCCTGTAGGCCAGATCCGAGAGGCTGGAAAGACCCTCGGGCACGGGAGCCTGCTCGCCCAGACCCGGAGAGGGTCCTATTCCGTACCTCACCGGCATCAGCGAGCACGGCTCGACCGAAGCCGGCTGGGAGGATACGGTTGACCTCTTGCTCTCCGCTGTTAGCTTTGTTCCCGAGCAGGAGAGGGTGAGAGCCAGGATCGTACCTAGCGCCAGGACAGCCGAAGCGGAGGTGAGCCGTTGAGAGTGGGAGTGGTGGGGGCAACGGGTCTGGTGGGCAGGGAGATGCTGGACATCGTACACAGCCGGATCGGACTCGCCATTGACAGCGTGATGGCGTTCGCGTCCGTCGGCGGACGGCGGGCTCCATTCGGCGACGAGTCCATTCCGGTCCGGGTACTCGATCCCGACGCCGTGGGAGCCGGTGACTTCCTGCTGGGCGCCACCTCCTCGGAAGTGGCCCGGAAATGGGTTCAGCAGTGCGCTGCAGCGGGCGCCGTGATCGTTGACAACTCCTCTGCTTTCAGAATGCGAGATGACGTCCCCCTGGTCGTTCCCGAGGTCAACCCGGATGCTCTCGACAGCCACCATGGAATTATAGCCAACCCCAACTGCTCCACAATACAGCTGGTCACGGCTCTGGCGCCCATTGCCCGCGAGATTCCCCTGGAATGGGTATCCGTATCCACCTACCAGGCGGTATCCGGAGCCGGCAGAAGGGAGTTGCAGAGGCTCCGGTCGCAGATCGGAGGCGCAACCGGAGAGGGCCCGCGGTATCACGGAAACGTCCTTACGGAGATCGGCGAGCCCGGCCCGGAAGGGTACTGCGGAGAGGAGCTCAAGCTGATTCGGGAAACGCAGAAGATCATGGACGATTCCTTCAGCGTCTTCCCGGCCTGCGCCAGGGTGGCCGTAGAGGTGGGACACACAGAATCCGTTTCGGTGATGTTGCGCGCGCCCCTGCCCGTCGCGCGGGTCACGGAGCTGCTCCGGAACGCTCCCGGTGTGGTGGTTTCCGAAAACGGCTTCGGGCCCCTGAGGCTGGCCGGAAGCGACACGGTCGGGGTGGGCAGGATCAGGAACCACCCGGCCGAACCGCGAATGCTGCAGTTCTGGGTCACCGCCGACAACCTTCGAAAGGGCGCCGCCCTCAACGCCGTCCAGATACTGGAGCTTCTGCTGGACTGAAGCCCCGAAACCGAAAAACCGGGCCCGAGCCCCTCGCGGGGCCCTGCCCGGTCTTTCTCCGCCGCCGATCCGCTACAGGTCGAGGTCGACGTCGTCATCCACGAGATCGAAATCGTCGTCGATGACCAGGTCCTCGTCCTCCAGGGAAGTTCCGCAGTCCTCGCAGGCCAGCTTCTGGGGAGGGTTGACGTGGCCGCAGCTGGGGCACTTGACGCCGTCCTCGTCCTCCAGCTCCAGGTCCTCCTCCAGGTCCAGCTCCCCGATCTCCTCGGGCTCTTCCTCGCCGAACCCCTCCGGCTCCGTCGCCGCTTCGCCGGAAGTGGCCGCATCGACGTCCTTGAGGACCTTGTTGAGATCGGCCAGCTCGGCCCTGAGCGTCTCCAGCTCGTCCGCGGTGTCGTTTCTGGCCTTTTTCGCCGAGTTGAGTTCCTCGACGAATTCGTTGTCGTTTTCGTCGAACTCCTTCAGACGGGCCCGCATCTGAAGCTCGTCGACCTTGTCGGACTGCTTCGTATGCAGGTTCTCCTTCTCATCGATCTTTCCCCTCAGCTCCTCGACCTTCGACTCGAGGGTTCCCCGCTCCTCGTTGATCCCGTTCAGGACCTCCTGGAGCTGGGTGTCGTAATCCCCGCGGATCCTCTTGTAGACCCTCTCGTTGGTCTCGGCCCGAAGTTTCTCGAGGTTGTCGAGACGATCGGCGAGTTCGCTTCTCTTGGCCAGCAGACCCTGTATCTTGTCTTCAAGGACTTCGGCCATTTCCCCTCCTCTCTGGACGTCCTGCCCGGACGGTGTGGTTTCCCTAAATTCAGCACTACGTTTCTCTAAAATGCTCAGCTTGTCAAGACGAGCACAAGGCCGGCCAGCACGGCGTAGGGGTCACCTCCCGTCTTGAGCGATTCGTCTGCCGATGCAAATGCTTCGGCAGCAACGTATACCGGCGTACCAGAATAACTCGACGCATGGGACTTCAGCTTGCGGGCCAGAAACGGCGCCACGCCCAGCTCCCGACCAATATTGCATTTGTGTCCGCGGCTGGCCAGTAGGGCCCGGGCACGCATGACCCGTGACCAGTGACTGTACACGTATGCCAGCATGGCCACGGGCTCCTCTCCCGAGCGCAGAAGTGAGCGGACGGCTTCCAGGGCCTTGGGTCTGCTGTCCCCCATTATCCGATCACCGAGGGCGTAGATGTCGCAATCGGCCGATCCCGCCAGCACCTCGCGCACCTCCTCCGCGCCCAGCTGACGGCCGGGGTCGCTGAAGTACAGCGACAGCGCCTGCATGGCCGATGCCAGCCTGCCCAGGGAGCCTCCGGCGTGCGCGGTCAGGGTGGCGGCTCCCGATCCGTCCAGTCGGACGTCGTTCTCCGACGCCAGCCGGGAGATCCACCCGGGCATGTCCCGGTCCCAGGGATCGTAGCAGACGTACGACCTGCCCATTCCGGCTATCTTCCCCAGCGTCCCGCTCTTGATCCTGGTCCGGTCGGTGACCACGACAGCGGCGTTCCCGTCCAGGGCCGACAGGTGCTCCAGCAGGGAGGCCTTCACGGACCTGTTCAGGGCCATGGGGCCGAAGATCAGCAGCAGGCTCGAGCCGGAGAACAGAGACCCCTCCGTAAAGGCCCGGCCCAGGTCGCCCGGACCCACTTCTGCGCAATCCAGCCTGACCAGCTCGAACCCGCTGGCCCGGTAAGCCTCGATCGCGCCCTCGAGAAGCCTGTTTCGCTGGTAGAGCTCCTCGCCCGCCAGCAGCGTCACCGCTCCCGGGGAGGCCTTGCGGACCTCCCTTTCCATCTGGTCGAAACCTCTCACCGGCAGCTACCTCCTCCGACGGCCCCGCCTCGGCCGGCGGGCTCTCCCGACCTTGCAATGCCCGCCGCTGTTGGCTATTGTTCCCCGTCATTGCGATACAACTTCTGGGGGAGTGAGATGCTCAGTTGGTTCAGAGACAAGGCAAAGATATTCCTCATCGTCATCATTGTCATGTTCGTCGGCCTGATATTCGTCGGCTGGGGCACGGGCAACTTCGGCGATGACAGGGCCGACCGCGGCGCTATCGCCAAGGTCAACGAAACCCGGCTGGTGCCCGAACAGCTTCTGGAGATGAGGGCGGAGCTCTACCGCCAGAGAAAGCAGCAGCAGGAGATGATGGGAAATCCGGCTCCCGACAACGAGCTGGCGTTCCTGGAACCCGGGCTGGAGGAGGCGGCCTTCGATTCCCTGGTGGCCGGAGTTCTGATGAGCGACTACCTCCGGGACCTGCAATGGCCCCGGGTGAGCCGGGAGCTGGCGGAGGCCTTTCTGGTCGAGCAGCTGCGCATTTCCGGCCAGGAGGACCCGGAGACCCTCCTTGACTCCTACCGGGAGGACCCCAGCTACAATCAGCAGCTGTACATGGTCATGAGCCAGATGTCCGCCATGCGCTTCTCCGCCCAGGTCCGGCTGGAGAGCATGGCCTCCGCCCGGGAGCTGGACTTCCTCAACCGTGCCATGCTCAGCTCCGTAGAGGCCAGGTACATCGCCTTCAGGGCCAGCCCCGAGCCCCCGGACCCCGACACCCTGCGTGACTTCTACGACTCCAACCTCGAGAGCTTCGTGGAACCGGAGTCCGCCACCCTCGACTACCTGACCGTGATGGTCACCCCCTCCGCCGAAGACCGCGACCTGGCCGCCGCCGAGGTTGACTCACTCGCCCTGTCCGGCGCTCCCCAGGCGGATACCGTGACCGTGACCAGGGGCAGCCTGGCCGAGTACACCGGGCAGGCGTCCGAGCTGTCCGAAGGGGATATCACCACGCCCGTGGAAATGCAGGGGGGCATAGGCTCAACCATGCATTCCTGGTCGGTGCTGGAGGTTCGTGAAGCCCCGGAATCGCTTGCGGCCGTCCAGGACAGCCTTCGACTGGCCCACTGGCAGGTTCCCGTCAGGCCCACACGCGCCACCATTCGGGAGACGATGTGGGCGCTGCAGGAACACTCCGAAGAGCTGATGGAGATGGAGATGCCCCTCTCCGACAGTCTCGTGGTGATAGACTTCGGCCAGACCACCGTAACCCCCGACGCCCGCCTCGCCGGCATGCTCACGGAGGGCCTCAGAGCCTACTGCCTCGACAGCAGCTGGGTCGGCGAGATCAGCCCGATCTTCTACTCACCCAGCTATCGGGGCTCCTACCCCGCGCTTACAATCGGGAAGAAGCTCTCGTGGTCACCGGCCGACACTCTCTCCTATCAAGGGGCGCTGGATTCGGGCAGGCTGGAACTGGAAGCGTACTCCAGGGCCCAGAGGAGGGCCTCGATGGATATGGCGGAGGATGCACTGATCTCCATGCGTGAAAGGGCTCTCGGACTGTTGGATTACGCTGAGTCGGAATCACTGGAGGTCCGCACCACCGGCGACTTCGCGCCCATGCAGGTCATTGCCGACGCAGACGGAGATCCCTCGGCGGTATCCGGCCTTCTTGCCAACAGCAGGTTCGGCTATGACGCCATCCTCATGCCGGAGCTGGAGCCCATGGGGCCCTACGGAACCGGCGGAGCCGCCGTTGTCGCCGAGATCTCCTCCCGTCAGAGACAGTCTCTGCCGGAGGGCGTCCTCCCCCTTCGCTACCTGTCGCTGCAGGACAGATACTCCCGTACGTACAGGCGGGACCTCCTGCAATGGCTGCGCAGCTCCGGCGAGGTGGTCGACCTGCGAGACGAGTACGCGGCAAGGGCGGACTCCATACGCGCCGCCCGCGACTCTCTGGAGGAAGTTCCGGGCGAATAGGACATCCATCACGCCCTGTCGCCCCGCAGAAGCAGGTAAAGGAAGAAGGGCCCGCCCAGTATGGACATCACCACCCCTATGGGCAGCTCCGCCGGGCTTATTACCAGGCGGGAGGCCACGTCGGCCAGCAGCAGCAACGCCGCGCCCCCCAGTGCAGAGGCGTACACCAGCCGGCGGTAGTCTCCCCCGGCCAGCCTTCGCATCATGTGCGGCACTATGAGGCCGACGAAACCGATGGGGCCCACGGCGCCCACGGTTCCCCCGGCCAGCAGGGCGGCAGCAGCCAGCAGCAGCGCCCGTTCGCGGGCGATGGCCACTCCCCTGCTGGCAGCCAGACCGTGGCCGCTCTGCAGCTGATTCAGCACTCCGGCCCTGGCCCCCGCAACGACGAGACCCACCAGCGTGAAGGGCAGCAGGTATAGGGGGAGCTGGGAGTCCACGGCCGAAAGGTCGCCCATCATCCATCTGATTATCTCCACCAGCCTGCTGGCGGGGCTCAGATACTCGAAAAGCAGCAGCACCGAGGCTCCGATCAGGTTAAGAGTCACCCCGGCCAACACGATTCTGGAGCCGGTCCCGCCTCCCGCCGCCGCCCGGGCCAGAGCGTATACCGCGGCCACGGTAACCAGCGCCCCGCCCGTTCCGCACAGCACCAGCACCATTCGGGAAACCACGGCGCCGGAGAGCAGAAGGGCTCCGGCGGTTACCCCCGCACCGGCCGAGATTCCCAGGGTGTAGGGTGTGGCCAGGCCGTTTCTCAGAACCGCCTGGAGAACGCAGCCCGATACAGCCAGAGATGCCCCCGCCATCAGGGCAAGCGCCGTCCTGGGCAGCCGCAGCCTGAGAATCACCCACTCCGGCGCCCCCCGCATGGGTCCCAGGGCCAGCGACAGGATCACGCCCACCGCCAGCACAACGCCCAGGGAGACCCCTAGACCCCTCATCAGAGCCCTTCGGGCAGGCTGGGCACAACCTGCCAGCCGGAGGCGGTCGGCCGGACCGAAAGCCGGACCCCGAACACCTCCGAGAGAAGGTCGGAGCGGAATATCTCCTCCGGTTCGCCCAGAACGTGTCCGCCCTCCCTGAGGAGAAGTACCCTGTCTAGGAAGGCGCTGGCCACGTTGGTCTCGTGGGTGGTCACCAGAACCGACAGCCCCCCTGAGGCCAGCTTGCCGAGAAGCAGCCACAGGTTCACCCGATGCCGGAAGTCCAGCGATGCTCCGGGTTCGTCGAGCAGCAGAAGGCTGGGTTCCTGCGCCAGGGCGCTGGCGATCAGGACCCTTCTTCTCTCCCCGCCGGAGATGTTGCCGAACGGCCTGTCCCGAAGCTCCCAGGTCTCGGTGCTGTCCATGGCCATGCGGGCCACCTCGCGGTCCCGCGGGGAGTCGGCCGACCAGCTCCGCCGGTGCGGATGGCGGCCCAGCAGGACGGATTCCATGACGGTAAGGCCGGGAGACGGGGAGGAGTCCTGTGGGACGTAGGCCACCAGCCGGGCCCGCTGCATTCGGGTCAGGGACTCCGAGGGGCCGCCGCATATTCGTACCGCTCCCGAGGTCTGCGGGCCCAGATCCAGCAGCGCCCGCAGCAGGGTGCTCTTCCCCACTCCGTTGGGGCCGATAACGCCACAGATCTCGCCGGGCCGGAGGACGAGGCTGAGCTCGGAGACGAGAATCCTTCCGGCGTAGCCGACGGAGAGCGACTCCAGCTCTAGTACCTCAGGCACTCGGAGATCCTCTCTGCGGTGCGGCCCATGCGGGGACCGGGTATGAGCAGGTGATCCTGCGTCAGCACGTCTATCCTGTCCGGGGAAATGCCCATGCCCTCCCAGAGCGCTTCAACCCGCTCCCTGTAAGCCGACGGGTCCGGATGATCGGGGAGCAGGTAGACTATGTGGTCGGGAGAAAGCTCCAGGACCCCCTCCAGCGAGACCCTGGGATAGGCAGTGGAGGCGGGGGCGCCGGGCACGGCCCCCATCTCCCGTACAATCCCTCCCAGGAAGGTGCTGCCTGCCGCCAGGGTGACCGATCCGGAACCGGGCGTATGGGAGACGACCAAAGCCACCGATACCGGCGGCACCGAACCCCGAAGGGAGTCCAGCGTCGCCCGAATGGATTCCGCCAGGCCCTCTCCTTGTCCGTACAGGGAGTCCAGGCCCGACATGGACTCCAGAGCGTCCTCCAGGGTGTCGAAGCTCCATCCGTAGTAGGGTATCTCCAGTGCACGGGCCAGCTCGGCCAGGTCGGGGCTCCGGCCCACGGAGTGGATGACTGTGGGCCGAAGGGCCGCCACCTGCTCCATGTTGGGGTCGAGGTAACCGCCCACCTCCGGAAGGGAGTCGGCCGCGGCGGGCCAGGTCGAGTAGCGGTCCACGCCCACCACCAGAGACCCCGCTCCCATCTCGAATACGGTCTCCGTCAGGGACGGCCCGAAGAGCACCAGCCTGGGCCGGCCGTCCCCGGCGCTCGGGGGCCTCCCGCAGGAGGACAGCAGGACCAGGCCCCACAGAACCGCGACCCGGATCATCCCCTCTCGTCTTCCCGCTCGGCGGAGAAGAAGACGCCATGGTGGCGGAGCTTCTTCAGGGTCCGTCGCTCGATCTGCCTGATGCGTTCCCTGCTCACCCCGAAGATCCTCCCCACGTCATCCAGGGTCTGGGGTTCTCCGTCGTAGAGCCCGAAGCGCAGGGATATGATAGTCCTCTCCCGGTCGCTGAGGCTCCGCAGGGCGCCGGCTATGCGCTTCCTGGTCTCCTCCCTGTACGCCTCCTCCTCGGTGGGGCTCAGACGGTCCTCCATGTATTCCAGCATGGAGCCCCTGTCCTCCATGAGGGTATCTACCGAGACCGGCTCGTGCAGCAGATCCTGCAGGCATCGCACCCGCTCGGGCTCCATGTCCAGCTCCTCGGCCAGCTCGGCGGTGGTGGGAGGGCGGCCCTTCTTCTGCTGCCACCGCTGTACGGCCTCCCGCATACGCCTGCGGTGGTCTACGGCATCGGAGGGAAGGTGGATCAGAGCGGTCTGCTGAGACAGGGCTTTCAGTATCGCCTGGCGCACCCACCAGACCGCGTATGTGGAGAACCTGTAGCCACGGTGGTAGTCGTAGCGCATGGCGGCCGCCAGCAGACCCTGGCAACCCTCCTGCACGAGGTCCATCTCCTCGAGGGCATTCGTCCGGCAGTACTTGCGCGCCCACTTCACCACCAGCCGCAGATTGGCCTCGACCAGCTTCTCCAGGAGGTCTCGGTGGTCTTCGCAGGCCTCGATGAACCGGGTTCCCGCCTTGAACAGCGAGTCGATGTCCTCGCCGGAGTCCAGTTCGATCAGCCGCAGCTCCCGCTCAATGCCCCGCAGCCCGGGCAGTAGGCTCCACGCCCTGCGCTCCCTCTCCCCCGCTTCCAGAGACGAGACGTAGTCCACGGCCGCCCTCTCCAGCTCCGCGCGGTCAATTCCGGCGGAGTCGAGCAGCCGGTCGGTCCGGTCCAGGAGCACGCGGCAGGTGTCGATGCGGGCGAACACGTCCCTTCCCAGTTCTTCGACCCAGCGCCATGCCGGACGCAGCTCCCTCACCTTTTCGCACCGAAGCGTCCCGTCCAGCCCCGAGAGAAGGCATTTCAGCTCCCCCCGGCGGTCCTCCGGCAGAACCCCCTGCCTGATGCCCCAGAAGGCGGTATCGATTACGTCATCGGCCACCCGCCTGCCCCCAGCCAGGCGCTTCAGCGGTTCGATGAAACGCCTCCTGCCCGCCTTTACGCTCAGCAGCGCAGCCAGCATGCGGCGCCTCACCTCCTCCTGCCCGATGGCCAGATCCAGCTCCTGCTCGCGCGAGAGAAGGGGCACGACGTCCATCTCCCTGTAGAAAAGCGTACTGGAGGACAGGTCCAGGTGCTTCTGAACCCTATCTGCCATCTTCGCCCCCAGTCTGCGAACCCCTTCTGCTTTGCCGGTTGAGCTCCTTCAGTATCTCCCTCTTCTCGTCGCCGTCCGCCCCGGCCAGCCGCGCCTGGAGCCTTCGACGCTCGGCCAGCGCGCGTCTGCGGACAACTCTGGAGATAACGCGGTCGACGTCCGCCGGGGCGGCGCTTGCCCGTTGCGACAGTATAGCCGCACAGGCATCGGCCTGTGAGGGCTCCATCCTTCCCAGTGCGGGAGCGGATGCGCCCTCCGCGTACTGCTCCTCCAGGGCCGCGAACACCTCCCGTCCGGTATCCGTATCGAAATCCCCCGCCTCGATCACCTCCAGCAGCCGAAGGCGGTCCTCCGGGCAGCAGGAGAGCAGGGCCCACAGAAGCTTGGAATCCCTTCTGGTGGGAGCCGCCGAACGCTGCGGAGACCTCTTCCTGCCGCGCCGGGACTTCGACTCCAGGTGCTCGCGCTCCCTCCTGAGGGTCTCGAGTGTGTAACCGGTGCCTTCGGAGAGGCTGCGGAACAGGGTCTCCCTGACAACCGGGTCGGAGGCTCTGCCCGCCACCTGAACCAGTCGCTTGACCACGTCTACGCCCCGGCCCGATTCCCGCGCCCCCTCCCAGCCCCCCACCAGGCTCAGACCGAATGCAACAGGGTTGCTGGAGGCGCGGACCATGTCCATAAAGCCCTCGGCCCCGTTCTCCGCCACGAAATCGTCCGGGTCGAGACCGTCGGGAAGCGCCATGACCCTGGGATTGAGGCCCTGATCCAGCATCACCTCGGCGGCCTTCATGGCGGATCTCCTGCCGGAGGCGTCTCCGTCGTAGCAGATGTAGATGTGATCGCTGATGCCGCCCAGATGACGAGCCTGGTCCGGTGTAAGCGCCGTCCCGCAGGTGGCCACCACGGCTCGAATGCCGGCCAGGTACAGACGGGCATGATCGAAGTAGCCCTCGACCAGCACCGCCATATCCAGGTCGCGGGCGGCTTCCCGGGCGTCCCGGTATCCGTACAGAACGCTGCCCTTGCTGTATATGGGCGTCTCGGGACCGTTGAGGTACTTGGGGGAGTCATCTCCCAGGGTTCGGGCTCCGAAGCTCACAGGCCTGCCCCGGCGGTCGGCTATGGGGAATGTAATCCGCCTGCGGAAGCGGTCGTATACGCCGCCTCCGCTGCGGGAGCGAACCATAACTCCCGCCTCCACCATCCGGGCCTCTGAGAAGCCCTTCGACCGCAGGTGAGCGAACAGGCTCTCACCCCCGGGCGCCCAGCCGATGCCCAGGGTCCGGCAGTCGCCCCGGCCCATTCCCCGGCCCTGCAGGTAGCTCCTTGCCCCGCGGCCGGCTTCGCTCTCCAGGCTCCGCCGGAAGAAGGCCTGCGTCGCGGCGGTTATGTCCCGCAGCGCCTCTCCGCGTCCGGAGGGGGCGGGACTGCGGCTGAGGGTTATTCCCCCCTCCTGGGCCAGCTCCTCCAGAGCCTCCGGGAACGAGAGCCCCAGGTATCGCATGAGGAAGGTGAACACGTCGCCGCCCGCGCCGCAGCCGAAGCAGTGATATACCTGCTTGTCCGGCGACACGTGGAAGGACGGGGTCTTCTCCCGGTGAAAGGGGCAGAGGCCCTTGTAGTCCCGTCCGGCCTGCTTCAAACCTACGTATCTGCCTACGATGTCCACTATGTCGACCGCCTGGCGGACCGCCTCCACGTCGTCCATTCCGCTCCCAGGGGCTGTCACGCGGGTCCGCCTTCCGAAACACGGGCCACCGTGACTCCCACTCCACCCTCCTCGGGCCTGCCCTGCCTCCATGAGGACACCCTGTGATCTTCCCGCAGCAGGTCGGTTACCACCGACATGAGCACTCCCCGGCCCTTGCCGTGGATAATCCTCAGTACTCCGATTCCCGTGGCGGCACAGCCGTCGAGCTTCTCCTCCAGCGCCTCCCTGGCTTCCGCCGCGCGCATTCCGATCAGGTTGATCTCCGGACTCTCCGGAGGCATGTCCCAGCTGGCCGAAGTGGCCTCGCCCCCGTTCGGCGCCTCGGCCGGCGAAAGGTGCTCCAGGGGCTTCTCCAGTCGCAGGTTTCCGAAGCTGACCACCGCGGTGTCACCCCGCAGCTCCGCTACGAATCCCCTGCCGCGCCATCCGCGGACCCGAACCCAGGAGCCCCTGCGCACAGCGGATGATCCCTCGCCGTCGCCCGACGACCTGCTTTCGGGCGCTTCTCCCGGTGGCTCTGCGGACTGCAGCTCCCTGACCTCGGCCCTCAGGCGGCGCCGCTCCTCGCGGTCCTCCGTGGACGCCAGCCTGCCGAGCAGTGAGTCGGCCTTCGATCCCATCTCCTCCAGGCGCTTCTCCCATCGGTCCGCATAGTGCCTGCGAAGGGCGCTGAGCTCCGCCCTTCCCCGGCTCCTCTCGGTGGATGCCTCTTCCAGGGCCCGGCGTGCCTCCCCGCGCTCCCTGGCCAGCTCCCGGATCTCCCTCTTCCTTCGGTCGCGCATGGCGGTCAGCTCCGACATCAGGCGGTCCAGACGGAAGGAGTCACCGGCCAGCTCCCTGGCCCTGTCCAGCACCTCTTCTGGGTAGCCCATCCTCTGGGCGATCTCCAACGTGAATGAGGATCCCGGAATCCCCAGCACGAAGCGGTATCGGGGCTCCAGGGTCTCCTCGTCGAAGGTCATGCAACCGTTGTAGAAACCTTCACGGCCCGAGGCCAGGTTCTTCAGCTGGCCCATGTGGGTGGTCAGCACGACCTGGCAGCCGGCTTCGCTGAGTTCTTCCAGCAGGGCGGCCGACATGGCGCTTCCGGTAACCGGGTCTGTGCCGGTGGCCGGCTCGTCGATGAGAACCAGGCTTCCCGGACCCAGGTCTCTTATCATGGACATCTGCTGGCTGAGCCTGGCCGAGTATGTGCTCAGGTGCTCCTCTATCGACTGCTGGTCTCCGATGGAGGCCCTTACGCTCCCGAAGAAGGGCAGCGTCGAGTCGGGTTCGGCGGTGGCCCCGAGACCGCTCTGGGAGCAAAGCACGCCCAGGCCGAAGGCTTTGAGCAGTACGCTCTTGCCACCGGCGTTGGGCCCGCTGATTACCAGGGCCTTCCAGCCCGCGGGCATATCCAGGTCGTTGTCCACGGATTCCGCCGGGGGAATCATGGGGTGTCTCAGACCGGCCAGCCTGACCCTGGGGGCTTCGGCCGGAAACACCGTCTCGGCCTCCAGGTGGTAGCGGGCACGGGCGAAGACGGCGTCAAGGCGGCGGGCGAGGTCCGTGGCGCGTGAGATATCCTCGCCGCGTTCCCGCAGCAGTCCTGTCAGCTCCCTCAGTACACGGCGACGCTCGGCCTCCAGATCCAGCATGGACTCCTGAAGGCTGTTTCCCGCCTCTGCCAGCTCCATGGGCTCCACGAACACGGTCTCGCCGCTGTCCGAACGGTCGTGGACGATGCCCCCCACCCTGCCCCGGGATCCCGATCGCACCGGCAGCACGTAGCGGCCGTTTCGAATCGTGGGCGGAGCGTCCCGAAGAAGGCCCTGTGAGGAGAGCCGGGAGGCGATCCTCTCGATTCGCTCGGATATCCGCCTTCTGTCCCGCTCCACCTTTCGGGTGAGGCTGGAGAGCGCGGGGGAGGCCTTTGGCGACAGCCCGCCGTCCTCCGTCGTGGCCCGGACCAGACGCGCCGCCTCACCGGAGAAGTCGGGGCAGTCGGCCAGCCACTCAGCGTAAAGGCGGGCCAGCGGAGCCGCGGGCTCTCCATACTCTTCGGGGCCCGACAGGCCTTCGTCCAGTATCTCCCTGAGTCGCCCCAGGCTCTCCAGGCCGAGGCCGGCGGCCCGCAGCCCAGCCGGGTCCAGGGCGGTTGCGCCGTCCTCCAGCGCCCCGATTATCCCGCCCATGGGATCAACCCAGTCCAGCGAGGGTCTGAGTCCCCGTTCGACCAGCTCTGCGGCGGCCAGGGTCTCGTCACGCAGGCGGGCCGAGGACTCGGGCTCGAAGGCGGGAACCAGCTTCAGAACGTCAGCCCGGGCCGCCTCGCATTCCGCCAGTGCGGCCACCCGCCTCAGGAGCGTATTCCAGCCGAGTTCCTTCAGTGTGCTCCGCACGAGCGCCCTAGGGGCTGAACCGCCGGGAGGAGGACAGCTCCTCCAGGGCCTTGCGCTCGCTGCGGGAGAGCTTCCTGGGTACGAAAACGCTCAGAATCACCCTCAAGTCCCCCCTGCCGCTTTCCTGCAGCCTGCCAATGCCCCTGCCCCGCATGACCAGCTGGTCACCGGGCTGGCTGCCGGAGGGAACCTCAAGGGTCTCTTCCCCGCCCTCCGGCAGAGGCACGGATACCTCGCTCCCCAGGGCCGCCTGGGGGAAGGAAATCTTCCGCTCGACCACCAGATCGCAGTCGTCGCGTCTGAACGGGCCGTAGTCCACGGATGTGATGTGCACGATAAGGTCGCCGGGAAGGCCTCCGGCCCCGGGATGGTCGCCCTGGCCCCTCAGCCTGATGAAATGTCCGGCGGACACCCCCGCCGGCAGTTCCACCTTCAGCTTGCGGCGGCGGACAGTTGCTCCGGAGCCCCTGCAGGACGAGCACTTCTTCCTCGGTATCTCTCCCGCGCCCCCGCACTCGGGGCACTCATGCACCGTCTGTATCGAGCCCAGAAACGTCCTCCTGGTACTTCTAACCTGCCCCCTGCCTCCGCACGTGCCGCAGGTCTCCAGGCCCTCATCGGAATCCGCTCCCGTCCCGTCGCAGTCCGGACAGGGCTCGCTCCTTCGCACCTCCAGCTCCCTGGCGGCGCCCAGGGCCACCTCTTCCAGGTCCAGCTCGACATCCACGGTGATGTCATGGCCGCGGCGCGCGCGCCTGCTTCGACGGCCTCCGCCGAAGCCGCCGAAGCCGAAGTTCTCCATGAACGTCCTCAGGGCATCGTCGAAGCCGAAGCCGCCCCCCCCGAATATGTCCCCCAGGTCGGGCGCCCCGTCGGCGCTTCCGAACCTGTCGTAGCGGCTTCTCTTGTCCGGATTGCCCAATATCTCGTAGGCCTCCCCCACCCGCTTGAACCTCTCCTCGGCGCCCGGCTCATCGGGATTCTTGTCGGGGTGGTACCTTACGGCCAGCCTGCGGTAGGCTCTCTTTATCTCGGACTGCGAAGCGTCACGGCCCACGCCGAGCACTTCGTAGGGATCGAATGAAGTCATCTGTGCGCACCTCTTGACATGTCTTTTCCGGACCCGGTCAGACGCTGCGTTCCGCCGCGGCCCTTACAATACAATGATCGGAGCACCGCCGGGGGCGCTCCGATTCCTGCGCTTCATCATCGCCGATCCGGGCAGGCCGTGATCAGCTCTCTGTGTCGTCCTCCAGGACGACCACCTCGTCCTCGTCGGTGTCCTCTTCGCCCGCGGTTTCCATGATGTCGATCAGCTTGGATATCTGCGACACCAGCGCCGAGGTCTTGCTGGTATCCTTGGCAATCTTGGATCGGTCTTCCCCGTCACGGTTCATCCTCAGAGAGGCAAGGGACGTCTGAAGCTCTTCGTACGACTCCTCCTCCAGCTGCTTGCGGGCACTTTCCAGAGCCCTCTCGGCATCGTATATGACCTGGTCGGCCGCGTTCCGGGCCTCCACCAGCTTCATGCGGCTTCGGTCCTTCTCGGCGTTTATCTCGGCCTCCTTCATAAGCTGGCTTATCTCGGCCTCGCTCAGGCCGCCGCTGGGATTTACCTCCATGCTCTGCGCCCTGCCGGTCACGGCGTCCTTTGCCGAGACGCTCAGAAGGCCGTTGGCGTCTATCTCGAAGGCCACCTCTACCCTGGGCACACCCCTCTTGGCCGGCGGTATCCCCACCAGCTCGAAGCGACCCAGGCTCCTGTTGCCCTCCACAAGCTCCCTCTCGCCCTGGACGACATGAATGCTGACCACCTGCTGGTTGTCAACGGCCGTGGTGAACATGCGGCTGCGCTTCATGGGAATGGGGCTGTTCTTCTCGATTATCGGAGCCATGACGCCCCCCAGCGTCTCCACTCCCAGCGTAAGGGGTGTCACGTCCAGCAGAACCAGATCCTTGCGCTCCCCGGAGAGCACGGAAGCCTCTACCGCGGCACCGATGCCCACTACCTCGTCGGGGTTGACGCTCTGAGCCGGTTTCTGGTCGAAGGTCTCCTGAACCTGCTTGCGCACCAGGGGTATCCTGGTTGAGCCGCCCACCAGTATCACGTGGTCGATATCGCCCTGCTCCATGCCTGACGCTTCCAGCGCCTCGCGACAGGGTTGCTCGGTCTGCTCAACAAGGTCCTCGATCAGGCTCTCCAGAAGACCTCGGGTCAGGGAGAGCTCCAGATGCTTCGGCCCCTTCTCATCCGAGGCTATGAAGGGCAGGTTGATGTTCGCCTCCAGGGCGCTGGAGAGCTCGCACTTGGCCCTCTCGGCAGCCTCCCGCACCCGCTGCAGGGCCACAGGGTCGTCGGAGAGGTCTATGTCCTCCTCGCGCCGGAACTCGCCCAGTATCCAGTCCACGATCCTGGCGTCGAAATCGTCGCCGCCCAGGTGCGTGTTCCCGCTGGTCGCCTTGACCTCGAATATGCCGTTGACCACCTGCAGTATGCTTATGTCGAAGGTGCCTCCGCCCAGATCGTAAACGGCCAGCCGCTTGCGCTCGGTGGGCTCCATGAAGGCCAGAGCGGCAGCGGTGGGCTCGTTGAGCACACGGCGGACGTTGAATCCCGCTATTCGACCCGCCGCCTTTGTGGCCTCCCGCTGCAGCTCGTTGAAGTAGGCGGGAACGGTGACCACGGCGTCGGTGACCTCCTCGCCCAGGTACTCCTCGGCCCGGGCCTTCAGGCGCTGCAGGATTATGGCCGAGATCTCCTGGGGAGTGTAGAGACGGTCGAAGATGCGAATGACCGCGTCGTCCTTGTCGTCGGCCTTTATCTCGTAGGAGACGTTCTGGCGCTCCGCCTCCACCTCCTCGAAATGCCGGCCCATGAGCCTCTTGACGCTGTATATGGTGTTCCTGGGGTTGGTGATGGCCTGGCGCTTGGCAACCAGCCCCACCAGGCGCTCACCCTTTGAGGTGAAGGCCACGACCGAGGGCATTACCCGCGGACCCTCCCCGGAGGGTATGACTACTACCTCGCCGCCATCGGCAACTGCCATGCACGAGTTCGTCGTTCCCAGGTCTATTCCGATCGCCCTACCCAAAACGGGGCCCTCCTCTGGAAATCGGTTTCATTGGCCTTCGGCTATATCCCTGCCTTGATGCTGCCCCATGTCTCGCTCTCGAACGCCAGCGGACCCGGGTCTATCTTGTACACCTGCGCTCCGGTCTCCTCGTACTCGGTCGTCCACAGGTACTCCCCGTCCCACGCCAGGTCCTGGACGACCTCGCAGGGCGCCAGGAAGTAGTTGTAGGGGGCGGGATCCCAGGGCGCCATCTTGTATATCATGTTGCTCCCCTGGTAGGAGACCCACAAGAAGCCCGCTCCCCAGGCCAGTCCGGTGGATCCGCTGGCTCCGTCGGGAAGGAACTTGTCCAGGTAGTCTCCGGAGGTGGGATCGATCTTGTATATGGAATCCCCGGTGTACGTCGTGTGCCACAGATGGTCCGAGCTGTCCCAGGCCAGGCCTTCTCCGGTGCTGTTGGCCGCGGGAATCGAATCCAGCACGTCTCCGGAGGGCAGGGCCCTCTTGTAGATCCAGGGCGGAGAGCACGACCAGAGATCGGTGCCGTCGGTTGTCAGCCCGGTCAGAGCTTCGGAGCCGTAGCCGTCTATCTGGTCGATCACGGTCCCGTCGGAGGGGTCTATCTTGTAGATGACCTGGTCTACATCGCTGGTTATCCAAAGGTAGCCATCAAGATAGGTGAGCCCGTCGGGATTGCCTCCCGGGGCATCGAACTGCAGCAGGACATCTCCGGCATCCGCGAACGCGCCGGCTGCCGCGACAAGCAGTATGACCGCCATGGCTCTCATATCGGATTCATCCCTCCCGCATAGGCAACATGGTCAACCCTAGTTTTTGATAGTACGCCTAATCCGCGTCGCTGTCAACCGAAAATAACCCTTCCTCGCTTCCCTTGAGAAGCCCGCTATCGGTGATAATCGCTTCTATCAGCCGCCATGGCGTTACGTCGAACGCCGGATTGTAAAATGCTATTCCCTCCGGCGTCAGCCGCCTGCCGCCCAGGACCTCCAGCTCCTCGGAGGCCCTCTGCTCTATCTCTATGCCATCTCCGGACGGTGTCCCGTAGTCCAGGGTAGTGGTGGGAGCGACCACGTAGAACCGAACCCCGGCCTCCCTGGCCGCCAGCGCCAGCGGATAGGTCCCTATCTTGTTGGCCACGTCACCGTTGGCAGCAATTCGATCGGCTCCCACGAAAACCGCGTCGACCATGCCCCGCGCCAGCAGGGTCGCCGCCGCGGAGTCCGGTTCCAAGGTAACGGGTATGCCGGCGTGCATCAGCTCCCATGCGGTGAGTCGCGAGCCCTGCAGGAGGGGCCTCGTCTCGTCGGCGTACACCATCTTCAGCATGCCCCTGTCCGCCGCCTCGTATACCACGGCCAGCGCCGTCCCCAGACCCGCGGTGGCCAGTCCTCCTGCGTTGCAGTGGGTTAGAAGGCGGCATCCGTCCTCCAGCAGGTCGGCACCCAGGCGTCCCATCCTCCTGCTGGCCTCCAGGTCCTCCTCGAAGAGCCGGTTGGCGTTCCGCAGAAGCAGCTGCGTCAGTTCCGGGCCTCCCGTCGAGTCACCCGCCACCTCCCGCTGCAGCCGCAGGCAGTGGAAGAGGTTCACGGCGGTGGGCCGGGTTGAGGCCAGCATCTTCAGCTTCGCTTCGAAGGCCTCGGCAAAGCCCGCACCCTGTTCGGTGGTCATCGCCGCTATCACGGCGCCGTAGGCGGCGGCCAGACCTATCGCCGGCGCCCCTCTGACGGCCATCGTTGTTATGGCCGCAGCCAGCGTCCCCACGTCCTCGCAGTCCACGTACTCCACGCTTGCGGGAAGCAGCCGCTGGTCCAGCAGCCGCAGACCCCGGCCCGTCCACTCCATGGTGGGAATGGGCTCTATCATTGCGCCGGCTCTCCCGCGGAGAGTCTCCGAATCACAACCTCCGCCACATCCACAGGCTCCATCATCCTTCCGGTGCCTTCGGTGCCGCAGGCCAGCCTGCCCTCCACCGGACCGGCGAAGACCACCCCTCTCTCCCGCAGCCTTGCCACGTTATCCATGGTCGCCCGGCTCTCCCACATTCGCGAGTTCATGGAGGGCGCCGCCACAACAGGACCCCCGAAGGCAAGGGCGACTGCGGACAGCAGGCCGTCGGCCAGTCCCCAGGCCATCCTGGCCAGAATGTCGGCGGTAGCCGGCGCAACCACCAGTATATCCGCGGCCTCCGAGAGGGTGATATGGGGCATGTGATCCTCGGGGTCGTCGAACATCTCCGTCCAAACCCTGCGGCCGGTAGCCGAGGCCAGCTGGGCCTGCCCCACGAACCTGGAACCGGCCGATGTGAGAATGCAATTGACCTCGTAACCTTTCTTCGTAAGATCAGATGCAACCGCAACACCCTTGTAGGCCGCCGCGCTTCCCGTCACCCCCAGCAACACCCGGCCGCTCACTGTGCTCCTCCCTTCGCGGAGTTTCTGTCGCCTATCTCGTCTATGCCCAGGAGCGTGAGCTCCGGACACACTCGGAACGCCGCCGAGCAGCGGGGGCCTATTCCGTGCGCCCAGCCGCCGGTGGCCCAGAGCACCGGCCGCCCCCCGACGCAATCGGACAGCAGGCGAACCATGTGATCCGCAGCCCCTACGGCGCTGTTGAGAACCCCGGATCGGATGGCGTCGTCCGTACTCCTGCCCAGCGGCGTCTCCGGAAACTCCAGGTCCACCGGGTTGAGCCTCTCGGCCTTCTTGAACATGTCCGCCGCCGATGTCCCCACTCCGGGGGCTATGGCCCCGCCCGCGTACCTGCCGGCGGCGTCTATCACGTCGAAAGTGGTGGCCGTGCCGAAGTCCGCCACGATCGCGGGGGCCCTGTCCAGGCGCAACGCCCCGGCCGCGTTGGCCAGCCTGTCCGGCCCCAGCTCATGTGGGAACAGGTATCCGATCTCTATTCCGGCCGTCGACGGACCCACCTCCACCGGCTCCACCCGAAGGTACTTCGAGCAAAGGCCGTAGATTGAGTGCCTTACCTGAGGCACCACGCTGGCGAAGGCAACCGCCTCGGGCCGACTGCTGGCGGGGAGGTCCAGCAGGTTGCGGACAAGCACCCAGAGCTCGTCCGCCGTCCAGTGCCTGGTCCCCACCCTCCACTGATCCAGCAGCTCGCCGTCCTCCAGAAGCCCCATCACTGTACGGGTGTTTCCGATGTCAAGAACCAGGCGTTTCATTTTCCATCCAGTCCATTCCTATGTCGGAGGCCGGGGCCGAATGCGTCAACGCCCCGATCGAGATGCCGTCCACCCCGGTCTCGGCCAGGGCGCGAACGTTCTTCAGGTCCACTCCGCCGGAAGCCTCCAGATAGCATCCGCTGCCATCGGCGATCTCCACAGCCCTGCTCAGTGTCTCGGGTGCCATATTGTCCAGCAGGATCCTGTCCGGAAGCATCGGCAGAACGCTCTGCAGCTGCTGCAGGCTGTCCACCTCGACCTCGACTCCGGACCCTCCGGCCCTCACGGCCCTGACCAGCATGTCTAGGTTCTCCGCCCCCCCCGCCGCAGCCAGGTGGTTGTCCTTGAGCATGGCCATGTCCGAAAGGTCGAAACGATGGTTGAGCCCGCCTCCCGCCCTGACGGCCCAGCGCTGCAGAGCCCGGTGGGCAGGGATTGTCTTCCTGGTGTCCAGTATGTCCACGCCCGTTCCCCCGACGGCCTTCACGAAGCGGCGTGTCGTGGTGGCCACACCGCACATTTGCGACAGCAGGTTCAGAGCCAGCCTCTCCCCATGCAGTATTACGGACGCGCATCCGGTCACTGTGCCCAGCACGCTCCCTGCCTCTACTTCCCCGCCATCGTCCGCCTTCCGGAAGGCGCGCGCCCTTCCGAGTATCTCGAACACCATCTCCAGTGCCCGCCATCCGGCCAGAACCAGGTTCTCACGGGCCACCACCCGGCAGGTCATCTCCCTGTCGCCCAGCTCTCCCAGAGCCGCGGTGGATACGTCACGGCCGACGCAATCCTCCTCCAGCCCGGCCCTTATCAGCAGCTCGGCAACGCTCTCGAAGCTCTTCCAGTCCACCCTGGCCGCCGGGCTCACGGCATCGACCACCTTCCGCTCTCGAATACCTGGCGCCCCCTCCTGAAAACAGCTACAACCTCCATGTCGGCAAATGTGCCGGTGCGGAAGGGATTGTCCGAAAGTACGACCAGATCGGCCCTTCTTCCGACCGCCAGCGGCGCGGCAAGCCCGTCGAGCCCGGAGATGTCGGCGGCGGCGAGTGTGTACGCCTTCAGGGCCTGCGGAACGCTCAGGCGCTGACGGGGATCGGGGTGCGCAACCGCTCCGTCCAGGCCGGCCAGCGGCCCAAAGGGCATGCAGTCGCTTCCGAATCCCATGTTTATGCCGCTCTGCAGCAGCTGCGCGAATGGGTTCATACGCCGGGCGGCCATCCATCCCAGCCGGCTTCCGTACAGTCCTTCCGGGCTTTGCCAGGCGGAGACGAAGTTGGGCTGGGCGCACACGCGGTGCAGGGCGGGGTCCAGCCCGGAAATGGCCCCTTCGAGCTCCTCGGCGTGCTCTATCCTGGCCCAGGCCAGCCCATTCCGGACCTCCGCCCTCTCGAGGGCTGCTCGACTGCACCTGGCCGCCTGCCGGACGGCCCTGCCCCCTATCGCGTGCATGACCGGTGGCAGGCCCATGCCCCAGGCTCGGGCCAGCAGCTCCGTGAGTGATGCATCCTCGTAGAGCAGGCCGCCGGGCTCGGCACCCGAGGCCCATGGCGCGAGCATGGCGGCCGTACCGGCTCCCACCGAACCGTCAAGGAAGCACTTGACGCCAAGAAATCGATCCGCGGCGTCCACATCGCCCAGATCCTCGGCCAGCACCGCCGAGGAGATGTCCAGGTCCAGGTCGGCCGCAGCAAGCCTTCGGGCGTTCTCCAGCCTCTCCATGCTGCACAGACCGGTAACACCGGCGGCATGGGCTGCGCCGACCGCCTCGGCCAGGGCTTCCGAGATGTCCCTTTCCGAGGGCGGAAAACGACGGTCGAACTCCAGGACCGGGCCCTCTACGGCCACACCTGTGGCCCTGTCGATTCCGGGCTCCCCGCTTTCGTACATCTCCATCATGGCCCCGCTCATAAGAGCCATGTGACAGCACACGCGGCGCAGGAAGACGGGTCTGCCCCCGCCGGCGGCGTCCAGCTCCTCCGGAGTGGGCAGAGGCGGATCGACCCAGCGGCTCTCGTCGAAACGCTCGCCCCGAATTACGCCCCGGCCCTCGGAGCGGGCGCGTGACACCGCCTCGATCACGTCGGTGGCGCTCCGGGCCTCGGAGAGGTCCAGGGCGGCGGAGAGATGTGCCATCTGTGTGAAATGGCAGTGGGCGTCCACAAAGGCGGGCATTACGAAGAACTCGCCGCCGGTACCGGGCGAGATGCTGGATATCCTGCCGCCCTCGATCTCCACATGGGCGTCTTCCAGGGGAGCTTCCGCCTTGCCCGTCCACAGCCAGCGGCAGGCAATGCGGGCCATCAGCTGCTCAGCTCTATTCCCAGACCGGAGAGAACCAGCTCCAGCACCTCCTCCTCCACCTCCAGGGTGAAGTACGTTGCCTTCTGCCGTCTCTCAACGTCCTTCACCTTGCCCCGTATCTCGGAGGTTATCATTCCGCCCGGCGGCATGGGGCCGTCCACGAGGTCTCGCGTCTTCTGCCCCGGGTCCGAGATACCCCTCGCCTCCAGGTCCCGGGGGTCGTTGCGATGGCTGAACCAACGGGTCAGCAGGATGAAGCTGCCCTCCCTTATGGCGGTGTTCCCGGGGAACTTGACGTCGATGTCGTAGACGTTGGGCCGCCAGTCCTCGCCCTTCTCCCGGCTGTAGAGCCAGGCCTGGTCCTTGCCGTTGCGCTTGGCCTGAAGCAGGGCGTGGTCGGCGGTAACCAGAAGCTCGTCCCCTCCCACCATCGGAAACCCGCTTACCCCCAGTGAGATGGTAACGCCCAGGGCGATGGTCGGCTCCCCTCCGTCATCTCCCGCGTCACCGTCGCCTCCAGCCTGCCTGTCCTCCTCGCCGTTCGTGGGAGGAAGGAGACTCTCGGGAACCTCGACCTTGCTCATCCTGACGGATCTGCATATCCGTTCCGCGGTACATATCGCCTCTTCCGGAGAGGTATTGGGCAGCAGTACGGTTATCTCCTCGCCCCCGTACCTGTAGGCCTCTCCGCGGTAGGAGACGACACTCCGAATCCTCTGGGCCACGTGCAGCAGCACCATGTCTCCCACTTCGTGGCCCCAGTTATCGTTGAACTTCTTGAAGTTGTCGATGTCCACCATCAGGGCCGACAGGGGCATGCCGGCCGAACCCATCCCGTGCAGAAGGGCCGGAAGGTCCTCGTCCATGCATTTCCGGGGCGGTATGCGGGTGACGGGATCCATCTCCCCGCCCCTGATATGCTCCCTGATATCGAGACGCAAGCCTTACCTCCTCCCGAGATCGATCGTAGCAACAGGATCATAACCATCATGGGCTGCTATTGCTACCTCCGGAGCGTTGACAGCAACGCCCGCACAGGCGTATCTACGGTCGAACGCTTTACTAAGGGGTCATGCAAGCTTGCCACCCGATGGGAGGAGAGGGAATGCGTACAGGCAGAGTACTGGTGGTTCTGGCTGCCCTGATGCTGGTGGTTTCCTGCGGGAAGCCGGCGGATCAGCAGGCGGTGGAGGATTCATACATGCAGCTGGTAGACGCCCTGGAGGAGCAGGACGGACACGCCGCGTTCGACATGCTCAGCGAGAACACCAGGGACTTCATGGACCGGCTGGCGGCCGCCATGACCGACATGGATATCGGCGCCTACGAGGGCGGCGGGGACATGCTGGACGAGTTCCTGGTGGGCGAGGGATTCGCCGAGTTCGACCGCAACATCGAGACCGTCACAATCGAGGGCGATGTGGCAACCCTCAACACCGGCTCGGAGACGCTGACATTCCTCAAGGAGGGCGAGACCTGGAGGGCCGACCTGGAGGGCCTGATCCGCGAGGGCATGGAAGAGGGCCTGGAGGGCACCGGCATAACCGTAGAGGACATCCTGGCCGGCGACCTCACCGGCCCCGGAACGGCACCCACCGGCGATGGCCAGTCCTACGAGACCGGTGAGGGCAGCGCCCCCGTCACCATCGTCAACGGCTTGGGCAGCTGGGACATCTACTTCGTATACGTGGACCCTTCCGACGCGGCCTGGGGCGACGACAGGCTGGGCTCGAACATACTCCAGCCCGGTGACGAGATCACCGTATACGTCGAACCCGGCACCTACGACATGAAGTGCGAGGACGAGGACGGCGACACCTACACCAGGTGGGAGATCGAGGTCGGCAGCAGCGGCTACCAGTGGGAAGTAACCTTGGCCGACATGGACGCCACCGGCAGCGGCGAGGTGGGCCTCATGCCCGTCCCCGAGGGCTACACGGTTGGCGAGGGCTCTGCTCCCGTCACCTTCACCAACGACCTGGGCGGCTGGGACATCTACGGCGTTCGCATCGACCCCTCCACCGACCCGCAGTGGGGCGAGGAGCGCCTGGGAGCCGAGTACATGCTCGAAGGCGGCCAGACCGTAACGGTGATGGTCGACCCCGGCACCTACGACATGCAGGTGATCGACGAGGACGAAGACACCTACACCAAGTGGGAGGTCGAGGTCGGCGAGGAGGGCTTCGACTGGAGCGTCACCCTCAGCGACCTGGACTAGTACCTAGTTGCATAAATTAGGGTAACATTGTATACTCGATGTTAGTGGTA
>CAZKJG010000022.1:13671-47357 GCA_964553045.1 uncultured bacterium | reverse complement strand
GTTGTAGTTGTATCCGCAGTAGAAATACGGATCCCTGTATGCTATCCCGGCGATGTTGTCCATAGTGCCCAGATCACACGAGTCCACCAGGAATGGCGCATCGGGGTCGGAGACATCCAGGCAGTATATGTAGTCCGTGGTCGTCGAGCCGCCCTCGGCGCTGTCAGTGAAGTACAGGTACTCTTCGCCCTCGTCGTAGTAGAGGCCCCGCGCCTGTGTATCGGAAGACGGCACCACGTCAGTGAGGAGAAAGCGGGAGATGTAGGCCCCCGTGGCCGGATCGACCGTCACGGTCTCGCCCACGTCCATCGATGTCTGCCAGATCCAGCCGTTGACCTCATCGTAATCCATGCCGCTGGCGGTATTCACCGCCGGGTACGTAGCCACGAGCCCCTTCGCGCCCTCTTCCGGATTCGGGGCCGGTGTCGACTCCTCCGCGGAGTTTGCCACCGGAGTGAACAGGACCATTGCCAGGATAGACGCTGCCATCTTCATGTTTTCCTCCTCGTTTTGATGGGTTGTTTAACACACGTCGCTATCGGTTGCGCGCTTGGGAAGGCTCAAATTCCTACCTGAGTACTTACTAATCTACCTTAGCATGATCAGCCTCCGCAGCGGTGACAAGGCGGGTTGTTGAGTTCCGGCCCGGCAGGAAAGGAAGTCAGCTTCGACCGGGGACGGAGCGCAGGAGCAGCAGGCTCCCCTCGGGATGGCCTGTGTGGCCGGCCACCAGGGGGCACTTCACCCGAAAGAGGAAATGGACATCCCGCTTGGCGGCGGAGAGTGACTCGTAGTTGCCCTGTCCCTTGGATATCACCACATCGGCTTCATCGAAGGTGCGGCGGAACTCCGGCGAGCATTCGGAAAGCACCGTCGCCGGTGCGGCGTGGCCGTTGTCAATCAGGCGGGCAACTCTGTGGAGGCCGGCGGCCCGGGCGTCAGCCAGGGTGGCGTCGTTTATGGCCGGCCCTCCGCGGACCGCCACGGTTACCCTCCCGCTGGGCATCTGCTCGATGAACTTCCGGTCGAACACCGTCTCCCCGGCGTTGTCGGCCAGGTAGAGAACGCTGCCGGCCCGCATGATCTCGGCGCGCAGCGCCCCCGGGTCCTCGCCCAGGATGGGAAGCTCCATGGCCTCCCGCAGGGTGTCGCCGATGTCCGCGTCCTCCACCTGCGAGCGGGCGCCCAGGTCGATGATGTTTCCGGCGATGGCCAGGCGCAGCCCGGTGAGGAAGGGGTCGTCGGACTCGGCCAGCATGCGATCCATCCGGGGAAGCAGCTTCAGGGCCATGTCCGTGTGCAGAGACTTGACCTCCCGGTAGGGGTCGTCCCGGCCGGAGAGCTCCATGACTACGCGGCCTATGCCGGCGGCGATCTCCGGCGGCGACACGTCCAGGTCCGCCTCCGCCATCCAGGCCAGGCACCTGCGGATGATCCTCAGGCGCAGGTCCGGGTTGCCCGTGCTCATGCAGGCCGCTTCCCTGGCCTGCCGGACGAGGCAGGGCAGGCACTCCATCTCTGCTATCATGGCCGCTCCGTTCCATTGAGGCCGGGGGTGACTTCGAACCGGAGAGCATAATCGGAGAACGGCAGCGATGTAAGTGCCCAGTCGGGGTCATCTTGCTCCGGGCGGATCATGGGGCTATCCTGCAGTGGCATGGAAGCCTGAAGGCAATGGCACGAAAGGAGCAGTCCGGCAATGCGTCTCTGTCTTGTTGCATCCGTGATCCTGCTGGCGGCGGCCTCCTGCGGCGAGGGGGAGGGCGGCTTCGGCGAAGCCACAAGGGTGGTGTACGATTACGGCGACTCCTCGGTGGAGCCGCAGTACCACCGCAGCTACGTGATAGAGGCCACCCCCGACAGCGTCCATGTGGTTGTGGACAGCTATGGAGATGTGCTGGCCGATACCACCTGCGCCTTGGAGGCGGGCCGATTCAAGGTGCTTCTGGAGGAGCTGGAGAGGGCGGGGCTTCACAACGTGCCCGAAACCGAGCCCGACGGCTGCACCGGCGGCACCACGGAAGCCATCACCCTCTACGGGGAGGACGGTGTGGTGTTCTCCGGAAGCGTGTACCACTGCGGTGGGGATGACTTCGGGAATCTCAGCGGAGACCTGGAGGCGGCCGCCGACGCGGTGAGGGGCCTGGTGCCCAACCTGGACGAGCTGACGGATTAGTCACGAAGAGGGAGAGACAGGGCAAATGGGGAAGGAAGTCGGCATGCGAGTCCCGATGGCGGTCTGCGTTGCTCTGGCACCGATGGCGGGGCCGACGGACCTGGCCGTCTACGAGGTGGCCGGAAGACGCATGACTGCCCTGCTGGAAGGTGAAGTCTCTGCCGGAACCCATTCGCTGCCCCTGGGGGGCTGGACCTGTCCCCGGGAAGCTATGCCCTGGTGCTCTCATCCGAGGCGGGAGTATCGATGCGGAAGGCCGTAGTGGCTCCCTAGCAGGGCTCCCCGGACTCACCCGGCTTGCTGGTGCGGACGTTCAGCCTAGGGGGGGACTCCAGGTGGCGCTTCACCGCGCACTGCCCCACCGCCCTGATCAGCGCCGGCCGGTACTTCTCCGGGAAGCTCTCCGGCAGACGGATGTCGAGGTCTATGCAGTCCAGCATTCCAGTCTCCGGGTCCCGGCTCATGTGCTGGGCGACGTTGATTCCATCGGTGGGGATCTCCCTCTGCTGGCAGAACGAGAGAACGTAGATCCCGCTGCAGGTTCCTATGGAGGCCAGGAAGAGGTCGAAGGGCGCCGGGGCCGAGTTCTCTCCCCCTCCGTGTTCAGGTTGGTCGGTGGGGATGCTGTGACCCTGGAACTCCGCATCCACCCTCTTCCCGCCGGGGAAGTCGATGGTCATGTGCATGCTCGGGTCCTTTCAGGTATTGCTCCTAAAGGCCCCCGGCCCGCTGATCCGCGGGACGGGGGCCCGGTCTGTGCTGTCTGCTCCGGACTTCCGGTCTAGAAGGTGTTGGACTTGATGGATCCCCATGTGGACTGGTCGAAGCCCACCACCGGAGTCAGATCGAGGTCGTCGTAGAAGATGGTGCTGGCACCGTTGCCGAAGAGGTCCACCGCGGCGATCTCGTTCACGCCCGTGGTCTGCCAGGGTATCGTCTCCAGGAAACCGTCGTTGTAGTAGATGCTCTGCTGGTTGTTGTCGAGGTCGATTTCCACCTTGATCTCGGCCCACTGGTCGGTGAGGAAGACGCCAACGGCCGAACCCTCCACCACCTCTATGGTGCCGTCTGAGAGGTTGAACTTGAGGTCCAGCGACCAGTCGTGGTCGCCGCCGCCTGCGAAGTAGGTGTTCAGCAGGATGAAGTAGGTGGAGCCGTTTCCGCCGCTGGGTATGTACTGCCAGGCTGTGAACTCCCAGCTGCCGGAGGTCTCGCTGAACTCGTGAACGATGTCGCTGTCACCGATGATGGCCAGGCCGTTGGGCGAGCTGTTGGCGATGGAGTCCTCCACGAAGGCGTCGTAAGCCGGGTCGCCCTCCCAGCCGGCCCATCCGCCGTTGCCGATTATGCCACCGGTGGAGTAGGAGTCGAAGTCGTCGCTCCACTGCGCGCCGGCCGTACCGGCCAGCACGAGAACAGCGGAGACCGCAAGCAGAGAAAAGGATCTCTTCATCATAACCTCCAGAGAAAGTTTCGTTGGCGGGAAATCCATGGCTACCCACAAGCGAGCATATTCCGCCCGAGAGAAACGGTCAAGAACGTGACTGGCCGCCGCTGGCCCTCGGGTCCGGCGGTGTGGCGCCATTTGATCGCAGCCCGCAACCCCTGCAGGTTCTGGAAGCCGGCGAAGAACCCGCAGATGGCCACCGGCGGCAGCGCCGAAGTGGTTCGGTGCTAATCTGAGAAGGGAAGGGGCAATGAGGACAGCGGCTATCCTTACGGCTGCAGCGCTTCTGGTGACGGGATGCGGGACGCCCGGGGCGGATTCCATCGGCTCGGCGGTCGTGGAGGAGATGCGGCCCCGGTTCGAAGGGCTGGATCAGTACGTCGACGGCGAGTTCAGCGTGGAGGATGTGGAGCTCACGGAAACGGGGGAGAACCGTTACCGGGGCAGCCTGATCGTCTCCGTGGATGGCGCGGCCGGAAGCGGCCGATACGAGGTCCCCATCGAGGTCCGATACCACCCGGATGCTCCGGCGGAGTCCAGCAACGTCACCTGGGAGATGGACACCTCCGTGGTGGAGGAGATCATCGCCGGGAACCAGTAGGCATCTGAGCTTTCGGCCTTGACAGCCCGCCGCCGCTCTCCATATTGCTGACCGAACGTTCAGTCTGGAGGTGGCGATGGGCGGCAGGGAGAGCATTCTCAGGGCCGCGGAGAGCGTATTCGTAGACCGCGGGTTCTCCGGGGCCTCCGTGAGCGAGATAGCGGATCGCGCAGGCGTATCCAAGAGCCTCATATACCACCACTTCAGATCGAAGGACCAGCTCTGGTTCGAGGTGATCCGGGAGCACAACCGGAGGTCCGGGCTGCTGGAGCGCTTCTACGACACGCTGGCCTCGGAGGATCTGGATTCGCTGGACGAGCTGGCCCGGGGGGAGAAGGGGTTTTTCTACTTCCTGCGCGACCGCCCGGAGCTGATAAGGATGATGTCCTGGCTGAACCTGGAGGGCGGCCTGGACCACGACTTCCCCGACAGCGAATCCCGCACGAAGGTAATCGAGCGCATCAGGGAGATGCAGACCAGCGGCAGGATACGCCCCGACGTGGACCCGGTTGTGCTCCCCATCGTCTACATGCTCATCTGCTTCGGCTGGTTCGGCTCCCGCTGGAAGTACCGCCGGTGGTTCCCGGAGGGGCTCTCCGACGCGGACCTGGACGCCCGCTTCATCCAGTCTGCCATGGAGATAATCTGGAACGGGATCACGCCCGATGAGGGGTAGGCAGGCGCTTCTTCTGGCGACGGCGCTGGTGGCGGCCGCGTGCGGGGAAGGCCCGCCGCCCCGAACGCAGCCGGCGGCTGTGAGGATTCGGGTCGCGGAGCCTACTCCCATCAGCCGCATCCTCACCGCTCCCTGTGTGCTGCGGGGAACGGAGGAGGCGGTGATCTCGGTCACGCGTCCGGTTCGGGTCCGGGAGGTGCACGTGGCCCCCGGCGACAGCGTAAGGGCCGGGCAGGCCCTGGTGAGCCTTCAGACCGACCAGGCCCTGGCGGCCCGGGCCGGCGCCGCGGCCGCAGGGGTATCTGCGGCCAGGGCCGCGGCCCGCTACGCCGCCGACGACCTGGCCAGAGTCGAGGCCCTGTCGGAGTCCGGCGCGGCCAGCCCCGACCGCAGGGAGTCTGCGCAGGCGACGGCGGAAGCCGCCGAGGCGGAGCTCGCTTCGGCGCGGGCTGCCTACAGACAGGCCCTCTCCGGCGCCAGCCTGGGCCTGGTCGAAGCTCCCTTCGACGGAATGGTAACCAGGGTTGCGGCCCGGGAGGGAAGCCCCGCCGTCGGCGGACTGGTCGCCATCACGGGAGGGCAGGCTCTGGAGGCCGAGCTGCTGCTGGCCCAGAGCCGGCTGCCCGAGCTGCGGCCGGGCCTGCCCGTCTTCTTCGAGTCTCCCCACATACCCGGGAGGATCTTTCGGGGAACCATGACCGCCGTCTCCGCGGCGGTGGATCCGGTATCGGGTCTGGTCCCGGCCAGGATCGGGCTGACCGACACCACCGGCTCGCTGTTCGCAGGACTCGACGGCACCGCCACCGTTGCTCTCAGAACCGAGGACAGCCTTCCGGTACTGCCCAGGATGGCCCTTCAGCGGCTTCCGGGAGGCGGCTGGAGGGCGGCGGTGATCGAGGGGGGAAGGGCCCGCTTCCGCGAGGTCGAGACGGGAATACAGAACGGCTTCACCATGCAGATTGTCCGGGGCATAGAGGAGGGCGACAGCGTGGTGGTAGTGGGCCACGGCGGGCTGGAGGAGGGCGGCAGGGTGCGGGTGGTTGAGAGGTGAGCCTTCCCGGGATCGCCACCAGAAGACGGGTGACCTTCCTGATGGTCTTCCTGGTCATGGCGGGGGCCGGGGTCTTCGGTCTCAGCCGGTTGGGGCTGGACTACTTCCCCGAGGTCGACCTGGGGGAGATAGTGATAGTCACAGCTCTGCCCGGAGCCGGTCCGGAGGATGTGGAGACCCTGGTCTCGAGGATCCTCGAGGACGCGGTAACCGGCGTGGAGAGCGTGGAGACTGTGGAGTCCGAGTCCAGCGCCGGGCTGAGCGCCGTATTCGTGGAGGTGGGCCTGGGGGCCGACATCGACAGGGTGGAGGAGGACATCCGGGAGTCGGTGGAGAGGATCAGAAGTACCCTTCCAGACAACGCTACAGACCCCCTGATATTCGCTCTGGAGAGCAGCCAGAAACCGCTGATGATACTGGGCTTCGCAAGCCCAGCCATGACCAGCTCCGAGCTCCGCCGGCTGGTGGAGGACGAGATCTCGCCGGTGCTGGGCAGGGTCAGGGGCATCTCCAGCGCCGATCTGGCCGGCGGCGAGGTGAGGCAGATCAACGTGGAGGTCAACCCGGTTCTCCTGTGGGACCGGGAACTCTCCCTCACCCGGGTGTACCGGGCGCTGTCGGCGGTCGGCGCAGATCGTCCGGGAGGGGACATCGAGAGCGATCATCTGGAGGTCCCCCTCAGCGTGAAGAGCGGCTTCCACCGCCTGGAGCAGATCCGGGAGCTCGTGGTCGGATCCCATGGCGGAGCGCCCGTGCGTCTGAGGGATGTTGCCGCCGTCGAGGACGGTTTCCGCGAGGCCAGCAGCATCTCCCGGCTGGACAGGGAGAGCAACGTCCTGCTGGTCTTTCGAAAGAGCTCCGACGCCAACACGGTAAACACCTGCCGCAGACTGGAGGAGGAGGTTCGAAGGCTGTCGGCCAACTACGAGGGCCTGCTCTCCACGGAGATCGTCTACAGCCAGGAGGATTTCGTGGTCTCCTCCATGACCAGCCTGCTGCAGACCGGCATACAGGCGGTTCTGCTTGCGGCCGCGGTGCTGATGCTCTTCCTGGGCTCGGCGGCCAACTCAGGCATAGTGAGCATATCCATGCCCCTGTCGTTCGTGGCCACCTTCGCCGCCATGTACGTCTTCGGGGTGAACCTCAACATCATGTCACTGGCGGGGCTGAGCATCTCCATCGGGATGATAGTGGACAACTCGGTGGTGGTTCTGGAGAACATCCACCGGCTCAGGCGGGAGGGGGCGGGCGTTCTTCGGGGAGCAGAGCGTGGAGCCGCACAGGTGGGCATGGCGGTGGCCGCGTCCACCATGACCACCGTGGCCGTGTTCGTGCCGATGCTCTTTGTGAAGGGCATGACGGGCCAGATCTTCCGGGACCTCTCGATCACCATAGCCAGCGCCCTGTTCATCAGTCTCTTCGTGAGCCAGACACTTATCCCACTACTGGCGGGGATGTCCACAAAGCTGGTGAAGACCCACCGGCGCGGATCCCCGCTGGGGAGGATACAGGTCTGGATAGGGAGGCTGGAGGACCTCTACGTGCGAAGGCTGGGCTGGTTTCTCAAGCACCGCTGGCTCACCGTTCTTCCGGTGGTGGCGATCCTGGCCGTCTCGGTCCTCCTGCTTCGGTTCATACCGACCTCCTTCCTGCCGGACGTGAGAGAGGGCGTAATGCAGATAAGCGCCTCGGTGCCCCAGGGCAGCGGACTGGCGTTCACCGACAGCGTGGCGGCCTCTCTGGAGGACTCCATCGTGGCGGTAACCGAGCCCGGCGACCTGCTTCACTCCCGCTCCCAGGTGGGCCGGTCCGAGGGGATGGGAGCCGCCTTCGGCTCCGACGCGTCCTGGAGGATCGACATGTCCCTCTACTTCGCCGAGGAGGGGGAGATGCGGGGCAGCATGGACGGATACCGCGACAGCGTGCGGGCCATCCTGGGAGGGGCGCCGGGCCTGGACTACGACATAACCACCGGCATGCCGGTGGGAAACGAGTACCCGATACAGGTGGCGGTCTACGGAACCGACCTCTTCCAGCTTCGGGAGACGGGGGAGAGGGTCCGGAGGGCCCTGGCCCGGATCCCGGGGACCGTAGAACACCGGTCCTCCCTCGAGGAGTGGGTGAGCCAGATCGACTTCCGGCCCGACGAGGCCGTGCTCTCCCAGCGGGGGGTCAGTCCGGCGGAGGTGGGGCTGGAGGTGACGCTGGGCGTTCTGGGACTGGACGCTTCCACCTATTACGAACAGGACAGGGAGATAGACGTTCACCTGCGCTACGCGGAGCGGTTCCGCTCCAGTCCCGAAAGGGTGCGAGGACTGCCCGCGGCGGGTGCTCCCCTGGAGTCATGGGGCCAGTTCCGGACCTCGCTCGTCCCGCAGAAGATATGGCGCCGGGACCGGGTCAGGAGCGTGCTGGTCAGCTGCAAGATCGAGGGCAGGGCTCTGGGCGAGGTGGGCGGTGACCTCGAGGCCGTAATGGACACACTGGACCTGGGCGGACGACGCTGGGAGCTCCTGGGTGACATCCCCGAGCAGAGGGAGGCGTTCGGAAGCATGGCCCTGGCGATAGGGGTGGCCGTAGCCCTGGTGTACATGGTCATGGCCAGCCAGTTCGAGTCGCTGCTGGAGCCGTTCATCCTGATTTTCGAGATCCCGATGGCCCTGATAGGCGTGATCCTCATGCATTTCGCAGGGGGCATGACTCTGGGGATCACATCGCTGGTGGGAATACTCATGCTGGCCGGAATAGTCGTGAACAACGGCATCGTGCTGATCGACTTCGCCAACAGGCAGCGACGGGAGCTGGGGATGGGAACCGGGGAGGCCGTCCTGGAGGCCGGCAGAAAGCGCATGCGGCCGATTCTCATGACCGCGGCCACCACCATTCTGGCCCTGCTGCCCCTGGCCATGGGAGGAAGCCGCAGCGCCGATCTCTGGGCTCCCATGGCGCAGACGGTGATAGGAGGCATGCTGGTGGCCACACCCCTTACGCTGATCGTGCTGCCCGCGCTGTACGTGGCCATGGACCGTTTCCGCGGAAGGATTCTGACAGATGACTAGAACGGCTGTCGCCGCGATCCTGGCCGGCGCCGTGGTCGCGTCCTGCTCAGACGGAGGCGGAAACGGCGGCGGCGACCTCACGGAGGTCACCGTAGCCGCCGTGACCCGGACCACGGTCGCGGAGACCGTGACGGCCTCCGCTCGACTGGAGGCCGGCAGGGAGGCCCTGCTGTTCGGAAGCGGGCGGGTGATCGAGGTGGCCGTCAGCGAGGGTGACACCGTATTGCCCGGACAGACCCTGGTGAGCCTCTCGGGGGACCCTGCGGCCCGGGCGGGAGTAGAAGCGGCGCGGAACGGGCTGACGGCGGCCGATTCGGAGCTGGATAACGCCCGGCGCGACCTGGAGAGGGCTCGCAGGCTTCACCGCAGCGGAGGCGTAAGCAGCCGGGACCTGCAGGGGGCGGAAACGGCCGTGCAGGTCTCCCGGGCCGCCAGGAGCTCTGCCCTGGCCCGCCTGGAGTCGGCGAAAGCGTCGGCTGAAGCATCCGCAGTTGTGGCCCCCTTCGGGGGGGCCGTGGGAAGGATCTGGGCCAGGGAGGGGGCCCTGGCCGAAGAGGGGCCCCTGATCCAGGTCGTGGGCGAGGGCGCCCTTCGGGCCAGGCTCCTGCTGCCGCGGGAGTACGCCGGGGCGATACGCCCCGGGGCCGAGGCGAGCTTCCGGGCCTCGGGGGGGGCGTTTGGGGAGCTGAGCGGGCACGTGTCCGCCGTGGCGGCCGGCCTCGACCCGGAGACCGGCCTGCTTCCGGTGACCCTTGTGTTTGCCGGGGGGAGGGAGGTGCCTCCGGGGGCAATGGGCACCGCACTGGTGGTAACCAGGGTCGAGGAGGACGTGCTGGCGGTTCCCCGGCAGGCCCTTCGCCGCACTTCCGATTGCTGCCGGGTGGCGGTGGTAGAGGGTGGGATTGCCCGGGTCCGTGAGGTGACGGCGGGACTCGCCGGGGGCGAACTGGTGGAGATCGAGTCGGGGCTGAGGGCGGGAGACAGGGTGGTGACGGAAGCGGCCGCCTACCCGGCCGACGGCGAGAGCGTCACTGTCTCGCAGGAGCGATAGCGGAACCCCCCGCCCGGTTGAACGTTCAGCAATTGTGAAGACAGGTTGTGTTCATTCTCAACATCGCATATACGTACAGTTGCATTTGAAAGAAAGCATCCTTCCATTCCTGCAGCCCCGAGGAGAGAGATGAAAGCGTTTCAGGCCGTCCCGATATTGATGCTGGCCGCGGTTGCGGCGGCCGTATCCTCCGTTTCAGCCGACCCTCCCCTTACCTACGACCTGCGTGACGTGGGCGGCGAGAGCTACGTAACCTCCGTGAAGAGTCAGCAGGGAGGAACCTGCTGGACCCACGGCATAATGGCCTCCCTGGAGGGCAACCTCCTGATGACGGGCAACTGGGAGGCGGCCGGGGAAGTGGGGGAGCCCAACCTGGCTGAGTACCACCTGGACTGGTGGAACGGCTTCAACCAGCACAACAACGACGACATCGATCCACCCTACGGCGGCCTGGAGGTCCACTACGGCGGAGACTACATGGTCGGCTCGGCCTATCTTACCCGGGGCGAGGGCGCGGTCCGCGACGAGGACGGCCAGTCCTACGGCAGCCCTCCGGCGAGGTTCGATGACGACTACCACTACTACTATCCCAGGAACATCGAGTGGTACGTCGCGGGAGAGAGCCTGGAGAGCGTCGACGTCATAAAGAACGCAATCATGGAGCACGGCGTCATGGGGACCTGCATGTGCTACAGCTCCGAGTACATCGGACCGGACTACATCCACTACCAGCCGCCGGGCAGCAGCGAGCTGCCCAACCACGCCATCTCCATCATCGGATGGGACGACACACTGACCACACAGGCTCCCTATCCCGGAGCCTGGCTGTGCAAGAACAGCTGGGGTGAGGGATGGGGCCTGGACGGCTACTTCTGGATCTCCTACTACGACAAGTTCAGCTGCCAGGAGCCCTGGATGGGAGCGGTATCCCACCAGGACGTGGAGCTCATGGACTACGACGACATCTTCTACCACGACTACCACGGATGGAGGGACACCAAGACGGCTACTGACGAAGCCTTCAACGCCTTCGTCTCCCCGGACGAGATGATCCTGCGGGCGGTGAGCTTCTTCACCGCGGCAGACAGCGTGGACTACACCGCCGTGATATACGACGACTTCGTCTCCGGTCAGCTGCAGGGTGAGCTGGCGTCGGTCTCCGGTTTCCTGCAGCGCCGGGGCTTCCACACCGTCGACCTTCCGTCTCCCACCGCGGTGGGGGAGGGGGAGGACTTCTACGTGTATCTGCAGCTCTCGCAGGGCGGCCATGCGTACGACCGCACGTCCGACGTGCCGGTGCTGCTGGGCGCCAGCTACCGGGTCATAGTGGAGTCCAGCGCCTCCCCCGGAGAGAGCTGGTACATGGACGGGTCGACCTGGAAGGATCTCTACGACTGGTCGGGCAACCCCTATCCGGAAACGGGCAACTTCTGCATGAAGGCCCTGGCCGACTACGCGGGACTGTCGGTCTCCCCGGAGGAAGACCTGCAATGCTTCGGAGAGCAGGGCGGTCCGTTCGAGCCCGGCTCGGGCGTCTACGAGCTGACCTACAAGGGCTCCTCCTCCATCCAGTACGAGGTTGACCTGGAGGCCGGCAACCCCTGGGTGGAGCTGACCGGGCCCACCTCGGGCACGCTTGAGCCGTACGGTGATCCGGTGGAGGTGACTGCGCAGCTGACGTCGGCGGCCGACACCATGCCGGAGGGCACGTACAGCGCCACGGTGAGCTTCACGGACATGACGGGGCATCACGGCGACACCACCAGGGAGGTGGTGCTGGTGGTGGGCACCGCCCAGGTGCAGTACAGCTGGAACCTGGAGGACGACCCCGGCTGGGAGACCCAGGACAACTGGGAGTACGGCCAGCCGACCGGAGGAGGCGGCGCCTACGGCTGCCCGGATCCCACCTCCGGCTACACCGGAGACAACGTCTACGGATTCAACCTGGACGGTGACTACCCCAACAACCTGCCGGAGTTCCACCTCACCACCGGGGCCATCAACTGCCAGGGCCTCTACGGGGTGCAGCTGCGCTACCGCCGCTGGCTGGGAGTGGAGAGCCCCACCTACGACCATGCCTACATCCGGGTGAGCACCGACGGCGAGAGCTGGGACACCGTCTGGGAGAACGACCAGGAGATCGCCGACGGGCAATGGGTCCTGGAGACCGTCGACCTCTCCCAGTACGTGGACAACGAGTACACCGTCTACCTCCGCTGGACCATGGGAACTACGGACGGAGGATGGACCTACTGCGGCTGGAACATAGACGACATCCAGATACTGGGAGTGGGTGAGACCGGAGTCGAAGGCGGGGGGACGCAGCCGGCCCGCCTGAACGTGGCGTCGGCCCCCAACCCCTTCTCATCCCAGGCCACGATCACCTACAGCCTTCCTTCGTCCGGAAGGGCCAGCGTGGACATCTACGACATGAGCGGCCGTCTGGTGCGAACCCTGTCGGACGGCTGGGCCTCCGCCGGCGAGCATTCGCTGGTCTGGAACGGCGCCGACGCCTCCTCCGCCCCCGCGGCATCCGGAGTCTACTTCGCCGTGGTCAGGGCCCCGGACGGCGCAGCCGCCACGCAGAAGCTGGTTCTGATTCGGTAGGTGAAGGCGGCGGTCCCCGGACCGGGGGCCGCCGCCTCCGCCCTGTTGCCGCAGCCTGTCTGGGTATCGCGGCGGGCATGCGGTTCCCGTCGCCCCCCGTGAATGTTATTGTGAGCATCTACGCCCGCCGGCCGGCCGTTGGAAGAACGGCCCTGGGCCCAGCGAAGCCACGCGAGGAACGGGGGAGCACCGTATGAGGATCGCCTTCACGGCGGACTGCCATCTGGACGACCGCGACAGGCACCCCGAACGGTACGCCGCCCTCGAGGACATACTGAAGAAGCTGGACGAGGAAGGCATCCGGCATCTGATAATCGCCGGCGACCTGTTCGACAGGCAGGTGAGGGACTACTCGCGCTTCGAGGCCCTCTGCAGCCGCTATCACCGCATAGGGATCGGCGTAATCCCCGGCAACCACGATTCGCACCTCGGCCACGGGTCCCTGGCGCTTTCCAACGTGCGGGTTCACGATTCCGTCGGAGTCGAGGAGATGGGAGGCCTGTCCTTCCTGTTCGTCCCGTACCGCAGCGGCACCAGCATGGGCGCGGCGGCGGCCGCCTGCGGCAGGATGCCCCGGGGGGACTGGGTGCTGGTGGGCCACGGAGATTCCAGCGCGGCATCGGGTGTAGGCAACGCCTACGAGGAAGGCACCTACATGCCCCTGTCCTCGGCCGAGGTGGAGGAGCTCAGACCCTCGCTGATACTCCTCGGTCACATACACGCCAGGGTGGACGAGGGCCGGCTCCATTACCCCGGCTCGCCCTGCGGAATGGACATCACCGAAACCGGCCCCAGGCGCTTCCTGGTCCTGGACTCGAAGACCATGGAGGTCACCGGGAGGACGGTGGACACCGAGGTCGTCTTCCTGCAGGCGGAGTTTCTGGTGGTACCGGAGGACAACGCCGAGGACCGGCTCCGCGGCGAGATCGAGGCCGTCCGCTCCGCATGGTCCGCGAAGGTCCCCGACGTGGGCAGAAGGGCGCGAATCAGGGTCAGGGTGGCCGGATACACACCGGACAGGCGCGGAATAGTGCAGTGCGTGAGTCGGGGCTTCGAGGACCTTGATTTCTACGGCGACGAATCGCCTGATTTCTCGGGTCTGAGGGAGAGCGCAGACCGGGATCGCAGCCAGCTGGCGCGTCTCGTCAGGGAGCGCATAGACGGTATGCAGTGGGACTTCGGGGACGAGGAGCCATCCCGAAGCCAGGTGATCCGCAGGGCGCTGGAAATGATATACGGCTAGGGGGACCATGGGGGTAAGAATCACGCGGCTGGTGGTGAGACGGAACGGACCCCTGTGCGAGGACTTCGACATCGAGCCCGTCGGCCTGAACCTGGTCTACGGTGAGAACGAGACCGGTAAGACCTACCTGCTGGAGTCCATCCTGCGCTTCCTGTTCAGGACCGGGAAGAGCACGCCCTGGAGCACCGCTTTCACCGGAGGCGGCCCCTCCGCCGTGCGCCGGTTCCCGCTGGCCGGCAAGGCGCTGGTGTCGCTCGGCGACGGCAGGACCGTGAAGTTCGCGGAAGAGCCCAAGACCAAAGACAAGCTGGACGACCGCTACGCCCCGGCGGCGGGCCTGCCGGGCGAGCTCTCCCGCATAGTGGTTGTGCGGGCCGGCAGGACACGCCTGTCCGAAAATTCGCCCGACGGAGTGGGCAGGGACGTCCTCTCGGCTATTCTGGGGGGCGGCGACGTTCTGGACGAGATCTCCGGCCGGAGCGGCATGCCCCAGTACGCGAAGATGAGGGTCAGCGAAGGCTCTCTGGCCGGAAACAGGGAGAAGGCCCGCAGGGACCATGAGATGCACAGGAAACGCCTGGACCTGCTCCAGAAGCTGCTGGACAGGTCCGCCTCCAACGCCTCGGCCGTCCGCCTCACCGGGTTTCGGGCAGACCTGGAAGAGGTCGAGTCCGAGCTGCGGCTGCAGGAGCAGGCCAGAGCAGAGAAGCTGCACAGGCTCGGGCTCAGACGCGGAGAGCTTGCCGAGGAGCTGGAATCGCTTCCCTCCGAGGAGGAAGTCTTCGAAATACGGGCCCGCATCGGGGAGCTGCGGCGAAAGCTGAGCGAGTTGGACGAGGCCGGGCGGCGAGCGGCGGGGCTGAAGGAGGCGGAGGAGAACGTCCGCTGGCTGGAGGAGGCGGTGGAGGCCTACGGAGAATGTGTCTCAGAGGGAGCCGCCGGCTCGGCCGGTCCCATGTGGATGCCGGCCATGGCGGCGCTGCTGGTTGCGGGGGCGGTCGCCGCCGGAATCGCGCGAATCGCGCCGCTGGCCATAGTGGCGGGGTTGGGGGCGGTTGCGTTGACGCTGCTCTACGGACGGCGGGCGGCCTCCCGGAGACCGGCACCCCAGCAGATGGCCGAGCAGGAGAAGATCGCCGGGGAGTACGCAAGACGATTCGGCGGCGGTACCGGTGACATGGCGTCCCTGAAGGCCAGACTGGAGTCCCTTCGCGAGGAGAGGTGGAAGATTCGAAACGCGGTCGAACGCGTCCGGGAGCTGGAGGAGGAGACCTCGGCCGAGCGGAGGGCCGTGGAGGATGCAATAGCCCGCTGGCCGGGAGGCTGTACGGGGCCGGAGGCATGGGACGACGCGGTGAGGAAGACTCTGGAGAGGGTGCGGGTGCTCGACGACGAGCTCCAGGAGGTTCGAATGGAGCTCTCCCGCCTGGGCTGCGAGGAAGAGGAGGTGCCCCCGGCGCCCGAAGGGGGGGGCGAAGTCGAGTACGACAGGGGCCTGCACATGGACCTTCGGAGGCGCCGTGACGAGTTAAGGGCCAAGATCAACGCACTCCGCGAGGACCTCTCGAAGTTGGCCGGCGACATCAGGGCGATGACGGAAGCCGAAGACCCCGACGACTGGGAGGGCCTCATGCAGGCTCTGCGTCGCACGCGGGCCGAGGCCCTGGACGGGTACCGTGAGCAGACGGCCGAGCTTCTGGCCGGAATCGCCGTCCAGGAGTCGGTATCGGAGCTTCGGCGGCGGGAGATGGAAAGACTTTCGCACTCGCTGGCGGACCCGGTCGTGGGAAGGACACTGAGATCTCTGACCGGACACTACGACGGAATTCGACTGGAGGAGGACGGCGGCCTCACGCTGGGCGTTGAGGGGGAGTACGACTACCCGCTGGAGCTGTTGAGCACGGGTGCCAGGGAACAGGTCTTCCTGGCCCTGAGGTCGGCTATTGCCGAGCTGACCTTTGGTCAGCCCGCCTTCCTTCTGCTGGACGACGCCTTCCAGCATTCCGACTACGGCCGCAGGGAGCGGCTGGTAAAGCACAGTCTGAGGCTGGTGGAAGATGGCTGGCAGCTCTTCTACTTCTGCATGGACGAGCACATACGGGACCTGTTCGGGCAGATGGGGGGGAGGCTGGGGGATGAATTCCGGGAGTACCGGCTGCAGGCGTTGTCAGCGGGGGCTCCCTGAAGGCGCCTCCGCCAGGCTTCCGCGTCCGCATTCGCTGGAACGGAATGCAGGGCATCGGGATGCCTTTTCGGCGTATTCCGCAGGAGCTTATCAGGCCCGGCTGCAAGGGAGTCCTCGCCGCATTGACCGCGGTTCGTCCATGTATTAGATATCGAAACAGTGTCACGGGAAGCCGTGATATCTGAGTAAGCGGTTCATAGTTTTCAACAGTTGCGAAAGGAAGTTCCTATGAAGCTTTTCGTAGTTCTTCTCGCGGTCGTTGGCATGGCTTTCGCCTCGTCAACATTCTCGGGTGAGGTCCGCGGTTCCGGCGGACTCGACCTTCCCGAGGTAGACTTCGTAATCGACACCTACCCCTACGATCCCGATGATCAGATGAGCACCATCGGTGCGTCCTTCGATGACTACGCAGCCATCGACGACTGCACCTACGAGGTAGATGCAGACCTCTGGCTTACCCTCTACCTCACCTACGGCGTCACCACCTCGGGTTCGGCTCCTACCGACCTGACCCTTCTGGTGGTGGAGGATGACGGCGGAGTGCCCACGGGCGCACCCCTCAGCGAGGATTCCTACTCCGTAATCAGCGGAAACACCGGATACACCTACGGCGGCTACACCATCTGGCAGGTCGAGATGAATTGGGTCGAGGGCGAGGTTGGCATCTCCACCCCCGTCTGGCTCGGACCGCAGCGTCAGGGCAACAACTGGTACCCCGTCGGTGGCCTGACGGTCTCCGGTTCCGAGGGTTACAGGACGGTAGAAGCGGGCTGGGACTGGCAGCCCTTCAGCCAGGAGCTGGAGGAGGGCGACCTCTTCAAGATCATCGAGGGCGAGCTGCAGGCTCTCGAGTCCAACACCTGGGGCGGCATCAAGGCCCTGTTCTAGGCTGACACTGCCCTATCGGGGGGAGGCGTGCGCCTCCCCCCTTTTTTTGTGCCCTTCCGAGTGTTTCCCTGTTCTGCTCCGAACGGCCTTTCCCCCTGCCGGCAACGGCTTGACCTGCGGTCATTTCCGCCGTACTGTATTTATGGGCAGTGAGTTATCCGACTTGCAGAGGAGAGCCCATGAAGACTCTGGCCGTTCTGTTGGCCGCCGCGGCCGCCGCGCTCTGCTCCTCCACCCTCTCCGGCGAGCTGCGGGGCCGTGCAGGTCTGGACCTCCCCGAGACCGACATGATCCTGGACAGCTACATGTTCACCCCCGGCGAGCAGATGGACACGATACCGGCCTCCTTCGGCGACTACGCCGTCATCGACGACTTCACCTACGGAACCGATGCGCAGGCTGAGCTCTACCTCTACACTACCTGGGGAGTTACCACCTCCGCGAGCGTTCCAGCGGAGATGGTCCTTCTGGTTGTTAATGACTACATGGGCGTACCGCAGGGTGAGCCGATCAGCCAGGAATCCTATCCGGTGGACATTTCCAACACCGGCTACATGTATTACGGATACACAGTCTGGCAGGCAGAGATGGACCTGTACGGCTACTGGGTTGAAGTCAGTACTCCTGTGTGGCTCGGACCCCAGCGGACCGACGGCAAGAACTGGTACGTGCTGGGGGGAGTGACCGTAAGCGGGTCGGAGGGCTACAGGACGCTGGAGGCCGGATGGGACTGGCAGCCCTTCAGCGAATCGATTCCAACCGGAGATGTCTTCAAGCTCATCGAAGGATACAGCTATGCTCTGCAGAGGAGCACCTGGGGCGGCATCAAGGCCCTTCTCCAGTAGAGCAGCTGTCAGATTTTCCTGGGCCTTTGGGCAATTGCCCGTCAGCCGATGATCAGGGCAGGACCACCAGCCTGCATGAGACCATGGCCTCTGCCGACCGCAGAACGGCCGTGTAGACGCCCTCGGGAAGTCCGCAGGACCATCCCGCCTCCCCGCTGCCGGACGGCATGTGCCCTTCCGTGACCAGGGCCCGAAGACGTCCGGCCGTGTCGTAGATTTCCAATGTGGCCGGCCCCCCCTCCGGGAGCCTGTAGGAGAAGACCACCTCTTCGCCGGCCGGGTTGGGCCGGACCTGCAGATGCATGGCTCCCGAAGCCACGGGTGATGTGGTCTCTCCCCGGATCCCCAGGGTGTCCGTCAGCCATGCCGCCCCTCCGCTGGAGTGGTAGGTGGGATAGGGGTTGGTGAAAGGCTCCCAGTCCCCTCCCGGTCCCTGGGAGAGCTGGTAGGCGTAGAGGGGGATGTCGTCGTCGCCCCTGGTGGCGGCGAGGTAGACCACGTCATCGCCCACTGCAAGTGCCCTGCCCTGGCTGTTGGATGCCGGGATGGGGTCGGCAATCTTCTCCATGTCGCCGCTGTCGAGGTCGATTGAGTAGAGGCCAGAGTCGCCGTACTCGGTGTAGCCGTAGAGCATGTCGTCCTCGGGGTTGTAGCCCAGGCCGAAGAACCGGAAGCTGTAGCCGGTGTAGGTGTCCAGCTTCAGAGCACACTGGCCCGTCTGTATGTCGATGGAGTATATGCCCTTGGTGTCGGCGTAGTTCGAGAAGCCCCAGAGGGTGTCCCGACCGAAGGCCAGGCTCTTGATGTCCTCGTCGAGGTCGGCCACGAACTCCGGGTAGCCGTCCAGCGTGGCGCGGTAGAGGTCGGTGTTGAAGGCGCCGTTGCAGAGGTATAGGGTGTCCTCCGGAGTTGCGGCGGCCCCCTCCACCTCGAAGGTGTAGTGGTCGGTCCAGGTCACGTCGGGGAATCCGGCCAGATCGCTGGACCTGGTGGTCACACCGCTGCTGGAGAGGCCCACGAAGAGCCTTCCGGCCTCCGCCGGCCTCGCTGTGAGAAACGCCGCGCAGAGTACGACGGCTGTTGTACGTCCCATTCTGATCCCCATGTAATCCTCCATTCCGGCGTACCGCGCGAAGACCCCGGTGCCAGCCGCATCGGATATTCGCATTTTCATGAGCTCTGCAGATGTCTATTGCCGGCGGGTGAGCGGGTCAACGGAACGGCTTCCTCAGCCGGCCTGGCCCTTGCTCTCCGGGGCATATGGGGATGCGGCAAGGGCGCGTCTGATGAGGAGGAAGACGCCGCGCCAGGCCAGCCCCAGGGCGGCCAGGAAGGCCAGCCCCCCCAGCAGCCTGGCTCCCACCAGGTAATTGAACAGGCCGTGCATCACCATGGCGCCCAGCAGGGAGGCCATGACGATGAGGACGGGTCTTGCGCCGCGGCGGCCCTTCTGCCAGCCCAGGGCCAGCCCCCACAGGCTGGAGAAGAGGGCGTGGGCGGGGACGCTGAGTATGGACCGGCCGGCCATCACGTAGAAGGCGGCTCCTGTACCCGACTCCAGCCACCCGGAGACAACGTAGACGATGTTCTCCACGGATGCGAACCCCAGGGCCGCCGCTGCGGCGTAGACCATGCCGTCCACCGGCTCATCGAACTCCTTGCGGCTATATGCCGTCCACTTCACAACCAGGAACTTGGCGATTTCCTCAACCACCGGCGCCACTATCACCGCCAACGCGAGGGCGCTGGTGACGAACGGGGGGCCGCTGTAGACGAAGGCCATGGCCAGGCCCACCAGGGCTCCGGACAGGAAGGTCCGGCCCACCAGCCGCAGAGGCTCGCGGTCGTAGCGGTCGCTTCGGTAGAAAAGAATGAACCACAGGGCCGCCGGGGCGGCCGCCGCCAGAATCAGCAGAACCACCATGGAGGCCCTCCAGCCGTTGGGGGTGCACACCGCTCAAGCATACTGATACGAAGCTGGGCCCCGCATGGCAAAGGCCCCCCGAAGAGTGCTACCAGTCCGAGGGGTCCGAAGCGAGCTCCCCCAGCAGCCCCTGGTTGATCTCCACGGAGTAGCGGGTCTGGAGGGACTCAAGGAACTCGCTGATGCGCTCCTCCTCCATGCGGCGCTGCGTAACGCTTCTCACCTCTGGGATGGTGGTCTCAAAGTCGTGGTGGGCCGAGGGCAGCACCTCCCTGAGCCTGAAGAACGCCGTCCAGCCCCGCTCCGGCACACCGATGGGCCCGTACCACTGTACAGTGTCTTCGGGGGAGAGGGCGAATGCCCTTCCGGCCACCTGGCGGGGGAGGTCTCCGCTTCGAAGCGGACGGGTGAAACGGCTGGGGGGATTGTCCGAAGAGAGCTCCTCCAGGAAAGGCAGCCGCGCGGCCACATCTTCCAGGCGCCCCGCGTCCCGGGCATCCAGAAACCTCTGAACGTGGCCCTCCTCGGGAAGGGCCAGCAGCTCCAGGCTTCGCCGCTCCTCTACATATATTGTGTCTCCGCCGGTCTCCCAGGTGCGCAGCAGGTCATCGCGGGTGGGCACCGAAAGGGCTTGCACCGAATCCACGTACATGCTCTCGGCCGCGGCGCCCAGGAGGAACGACTCGGCCTCCGACTCTATCGAGTCGGCCATTCCCGGTCTGGTCATCTCCAGATGCCGGCTGAGAACCGATTGGGTGAAGATGTTCTCCACGAGGAAGAGCAGGTGGCCGGGGTTCTTTGGGTCCAGCGGGAAGCGGGATCTGGCCATTTGGATCTCGGCATGCATTTCCTTGCCGTCCCAGCTGCCCAGGTCGGACTCCACGAGCACGTCGGAAGGCGGGTCTGGCAGGTCGCCGGCCAGGTAGGCGGACATTCGGTAAAGCCCCACGGAGTCGACGCTGACATCCATCGTATCCAGCGCTTGACCTATCAGTTCCCGGGTGTACTCCCTGGCCCGGCCTATTCCGATCATGCGCGCCAGAGTGCTGTCGGTGTACATCGTCGGATCGATCTCCGGGCTTGACTGCGGATCGACGACGGTGAGCGAATCCAGACGGAAGGGGTTTCCCATCTCATCGACGGAGCTCTCGCCGGGTTCCATGCCGTCGAGGAGCATCACCCTCTCGTAGGGGAGGTCGAGCACGTGCATGGAGATTTGCCTGCCGCCGCGGTCCGGGTGCATCTTCAGCCAGTAGATCTGCCCCATACGCTGCCGGTAGGACTCGATCTCATCCTGGGCAACTTCCGACAGGTGAACCCTGTTTATCTCCTCCCGGGCGGCGATGGCCTTCTCGATTCGGGACCAGGCCCTTTCCAGAGCCACGAACTCGGGCAGCTCCAGATAGCCGGCGTCACGGGCCGCCGCCTGTATGAGCTCTTTGTGAACCAGAGCCTGCACGAAGGCGGAGTCGGGGGCGGGAGTCTCCAGGAAACGCGTTTGCTCCCGGTCTCGTATTCTGTTCCACTGGCGGGTCACGTCTTCGATGGTGATGGTGTCGCGTCCCACCACGGCCACCCAGTTCTTCGGCCCTTCGGGGCCTCCACATCCGAGTGCTGCCAGCGCTGCTGCGAGAACGAGAATGGACGAAGGAATAACTCTCACGCGAACCTCCCTTTGGGGTTTCCGCCAACATGGCCGCAATATGTCTACACAGAGGTCTCTCCGAAAGGCCGGGAGGGAACCGGCTTTCCCCCACACATGAAACGGAAAGCCGCCTGCAGAGACTCCCGGGCCATCGGACTCCTCTGAACATGGCTGGAGAGACTGCGCAAAGGGTGCATTAATAGGCGATAGCCGGATTATTCTAATTGACTTCTTCCTCCTGAACGTGCATATTATACATTGTTCCTCTCCGGCTGATCGCTCTATAAGTCCCTGCGGTGAAGCCGAATGCATGAGTCTCTGGATGTCCGGTATTTGAGGGAGAGGTAAGACATGAGGTACGCATTGTTCGGTGCAGTAGTCTTCGCCATGCTCCTCGCCGCCTGCGGAGACGGCGACTCCACCGGCCCCTCCGCGGGCGACGACGATTACCTTCCGCTGGCCGTGGGAAATTACTGGGACTACGACATCGACGGGACTCTGGTGACTCCCGGCGGAGACACAACCTACGTCTCGGGGCAGTTCGGCCGGGAGATCTTCGGAACCACTACCCATCAGCAGGGGTTTGAGGTCTACTCGATGGAGCAGCGGACCGAGTTCGACGCCCCCGACACATCCCTGGTCTACCTGGATACCGTCTACGTCTACGAAACAGAGGAAGAGGTGCACGTCTATCAGGATACGGTCACGGCCGATTACACGCTGTACCTGCAGATGCCGCTGGATGTCGGTGACAGCTGGACCTCCGACAGCCTGGAGACCATGACGGTCATCAGCCTGACAAGCGCGGTGGAGACCTCGCAGGGCACCTATTCCGACTGCGCGCATCTTCGGCTCACCTTCGATGACGACCAGGATCGGATGGAGAACCTCTACCTGGCCCCCGGAGTCGGCCTTGTCAAGCAGACGTTCTACGATGAAGAACCTACCGCGACGGAGAACATCGTCTATAGCATATACGACTATTCCGTGGACTAGAGGGACTGTATCTGCCCCCGGACCGTTCCGGCGGCCCGGGGCTTCCGGGAGGCTGCCGAATGCTGGAATCCCTGACCGACATGCTGTGCTGCCCCTCCTGCAGGGAAGGGCTGTCATGGAGCATGTCAGACGCCCGGGAAGGAAGGATCCTGGAGGCGAAGGCCGCCTGCAGGGGTTGCGGCAGCGTCTATCCGGTGTCTGACGGTATCGGAGTATTCCTGGAGTCGGCGCCGGACGGAGAGGACCTCTGGCGGCAATCCGAAAGCGGTCTTGTCCGGTTCCTGCGGCAGAACCCGGCCAAAGAGCGGGAGCTGATGGCCCCTCCACTGGAAGAACTGGGACCCGCCGACCTTTATCTGCGGGCAATGGTCCACGAGGAGAGGGACGAGGCGGACCCGGCCGAGGAGGCAAGGCGGCTGGCCGTGCCGGACATGTACCCCGGGGAGTACCAGGAGTGCCTGGAGAGTCAGATGGACTACCTGTTGGCCAGGTCGGTCGAGGACGGAGATACGGTGATAGATCTGGCCAGCGGCATGGGTGCGCTGGTGAAGAGGCTGGCTATGGCCGGTGCGGGCCATGTGGTCTCCACCGATCTCAGCCCCCTGGCGCTCAGGCGCTCGCGGGCCCGGCTGACCGGGCTGGGGCTGGGTGAGAGGCTGAGCTTCCTGGCCATGGATGCCCGCGCGCTGCCCTTCAGGGACGGGTCCGTGGAGACGATGACCAGTCTGCTGGGCCTGGCAAACGTACAGAAGCCGGCGGGGTTGCTGGGGGAGCTGCGCCGGGCGGTTTCGGGCAGGCTCATGGCCGTGCACCATTTCTACCCCCGCGTCGAGGACGGAAACATGGAGCTGCTGCGGGAGAACGGTCTGGATGCCCTGATGCTGGAAGGGGTCTTCATGGACCTCATGCGGGAGGCGGGCTGGGAGGTCATGCTGGCCAATCGATGTTCCGGAAGGGCCGAGCCCACGCCCTCCAGCAGTATCATAGAGGGCGCCAGGTTCGATGGCCTGCCGGTGGAGCCCACCGTTCTCAAGTGGACGACCGTAGTGGCCATGTAGGAAAAATCAGCTCTCAACGAAACAGCATTTGGGGGAAGTCCATGCTTCAGACCCTGTTGACGGTTTTCGCAACGGTTTTCGTGGCCGAGCTCGGCGACAAGACACAGCTGGCCACCATGCTGTTCGCTGCAGACCGGGAGGTCAGCCTGCCGGTGGTTTTCGCAGGCGCTTCGCTGGCTCTGATCGCGGCTTCGGCGCTGGGAGTGCTGGCGGGAGGGGCGCTCTCGCGCCTGGTGAGCGAGCGCCAGCTCAGAGTATTTGCCGGGGCGGCCTTCATTCTGGTGGGGATATGGACTCTGGTCAGAAGCTCGGCCTGAGCCGGCCCGTCAGGCCTCGGCCCGCAGTTTCCTCAGGGACAGGGTGGCGACAGCCGCGCCCCCCAGGATCACCGAGAAGGCGGTAGCTATGGCCGCGCCCACCGCTCCGTAGGCCGGTATCAGCACAACGTTCAGCCCCACGTTGACGCATGCCGATACGATAACGCTGTACAGCGCATAGGAGGGCTTGCCCACCGCCGCCGACATGCAGCCGAACATGCTTCCCAGGGGCTTGAACACCATCAGCGCGCCCAGGATCATCAGAACCGGCGCCGCAGCATCGTACTTGCCCTCGAAGAGGAAGTGCAGGATGGGCCGGGGGAAGAAGACGAAGCCCACCGCCAGGGGAAGCTGGATGAGGAAGACAACCAGCATTGCGCCCATGACCCGCTGGAGGATCTCCGCCCTTCTGCCGGAGGTCCACATCCTGGATATCACCGGGAGCACCACCAGTTTGGCGGCGTTGTTCAGCGTATCCGACAGGGCGGTCAGAGTGCGGCAGGCCGAGTAGCCGGAGACCTCCCTCTCAGGGGCCAGCTTGCCCAGGAGCAGGATGTCTGTCCGGGCGTATATGTTCGCCGCCAGACCGGCCCCCAGGGTGATCACGGAAAAGCCGAATATCTTCGCCAGCTGCTTCCTTTCGAATCCCAGCGCGATGTCTATGTGCCTCCAGGCGAAGACCCCGCCCAGGATGGTGGCTGCGAGGCTGCCCAGGATCATGGCCCCGAACACCTGCAGGGGGGAGGTGAGCGAGTGCGTCAGCAGGAAGTATCCGACGATGCCTATTCGGATCACAACCGATGAGACGTCGGCCGCCATCATGCGGACCATCTTCCGTTTCGCCCGCAGTATGCTGTGCGGCAGGCTGGCCGAGGCGCTGGTGAGTACGAGAAGGGCGATGGCCCAGGGTATTCCCCGCAGGTCTATGTCGGAGTAGAAGGACTGAAGGGTATTCCCCAGGGATACCAGCAGCACGCCTATGATGGCGGCTATGCCCAGAGCCAGGGCGATCGCGGCGTTGGTGAAACGCCGCTCCCGGTCGGTGTCGCCCTCGGCCACGTACTTGGTAACCGCCTGCATCACGAAGCCGCCGCCCAGCATCATGGCGAAAATCTGGATGCTCCGGGCCACCGCGTAGGCGGCGTAGGCGTCGGTGGGAAGGGCACGGACGATGAGAATGGAGAAGATGCCCCAGACCGCCAGGGAGCCCCGGCTCACCAGAGCCGGAAGGCCCATGCGGAGTATCTTGCTCCGGAACTGCAGCATCTCCCGGACAATCTGCACTTGCGCCCTCCTTCCCTGCGCTGGCTAGCTCCGTACCGGAAGGTCGGGGTGAGATCCGGCCGGACCGGTCACGGAAGCTGGCGAACTCCGGGGATGCCGTCCAGTGCGCGGGCTCAGATGCCCAGCCTCAGCTGCAGCCGCAGAGCGCTGTCGGTATTCTCGTTGCCCTCAACCGGCGGAAGGTTGTGGTAGGTGACGTCGTAGCCCACCAGGAACGAGAGGCTTCCGGTTATGGAAGAGCTGGCCTCCAGGACGCTCTCGATGGTGTAGTTCTCCGAGTCCTGGAAGTCGTTTGTCAGCTTCGCCTCCTCGCTGAGCGTCCAGGCATCCGTGGCGCTCCACTGCACGTTCAGGCTGACGTAGCCGGTGTAGGTGTTCAGCATGGAGTCCGCCGTGCTCTCCCTGTGAAGGAGGCCGGCACCCGCCTCCATGGAAGCCGACAGGGCCCCTCCGCCGAGCAGGCTGCGGCCCAGACCGGCGGAGGCCCCGTACTGGTGGCTGATGCCGGAGAACTCGTCCCGCGTCCAGTATCCGCGCAGCCTGGAGTAGCTGCTCTCGGTGAAGTCCAGTCTGAGCCCTGTCTCGGTCAGGTACTTCTCACGGTAGGTGTCACCCTCCTGGCTGCCGTAGGAGGCGGAAGTCTTCAGGGCCGCAGTCAGCGCGGGCATCAGGAGTCGCGAGAGCTCCAGGCCTCCGTCCACCTGTATCACCTCGGAGTTGCCCGACGTGACCAGTCCGCCCACGCTCGCCTCTCCGTCCCAGGGGCCGTCGCCCGCCAGCGCGATAACGGCTGCTGCTGCGGCCAGAGCTGTCGCCTTCCTCATATTCCATCCCCCGATCGCATTCAGGCGTAAACCGGTTGACTGTCTTTCTGCGGTACTCAGACTCAGGTATTCAGCTCTCTTCGGGAACCATGCTTCGCATGGTCCGCGAGAACGCCTCGGCCGGCGTTACCCGCGGCTTCCAGCCGGTGATCCGCTCCACCTCGCCCCCGTCGGTCTTCCAGTCGCAGCAGACCAGCTCGCCGCTCTTGTGCCGGTCGAATATGGGGTGGCTGCCCCGGGCCGCCCCCCATACCTCGGAGAGGAAGCCCGCGGCCCTTACCAGCGGCGGAGGTACTCTGAGGTGCAGCATCCTTCTTCCAGCCGCCCGCCGCATGAGCGCGGCGAACTCACTCCAGGTGAAGGTTTCGGGCCAGGAGGGCTGCAGTATCTTGCGGCCGGCTTCCGGGCATTCCGGCAGCATCAGCAGCAGCCGCACCAGGTCGTCTACGTAGATCAGGCAGAAGCCGCCCCTGTTCACCCAGGGGGTGAGCAGTATCCCCCGGGCGGCCATTCGAAAGAACGGCGCGGCGGCCTCGTCATCCGGCCCCATCACCGCGGGAGGCCTGACCGCGACCCAGTTCGACTCATGCCGTATCGCCTCCTCGGCCAGCACCTTGCTGCGGCCGTAGGGCGTCGTGGCCCCCCTGCCGCCGGGACCGGCGGCAGACTGGCTGGAGAGAAGGATGAACAGCGCTTCCGGGCAGGCCCTTTCCCGCGCGGAGAGCAGGGCCCTGGTCGTTGCGGCGTTCGCCCTGTCGTACTCCTCCTGACTGGCCGCTTTCGTCGCGCCGGCTATGTGATATATTACCCCAATGCCCTGGAGGTGTGGCTCGAGGTCAGCGGGGTCCAGGAAATCAACCCTGATAGTCGCGCATCCCTCCGGCACCTTCGAGAGGCTGGATGTCTTTCTGAGGGCGGCCTTTACGGAATGCCCTTTCTCTAGAAGGGCTTTCGCGGTATGGCTGCCAACGAAGCCCGAGGCACCTGTTAGCAGGACTTTGGACATAACAACCTCCGTTGACTTCAAGTGCGGGGGGCGATTACGTTCCTGCGCAATGTAACCCGCTTGTGGAACAAATGACAAGGGATGGCCGGATGGACGTATTCCAGAAGTGTCGCGAGTTCGAGAGGGCCGAGCAGGTAAAGGCCCAGGGACTCTACCCCTACTTCGTACCCCTGGGGGGGCATGTTGGCGCCGAGATGAAAATCGACGGTCACAGCATAATCATGCTGGGTTCCAACAACTACCTGGGCCTCACAGACAATCCCTACGTCATGGAGGCCGCCCAGAATGCTGTCGAGAAGTACGGCACCGGGTGTACCGGAAGCCGCTTTCTGAACGGTACCCTGGATCTGCACATAGAGCTGGAGCAGCGTCTGGCGGATTTCCTCAACCGTGAGAAGGTCATAACCTTCAGTACCGGTTTCCAGGCCAACCTGGGAGTGATCTCAACCCTGGCCGGCCGGGAGGACATCATCCTGGTGGACCGCGCCGATCACGCCTCGATAATCGACGGAACCAGGATGAGCTTCGCCCGGGTTCTGAAGTTCCGCCACAACGACATGGATCACCTCAGACACCAGCTGGAGAAGCACCGCGACCAGGCAGCGCTGATTGTGGCCGACGGAGTCTTCAGCATGGAGGGCGACCTGGCGGACATTCCAGGCCTGGTTTTGGCGGCCAGGGACTACGACGCCAGGCTGATGATCGACGACGCACACGGAGTGGGAACAATGGGGGCCCACGGACGGGGCACCGCCGAGCACTACGGCTGCGAGGACGAGGTAGATATGCTGGTGGGGACCTTCAGCAAGTCCTTCGCATGCATAGGCGGGTTCGCTGCAGGCCCCGCCAAGGTCATCGACTACATCAAGCACACCGCCCGGACCATGATCTTCTCCGCCAGCCTTCCACCGGCTGCCGTGGCCACGGTGCTGGCCACCCTGGACATACTCGAGCGGGAGCCCGAGCTCCTTCAGAAGACCCACCGGGCCGCCGAGCGGGCAAGAAAGGGCCTCTCGGACCTGGGCTTCAACGTGGGCAACTCCGAGGCCCCCATCGTCCCGCTGATACTGGGGGAGGAGATGCTGACACTCCGCGTGTGGAGGGCCCTCTTCGACAAGGGTGTGTTCACCAACCCGGTCATAAGCCCGGCCGTGCCTCCCAACGGCGACATGCTGCGCACCAGCTACATGGCCACCCATACCGATGACATGATCGACCGGGCCCTGGACATATTCGAGCGGGTCGGCAAGCAGTTCGACCTCATCTAGGAGGGCAGAGGCATGACTCCCGTTCTGGAGGAGGTCACCGACCGCCGCGGAAGGTCCGAGTTCGTCCGTCTTCCCTTCGATCTTTACGGGAACGACCCCTACTGGGTGCCCCCGCTGAAGCGCGAGCAGATGAAGATGCTCACGCCCGGGAAGCATCCCTTCCACGAGCACGCCGACGTACGGCTCTTCCTGGCCAGAGACACCGAGGCCAGGCCGGTCGGGCGAATAGCCGCCCTGGTGAACCACACCCACAACAGCTACCACAACGAGCGAACCGGTTTCTTCGGATTCCTGGAATCCGTTCACGACGAGGGCGTCTTCACATCCCTGCTCGACCGGGCGTCCCGATGGCTGCTGGAGCGGGGCATGGACCGAATCCGCGGGCCGATGAACTTCTCCACCAACGAGGAGTGCGGCATGCTGGTCAAGGGATTCGCCGACTCGCCGCTTCTCATGATGCCCTACAACCCGCCCTGGTATCCGGAGATGATGGAGCGGGCGGGCTTCGAGAAGGCCCGTGACCTGCTGGCCTACAGCGTTGACCGCTACGAGCAGGAGTTCGACAGACTGGGGCGTATAGCCGACCTGGCGGCTCGGCGCACCGACGCCGAGGTCCGCCCCATCGAATTGGGCAGCCTCTCCGAGGAGATACCCCGGGTCATGGACGTATACAACGAGTGCTGGAAGGACAACTGGGGCTTCGTGCCCATGACCGAGGCCGAGCTTGCGCGGCTGGGCGAGGAGCTTCGCATGATTCTGGACCCCAGGCTGGCCCCCATAATAGAGGACGAGGGGCGCGCCGTGGCCTTCGCCATAGCCCTGCCGGACGCCAACCGGGCGCTGAAGACCGCCGGAGGGAGCATTCTTCGGGCGGGTCTGGCTCTGAAGGTGCCGCCCTTCAAGGTGGACATCGACCGGGTCCGGATCCTTCTGCTGGGAGTACGCGAGGACTACCGCAGCAGCGGCTTCGAGGCAATACTGATCAACGAGATCGTCAGGAATACCCTTAAGATGGGCATCGACCGCGGCGAGCTCTCCTGGATACTGGAGGACAACGTGTCCATGCGCAGGGTTCTGGAGAAGTCCATCGGGGCCGAGCAGTACAAGACCTACAGGATATACGACAGGGATCTGGGCTGACTCACCCGCCTTTCGACAGCCCCTTTCACGCGAATACAGAGGACGGAGTAGAAGTCACATGACGGCCGAGGAGCTTAAGAGACGCTACATAGCATTCTTCGAGAGCAAGCGGCACACGGAGATACCCGGGGCTTCTCTCATTCCCGAGAACGACCCGACCGTGCTGTTCACCACCGCGGGAATGCATCCGTTGGTTCCCTTCCTCCTGGGGGAGGACCATCCGGCGGGCAGCAGGCTGGTGGACGTGCAGAAATGCATACGAACCGGCGATATAGACGAAGTCGGCGACGCCACCCATCTGACCTTCTTTGAGATGCTGGGCAACTGGTCGCTGAACGATTACTGGAAGCGCCAGGCCATCACCTGGAGCTACGAGTTCCTGACCGACGAGCGTTGGCTGGGCTTCGACCCGGAGAGGCTGTACATCACGCTCTACGAGGGGGACGAACAGGTGCCTGCCGACACCGAGTCCGCCGAGGTCTGGCAGGAGATGGGCATTCCGGAGGAGAGGATCTTCTTTCTGGGCAGGGAGGACAACTGGTGGGGGCCCGCCGGAAAGACCGGCCCCTGCGGGCCTGACACCGAGATGTTCGTAGACACGGGAGCCGAGCCATGCGGCCCCGACTGCCGGCCGGGCTGCTCCTGCGGCAAGTACTTCGAGATCTGGAACGACGTCTTCATGCAGTACAGGAAAACCGCGGAGGGGGAGTACGAGCCGCTCTCACGGCGGAACGTGGACACCGGAATGGGAGTGGAGAGGACGGTGGCCATGCTAATGGGGGCGGAGACCGTCTACGACATCCCCGTCTTCGAGCCGGTCCTGGACGGAATACGCAAGCTGGGCGGAATCGACGAGGCCCCGGACGTGAATGCCCTCCGCTCCATGCGCATCATCGCCGACCACATACGCACGGCCGTACACATCCTGGGAGATGACCTTGGAGTGCCACCCTCCAACCTGGACCAGGGCTACGTCCTTCGCAGGCTGATCCGCCTGGCCATCAGGCACGGCAGGAGGCTGGGAATAGACGAGCCATTCACCCATCTGCTGGCCGAGAAGGCGATAGACGCCGAGAGCGGCGGATACCCGGAACTCTCGCGCAACCGCGATTTCATCCTCTCGGAGATGCAGGCCGAAGAGGAACGCTTCGCCAAGACTCTGCGGGACGGCCTTCGAGAATTCCAGAAGAAGCTCCCCAACCTGCTCAAGAACTCCCGAAAGGTGGTTCCGGGACGCATCGCCTTCCGGCTTTACGACACCTACGGCTTTCCCGTGGAGTTCACCCGGGACCTCGCCGCCGAGCACGGCCTGACCGTTGACATGGAGGGCTACAGGAAGGCCTTCGAGAAGCACCGTGAGCTCTCCAAGAAGGGGGCTGAGAAGCGCTTCAGGGGCGGCCTGGCCGACGACAGCGCGATGGTGACCAGGCTGCATACGGCCACGCATCTGCTGCACCAGGCCCTGCGCACGGTGCTGGGAGACCACGTGAAGCAGAGGGGCAGCAACATCACTGCCAAGAGGCTCCGCTTCGACTTCAGCCATCCACAGAAGATGACGGACGAGGAGCTGCAGAAGGTGCAGAAGCTGGTCAACCGGATGATAGAGGCCGATTTGCCGGTGGAGTGCAGCCGCAAGGAGCTCGATGAGGCCCTGGATGAGGGCGCAATCGGGCTCTTCAAGGACAAGTACGGAGAGAAGGTCAAAGTCTACAGCATCGGTAACTTCTCACTGGAGATATGCGGCGGCCCCCATGTCGATCGGACCGGCGAGCTGGGTCACTTCCGAATCCTCAAGGAGAAGAGCTCCTCGCGGGGCGTGAGGAGGATTCGGGCCGTCCTCGAGTAGGCCCGATCATAACCTGAAGGAGGCGCGCCATGGCGGCCCTTGTTGTCCTGATCGCGCTTGCAGCTTCCGGCCCCTGGCAGGGAACCTGGGAGACCACCTACGGAACCCTTGTGCTAACCCAGGACGGAGCTTCCGTCAGCGGCTTCTACACGATGGGCGGTACGGCCACCATGGAGGGCATGGTCACTCCGGACGGCCGCCTGGTCTTCAACTACCGCGAGACCGCTGCCACCGGCGAGGGCTGGTTCGAGCTCTCCGAAGACTCCCTTACCTTTGCGGGCATGTGGCGGGAGGCCGGGGCCCCGGACTGGATTCCCTGGGAGGGCATCCGCTCGGGAACGGCCGGCCTACGGGCCGACTGGCTGGTGGTCCTGGAGGTTGAATGGCAGGGGTCGCTGGCCGAGCCGGAGTACTCATTCGGAGCCATGCTCGAGGCCTTCTTCGCTCGTCTGGAGGGGGTGCAGGTCCGGCACCGGTTCGTGCACGGCCCCGACGATCTCCGTCGCTTCTGCACGGAAGCGGCAATGCTTCCCGGTGACATCTACCTCGTTTTCGCCGCCCACGCCACGGAGTCGGGCCTGGAGACACCGGGCGGCACCGTAACCCCCGCCGAGCTTGCCGGAGCCCTGGAGCCCCTCGCCGGGAACCTCAGGCTGGTTCACATGAGTGCCTGCCTGGCCATGGCCGGGGCAACTCCGAAGTGGCTGCTGCAGGAGCTGGAGGGAGATGGCCTTGTGGTCTCGGGCTACACCGAGAGCGTGGACTGGGCCGAGAGCGCTGTGGTGGAAATGCTCTACCTGAGCCTGATCCTGGAGCGCGGGCTGTCCCCGGCCGCGGCCGCTGCGGCGGTGGAGGCCACCCTCACGGGAGCGGCTGGGTCAGGGACGGGGGTTCTGTCCGAGACGGGATTCAGCTGGGCCGATTAGGCCCGATGAGCGCTGGGCGATGAAAGGAGACGGATTTGGATCTTCTGAAGAGGCTGTGCGAGACCGACGGAATCTCAGGGCGGGAGGACGCTGTTTTCGATCTGCTGAAGAAGGAGATGGCCGGCCACCTCGACGAGATCAGGACCGACGCCATGAAGAACTTCATCGGGCTTCGAAGGGGAGCTGCGGACGGCGAGCGGGTCAAGATAATGCTGGCCGGACACATAGACGAGATCGGCTTCCTGGTCTACAACGTGGAGGACAGCGGTTTCGCCTACGTGGTGCCGGTGGGCGGGTGGCAGCCCAAGAACATCTACGGCCGTACGGTTCGAGTACACACCAGGAAGGGAGAGGTGCTGAAGGCGGTGGTGGGCCATCACGCCCCCCTGACCCCCGAAGCGGCCAAGAAGCCCATGGCCATGGACAAGATCTACCTGGATTTCGGCCTTCCGGGCGAGACGGTGAAGGAGAAGGTGGAGCGCGGGGACTGGGTCTCCATGGACACCGCCTTCTCCGAGCTGGGCGACTGCCTGGTGGCCAAGGCCTTCGACGACAGGGTCGGGGTCTACATCATCTCCGAGGCCACGAAGCGCTGCGAGAACCCGAACATCGACGTCTACTGCGTGGGGACCGCCCAGGAGGAGGTGGGCCTTCGGGGCTCCACGGTGGCGGCCCAGGACATAAGGCCCCACATCGGAATCGCATCGGACATAACCGGTTCCGCCGACACCCCCGGCTACGCCAAGAGGCACCTGATAGCCGAGCTGGGCAAGGGCGTGGCGATCAAGTACCAGGACAGCAGCGTGATCAGCTCCCCACGGCTGGTGGATTTCATCCGAGGCATCGCCGATGAGCGGGAGATCGACTACCAGATGGAGATACTGCGCCGAGGCGGCACCGACACCGCCGGCATGCAGAAGTTCGGGGCGGGCACCCACGCCACGTGTCTCTCGATCCCCACACGGTACGGACACAGCCCCGCCGCGGTGATACACCGCCACGACGTGGAGGCGGCCATAGACCTGCTGGTGGGGTTCCTGAACCGGGCTCACACCTTCGACCTGGAGGAGTAGGCTGGGAGCGGGACGGGCCAGGCCGAACCCGCACTCGGACCTGAGCCGGGGCGTGCGCACCTACGGCGAGGATGACCTCCGGGATCTCCTGTACAGCGCGGAGGATCCGCTGGTCCTGCTGCTGGATCAGGTGCAGGACCCCCACAACCTGGGAGCCATCCTGCGCACCGCCGACGCCGCCGGTGTGTGCCTGGTCGTGGCCCCCAGGGACCGCTCCTCACCCATCACCGACACCGTCCGGAAGGTGGCCTGCGGCGGCGCCGAGAGCGTCCCCTTCGCGTCGGTAACCAACCTGGTCCGCTCCATGGAGATCCTCAAGGAGGAGGGCGTATGGATGGCCGGGACCTCCGACCGGGCGGAGGAATCGCTGTACGAAACCGACCTCACCGGTCCCCTGGGCGTGGTGATGGGGTCGGAGGGCAGGGGGGCCAGGCGCCTTACCCTGGAGCACTGCGACTTCCTGATGAGCATCCCAATGTCGGGGTCCGTGGAGTGTCTGAACGTATCTGTGGCCACCGGCGTCTGCCTCTTCGAGGCCGTCCGCCAGCGC
>CAZKJG010000022.1:0-13571 GCA_964553045.1 uncultured bacterium | reverse complement strand
GTGACGATGATGGCGATCACCAGGGCGGTCCTGGCCTTGCGGGGCTTGCTGTCCTTGTTCAGTGCCCAGACGATCCAGCCCACCGGGAAGAAGAGGAAGGAGAGGCAGCCCATTCCGAAGGAGAGCCTGTCGGGCTGGTCGTGGTAGTGGTGTATCTCCCGAATAACCTCCCTGGTGGGGACGGCCTTCTCCGGCTCCGCCTCCGGTATGACCTCCCGCCTTGCGTACACCGTGTCGCAGTATTCGCAGCGGTAGTCCCCGTCGTTTACCTCCCGCAGCCTGGCGCCGCAGCCGGGACACTTCAAGGGATCCTCCTTGCGCTGAGCCTTCGGTACGGGCATTACAATATTCGACGGCTGCTGCCGTCGCAAATGCAGCGAATTACTCGCGCATATGAGTTAAAATGCCCCCGTCCCCGGGTGTGGAAAAGTGTAGCGGAACGGGGAAGTCATGAGTATTATAGGGCATGGCATCAACCTACCGTATCCTGGCGGAAGCGAAGCAGAACTCGCTGGCGGGCGCCCTGTCCTCGGCATGGGAGACCAACAGGCTGAAGCTCATCGCCGGCGGTCTGACCGTGCTGGTGATAGTGCCCTCCATGTACCTCCTGTTCGACTTTCTGTTCGGCTATCTCACAGGGCTGGAGGACGTGGCCTTCGGCGAGGCGCTGGCCCGGAGGCTGCTGTCCATGGCCATGATGACCTTCGGCATCTTCATCGTGGTCTCATCCCTGATCAGCGGGGTATCCACCCTCTACCGGTCCGACGAGACCGCCTTCCTGCTCACCCTGCCCATACCGGGCGGAGCGGTGGCCCGGTTCAGGACGGTGGAGAGCTGGTTCTACGCCGGATGGGCCATGCTCCTGCTGGGAATCCCGGTGGTGCTGGCCTACACCGGCTCGCTGAGACAGCCCATTGCCGCCTCCATATACGGGGTGGTGACCTTTCCGCTTCTGATACTCTCCTGGCTGGGAGGGGGAAGCCTGCTGCTGGCCCTCTTCTCCCGCATGGGCGGGCTCTCCACCCTCTGGAAGGCCGTGGGCGCGACGGTGATCCTGGCCGCAGCGGGCATACTGCTGCTGGTGAGCAGCAGCGCTCCGGAGGAGATCGTGATACCCGACGCCGCCGCCACCGAGGCTGCGGTCCAGAGTTTCGTGGCGTCCCTGCCCAGCACTGGATGGAGCGGATGGCCCCATGCGCTGTACGGCTCGTCCATCGCCCATCTTGCCGCCGGTAGCACCTCGGGGGCCCTTGTCAGGACCGGTCTGATGGCATTCGAGGGATGTGCCCTGGGTCTTCTGGCCCTCTCTCTGACCGGCCGCGGATTCCGGCGAAGGTTCGCCCGGGTGGGGCAGACCTCCCAGGCGGGGACCAGCTCTCCCCCCAGGCTGATAGCCGGCGGCGGCAGGCTGCGGGCCTTCTTCGGGAAGGACCTTCTGCTTTTCCTGCGGGACCCCGTACAGTGGAGCCAGCTGGGCCTCCTGGTTGGCCTGTTCCTGCTGTACGCGGCCAACCTGCGCCGATTTCCCATGAATTTCGACAGCCACATATGGCTTTCCGTCGCGGTCTTCATGAACATCTCGTTCTCGGGCTTCGTGGCCGCGACCCTGCTGGTGCGCTTCGCCTTCCCCTCGGTGAGCCTGGAGGGTCCGGGCCTGGCGGCCATACTACAGGTCCCCGGCGGGCGGCTGCTGCTTCTGCGCTCCAAGTGGCTACAGTCGTTCCTGGCCGTAACGCCCCTGATGGTGGGAGCGGGCCTGGTGTCTTCGCTTAGCATAGGGGCGGGGTCGCTGCTGCTTGTGGAGTCGGGGGGCGCGCTGCTTCTGGTCTGTACCGTTCTGGTTTCCATAAACATCGCCCTGGGGTCCATATACCCCCGCTTCGACGACAACAACGCGGCCAACATCGCCAGCGGCCAGGGGGGCATCATTGCGGCCTTCGCCTCCACGGCCTTCGTGCTTCTGGTGGTGGCCTCCCTCTCCTGGGTCACCCGCAGCTACATGGTGATGGGGTACCGGGAGTCGGCCATGCTGGAGCCCCTGCTGCGGGCCGGAGTGGTGCTGGTGCCCCTGTCGCTGGCGGCCGGAGCGATTCCCATGATCCTGGCAGGCCGGACCTTCGGCAGCAGGGACGTGTCCAGATGAGTTCAGGAGTTGACGTGGGCATCGACTACGGCAGCAAGAGGGTGGGCCTGGCCATCTGCATTTCCGGAGTGGTGGTCCCCCAGCAGCCCCTTCTGGAGCCCACATGGGACGACATCGTATCCCGACTGAGGGAGCTGGCGAAGGGCTACGGGCCCGGCCGGGTGGTGCTGGGGCTCCCCCTGGCCGCCTCCGGAAACCGGATACCCATGTGCGACGAGGTGGAAAAGCTGGCCCACCACCTGCGGAATGAGGGCTTCGAGGTGCATCTTCAGCGGGAGACAGGCACTACCCTGGAAGCCAGGAAGTTCCGCGACTCGTCCCGGCGGGACGGCAAAACCGACTCCCTGGCCGCCGCCATAGTGCTGAAACGCTTCCTGGGAATGGCCTGATGCGGAGAAAGCTGCTGGTCCTGGCCATACTGGTCCCGCTGCTGCTTCTGGCCGCAGCATACGGCCTGTTCCGGTGGGTGTCTTCCCCTCCTGGGTCGGGGAGGATGGTGAAGCTCACCGTACCCAGGGGCATCGGAGCCCGCGGCGTAGCCGGGCTTCTGGCGGACTCCGGCCTCGTCCGCAGCCATCACTACGTGCTCTGGAGGTACTCCAGGATGGAGGGGGAGCCTCCGCTGCAGGCCGGCAGGTACCTGCTCTCCGACACAATGCAGGTGGACTCCATACTCTTCCGCCTGGCCTCCGGCCGGGTGATACCGGTGCCCGCCCACTGGGTGACCATACCCGAGGGGCTGAGGATGGACACCACGCTGGCCATGCTCTCCGACTCCCTGGGCATGCCGATGCAGGTGCTGGACAGCCTGGCCCGGGACAGCGCCCTCCTGGAGGACCTGGGAGTACCCTGCCTGGAGGGTTACCTCTACCCGGAGACGTACGAGCTGGCCGACACCCTCTCACCCCGCCAGGTGATCACCAGGATCGTCCGCACCGGCCTCTCCAGCTGGGAGCCGGCGGAGGGGGCGGACAGGCATCGGACGGTGATACTGGCCTCCATAGTGGAGAGGGAGGCCAGGGTGGACGAGGAACGGGCACTGATCGCCGGGGTCTTCGCAAACCGCCTGCGGCGGGGAATGAAGCTGGAGAGCTGCGCCACCGTCCAGTACGCCCTGGGCAGGGTACACGATACGCTTCTGTACAGAGACCTGGAGGTGGACAGCCCCTACAACACATACATACACCAGGGGCTGCCTCCGGGCCCCATCTGCTCGCCGGGCCGAAAGGCGCTGGAGGCGGCGGTTTCCCCCGACACCGGCGAAGGGTATCTTTACTTCGTAAGCAGGGGGGACGGCTCCGGAAGGCACCTGTTCGCCAGAACCCACGCCGAGCACGCCCGAAACATCCGCAGCGTGAGGTGAATGGCCGCATACCTGGATTGACGGCTGGGAGGCCCTTCTTATCTTGACTATGCTTCCCGGGGAACACTCAGGAGAAAGGACTGGAGGAGATGGGAAGGAAGCTTGATTTTCTCGAGAAGGCCGTAAGGCTGATTCCCGGATACAAGGGCTACAAGCGCAAGGAGGAGCGCCGCGACAACGACCAGCTCCTCAGAATGACCCTGGTGAAGAGGCTGGAGCGGGCCCGCACCACGGGCAGGGAGATCACCGGCGGTCTGAAGGGTCCGGCCGCGCTGAAGGCCGTGGGAGACCTGGACCGGGTGGACAAGCGCCTGGAGAAGGTCATCGACGAGATCCGATTTGCCGCCAGGGGATACCGCGGCCTGTTCGACATGCACAAGGTGCGCGAGGACGAGCTGGACGACCTCTACAGGTTCGACGTGGAGCTGGTGGAGAATGTGGAGGATGTGGAGAAGGCCATCGACGAGCTGGCCTCCGCCGCCGACTCCGGCCAGGACATGGCTCCCCATATCAAGGGCGTAGTGGAGCTGCTGATGGACTTCAGCAACAAGATGGATTCAAGAAGTGATCTCATGATAGACCTGGAGAAGAACACGCCTGCCGACTGACACGGCCGGCGCGGCACTCTGAGAGGAAGGCAGCGATGTTCAAGCGCCCCGAGATTATCGAGTACCTCGACGATACGGGTGACCATCTCGTGAGCAGGGTCCCCGAGGGAGGCTCCGGTGAGTTCAGACTGGGCAGCCAGCTTCTGGTGCGGGAGAACCAGGAGGCGGTGTTCTACCGCGACGGCAAGGCGCTGGATACCTTCGGCCCCGGACGCCACACACTGACCACCCAGAACGTTCCCCTGCTGGCCGGCCTGGTGGACATGGCCTTCGCAGACAAGGGCTCGCCCTTCCGGGCGGAGGTCTACTATGTGAACAAGAAGACCTTCACCGAGATGAAGTGGGGAACCAAGGAGCCCATTCCCTTCCGGGACAGTGAGCTGGCCATGGTGCGCCTTCGCGCCTTCGGCCGCTTCTCCATTCGAGTGCACAACAGCCAGCTGTTCATCAACAAGCTGGTGGGTACCGAGGGACGTTTCACCACCGACTCCATAGAGGGCTACCTCAAGGACGTGATTACCGCCAGGCTGGCCGACCTGCTCGGCGAGACCATCGAGACCCTCTTCGACCTGCCGCAGTACTACGACGAGATAGCCACCCTGTCCAAGACCCGCCTGGGCGATGACTTCGAGAAGTACGGCATCCAGCTGGTGGACTTCTACATCAACGCCATAACGCCCCCCGAGGAGGTCCAGAAGCGCATCGACGAGCGCAGCGCCATGGGCGCCATGGGCGACCTGGACAGCTACATGAAGTTCAAGACCGCCACCGCCATGGGCGATGCGGCCCAGAACGAGTCCGGAGGTGGAGCCGCAGGCGCAGGCGTCGGCATGGGGGCCGGGCTCGGCATGGGCATGACCATGGCCAACATGATGGGCCAGACCATGAGCGGCGGCGGACAGGGCCAGGCCGGCGGACAGGGCGGAGGCGGAGGGAGCGTCCCCGCCGTTACCTGCCCCTCCTGCGGCGTGCAGGTACCGCAGGGCAAGTTCTGCCCCGAGTGCGGCAAGCCCCTGCAGAAGGCCTGCCCGAACTGCGGCAATCCCGTGCCGGGGGGAGCCAGCTTCTGCCCCAACTGCGGACAGAACCTGGCCGGAGCCACCTGCCCCGAGTGCGGCGCGCAGGTGGAGGCCGGGGCCAAGTTCTGCCCCGAGTGCGGCAACAACCTGAGCGAGGAATAGTTGACCCAGGCGTTCACGGTACACGGGCTTCTTGAGAGTCAGGCCAGGAGCCACCCTTCCCGGGTGGCCCTGGTGGACGATGCCCAACGTCTGGACTACGCGGGATGGTGGCGCAAGTCCTGTCACCTGGCGGCCCTTCTTCAGCACCTGGGCGTGAAGGAGGGAGACCTCGTAGGGGTACTCTGCGGCAAGACCCTGATGCTGCCGGTCTCCTTCACGGCCGCCTCCATGCTGGGCGCCCGCTTCGTGGCCCTGAACTCCAAGTGGCCGGAGGCGGAGCGCCACAGGGTGTTCGCCCGCTGGCCGGACAGGGTCGTGCTGGCGGAGGAGGGATTCGACCCGCTCACCTGGGACACTCCCGGGGTACTCACAGTCCCCATGAGTGAGCTGATGGAGGGAAACGAGGACCCGGAGGGGCTTCCTGAGGCGTACACCGACCAGGTGGTCTACCTGAACGTCACCTCCGCATCCACCGGTCTGGCCAAGGTGGCGGCCACCACCCACGGGAACCTGCTGGCCAACACCGCCGCAGTGTGTTCCACAATGGGACTGGAGGAGTCCGACGTTCACATGTCCCTCTTCGGCGTCATCGGCCACCCCCACGAGCTCTTCCTGCGCGGTCTCTATCTGGGTGGCAAGACGGTCCTCACCAACATGCGCTACCCCAGGGAGATCCTGTCCATCATCAAGGAGGAGCAGGTATCCTGCCTGATGGGCCTGCCTCCCCAGCTGGAGAGCCTGGCCCGCCTGTGCGCCAGAAGCGACGTCGACCTCTCTTCGGTTCGAATGGCCGAGGCCGGCGGCATGCACATCTCCAGGGAGTTCGTGGAGAGGTTCGGTCAAAGAACCAGCGTGAGCATAATCCCCGTCTGGGGCAGCACCGAGACCAGCGGCGTGGCCCTGGTGGGAAATCCGGGAGAGACCGGGTTCGACAAGGTTGTCGAGGGCTACGCCATACAGCTTCGGGACCCGTCCGGCGGCGAGATCACAGACGACGGACGGGGCGAGATGTACATCCGCGGCGACGGCGTGGTGAGCTCCTACCTGGGCGACCGGGCATCCACCGCCGAGGTGTACACAGACGGCTGGTACCGTACCGGGGACATCTTCCGTCGGGAGATGGGACGGCTGATCTTCCTGGGGCGGCGAGGCGGCCTGATCAAGGCCTCCGGCCTGAAGCTCTACCCCCTGGAGCTGGAGCTGGCAATCCTCCGCCATCCGGACGTGGCCGACGCCTGCGTGGTGGGCGCCCACCATCCGGTGAAGGGCGAGATCGCTGCGGCCTACATCGTTCCCCGGCCGGGCAGGGAGCTCACAGCCGCGGAGATGAGGCGGTTCCTCCGCGGCCGGGTGGACGAGCACAAGGTGCCCAAGGTGTTCAGCTTCGTACCGGGGCTGCCCCGGACGCCCAACGGCAAGCTCGACCGCAAGGCCATAGGCAAGAGGGAGATAGAACCTGACTATCGCGGCGAGCTCCTCAGAACCGACGTGGAGCTGGTCCGCCTGCTCAACCACCGGGCCGAGATCCTCTCTAGCCTTGGCCTGGGGTTCGACCCCACATGGGTGGAGGAGCAGGTGGAAAACGTGGTGGGGCACAATCCCGGACCCCTCTCAGACAGCTCTGTGAGGGAGATAATCCGCTACATCATCAGCGCCTTCGAGAAGAGGTAGCACGTGGCTGTAAGGCAGGTCCGGGTGGGCGAGGCGGTCTTCGGCGGAGACAGCGTAGTGCTGATCGCCGGCCCCTGCTCGGTGGAGAACGCCGAGATGCTGGAAGCCGTTGCCGGAGCCGCCGTGGAGGCCGGCGCCGGGCTTCTTCGCGGGGGCGCCTTCAAGCCCCGCACCTCCCCCTACTCCTTTCAGGGCCTGGGGGTTGAGGGATACCGCCTGCTGCACACCATCTCGGAGAAGTACTCCATTCCCGTGGTCAGCGAGGTGATGGCGGTGGAGCAGATAGAGGCCGCCCTGGAGCTGGTGGACATGCTGCAGGTGGGGGCGCGGAACATGCACAACTTCACCCTGCTGTCCGAGCTGGGCAGGGCGGGGGCTCCGGTGCTTCTGAAGCGGGGGTTCATGGCCACGGTGGAGGAGTGGCTGATGGCGGCGGAGTACATAGTCAAGGAGGGCAACGAGCAGGTGGTCCTGTGCGAGCGGGGGATCAGGACCTTCGAACCCTGGACCCGGGCCACGCTGGACATCTCCTCTGTTCCTCTGGTGCGGGATATGGGCGGATACCCGGTGGTGGTGGACCCCTGCCACGCCGCCGGCCGCCGCGACCTCCTGGAGCCCCTGGCCCTGGCGGGCGTCGCCGCCGGCGCCGACGGCATAATGCTGGAGGTCCATCCCGACCCCGACAAGGCCCTGTCCGACGGCGGCCAGTCGCTGGCCCTGCCGGACTTCGCCTCCATCGCAAAGAAGGTCCTGATGATGGACCGGTGCAGGAGGACGGCCCTGGAGGAATGATCCCCGGACTTTGCGCTATGGCGCATTGAACCACAAAACCTGACAGAAGAAAAGAGCTCAAGGCCAATCTGACAAGGAGGTACGGATTGAACCTGGGAATTCTGACCGGAGGAGGCGACGCTCCCGGACTGAACGCCGTAATCAGAGCGGTGGTTGTCCGGGCGCAGGCCGGCGGACATACGGTCAAGGGCTTCCTGCGCGGATGGAAGGGCGCAATAGAGAACGACTGGATAACCCTCGACCTGGAGCGGGTCAGGGACATACACGTGGAAGGCGGCACCATGCTGCTCTCCTCCCGGACCAACCCGTTCAAGGAGGAGAACGGCATAGAGCGCATCAAGAAGACCATGGAGAAGGAGGACGTGGACTGCCTCATAGCCGCCGGGGGAGAGGACACCCTGGGCGTGGCCAAGAAGCTCTCCGAGAACGGCCTGCGGGTCATAGGAGCCCCCAAGACCATCGACAACGACCTCAGCGCCACCGACTACACCTTCGGCTTCGACACCGCCATCAACTACGTGATGGAGGCCCTGGACAAGCTCCATACAACCGCCCGCAGCCACGAGCGGGTCTTCGTGGTGGAGGTCATGGGCCGCCACGCCGGCTGGATCACGCTGCACGGGGGAATGGCCGGCGGGGCCCATGTGATCCTCATTCCCGAGGAGGAGTTCGACACCGACGAGGTCTGCGAGCTGCTGAAGAGGCGCTACGAGGAGGGCCGCCGCTACGCCATAGTGGCAGTGGCCGAGGGCGCCATGGACACCAAGCTGCAGCGCCACGTATACCACTCCGCCGAGAAGGACGAGTACGGCCACGTGCAGCTTGGCACCGGCATCGGCATAGCCGAGGTACTGGCCAACGAGATCAACGACCGCACCGGCCTCTCCACACGGCACGTGGTGCTGGGCCACCTCCAGCGCGGCGGCAGCCCCTCGGCCTTCGACCGGGTCCTGGGCACCAGGGTCGGCGTGAAGGTCGTGGAGATGGCCGAGGAGGGAATGGCGGGCATGATGGCGGGCCTCAAGGGCGGCGAGGTTGTCCCCGTGGATTTGGCCGAGGCCGTGGGCAAGCTCAAGACCGTTCCCACGGCGCGCTACGGCATAGCTAAGCTTTTCTTCGGATAGCCAGAGGAAGGAGAGAAAATGGCGGCAAAGGTAGCGATCAACGGCTTCGGCCGCATAGGCAGGCTGGTCTACAGGCACTCTCTGAGCAGCGACAACATCGACATCGTGGCGGTGAACGACCTTACCGACCCGAAGACGCTGGCCCATCTGCTGAAGTACGACTCCGTGCACGGGAAGTTCCCCGGCGACGTGAGAGTGGAGGGCGACTCCATCGCCGCCGGCGGCGACAGCTTCCGCGTGCTCTCGCAGCCCGATCCCGAAAAGCTGCCCTGGAAGGACATGGGCGTTGAGCTGGTGATCGAGTCCACCGGGTTTTTCCGGACCTGGGAGAAGGCCTCGCAGCACCTGGATGCCGGGGCCGGCAGGGTCCTTCTCAGCGCTCCGGCCAAGGGCGACCGCGGCGCGGACCTCACCGTTGTCTGGGGTGTAAACCACGACCACTACGACCCCGATGAGCACAGGATCGTCTCCACCGCCAGCTGCACAACCAACTGCCTGGCGCCGGTGGCCAAGGTGCTGAACGACTCCTTCGGCATCGCCGCCGGCATCATGACCACCATCCACGCCTACACCAACGACCAGAAGATCCTGGACCTTCCCCACAAGGACATGAGGCGGGCGCGGGCCGCCGCCATGAGCCAGATCCCCACAACTACGGGAGCGGCCAAGGCCGTAGGCCTGGTGATTCCCGAGCTGGACGGCATACTGGACGGCATGGCGGTGAGGATTCCCGTCCCCGACGGCTCCCTGGTGGACCTGGTCTGCAGCCTGAAGAGCGAGGCCTCCGTGGAGGACGTCAACGCCGCCATGAAGGAGGCGGCGGAGGGCCCCATGAAGGGGATCCTGGAGTACAGCACGGAGCCCCTGGTCTCCGTGGACGTGGTGGGCAACCCCCACAGCTCCATCTTCGACTCCGAGATGACCCGGGCCATGCCCGGAGGTCTAGTGAAGGTGCTCTCCTGGTACGACAACGAGTACGGCTACGCGGCCCGCATGGTGGACATGCTGGCCTACATGGCGGGTGAGGGGCTGTGACCTACCCGTTTCTGCCGGAGGCCGACCTGGCCGGCCGCAGGGTCTTCCTGCGCGCCGACCTCAACGTTCCCCTGGCGAAGGGCCGGGTGGCCGATGACACCCGCCTGACGGCCCTGGTCCCCACACTGCTGCACCTGATGCAGGGCGGGGCCTCCGTCATCCTGGCCAGCCACCTGGGCCGCCCCAAGGGGCAGCCGGACCCGGAGCTGAGCCTGGAGCCGGTGGCCCGGAGGCTCGAGGTGCTGCTGGGCGTCCGGGTTCTCTTCGCCCCCGACTGCGTGGGCGAGAGGGTGAGGACCATGGCCGCGGGACTGCGGCCGGGGGACATCCTTCTGCTGGAGAACCTCCGATTCCACGCCGGGGAGAAGGCCGGGGACGCCGAGTTCGCCTCGAAGCTCGCCGGCCTGGCAGACGTCTACGTCAACGACGCCTTCGCCACCTGCCACCGGGCCCACGCCTCCATGAGCGGAGTCCCGGAGGCCATGGGCGGAGGCTACATCGGCTTCCTGGTCCGCCGGGAGCTGGAGGCCTTCGAAGGCGCTACAGGGGACCCCGACCGTCCGCTGACCCTGGTGATGGGCGGGGCCAAGGTCTCCGACAAGGTTGCCGTGCTGGAGCACCTGATCCCCAGGGTGGACCGGGCGCTCATCGGCGGCGCCATGGCCTTCACCTTCCTGCGGGCCAAAGGTATGGAGACAGGCAGGAGCCTGGTGGAGGAGGACCGAATGGAGACCGCCGGGCGCATAATGGAGCTGGCCGAGTCCGAGGGCACCGAGCTGTTGCTCCCCAGTGACTTCGTGGCCGCACCCTCCGCCGAGGAGCCGGAAGGTGCACAGACCGTGGCCGCCGGCTCCATTCCCGAGGACATGGCCGGCTACGACGTAGGCCCCGACACGGCGGAGGCCTTCTGCGAGGCCATAGCCGAAAGCGGCACGGTGATATGGATCGGGCCGCTGGGCATGTTCGAGGTACAGCCCTTCGGTCGGGCCACCTGCAAGGTCGCGGAGGCCATGGCCCGCGCCACCGACGAGGGTGCCACCACGCTGGTGGGCGGGGGAGACTCCGCAAGGGCAATCGCCGAGGCCGGCTTCGCAGGCATGGTGAGCTTCGTCTCCACCGGCGGCGGGGCTGCCCTGACCCTTCTGCAGGGCCAGGAGCTGCCGGCACTGAAGCCCCTGCGCGAAGGCGTTCCGCCGCTGCGGTACTTCATGGGCGGCAACTGGAAGATGAACGGCACTCCCGAGGGTGCGCTCTCCTTCCTGGAGGGACTCTCCCAGGGGGGCTCCACCTCTCTGCCGGCGGACGTGGTGATCTTCCCGCCCTTCACGCTGATCCCCTCCATGGCGGCCAAGGCCTGGGGGGCCGGCGTTACCCTGGGAGGCCAGGACCTCTACCACGAGGACAAGGGGGCCTTCACCGGCGAGATCAGCGCCGGCATGCTGGCCGACGCCGGCTGCTGCTGGTTCCTGGCCGGCCACAGCGAGAGGCGGCACGTGATCGGCGAGGACGACGGGGCCGTACGCCTTAAGCTGGAGGCGGGCCTTCGGGCCGGCCTTCGGGGCGTTCTGTGCGTGGGCGAGCTTCTGGAAGAGCGCGAGGACGGCCGCACCGAGGAGGTGGTGCGCCGACAGATCGAGTCGGCACTGGACGGCCTGGACTGCGCGAGCCCGGGCAACCTGGTGGTGGCCTACGAGCCGGTGTGGGCCATAGGCACCGGCGAGACCGCCACCCCCGAGGAGGCCAACCGGATGCACGGCCTGATACGGGGCTGGATTGCCGACATCGCCGGCGAGACCTTCGCCCGCGAGACCAGGATCGTCTACGGCGGCAGCGTCAAGCCTCACAACGCCCGGGAGATCCTCGCCGGGCTCCATGTGAACGGGGCCCTGGTGGGTGGGGCCAGCCTGCAGGCCGACAGCTTCGGCGGCATCATCAGGGCAACCGGCAGGGACTGACGGGGGTCTGAATCAAGGCGCCCGGCCGGAAAAGGCCGGGCGCTGCCGTTCGCGGTTACATCAACTCTGCCGCAGGCATCGTTCTATCCGGGAAGCCCCTTCGCATGAGCATCGGACTGCAGTCTACGCAGCCTCTGCATCAGAACCGCCACCGCCAGGTAGGCCAGCCCGACAAGCAGGAACATGAACCTGTAGCCCAGCATTACCGGGACCACCAGGGATACCACTATTCCTATTATCGAGAAGGTAACGTCGGTTCCATAGGCAAGAATCACATGAGCCTCGCTTCTCCTGGAGGCGGACTGCAGGAGCTTCGGGAAGAACGCACCGAGAACAAGCCCTACGGGAAGGAACAGACCGAATGCGATCAGCACCCTGGGAAGCAGCGCCATCTGGGGAAGGGCTGAGAAGGTATCGGAGTCGAAGAAGGATGCGGCAAGTATCACCAGAAGCGCGGCTATCGAGAGGTAGGTCATGCCCTTCCAGCCTATCCCCTTCGTACCCAGTACGAAGCTGATTGCGCCTGCGCCCGTCAGGAGAGCCGAGATCACCACTGTACCGGCGAGGTACGGGGCGCCGAAAATGGGGATGATCCTCTGTATCAGCAGCGTACCTATACCCATGAAGCCGAATCCGGTACTGACGGCGTAGAGCATCTCCGTGGTGATGAATCTCTTATCGATATTCTGAAGCGCCCCTTTCCGTCTGGCCCTTGCGAAGAGAATGGATATCGGTACGATCGCGGAGAGGGCCAGGAAGAGGGCCGTAACGGTCAGGAATGGCGGCGGGGTCTTTCCGGCGATGTAGAAGAACGGTCTGTTGTTCGTAGTGGTCTCCACTGCGGATGCGAATCTCACGAAATCCTCGTCATCTGTCAGGACCCGGTCAGCATAGTTGGTGGTCGCCAGAAGGCTGTCAAACCGCCTGCGGTTCAGCCCGGCATTGTCGTATACAAGAAAGATCCCGCCGCGCATATACTCCGAGGCGGCAGCGATGGCGAAGTTCTCCCGAGGTGCTCCAAGCTCCTGAAGATTCCGGAAGAGATGGACGGCAACCGTCGGGTACGACTCGTTCAGGACATCGCTGCCGTACTGGTTCATGGCCGAGGCCAGGGCTATCACAAGGCAGCCGTCCTCGGAGAGGCTTGAGATCGCAGTTTCCAGGCCCTCTGTGGTGTAGAGGTAGTTCTCGGCCTTGACCAGGCTCTGGGCGGCGGAGGTGATGAAGGTGTCCGTCAGGGGAAACAGGATGTACGAGTAGGGTCCGGGATGGCTCTTCAGGTATGCCAGCCCCTCCTGGGCCAGGTACGTCACCTTCGGGGAGTTGAGGAAATGGTCCGGGCCGGCCATCGACCGGCAGAATCCCACGACCATGGGATCGAGCTCAACGGCGGTGATGCTGTCGGACAAGTCGTTCAAAAACGGGATCTGCCCGCCGCATCCGGCCCCGATAATCAGCGTGCTGCCGGAGGAGTCGGGATATCGGAACAGATCCGCCGGTCTGAACGGCTCCTCGCGCTTCATCAGCGCCGTGGTGGTGATGTTGTCGTAGGTGACCATGTAGGCGCTGTCGGACTCGAAGTAGTTGAGCTTTCGGTAGGGGGACCAGCCGATGTACTCCATGTCGTACTTGCCGGTGAGGAAGCCACGGACGTTGTCGATGGTACGGCTCACCATGCTGTCGTACTCCCTCGGGAAGG
>CAZKJG010000021.1:0-52829 GCA_964553045.1 uncultured bacterium | reverse complement strand
GGGGCTGGGCGGGCGGGCGGGGTAGGGATCCACACCCATCTTCCGAAGCTCCCGCAGTTTCTGCGCTCTGTTCTCCACCTGCTCTTCTCTGACGCTCATGACCCCGCTCCCCGCTCTCGTATCATTCAGCCCGCCATCCTCAGGTAGGCCTCTATCAGCTCCTGTATGTCACCGGCCAGAACCGCGTCCACGTTGGAGGTCTCGGTGTTCGTCCTGTGGTCCTTCACCATCTGGTAGGGATGGAGCACGTAGGAACGGATCTGGTTGCCCCAGGAGACGTCCTTCTTTCCCTCCTCGAGCTTCTCGCGCTCCTTTCGGCGCTTCTCCTCCTCCAGCTCGTACAGACGGGCCTTCAGGATCTTCATGGCCATCTCCCGGTTTCGGTGCTGAGACCGCTGGTTCTGGCAGGTGACCACTATGCCCGTGGGCTCGTGGGTGATCCTCACAGCCGATGACGTCTTGTTCACATGCTGGCCTCCGGCGCCGCTGGCCCGGTAGGTGTCCACGCGGATGTCCTCGTCCCGAACCTCCACCTCGATGGACTCGTCGAGCTCGGGCAGCGCGAAGACCGATGCGAAGCTGGTGTGCCGCCTGTGGTTCTGGTCGAAGGGCGACTTGCGAACCAGCCTGTGAATGCCGTTCTCGGCGCTGAGGTAGCCGTAGGCGAATGGCCCCTTCACCGAGAGAACGGCCTCACGGATTCCGGCCTCGTCACCCTCGTGGCAGCTCAGCATCTCCAGCTCGTAGCCCTGCTTCTCCGCCCAGTTGCTGTACATCTTCAGCAGCATCTCCGCCCAGTCCTGGCTGTCGATGCCCCCTGCGCCGGGTCTGATGGTTAGTATGGCGTCGTTTTCATCTTGGGGGCCGGAGAGCATCTGGCGGAACTCCAGCCGGTCCAGTCGCTCCGAAATCTGCGTCAGAGCCTGGCGGCTGTCCTCCACCAGCTCCTCGTCGGACTCCTCGCTCATCAGCTCCAGGGCGGCCTCCACGTCACCCAGGCTGGCCTCCAGCTCGGCTACCGGCTTGGTCCAGGCCTGCAGCTTTTTCATCTCCCGCACGGTGTGCATGGCCGACTCATGATCGTTCCAGAACGAGGGGTCTCCCATCTCGCCCTCCACGCCCGCCAACTTCTTCACCATGTTGGGATGGTCAAAGACGCTCCTTCAGCTGCGCCAGGCGCTCCCTGGCATCCCCCAGACCGGCAGCGATCTCCTCTACAGTCATCTTTCCTCCATTCGCGCTCTTGCCGTGTCCTGTCCGAACCCGTGGAAAGGGCCCGTGGAGCCATGTAATATATAGGCCGTTCCCGACTTTCGCATCCTTGACCGCGCAGGTGGCCTCGCCATATTCTCCGTCAACTCGGAAGGGAATTTCCTTGGCGGATATTATCCAGTTTCTGGTCGGTCTGCGGGACATGTTCAACGCCCACATCGTCTTCGGGCTGGGCATACTGCTCACCGGCAGCTACTTACTGGGCATGCTCTCGGAGAAGGTGGGCATACCGGCGATAACGGGCTTCATCCTGGCGGGCCTGATGCTGGGTCCGGAGGGTCTGGGCATGGTCCACGCAGAGCATCAGCCGGCCCTGTCCTCAGTGACGGAGATAGCCCTGGCCATCATCGCACTGGTGATCGGCAGCGAGTTCAACTTCCGAAAGATCCGCAAGGTGGGCAAGCCCGTTGTCCTGATCACACTGGTGCAGATCGGAGCAACCTTCACCGCGGTGACTCTGGCCCTGTCGGCGCTGGGAATGCAGCCGGCGGCAGCCGCCATAATGGGGGCCATCGCGTCGGCCACCGCTCCTGCTGCCACCGTGGCCGTGGTCCGCGACCTGAAGGCCAGGGGTTCCTTCGTCGACCACCTCTACGGCGTGGTGGCCCTGGACGACGCCGGCTGCGTCCTGCTGTTCAGTGCCGTCTTCGCCATCGCCGGCAGCTCCCTGGGCGGCACCGAGGCCCATCTCGGCCAGGCGCTTCTGCACGGCCTGGGGGAGATAGCCTTCTCCCTGGGGCTGGGAGCGGCGGCCGGGTGGCTGATGCACCTGCTTACCCGCAAAGTTAACCGCGACAACGAGATATTCATCGTTTCCCTGGGAATAGTATGCCTGCTTTCGGCCATGTCCAACCAGCTGGGGCTCTCGCCGCTGCTGTCCAGCATGACGGCGGGGATGGTGATGGCGAACATCTCCCGAAAGAGCCACCGGGTTCTCTCCACGCTGGAGGGCCTTTCACCGCCGCTCTACGCGGCCTTCTTCGCCATAGCCGGCACCGAGCTCACCCTGGGGGTGTTCACCGAGGCCGGGGTTCTCCTTCTGGGAGTGGCCTTCGTAATCTCCCGGGCCGCCGGCAAGTACGGAGGTGTCTTCATGGGGGCGGCCATCGCCGGCTCCGACCGTCTGGTCCGCAGATATCTGGGATTCGCCATGCTTCCCCAGGCCGGGGTGGCCATCGGACTTGTTCTCTTCCTGCAGGCGGTGCCGTTCTTTCAGAGCACCGACCCCGCCCTGCAGGCGCTGTCGCACACCATGGTCAGCATCGTTCTCTTCTCGGTATTCATAAACGAGCTGGCAGGACCGCCCGTATCCAAGTTCGCAGTGGTTCGCGGGGCAACCCTTTAGGAGGCGGTGCAATTGGAGATATCCGAATTCCTGGCTGTCGAGAGCTGCAAGAAGGACTTCACCGCCTCCAGCAAGGAGGAGGCGGTCAGGACCATAGCCCGCCTTATTGCGGCCTCTCCCCGAGTGGACGGCGACCTGGAGGACGGTATAGCCGAGGGGCTGCTGGCCCGGGAGAGGCTGGGCTCAACCGGGTTCGGCGACGGCATAGCAGTTCCCCACTGCAAGGTGGAGGGCATGGACAACTTTGCCATGGCGCTGGCCATCTCACCCAAGGGTGTGCCCTTCAAGGCCATGGACAACCGCAGCGTTCACATCGTCTGCGGCATCGCCGGCCCTGAATCGGACCCCGACACCCATCTGCGGCTGCTGGCCGCCGCGGCCAGGATCCTCTCCATCTCCCGCGTTCGCTACGAGATCGTCCGCAGCGCCAGCCGCTACGCCCTGCGGGAGGCCTTCCTGTACCACGCGTCCATCTCCGCGGCATGCAAGATCGACGCCGAGGCCTGCAGGAAGCTGATGATGGTTGTCCTGCAGGAGGAAAAGAGCTATAGAGATGTGATGGAGCTCTTCCTGGAGCTGGACATTCCGGGAGCCGTCACCCACGAGGGAAGCCTGATGGGCGAGACTCTGTCCACGGTGCCTCTCTTCGCCGGCTTCATGGACGTCCTGGGAAGCTCCAGGCCGGAGACCAAGACCGTAATGGCCCTGGTGCCGGAGAGCAGCATAGACGACATACTCGGAGCAATCGAGGAGATCACGGGAGACCTCAGCACCCACAAGGGCGCCTGCGTCATGGTCCTGACGCCGGACCTGATCCGGGGCTCCCTGGAGACCATCTAGCACCGGCAAGGCGGAAAGGAGCGTCAGTTGGCAGAGCTTTCGAAGAGGATGAGAGAGCTTTTCGGCAGGATAGAGGAGAACAACCTGTGGCGCCAGAGGCGCTGCATAAACCTCATCCCCTCCGAGAACACCCCCAGCCCCCTGGTAAAGGCGTGCGAGGTATGCGACCCCGCCGGCCGATACGCCGAGCACCGCACAATGAAGGGCAATGAGATCTACTTCTACCAAGGCATAGACTTCATCAAGCGCATCGAGGAGGAGGCCAAGGACGCGATGAAGGAGTACTTCGGCTGCCAGACCGCCGAGCTCCGCGCCGTCAGCGGCCAGATGGCCAACGAGGTGGCCTTCAAGGCGGTGACCAAGTTCCGAAACCGCTCCACCGACAAGGGCACCTTCCGCCGCCTCCACGCCGTGATGAACAACGACCTGGTTATGGGCGGCCACCTCTCCAGCCAACCCATGGGCGCGCTGTTCAACTACGTGGACATCAACCCCGAGACCGGCAAGGAGAACGTGGTCAACTTCCCCGTCCGGGAGGACAACCCCTACAGGATAAACGTCCCCAGGATGCTGGAGCTGATGGACCAGCATAAGCCCGAACTGGTGGTCTTCGGCAAGAGCATGTTCCTCTACCCCGAGCCGGTACGCGAGCTGGCCGAGCACGTCAGGGACTGGGACCCAAAGCCCGTTATCATGTACGACATGGCCCACGTCCTGGGCATCTACGGAGCCTTCCAGGCCCCCCTGGAGGAGGGCGCAGACATCGTCACCGGCTCCACCCACAAGACCTACTTCGGCCCCCAGCGCGGCGTCATCGTGGCCAACATGCCCAAGAAGACCCCGCTGCGTAAGTTGTGGCTGGACATCAAGAGCCGCGCCTTCCCCGGCAGCACCAGCAACCACCACCTGGCCACCCTGACCGGCCTGCTGGTGGCCACCCTGGAGATGAACGCCTACAAGGAGGAGTATCAGAGCCAGGTGCTTAGGAACGCCCGGGCCTTCGCAAAGCACTGCGCCGACAACGGCCTGAAGGTGGAGGGCGACCCCGAGGACGGTTACACGAAGACCCACCAGGTGGTCCTGCGGGTCTCCGACCACGGCGACGGCGCCGATATCGCCCGCCGCCTGGAGGAAAGCAACATCGTGGTTAACTACCAGGGCCTTCCCGACGACACCAGCTTCCGCTACTCCAGCGGCATCCGCACCGGTGTCTCGGAGATGACCCGCTTCGGCATGGACGAGGAGGACTTCGGCCCGGTGGCCGAGCTGATGGCCCGCTGCATCCGTGACGGCGAGGACGTCGGCGACCAGGTCACCGAGTACCGCCGGAAGTTCACCACCATGCGGTACACGCTTCCGCTGGAGGAGAGCCTGGAGCTCACCGCAAAGGCGCTGCACTCCGCCTTCCCCACCGGCGACTACGCCCGCATCCTCGCCGACAACCTGAGCGGTGCCTGACGTTAACTAGTTAACTAGTTTGGGAGGGCCCGGGATCCCGGGCCCTCCCTGTCGTACCCCTGGCGGTTCCTCAGCTTCTCAAGTACACTCTGTCTGTATGGGACGTCCAGCCAGAATAGACTACGATGGAGCTCTGCATCATGTCATCGGCAGAGGCGTAAATGGGAGACCCATTTCCCACTCAGACGGTGACAGGCGGAATTTCCTTCACCGAGTAGGCGACATACTCAACTGCACCAGCAGCCGAATCCTGGCATGGGCACTGATGCCCAACCACTTCCATATGCTTTACAGGACAGGATCGGTTACCCTCACCCATTTCATGCAACGGCTTCTCACCGGGTATTCGATCAGTTTCAACAACAAGTACGACCGCCAGGGCCATCTCTTCCAGGGACGCCATCGCGCCAAGCTGGTGGAGAGCGAGTCTTACCTGTACAGGCTGGTAACGTACATACATCTCAATCCTCTTAGATCGGGCTTAGTAGAGAGAATCGAAGAGCTGGAGCTGTATCCCTGGTCTGGACACAGGTCGGTGATGAGCGGCAACGCCCACGCCTGGCACGATCTGGCCGGGCTTCTCAGCTACTTCGGGGCAAATCCGGACATGCAGCTGGCCAACTACCGGACGCAAATCCTCCGGGCAAGCACCCAGGGTGGTATGCAGACGGACGAAACCGGTTTCCTCATGGAGTTCGCATATAGAGACTCCGAAGATGCGTCGGCCGACAGTGAAACCGACAAGCCTCCCATGGATGAGCTGTACGCCATCACACAGCAGGCCGTCGGGAAATTCTTTGATGTCTCTTTCGAAAGAGGCCATTCCAAAGGCAGGACACCTGATAAGCTGGCGAATGCCAGAGCCGCCCTGACATTCCTGATGGTTCAGAACGGTATGAGCTCAGCCGCTGTTGCCAGGAATCTGGGCATATCGCGTGCGGGTGCGAGCAAGGCTCTTGTCAAGGGCAAGAAGCTTGTATTGCGGAGCAGCGTTCTTCGTAGGCTCTTGCCGGATGGGAAACGGGAGGCCGTCGAAGAACGACCTCCCGAAACTAGTTAACTAGTTAACGTCAGGCACTGCTCTACTTGGAGTAGAACTCGACCACCATGCGCTCGTCCACCTCGATGGGGACGTCGTCGCGGGCGGGCAGCGACTTCATGGTGATCTTGCGGGCCTTGGGGGCCACGTCCAGGAAGTCGGGCACACCTATGCCGCTTCCGGAGGCAATGTTCTCCTTGATCGCCTTGAGGTCGCGGCTCTTCTCCTTCAGCGTGATTACGTCGCCGACCTTCACGCTGTAGGAGGGTATGTTCACCCGGCGGCCGTTCACCTGGAAGTGGCCGTGGGTCACCATCTGGCGGGCGGCGGGAATGGTGGGCAGGAAGCCGGCCCTGGCCACCACGTTGTCCAGCCTGCTCTCGATGAGCCGGAGCATGTTCTTGCCGGTCTCGCCCTTCATTCGGGTGGCCTTCTTGTAGTAGGCACGGAGGTTCTTCTCGGAGAGGCCGTAGTTGTAGCGGATCTTCTGCTTCTCCTGCAGCTGCAGCCTGAAGGTGGAGAAGCGCCGCCTGCGGCGCATCGCCCCCTGCTCACCCGGCGAGTTGGTCCTCTTGCCGGGGGTCTTCCGGGTAAGCCCAGGCAGGTCCACGCCCAGGGAACGTATCTTCTTGATTCTCGGTCCGCTGTATCTGCTCACATCGTTTCCTTTCTCTGCCTGGTCCAGGCGCGACGACTATACAGCTTGATTCAGTCGCCGCATGCTGACGAGCACCGTGGCTTCGGCCGGTGGACCGAAAGCGGCCTTCGGCCGAAAGCTCGCACGAATCTAAGGGTTGGAGGATCGGGGCGTCAAGAAGAGGGCGGGACCGCGAGGCCCCGCCCTCTGTGCTTGCGTTGCTGTGACTAGCGCATCACCACGCAGGAGCGCACCCTGGTGCCCTGCGGAGTCTGCAGCCTGTATAGGTAGACGCCGTCGGAGACAGCCTCACCCGCGCCGTTGGTGCCGTCCCAGACCATCTGGTGGGCACCGGCGGCCATCTCACCGTCGTGGACGGTGCTGACCAGCCGGCCGCTCATGTCGTACACCTGCAGGCTTACCCGGCCCGCGGAGGGTACGCTGAAACCTATTGCCGTCTGCGCGGCGAAGGGGTTGGGTGCCGCCGGCCGCAGCCGAAGCACGCCCAGCGGACCGGTTGCCGCATCGCCGACTCCCTGCGTGGGGTCCGCCGTGGTGATGGAGGGATGGTGGTTGTGGTAGGTGGCGGTGATGGTAACCTCGCCGGTGCCGGGTATGTCGTCGATCTGCAGGCTTGCAATGCCCGAAGCGTCGGTGTAGGCGCCGTCCAGAAGCACGGTGTCCTGCACCGCTCCCACCAGTGCGTTCTCAACCGGAGAGCCGTCGGCCTCCACGGTCACCTGGAAGGTCCCCACGCCTATCTCGCTGTCATGGATGGCGTCCAGCATGGTGAGCGGCGAGGTGTCTGTGAAGATGTCGGTCTCGGGGCAGCCGAAGATCTGGTGCATGTTGTTGTTGTCATCACCGCTGCCGCCGTAGAACTCCTCCACCTTCATCTTGCCGTAGTCCACCGCCGGGCCCATGTGCCAGATGTCCTCCTCGAAGTAGCCGCGGAAGGTGTACTCGGCCAGCGAGTCGGTCTGGCCCACCGGGCTGGCGGTGGTGGCCGCCATGATGCCCACGGCGCCCTTCTCATCGGCCTCGGTCCCCTCGCCGAGCCAGGCCTCGGCGAAGCAGTATCCGCCATCGAACTGGCCGTTGTAGCAGGCGATGGAGTTGATCCATGGCAGCATCTGGCCGTTGGTGAGGCCCTGGATGTCGCTTATGTCGCCGCAGGGAGGACTCGCCCAGTAGGTCATGCCTCCATGACCGATGAAGCTGATGAGCGACTTGCCCTCCTCGATTGAGTTGAAGACGTTGGAGGTGGTGGGCGGCGTGCCGCCCTCGTCGCAGAAGTAGTCCACCGTCATGCCGGCACCCATGAAGATCTGGGCGTACTCCCAGGAGTGCTCAGGGTCGTTGAAGTCGGTGGAGCCGATGCTGATGGCGTGCTCGTACCAGCTTCCGACGGGCTCGTAGGGCGCGGACTCGTACTGGGTGATCTTCCAGCTGATGTAGGGAAGGTCGTCGGTGTCAGCACCGGTGATCCGGCCCAGATGGATCGAGGGCACGCTGCCGGAGCCGATGACGGCGTAGAGGTTGTCGGCGGCATGGCCGCTGTAGCTGGGGGTGGGCACTATGTCGTGGTCTCCCACTATCAGCAGGTACTCCGGCGGCACCTCCCAGGTGTTGTAGGCGTTCTCGACGTAGTCGTCGATGTCATCGGTGCTGCTGCCCGTGTCGTCGGGGTAGAGGCCTATCTCCACCGGGTAGCCTTTCTGGCGCTTCCAGTTGATAAGCTCCTCGGCGTAGCCCAGGGCGCCCTCGGGGGCGATTACCAGGTAGGAGCCGTCGAGGTAGTCGGAGCCGCCCTGGTAGCCCAGGACCTCCTCGTAGTAGCGCTCGTAGCTGCGGGTGATTCCCTGTGCTGCCCGCACCAGCTCGTTCTCGCCCTGACCGCCCCGGTTCAGAACGCGGACGGTGACGCTGGTCACCAGCCGGGCCTGGCCGGTGGTGGGGTCTATCTGCACCGGGCTGTAACGCAGCCAGGCAACCCTGATGTCGCGAAGGATTCGGACCGACTCCAGCTCCACCGCGCTGCGGGGGTACATCTCCGGCGTGGAGTAGATCTCATCGTCCACCTTGTATGGATGCGCACCGCCGCTTCTGGTGGGGGAAGGCTGGTATGGAGCCACGTCGTAGAGTCCCAGCGGCGAGGTTTCCATGGAGACCACCTCTATGTCGATCTCACCGAAGTCGGGCACCTGGACCATCCTGCGGACGGCGGGAAGGTCCGGACCACCTATCCGGGCCAGGAAGCCGGCGGCGGGAACACGGAGGACCTCACAGCTTCCGTAGCCCTCTACGAAACCCTGCTCGGCGGTGAGGGCCTGGAGGTCGAAGCGAACCAGGTCCCCCTCACCGTCGGAGCCCAGGAAGGTTGCAGCCTCTACAGGCTCCGGGGCCCTGTAAACGACGTCGGCGCCGGCTATCGCCGCCACCGCGAGTATCACAAATAGAATACGGTACATCTCTGCCCGCTCCTCTCACAGCTGTGGGACACATCGCTTAGAGGTCTGTACACAGGAGGAATGCTTTGGAACGATATACCGTTCCCCGAAAATCGAGTCAATGCCCGACAACACATTACCGTGCATTGTCGTATGGAATGTATTTATTTGCAGTATATGGATTTGGCCGGCACCAGGTACCGGCCAAATCCCACGTCCCGTTCAGGGCATATTGCTCAGCCCTGTATCAGCAGGCCCTTCGACAGCATCACCATCGGGTTGAAGTTGGCGAAGTCGGCCTGGTGGACCAGCACGGTCTCGACCCGCTGAGGCCTGCCGTCCCCCTCCCGGGAGTGGCAGGCTATCATGTTGACGACCTCCAGGGGCAGATCCAGCTCCGAGGCCAGTATGGCGCCGGATATCGGGTGCCGCGCACAACGGCCCCAGTGGCTCTTGCGGTACTCCCCGTCCACGCTCTCGATCTCCAGCAGCTTGCCCACGTCGTGCAGCAGGCCACCGGCCACCAGGAGGTCCATGTCGATGTCGTAGGGCGGGTCGCAGCTGTCGGTGATGGCCTTCGCCAGGCCCATGGCGCCGCGCGTTATCGCCATAGTGTGCTGGATCAGATCGATTCCGTGGGTATCGGTGAGAAGGGTGAACGGTATTCCGGTGAGGTCTTCGGGTTTCCAGCCGCCTCGCTCCGCTGCCAGGACCCAGGCCTCCACCACCGTGTCCCGAAGCTCGGGGTCCGTGATCTCACTGAGCAGCGGTTCGAACAGCTCTTCTATGCGCTGGCGCATGGCGGGCTACACCCTTTCCATGGCGGCACAGACCGCGTCGCCCATCTGAGAGGTGCTGGCGGCCCCCTTCTCCACCACGTCCGGTGCGCCCTTCATCTTGAGCATGTCGTAGGTTCTTACCTTGCCCTCGGAGATCACCAGCTCGATGGCCCTGCGTATCCTGGCCGCCATCTCGGTCTCCCCCACCCGGTCCAGCATCATGCAGGAGGAGAGGATCATGGCCAGGGGGTTGACTATGGAGACCTCGTAGGATTCGTACTTGGGGGCGGAGCCGTGGGTGGGCTCGAACACCGCCACGTCGTCGCCGATGTTGGCGCTGTTGGCGAAGCCCAGGCCGCCCACCATGCCGGCGAAGCCGTCGGAGACGATGTCGCCGAACATGTTGCCCGAGACGATCACTCCGTAGTCCTCGGGGTTCTTGGTCATCCACATCATCTGCGCGTCGATGTTGGTCTCCCAGAGGTCGATGCCGGGGTACTCCTCCACCATCTTCCGGCCCTCCTCGCGCATCATGCCGCTGGTCTCGCGGATGACGTTGGGCTTCTCGCAGATGGTCACGCTCCTGTAACCGAACTCCTTCGCGTGCTCGAAGCCGGCCCTCAGTATCTTCCGGCAGGCTTCCCGGGTGTAGATCCTGGTGGATACAGCCAGATCCTCGCGTGGACAGGTCTCGAACTTCACGAACTTGGGATGGGTCTTCAGTGCCTCGTAGACCTGGTCGGGGGGATTGGTCCACTCCACGCCCCCGTAGAGACCCTCGGTGTTCTGGCGAAAGACCACCACGTCGATGGGGGGCTCCTCCACGCCTCCGTCTGCGGTACGCCTTATGAAGTTCAGCGGGTTGCCCTTGAAGGCCCGGCAGGGTCGCATGCAGACGTTGAGGTCGAAGTGCTGCCGCAGACCGACTATTGGGCTGTAGTAGACCAGACCCTCTTCCCGCAGCTCGGGGGCCAGCTCCTCCGCCGCCATGTCCTTCGGCTTGGAGGTTATGGCGCCGAAGAGGGCGACCTTGTGCTTCTCTATGAGGTCCAGCGTCCTCTGGGGGAGGGGGTTGCCCTCCTTCTTCCAGAACTCCCAGCCGATGTCGGCGTGCACGTACTCCGCCTCGAATCCCGCGGATCCCAGTACCTTCAGGGCCTCGTCGAGGACGGTCTTGCCTACGCCGTCTCCCGGCATGGTCACTACAGTGCGCTTCATCCCATCACCTTTCCTGAGTGCTCCGGATTGGAGGTTCTCTTTCGACCATGGACCGAATCATAAGGCCCGGAAATAACCAACGCAAAAAGTAGGGATCATTCCAGAAGGTCCAGGGCAGTCTCCGCCGCCACTTCCAGCTGCCGGTCCTCGCCGCGGGCCTTCGAGCCCGGCGGGTTCAGCACGCGAATGTCGGGTTCCACTCCCGTGTTCTCCAGGTTGACCCCCTCCAGCGTGTACCAACCCGAGGACGGAAGACGGAACGTGGTCCCGTCGAACAGCCGGACGTTCGTGGTGCCTATCACACCGCCGAAGGTGGTGTTGCCCACCACCGGGCCCAGGTCCAGCGCCTTCCATCCCGCCGGAAAGATCTCGGCGTCGGAGAAGCAGGTCTCGTCGATCAGCAGCACCAGCGGCTGTCTCCAGACGTCCAGGGGCTCGCGGGTGACCCTGCCCGAGCGGTCGGTGGAGTAGGCGTAGTCGGGCCTCATCAGGTGCCTCAGAAGAAAGTCGTGCGTCATGCCACCGCCGTTGCCACGGACGTCGACTATCATGGCCTCCCGGCCCTCACCCTCGGCGAAGAGGTCGCGACGGAAACGCTGGAAGCTCTCCTCGTTCATGGACCTCACGTGCAGGTAGCCCACCCGGTCGTCCGTCATGCGGTGCACCCGGGCCGTGTTCAGCCTCACCCACTCCTCGTACAGGAGATCGCGCATCTCCCAGCTTCCGGTGGCCTCCAGCTCCAGGACCACCCGCCGCCCGTCGCGGAGCACCTCCACCTCCACGTCGTCGTAGCGCCTTCCCGTAAGGGGACGGTAGAGGTTGCCGCCGGGACCCACCTGCTGTCCCCCGATAGTGAGGATCACGTCGCCGGCCAAGACCTCAGAGCCCGACAGGGAGGCCGGGGAGCCGGGAATCACGCTGTCCACCCTTATGCCCGGACCTTCGAAGCTCCCGTAGTCGGCAATAACGCCGATCTCTCCGGTGTACGGCCAGGACCCCTCGTAATCCGGTCCCCATATTCCCAGATGGGAGGCGGAGAGCTCCCCCAGCATGCGCCTGAGGACGTCGTTGAACTCGTTGTTCAGGACGCAGGACCCGGCCCTGTGCCGATACTCCTGCCGCATGGAGTCCCAGTCCACGCCGTGCATGGCGGGGTCGTAGAAGTTGTCGCGCAGAAGCCTCCATGCCTGGTCGAACTTCATCAGCTGCCGGGTGGGAATGTGGTAGTCGTAGTCCACCGACCAGTGCATTCCCGACGAGGAGCCGCCGGCCAGAGGCACCGACCGCAGGAAGGTGCCGTGGGAGAGAAAGACGGCCCTGTCGCCCACAACCTGGATCTGAGAAGGCCGGGAGTCCGACGAGGTCAGCCGCGTGGGCCCCTCCCCGTCCCAGGATATCTTCCAGAGGTCCTGCCGACCCTCCAGGTCGTAGGCGGGGAAAACCATCTCCCTGCCGTCCGGGGACAGCGCCCAGTAGTCGTAGTAGCCCATCACGTCGCAGAGGGGCTCGGTTCTCCGGTGAATCCCCTCGAGCTCGATTTCCACCGTTTCCACCGTATCTTCCAGCAGCTCCTCGCGGGTCTCACCGTCGGCGTACCAGTCCTGCCTCCGCAGCCAGGCCTGATGAATGGAGTAGCGGCCGTCGTCGGTCCGGCTGGCCCAGACCAGCCTGCGGCCCTCCGGGGTCCAGACGGGCTGGAAGTCGTCGTTGGGGTGAAGGCTGACGTTCACCGGCTCTCCGCCGGCGGCGGGAACCACGTAGATCTCCTCCCGGTGGGCCAGCACGGTGACGCTGAAGGCCAGCCAGCGGCCGTCGGGGGACCAGGAGTGATGCAGCACGTCCATACGGTCGCAGACGCGCCAGTCCCTTCCGGTCTGCAGGTCGTGGACACGGAGGTATCCCTCTCCGTCGGTGTAGGAGAAGCCGCTGCCGTCGGGAGACCAGCGGGGCCTCTCCACAACCGGCGCCGTGCCGTCGACAACCCTCTCCATGACTTCTCCCGGCGCGAAAAGGCTATCCCCGTCTTCGGGGACCGCAATTACGGCCCGGACCTGTCCTCCGCTCTCCCGGGTGAGCAGGAGCCGGTGGCCCCCGGGCGAGAAACGGGGCGATGCCTCGATCTCCGGCGTTTCGGTGAGCCGCTCCTCGTCCTCGGGTGACATGTCCTCCAAGCGGCAGGCGAAGGCCTCGCCGTCGGTTACCATGGCCATGGCGGTTCCGTCCGGCGATATGTGGTACTCGTCGGTGCTGCCTCCGCTGACCTGGTAGACCTGAAGGGGAAATGGCACATCGACGCTGGCCACCAGGTCCAGCCGCCTCGGCTGGTCCCCGTCCAGCATAAGCCAGAGCCCGCCGCCGCTCTCGAAGGCGATGGCGGAGCCCTCGGCGCTGATGCGGGGGAAGGTAATGCGGTCACCCTCCACAGAGGTCAGCCTGCTGCGGCTTCCGTCCGGCTGCAGTTTCCACAGGTTCATTGTCCCGGCTCCGTCGTCCTCGGCGAAGATGAGCCCTCCGTCCGGATGGGACATGGGCCAGCGCTGGTCCGTGGGCCCTCCCACCAGCCTGCTCCATTGCCCGGATTCCGCAAGCCTCCAGATGTCGCTGGAGCCTGAGCCGCTGTAGCCGGCACGCCACCAGCTGGTTACACCCATGCTGACCACGGGCCTGCCCAGATGAAAGCACAGGCTCTGTGCCGGTACCGGATAGGCCAGCTCGGGAGTGCCGCCCTCCAGCGACACCCGGTAGACCCAGCCGTCGCCCGCCTCGCGGGAGGATGAGAAGAGCACGCTGTCCGACCCCGGGGTCCAGGCCAGGACGCGGTCCATCTCCCCGTGCCACGTCAGCCTGAGGGCCTCTCCTCCCTGCGCGGGCATGACGTATACGTCGCCGCCGCCGGAGCGGAGGCTGGTGAAGGCCAGGTAATCGCCATTCGGAGAGGGAGTGGGGATCATGTCGGAGCCGCGGCCGGGGGTCAGGCAGCGGATCGGCCCGTCGGCATCGGTTATCCAGATATCCCCCCTCCAGGCGAAGTAGATGCTCTCTCCATCGGGGGAAAGCGCCGGAGTTCTGGGGTCGGTAAGCGTGCCCGGGAAAAGGGACAGAACGGCCAGAGCGATCAAGGCATTAAGGGATGACATCCGGGCTCCACCTTTCGGCGTTCGATGAACAGTTCGTCAGATCCGTTCACGGGTCGACTTCCCCGCGCGCCAGAAGCAGCATACGGGGTGAATTCTGCTCCCAGGGCGAGCGGTCGTAGTCGCCCCACATCTCCAGGGTCTCCATGCCGGCCTCCGCCAGCTCCTCCAGAACCCGGCCACCGCTGAGCCGGGCCAGCCTGAGGACCAGCCGACTGCCGCGCCCGTCGGCCCACTCGTATTCCATTCTGAAAACCACCTGGTCCCTCTCCAGATCCTGGATGACATCCTCCACCAGGCGGGCTCCTCCGGATGCCGTTCTGTCGTAGCGGACCACAGCGGCCTCCTCCGGCCTGGCGGCCAGAAAGGGACTGACTTCCATGCAGTACAGCCCCTCTTCGGAAAGCATGCGCGCCGACTCGCGGAGGACATCCAGTCTGGACTCCGCGTCCAGTATGCAGTGATAGCCGTTGTAGGGGAAGACCACCAGGTCGAACGACCCCGTGCCAAAGGGAGTCGCCTCGGCCAGGGCCCGCACCGCCGGAACCATGTTCCGGGCCTTCTGCGGCCACATCCGCAGCATCTCGGGGGATGGTTCCAGGCCGAAGAGGGGCCCCGCCCGGGCGAGAACGGGAATCAGCCTGCCGTGGCCCGCACCCAGCTCCAGACAGGGCCCGGACCGCTGCATCCGCAGATTGGCCCAGAACGATTCCTCCGCCCGGTCCCGCGGGTAGACGTGGTCCTCCTCGTGCGCGAAGAAGGGGGCGTACCCGTCCCACAGCTTCCGGTCGAAGCCTCTATCCATCGTCGCAGGCCCTGAGGCTCCATCCGGCCCGCAGCAACGCTGCGGCTGCAACCCCGGGAGCCCCCGGGCCTTCCCTGAGGGCGCAGGAGGGGCTCCGTTCCTTGAGGTAGATCACATCCGGGGCGTAGATGGCCGCTATCTGCAACGATCGGCGGGCGCCCAGAAGGAACTGGGCGGTTACCTCACCCGGCCGGTCCCGAAGCAGTACGGCCGCCCTTCCGTCGAGAACCTCGAAACCGTCTCCTCCGGCGATTTCCGCCGGTTCCCGCGGAGTGGAAAGCAGCCCCAGCTGCTCCGGGCAGAAGGGCAGGCAGGCGCCCATGCCCAGCATCTCTCTGAACCTCTGCACGGACCTGGAGCGGCCGTCGTAGCGGCAGCGGATGCCGCAGAGACAGGCGCTGACCAGAATCACTGAGCTTTCCTAGAATACGGACTGATCGGGGCCGGCACGGATTATGAAGCTCTCGGGGTCGATCTGAACCCCGTTGCGGAGCACCTCGTAGTGCAGATGGGGTCCCACGGACCTGCCCGTAGACCCGACCCTGGCGATCAGGTCGCCGCGCTGGACCTTCTGGCCCACCGCAACCTCCACGGCGGAGCAGTGGGCGTAGCGGGTGGAGAGGTCCTGGTTGTGGCGCACCACCACGTTCAGCCCCCAGCCTCCGGTCCAGCCGCAGAAGATGACCGTCCCGTCGGCCGGGGCGTATATCGGTGTGCCCGTGTTGTTGGCTATGTCAACGCCTTTGTGGTACCTGACCGCCCCTGTGAAGGGGTCAACCCGGGGGCCGAAGTCGCTTATGAAGATCCCGTGGACGGGCCATATGGAAGGGGTGTGGGCCAGGCGTTCGCTGACCTCCAGGAAATGGCTGGCCAGCGAGTCGTAGGCCTGCATCTCCGCGTCCGCCAGCCTCTCGGCCAGTAGTATCTTCAGCTCGATGTCTTCTATGTAGCGGAAGAGATCCTCCTCGGCCGGTCGGCTGACCGTCGCCTCGGGCGCCTCCATCAGTCCCGAGAAGTCCATGTTCAGACCGGCTCCGGCCACCAGTATCCTCTCCTCACGCTCGGCGATCGCCTCCAGGCGGGCGGTGAGGTTGTCAACCCGACCCTCCAGCTGAGCGAACTCCCCCCGCATGGCCTGCTGGTCGGCCGTAGTGCGGGCGGGAGCGCTGTCGCGGCCCACCATCCTTCCGAACAGGAAGGCGGCCCCCAGCAGCATGCTGAGAAAAAGAGCGGCGACGAGGCCCGTGACCTGCAGGCCCCGCCGCGTAAGTATGATCGGCCTGCCCCTGCCGGGATGCCGGGGTATCCAGTGGAGGGTGCCCAGGGGCATCTTGGCTCGCTACCTCAGGTAGAGCAGGAGCTGCTTGCTGTCGGCGTTCTCGTAGAGCTTGGCTATAGCGCGGTTCTTCAGCTGGCGGACCCTTTCGCGGCTTATGCCCATGGTCCGCCCGATCTCCGCCAGGGTATGACGGCGGTCGGTGTTGATGCCGAAGAACAGCTGGATGATGGTCTTCTCCCGATGGTCGAGGATCTGCATCATCCCTTCCACGCTTCTCTTCATGGCCTCCTCCACGACGGCCTCGTCGGGGGCCTCGCCGTCCTCGGGGGAGATCATCTCCTGGAAGGTCTTGTCGCTGCCCTCGTACACGGGGCTGTCCAGGGAGAGATGGGTGCTGTGGATGGACATCATCCCCTCCACCTCGCCGCGGGAGACGTCCAGCTCCTCGGCTATCTCGTCGGTGGTGGGGTCGCGGCCCAGGCTATGGCCCAGCTCCCTTGTGGCCCGGCCCATCTTGTACAGCTCCCCCACCCTGTTCAGGGGCAGCCGGACGATCCTGGACTGCTCGGCCAGGGCCTGGAGGATCGCCTGGCGAATCCACCATACAGCGTAGGTGATGAACCTGCAGCCCTTGGTCTCGTCGAACCCCTTGGCGGCCCTGATGAGACCCACGTTCCCCTCGTTGATCAGGTCCTCCAGGGATACGCCCTGGTTGGCGTACTGCTTGGCGATGCTCACAACGAATCGGAGGTTGGCCTCTGTCAGCTCGTTAAGAGCCTCCTGCTCCTCGTTTCGAATCCTGCGCGCCAGCTCGGCCTCTTCGGCGGACGTCAGGGTCTCCTTGGAGCCGATCTCCCTGAGGTAGAGCTCCAGAGAACGTCCCTCTGTTCTTCTGGTTGCCAATGTCACCTGCCCTTTCCCAAAAAAGATGCAGCTGTTCTGCGGACTTTCGCGTTTTTACGTATATAGAGCACCCCTGCCACAGAAGTTCCCGCGGGATGTATTGATGCGATGATTGCGACGAGTAAGCGGGTATGCTAACAGATAGACGGCAGAAGTCAACCCGCGGGCCTCTATAGGTCATTTTCTGCCCGTTTGCCCGCTCTGTCAAGTGTTGACAGCGCCGCAGGCCCATCGGTCAGGGCGATCCTCCGTTGATCGTCCGGCCGCATCCCCGTAGAATAGTCGACTGGGGGTCTTGGTATCGGGAGCTGGATTGGAGCCGGATGGGCTGGGAGAGTCTCGACCGGGAGACGGTGAGCTGCGCCCTCTGCGGCGCCGATGACCCGCGGCTGCTGGGCGTTCACGGGAGCTGGCCAGTGGTGAAATGCCGCCGCTGCGGCCTGGTCTACCTTCGGGAGCGGCCCTCCGAGGACGCGCTGCCGCAGCTCTACGGCCGGGACTACTACGAGGCCGAGGACGACGTGGGCTACCGCGGCTACATGGAAACCCATCGAAGGTACGCAGACGTCTTCAATCGAATATTCGGCCGGCGCGACAGGGATCTGCGAAGGCACACCCGGGGAAACAGGCTGCTGGAAGTGGGCTGCGCCTACGGCACCCTCCTGGATTTCCTGCGGGACGGGGGCTGGCGGGTTTCCGGCGTGGAGATCAGCCCCCTCTCCTCGCGCAGGGCCCGCGAAGATCTGGGCCTGGACGTTCGAACCGGCAGTCTCGAGGATGCCGGCTTCCCTTTCGGCAGCTTCGACGTGGTTCTGATGCTGGACGTCCTCGAGCACCTGCACAGACCCTTCCGAACGCTGCGCGAGGTCTGCAGAGTGCTGGCCCCGGGGGGAACTCTCGTGGTCCAGTGCCCATACGAGCTCTACCACTGGGAGGAGGTGGCCGAGGCGGTTCTCAGGGGAAAGAAGACCGGGACCATAGAACCGGATTCCATTCCGGCCCACCTGTACTTCTTCGTCCCCCGCACGCTGGATGCCTTTCTTCGGAAGGGGGGCTTCGAGATCAAAGCCAGACAGTCGGGCAACTACGGTGAGATACGCAGAAGGGTGTCCCCTCCCCCCATCCTCAAGGGCAGTCCTGCGGAGTCTCTCTTCCGCTTCCTCTACTACCGGCTGGGCCTGCAGAGGCTGCTTTACGCCGTGGCCCGCCGGACAGGTCAGGGAAGCGGCCTGATCCGCTACGCCTCACCCCGTGAGCCATGAAGGCCTTTCTGTCCACGGCGCCGCTGGCCCCACCGGGCTGGAAAGATCAACTTGGACCCAATCCTCCCCTCCTGGACTCCACCGTACACGAGGACCTTCTCGCGCACCTCGACAGCGTTGGCGTCTCGTCGATAGGCGTCCCCGGGGACGACCCGCTCCATTCCCTCTTTCCGGACGCTGTGCTGGACGCAGAAGATCTGAGTCCCGCCGACGCAGAACCGGTGCTAGTGGTCACCTACTCGGGACCGTTTCGAGCAGACCTCGAGTCGCTTCTGGGGTCTTTTCGGCTATCCGGCGCCGATTGTGTCATGGCCCTCGCCCCCGGGGGGAGCCGTTCGTCCCTTCCCAGGATCGCCCTGGGTCCACTGGGCCGCCCGCGGCTGGTACAGGGCTCCGAGCATACCGAACCGGTGACGAATCTCAGGGACACCGGCCTGCGTGTGATCAGGGGCTCCCTTGCCGGAGGGGCCGTCCGGGCCGGGCTGGGACCCCGTGTCATGGGCCTCGGATGCCAGGTCGTCGCCGACACCGTGTCCTGCCGCTACCAGCGGGACCTGCTCTCGCCGGAGTCATACCTTCTGTGCTGCTACGAGATGCTGACGGGGGCCGCGGGCGAATGGTACGGGCCCTGCGGTACGGCCCCGGGAAACGTGGTTCATCCCCGCACCTCCCTGCAGTCGGTTCCCGACGAAAACGTGTGGCTTGCCGCCGACGTTTCGGTTGGCAAGGATACGACTCTGAGAAGAACGGTCGTTCTTCCGGGCGGAGAAGTTGGAGACCACTGCCGGCTGGACAGCGTTCTGGTGCTTCCGGGGGCCAGGGTTCCGAACCGGACGGACCTGTCTGACAAGTACCTGAGCATAATCGGATTGGATGGTTGATGATCGAACGGATAAGGAGATACCTGGACGGGGTCAGCCGTCTCGTTCTAGAGATCCCGCCCGAGGAGATAGAAAAGGTCACCGACACCATCATCCGCGCCTACGAGGAGGACCGCTGCGTCTACGTGTTCGGCAACGGAGGCGGTTCGGCAACCTCCAGCCATTTCGTCTGCGATCTGGCCAAGGGCACTGCCGTAGAGGGCAAGCCCAGGCTCCGCGCCCTCTCGCTGGCGCAGAACATCCCCCTTCTGACGGCCTGGGCCAACGACACGGACTACACGAACACCTTCGGTGAGCAGCTTCGAAACCTGGTTCAGCCCGGTGACGTGGTGATAGGCCTCTCCGGCAGCGGCATGAGCCCCAACGTAATCAACGCCCTGAAGCTGGCCAACGAGCATGGGGCAGTGTCCGTCCTGCTGAGCGGCTTCGAGGGGGGGCTGGCGAAGGACGTGGCCAGCGTTTCCATAGTGGTTCCCAGCGACGACATGCAGAAGATAGAGGACGTCCACCTGATACTGGCTCACATAATCTTCCGCTGCGTAAGGGATCACATACGCGGGGCGCAGGAAAAGGGGACGGAGGTATTTTAAACTAAATATAATCCGTCGAATACCGGGAACGCAGATGGAGTTTTATTCGCCGACTAAAATGCCTCCGTCCCCTTTTTGTCCCCTTTTTGGGTTATTCGGGGGGCTGCCACTCGTCGAAGTCGTCTCCCCCTCCGGCAAGTATCTCCTTCAGGGCGTCGCGGAAGAGGTCCACCCGGTCCCTGCTCTCCTCGGGGAAGCGGTTCTTCCACAGCTGCCATGAGCGGTCTATCTCGCTGGCCAGCGCGCTGGCGAGGTTTCCGTCCTCCCTGGCGCGCTCAACCATCTTCTTGTTGTAGACCACCATGTCGCTGGCCAGCACTCTGGCCAGCCGCCCCGCCCTGGCGGCCGAGCTCTCCTCGCCGGCCGACGGCTTGGGCTTCTCCTTCTTCGGCGGGTGGACGATGAAGACCTCGGAGCACTCCCTGCACCGAAGGCGCTTGGGGCTGTCCCCGATCTTCTCGTCGCGTATGTGGTACTTTTTCCCGCAGCTCGGGCATGTGACAATCATAGCTTCCGTCCCCTGCCTATGAAGTTCCCCAGCTTTTCGGTTCCCTTTCTTATCGTGCTCTCCGAGGCTGCGAACGAGAGCCTTACGTATCCTTCCGCTCCGAAGGCGCTCCCCGGTATTATGGCCAGGCCTTCCTTCTCCAGCAGAGCCTCGCACAGCTCCGCAGTGCACCCGGCCAGCGGATGGTCTGCGACCTTTGCGAATATGTAGAAGGCCCCGGTGGGCTTCACAGGGGCAAGCTCCCGCATCGGCTCCAGAAGCTCCAGGATCAGGCTGCGCCTGCTCTGGAATGCCTGCAGCATATCGAGACGCTCCTCCTCGGCGCCGCCCCTCACCACCGCAAGTGCCGCCCACTGGGAGATGGACGCGGGGTTGGAGGTGGTGTGGGCCTGTATCGTGGAAGCCAGCTTTATCCACGTGGGGTTGGCCATTGCGTAGCCAATCCTCCATCCGGTCATGGAGTAGGTCTTCGATACCCCGGTCACGAACGCCCCCCGGCTCCAGAGCTCGGGGGTAGAGGCGAGAACCGAGGGCGCCGACGGCATGCCGTAGACCAGATCCTCGTATATGTCGTCGGATATCACCCACATGTCCGTATCCGCCAGGGTCCTGCCCAGCTCATCGGCCTCGGCCTCGGTGTAGACCGCCCCGCTCGGGTTGCCCGGCGAGTTGATTACCACGCCCACCACACCCCGGTCGGCGGCCCGGCGAATGTCGTCGGGCGTTATCAGAAGCCCGTCCGACCAGGCCTCGAGCGGCTCTCCTCCAGCCTTTATGACCATCTCCGGATAGCTGACCCAGTACGGCCTGGGAATCAGCACCTCGTCGCCGCGGTTAACGGCCGCAGCCAGCAGGTTCGCGATGGAATGCTTCGCCCCGCAGCTTATCAGGACATTGCCCGTCTGAATGTCTATGCCGTGCCTCTTCGAATACGCAGACGCCACCGCTTCCCGAAGCTCGGGTATGCCCGCCGCCGGTGTGTAACCGGTCTTTCCATCCCTCATGGCCCTGTCCGCCGCCTCTATTGCGCACCTCGGGCTGGGGAAGTCGGGCTGCCCGGCCGAAAGGGCCACCACGTCCCTGCCCTGGCGGGCCATCGCCTTGGCCCTGGCGGTTATCGATAGGGTCGCCGAGGGCCTCATTCTCTCAGCAATGCTGGAATATCTCATGCCTTTCCCGTTCAGGTTCCGTCCGTCGCGGCCCCTCCGCCATACCTCCGGCGCAGGGCCCGTTCCACCGACGGCATCACGAAGGAGGAGAGGTCGCCCCTGTACCGGGCGATCTCCCTCACCAGGGTCGACGATATGTACATGTTGTTCTCGGCGGGCATAAGGTATATGCCCGTGATCTCCGGGGCCAGCCTGCGGTTCATCAGCTGCATCTGGAACTCGTACTCGAAATCGGATGTGGCCCGAAGCCCGCGGATGAACACCCGTAGGTTCCGGCGGCGCATGTACTCCACCAGGAGGCCCTCGAACCGAGTCACCTCCACCCTGTCGTCCAGGCTGGCCTCCCGCACCGATGACCTGGCCAGCTCCAGCCTCTCGCCTGCGCCGAAGCAGAGCTCCTTGCCGCTCTCCATAACCACCGCCAGCTCCAGGCCGTCGAATATCTCCGCCGCCCGCCCGACGATGTCCAGGTGTCCCCTGGTGATGGGGTCGAATGTGCCAGGATAGAGGGCCATCATCCCCGCTCTGCTTCCCTTCCGGTCTTCAGCTCGAACAGGAGCGAGCCGCCGTAGCTCCTCCTTTTCCAGCCCGCCATATCCATGTCCGGGCCGGCTTCAACGAATATCCTTCCCCCCGGCGCCGCTATCTCGCTCCAGGACCGGCGGGCCAGCCATTCGTAGGCTGCGCCGTCATCGTAGGGCGGGTCGGCGAATACCATGTCGGGCGCGAATCCGATTCTCGGCAATGACCGCCTCACGTCACCCCTTAGTATAAGGGCTCTGTCCAGCGCCGCCCGCTGTCGAAGGAAACCCCGGATGAAGCTGCAGGATCTGGGATTGCTGTCTACGAACGCCGCCATTCTCGCGCCGCAACCCATTGCCTCCAGGCCCATGGCGCCGCTTCCGGCGTAAAGATCCCATACCGCCTTCCCCATCAGCCATCCCGGCCCCAGGATGTCCAGTACCGCTTCCCTGACCCTGGACGTGGTGGGCCTGCAACTGAAAGCGGGGCGGAGAACATGGCCCTTCCACGTTCCCCGCCCCAGCCGGATCATCCCGCCGCTAGTAGGGGCGGATGATGTGCGGCGTTACGAATATCACCAGCTCGGTCTGGTCGCTGCTCTCCGACGTGTAGGAGAACAGGGCGTCTCCGATCAGCGGGATGTGCCCCAGTATGGGCACCCGCTTCGTAACCTCGGAGGTCGTGCTCCGCATTATGCCGCCTATCACGGCCGTGGCGCCGTCGTCGATCATCAGCGTGGTGTTGGCCTCCTGGGTGAGGATGATCGGGTTGTCGGCGGTGGACTGGCCGGAGAGGTCGCTGACCTCGGGCCTCAGCTCCAGAGTCACCTTGTTGTCGGCGTTGATGTGAGGGGTGACCGTGAGGCTGACACCGATGTCGTAGAGCTGGATAACGGTGTTGCCCGACTCGTCCTGCAGTGTCAGCGGTATCTGCTGGCCGGAGAGAACCATGCCCTCCTTGTTGTCCACTATGGCTATCCTGGGCTCGGAGAGGATGGTCGCCTGGTTCTCCTCCTCCAGGAAGCTAAGCGTGGCCTCCACATCGATCAGGTTGGTTATCTGGCCGAAGGAGATCTGGCTGGTGGGTGATCCCGTGGCCATGTTCACGCTTCCGCCGCCGTGGGTAAGGGCATCGGCCCTGTTGAGGTTTCCGGCGGACCAGTTAACTCCGAACTCGCGGGTGGCGCTGGCGTCCACCTCCACCAGCTTGGCCTCTATCATCACCTGGGCCGTGGGGCTGTCCAGTATGGGCAGCAGCCGCGAGACCTCCCCCAGCTTCGAGGAAATGTCGGTGACTATCATGGAGTTGGTGCGCGAGTCTATGGATATCTGGCCGCGCTCGCTCAGTACGCTCTCCGTTGCGCTCTTGATATCCTCGGCGGTGGAGTACCTTATCACGTAGACCTCAGTCTGGAGGTCCTGCAGGTTCTGCCTCTCCCTCCTGTTCTCCGCCGCTTCGTTGATCTCGGAGAAGAAGTCGTCCCGCTCGACCAGCCGCATTACGTTGCTGCCCTCCATGCTGGCCACCAGGCCCTGCGTCCTGAGTATGGACATGAGGGCGTCGCGCCAGCCCACGTTGCGGAGCCGGACGGAGATGGTGGCCTCGTAGTTCTCGGGCAGCACGATGTTCAGACCGCTGACATCGGAGATGGACCTGAGCACCGTGCGGATTTCGGCGTCCACCACGTCGATGGTCACCCTTCGTCCACCCGAACCCTGCCAGGCGACGGGAAAGCCGTCGTCGGGAGCCGAGGCGGGTCTGCTGACCCGCACTCCCTGGGCCGCGGTTACCTGAGCGCCCATTGAGCTTCCGCCGCCGGACGGCGAGGACAGTGGAGGCACGTCGCCTCCGCTGTGAACCGTCTGGCCGGACTGCGAAGACGCCGACCAGTCGGTGAACGGTATTCCGGTGGGATCTGTCACCAGCTGCAGCACCAGCCTGTTTCCTTCGCTCTCGGCGCTGTAGTTCATCAGCTCGCCCTCGACGTCGACGATAACCCTGACTATGCCGTCGGGCGGCGCCTTGTACTGACTGGTCCTGATGGAGCTGCAGCCGCCCCGGGCCACTGCGAAATCGGTGGCCGGAAGAGCGTGCGTAGCGTCCTTCAGGTCCAGGACCACCCTCATCGGGTCGGTCAAGAGGAACTTGTCGAAATCTATCTGACCATCCGCCACCACGGTAACCTGGGTCCTGTCCCCATTCGGCTCCACCGTGATGTCGGTGACCCTGTAGGCAAGCGCCGGCAGGGCCAGGAGCACCAGACACAGAATCAGTACACGCATCACAGACCACCCTCTTCATGAAGCCGCATTGAGTATATGGTGGGTATGGAGGCCTCCTCGCCCATACCCTCACCGTATTCCACACTAACCTCCTGGACCACGACGACCTCGTTGCTCGTTATCTCGGCCACGTGGGTGTTGTTTGCCAGCTCCGTATCCTCGTAGAGGATGTACGAGACCCCGCTGGCATCCTCCACCAGCGCCTGGTCTCCTCCTGCCGGATCGAGCGTTATGCCCACCAGCCTGAGCTCCTCCACCGCGATATCCTCCAGCTCCCGCCTGAGGTCCCGCATCTGCGGCGGGAACTCCGTGAAGGGGTCCGGTCTGCTGGAAACCGACTCGTAGATCCGGAAAGCCCCCCTTCCGGCGGTAGACACAGGGGTGAAGCCGGAATCGGGCTCCGGGTCTGTCTGCGAGCCCTGACCCGCAAGGGCGCAGATTATCCTCTGCGCGTCGTAGCGGGGCAGCCTGGTCTCCACGCCGCCAACGGCAGCATGAACGAGCAGGCCCTGCGAGTCCCATGCCCATACGGCATCGTTCTCTGCCAGGACCGCTCCGTCCGGATCGATCGAGGGCGCTCCGGCGATGGGGGAATCCGGATCCGCGGGGGTTACGACCTCATCGTCCTTCAGAACCAGGCCACCCTCCAGAAGCCTGCCTTCTCCGGCCGGCTCCCAGGTCCCGTCCTCCCGGCGGGCGAGGTACTCTTCGCCCGAACCGAGGAAAAACCTTCCATCGACCACGACCAGCGGGCCGGAACCGGAAACCGGTTCCACGCTCCAGCCGCCGGATGCATGATCGTAGCTAACCAGCTCACCTGTTTCGGTGAGGTAGACCCAAAGGCCTCCCGCCAGAACAGGATCGCTCGCCGGGGAGTACTCCTCCTCCGGTCTCGCCAGAACGGGTTCGCCGTCCCTGAAGACGGCCAGTTCCCCGCCGGCTCCTATGACCGCTGCCGCTCCCCCATAGGCGGAGACTCCGACGGGATCCATTCCGTCGGGCAGCGCTACGGGCTCGGAACTTCCAGTTCCGTCGACGGCAACCAGACGGTCGGCTCCAAGAACCAGTGCCCTTCCGTCCGCCGCCGCGATGTCCATCGCCCCGGGCAGTTCCTCCAGGGCGTATGACTTCCATTGGCCGGTGTTACCGCTGTTGTGAAGCACGGTAGCTCCTCCGGCCAGCATCCAGAGATCGTCGCCCTGGACGTCCAGCGCGAACTCCAGGCCCTCCGGCATGGCGACCTGCATCCATCCCCTGACGGGCGGATGCTCCACCACCTCCGGGCCGGAGTACGCGGCCTCCCCGCCCTCGCCGCTACCGCTGCCGCAGCCCGCAAGGACCGCAGCAATCAGCGGAAGGAGCAGGGCCGCGCTTGTTCTGTACGAGTCTCTCATCGGCTCAACCCCCTTCCGCTCAAGGCTGTACGAAAGCCGAGAAGGTGAACGTGGCCTCCATGTTGTCGAACTTGCCCTCCGCCGCCCGCATCTTCTGCATGTCCAGGTCGCTGACGGCGGTCATCATCGTCTCCTGGGTGAGCTGGTCCAGGAACACTCCCAGCCTGTGGTAACGGCCGGTAAGCCGGACCTGCCACTGGTAGACGTTGTAGTCCTCCTGCATGCTCGGAGCCATGGGAGTGAGGCTCAGGATCTGCAGACCGCTGGCGCTCGCCTTGTCGGTCAGCATCTCCATTACCTCCTCCTGCTCGTAGGTCCGGGGCAGGAATCTGTCCAGGTTCTCTAGCTCCTGCTGATACATCTCTATCTGCTGGGCCATCATGGCCATATCCTCGGCCGTCTGGCCCTGGAAGCTGCGCAGCTGGACCTGCTTCTGCTCCAGCTCGTCCTCCAGCTGCGTAATGGAAGCCTCCACGCCGCTGGCCACGAAGTTGAAGTAGACGAAGACCAGCCCCGCGAGAACAACCAGGCTCAGTACCAGCCGCAGGAACCTGGGGTCCCTGAAGTCGAAACCAGCCAAGGGCTACCTCCCTTCCCTGTGAGGTCGCCCGCATCGCTTGCGCGTACGGGACAGGTCAAAGTCCACTTCGTTCTCCCGGCCGTTGCTTTCCGATGAAACGGTCCAGGTCTATGTCGGCTATCCTGAGAGTGTCGCCTATGCCCAGAGTCATCGGATTGTTCTCGAAATCGGCCCAGACGTACACCCCGCCCTGGTAAGAGGCGTCCAGGCCAAATGTGGCGTACTCGGGCATGGAGTAGCCAGTTCCGCCCTCGTCGCCGGCAGGGTCGGGATAGACCTGGGCCTCTATGAACCAGGTTCCGCTGGCGTCCGTCATCACGCTCTGGTCGTAGACCGTTGTGGAGTCTCCTCTGAGGTAGACGGTCACACCCTCCGCCGGCGTCGTGTACCCGGCGTCCTCGTAGATCCTGCCCCAGACGTAGACCCTGGTGTCCTCCTTGCCGAAGAGGTCGCAGCCCATCAGCGTCAGGGTCAGGGCAATCGATCCGATCACCATTAGCCTTTTCATGATCCCCCCATCATATCTCGGCGTAGTCACCCAGAAGCGGCTCCAGCGAAGCGGGGTTTACGCCTACCTGCATCTCGAACTGGTAGAGGGGCTCCCCTCCAGTCCGGTCTCCGACTCTCTGCGTGGAAAGGTTGTAGGTCTGGCCGTACTCATCCACGGTGAAGAGGATGTTGGTCCCATCGGGCTTCTGCTCGGAGAGCCGGCGCTGGAACGAAACTATGTCGCCCCAGGTCCTGGCCACGCCCGAGAGCTGCAGTCCGTTCTGGGACAGCGCCATGCCCGTGAGGTAGACGGACTTCTCCGTCTCCTCGGCCAGCGCGCTCTGCTCGGGATACAGCGCCCGGCACATGTACTCCATCACGTAGACCGTGAAGTTCTGCTGAAGCGCCAGCTGACGGATGCTCTGTGCCTTCTCCTCCAGCTCCGCCCGCAGCTGCTGCATCTCCTGCTGCTGGTCGCGCTGGGTTTCCATCTCCCTTATGCTGGCCTCCACCTCCGAGATCTCCTCGCCAAGCGCCTCCTCGTCGTTCTTGAGGCCGCTGTAGTGGAGGGCCATCAGAACCACGCCCACCACGATCAGAACCAGCGGGACGTAGCTGAGCACGTTGGCCGCCACCGACTCTCCCGCGACCTCCTTCTTCTTCTTCTTCTTCTTCCTCTCCACCAGCTCGCCCATGATGTCCACGTCCACCGTACCGGGAGCGAACTGGCGAAGGGCCAGACCGGTACACACCGCCAGAACCGCCCCCGCGGCGGCCCTGTCCGCGTCGGGTATCACCGTAGGTTCCACCGTGAGTCCGCGGAACGGATGAAGCGGCTCCACCGGAAGGCCGTGCTGCTCGCTGAGTATGGAAGCGAGCCCCGGCACCAGCGAACATCCGCCGCTTATGTACATCCTGTCTATACGCGTGCTCTCGCCCGCGGCCTGGAAGGAGATGAACGACCTGCGCACGCTGGTGCTCAGCTCGTCTATGACGTAGCCGATGGCCGAGCGCACCTCCTCCTCCGAGACGTCCTCGGGACTCTCACCCTTCAGAACCGCCTCCGCCTTCTCGTAATCAAGGCCCAGGGAGCGCTGTATCGCCTCTATGAAGCGATTGCCGCCGATGCTGAGGTCGCGGTTGAAGCTGGGAAGACCGCCCTTGACGACAATCATGTTCGTTACCTCGGCGCCGATGTTCAGGATGGTTACGCAGTCATCGGGCCCAGGCTGGTAGGCCTGCTCGTACACGCGCTGGAGGGCGAACTGCTCCAGCTCGATGCTCTCGGGCTTAAGGCCGGCCCCCCTCAGCAGGCCTCTGTGGAGGTCGACGACCTCCCGCTTGGCGGCCACCAGGAGCACCTCCATCTGCCCCGGGGCCATCTCCTCGTCTATGATCTTGAAGTCGAGGCTGACCTCGTCTATGCGGAAGGGTATGTGCTGCTCGGCCTCCCAGCGGATGGCCTGACGGGCCTCCTCCTCGGACATCTTCTCCATCTGGATGCGCCGTACGATGACGCTCCTTCCGGAGATGGCGGTGTAGACCGTCTTGGGCTTGATCCCCGCCGTCCGGAGCACGTCCTGGATGGTTGCAACCAGATGGTCGCGGTTGACCACCTCGCCGTCCACCACCGTACCAGGGTTGAGCTCCTGGGTCGCGTACCTGCTTAGCTTCAGGGTCTTTCCGGACCTGGATATCTCCACCACCTTGACCGAGTGGCTTCCGATATCCAGTCCGACAGCCGTTTTGCTTGACTTGCCGAACAGCAGCATCTTTATCCTCCCCGCGGTGCCGTTTCCTACGAAAGGCGGCCTATTGACCGGGGCGCCATTCCCCCAGACTGCCCCAACTTCCCGTGCGAAAACGGACAACATTACGCTCTCGCTTAACTGAGTTTACTTTATGGCCTATGGGTGCGTCAATACCCCAATTTCATAAGTACGCAATTTCATAGAATCACTTGACGCCGTCCGCTCACCGGATATGTTCAGATGCGTTTCGAGTGGGAGGTGCGTCAGATGGCAGAGAAGAAGGAGAACGACGACTCGTCCGGGCTGATAAGCAGCATCACGGACATCAACGAGCGGGAGAAGCCCAGCGTCAGGCTGACCGTTCCCGTTCGCCCGAGCCAGGAGGAGGTCCTGACCAGGATATCCAGAACCATCTCGGCCAGCAGGGACAAGAATCACCGCCGTCAGAGGATAACCAAGGCCACCATCATCCGCGCCTACATAGACGCCCTGGCCAACATTCCCTTCGACATGGAGAACATCAGCGACGAGAGAACGCTGCTCGAGCGCATACAGGAGGCCCTTCACATCTGACTTGAGGTGGCGGGAGGCTCCTCCAGCCGCAGCAGGCAATAGGGTGAGCGGGCGACCAGCGGCCTCGTCCAGCGGGCCAGCAGGCGGGAACATTCCCTGGCCTGCGCCGGGTCCAGCTCCACAAAGAGGTTGTCTACTGTATAATTCATGTTCAACGCAATGTGTGTGACGCCCATCTCCCGCAGCTCCGCCGCCGCCTCCGCGGCTGTCATTCCATGCCAGAACATATCGAGCAGCGTTATGGGGAATCGCTCCGCGTCGAACCTTACATCACCGGGGAAGTAGTAGGCACGGTTGCCCATGTTCACCAGCAGCGTGAGGTCATCGCCTGCGAGAAAGCCCTCGCAGTGTGCGTAGAACTCCCAGTATGGAAGCCGGTGCTCCAGGTAGTCTTCGTCGCCGCGGTACTCCCAGGGCCGGTCGGCGCCGTAGAGGCGGCCCAGCCAGAGCGCCGACCAGCCTACGCATATCGCCACCAGCGTCCAGGTGAGGAGCACGGCCGTCCTGCCCCTGTGAAGCAGACCCCAGAGCCCCGCCCCCGCCGTGACCGAGAGCATGGCCAGCCCGGGGAGCAGATACCGTACCCGCACGGTGGAGCCCAGCACAGCCTGAGCGGCGACCAGGTAAGCCAGCGGCAGAACAACGGCCGTCTTCCGGGTGCGTCCTACCCAGATCGCGAGAAGAACCCCGGCCAGTAGAAGCGGCCCGCTGCTGCCGTCGAACAGCCTCGGGTTGTCCCACTGCCCCCCCACCGAGATCCTCAGCGGCAGCAGAATCACATCCCCTATTCCGCTGAGGGCGGCGGTGTAGGCTCCGTAGTCGGCCATCAGACCGGCTGCGCGGGTGCTCCTCTCAACGCCTCCCAGCAGCCATCCCAGGCGCGGGTAGAAGGGGTTGCCCCACTGCAGCAGGTTGGGCAGCGCCCATGTCAGCGCCGGCAGCGCCACGGCCAGTGCCGAGAGGAGGGTTTCCCTTCGGCTCCACCTTCGGCGCTGCAGAACGGCCGCCGCCATCACCAGGGGGACCAGGAGGACTCCGTTGTACTTGCAGCATCCTGCGGCCGAAGCCCAGAGCAGCGCCCTCCACCTCTCTCCATCGGGCAGAACCAGCTCCCTGAGGGAAAGAAGCGCGAAGAACACCAGATAGGTGTCGGAGAAGGCCCAGCTGCCGTTGCGAAGGATCTCGGGAATGCTCAGGAGCACAAGGACCGCCATGGCCCCCCTCCTGCCGCCGCCGGCTATCCTTGCCGCGCAGACCGCGGCGGCCAGAAGGCCGGACAGGCTGACCAGCCGGCCCATTCTGAGGCCGGCGGTTCCTCCAAGCAGCGCGTAGATTGTCTCGACCAGATAAGGGTAGCTGAAGAAGTGTGACCAGGAGGGCCGGAATACGGCCCCCTCCCTCAGCCACATGGAAGGCAGCAGGAGGTGGTGGTTCATAGCGTCGCGGGATACAGGCGGCAGCGCGGCCAGGGGAAGCAGCAGGACGGCCGCGGTCAGGGCCACCTTCCACTGGGCGGGCAGGGCCATGCGTATCCTCAGCAGGCCGCTGGCGAGTCCGACACCTGCAACCGCCCACATCAGCGCCGGCGTTAGAATGCCGGTCCAGCCCAGCACAGCCGTCAGGAAGTACACGGCAAGCGCCCCCGCGCCGTACCTGCCGGACCAGTCGAGCCGGGGAGCGACGAGGAGCCCCCATCCGGACAGGGAGACCACGAGAGCTGCCAGTACAGCAGGGGACGCCAGAAAAGCTACCATGTAGCCAAAGAGAACACATGCCGAATCGGGGAGCAAGTAGCCCAGGTGCTTGTGCGTGATCCCCGAAGTAACAATTGTATCCAACATGAGAAAGCTGCTGATAGCACTTCCGGCTTACAATGAGGAGCCTACGGTGGCCTCCGTTGTCTCCGGGCTGCCCGGCACTATGGACGGGGTCGACAGGATCGATTTCCTGGTGGTGGATGACGGCTCCACCGACGGAACCGCCAGGGCCGCCGCCGACGCCGGGGCCCTGGTCCTCTCCCACGGCAGGAACCTGGGGCTGGGTGCCGCCTTCCGCACGGCCCTGGACTACGCCCGCGAGAACGGCTACCGCTGGATGGTCACCCTTGACGCCGACGGACAGTTCTCGCCCGAGAGCGTTCCCCAGGTAGCGGAGCCGGTGCTTTCCGGTGAGGCCGACCTGGCCAGCGCCAGCAGGTTCGCGGACCCCGGTCTGATACCCAGGGGAATCCGGGGCATCAAGCTCTGGGGAAACCGGATGGTTGCCAGGCTGGTCAGCTTCCTCTCGGGAGTGCGAATGGCCGACGCCACCTGCGGCTTTCGGGCCTATGGGCCCCGCGCCCTGGAGCTGCTGAGCTGCTTCAGCCGGTTCACCTACACCCAGGAGGTGATAATCGACCTGGCCAGCAAAGGCATGCGCATTCGCGAGGTCCCCGTAGAGGTGCTGGCCGAGCGGCCCGCCGGAAGGTCACGCATCTCCGGCAACCTCTGGCGATACGCGGCGCTGAGCCTGGCCGCCATGTACTCGGTCTCCCACGATCACCGGCCCTGGAGGTTCTACGGCCTTCCGGCGCTTCTGATGATGGTGCTGGGAGTCGTCGCGGAGCTCTTCGTCTTCGGCCGCTGGCTGGCCGTGGGGATGGTCACTCCGTACAAGGGTGTCGCAATAGCCGGGCTCTTCCTGGTCACCTTCGGGGCCATCTTCGGTCTGTTCGCCTCACTGGCCGACACCTCCTCTCACAACCGAAGGCTGTCCGAGAGCATTCTGGCGGACAGGGTGCGCAGAAGACGGGAGGAGCGGGAGGCCGTTGACGACGGCTGATCTCACCCCCGACCCCTGCCTCTCGCTGCAGGCGGTGGAAAAACACTTCGCCCCCCGCAGGAGCCTTCTGGAGCTGACCCACCTACGCTCCCCCTCCAGACTCGATGTGCTCAGGGGCGTGGACCTGGAGGTCGGGCAGGGGCAGGTAGTCAGCCTGATGGGGGCCAATGGAACGGGAAAGACCACCCTGCTGCGCCTGGCCGCCGGGGTTCTCCTTCCGGACGCAGGCCGGGTGTGGGCCGTGGGGGGCGACCCGGCCAAATCCATCTCTGTAAGGTCCTCCATCGGATTCCTATCCTCGTCCGAGAGGAGCTTCTACTGGAGGCTGACGGCACGGCGCAACCTCCTCTTCTGGGGAAGCCTGCAGGGCCTGCACGGCCGCGGGCTGAAGGAAGCCGTCAGCAGGGCCGCCTCCCTGACCGGATGCGAATCGGTCCTCGAACGCACCTTCGAGGACATCTCCACCGGCATGCGCCAGCGCGTGGGCCTGGCCCGGGCCATCCTTCACCGCCCCCGGCTCCTGCTCTTGGATGAGCCCACCCGCAGTATGGACTCGCAGGCGGCAGGGGCATTCTCATCACTGATCGGAACCCTGGCCGAGGGGGGCACCGCTGTGCTGATGTCCACCCACAGTGTCTCCGAAGCGGGAAGTCTGGGCGACCTGACCGTACGCCTGGAACGGGGGGTTCTGCGCGAGGCCGTGCCCCATGAGACCGCATCGGTCGAGGTGACGATCGCCTTCGCGGGAGATGCGCCGCACACGGTTCCGGCGGGAATGACCATCGAGGGCAGCCGGCTTGTCTGCCCCGCCGACATGCTGGGCAAGGCTGTGGAATGGCTGCAGGGGAAAGGACTGCACATAGGGAGCGTGTCCACAGGAAAGCCGGTGACATGAGCGGTCCGAGGAGCGCCCTGGCGGTAGCGGGAAAGGAGATGCGCCTGGCCCTGAGCTACAGGCTGTCCTTCGCCATGGGCATAGCCGGCTCCTTCCTGGGCGCGGCGATGTTCTACTTCCTCGCCCGGCTGGTGGACCCGGGAGCCTCCTCTCCCCTGGCCCGATACGGGGGAGACTACTTCTCCTTTGTGATAATCGGCATTGCCTTTCAGAGCTACCTGGGGCTGAGCATGGACACCATGGCCTCGTCGCTGCGGAGGGAGCAGCTGCTGGGCACCCTGGAGTCCGTGGCGGCCACCGGGACTCCGCTTCCGGTGTTCGCAGCAGGCGGAGCGCTGTGGCAGTTCGTCTTCGCCTCCTACCGGGTTCTGGTCTACCTGCTGTTCGGCTGGCTCTTCTTCGGCCTGGACCTCTCAGCGGCCAACCTGCCCGCCGCCCTGCTGGTGCTGATCCTCAGCGTAGCGGCCTTCGCCGGCGTCGGGGTGGTCTCCGGGAGCTTCATCCTCGTCTTCAAGCAGGGGGATCCGGTCAGATGGCTGTACGGTGGCGCGGCTACCCTCCTCGGCGGTGTGTACTTCCCGGTCCAGATGCTGCCCGACTGGCTCAGACCGCTGTCGGTGGCCTTCCCCATCACCCACGCCCTGGAGGCAATGCGAAAGACGGTGCTTCTGGGAGCCGGGGTCGGGGAGGTCTCCGTACAGCTGCTGGTCCTGGCGGGATTCACTGCGGTGAGCGTACCGGCGGGAGCGGCGGCCTTCAGGTGGGCTCTGCGGCGGATAAGGCTGGACGGCAGTCTGGGCGGTCACTGAACCGGACGTGGATGGGGCTCCGCCAGTGGCGGAGCCCCAATCCGGGAACCGAGTAAGGGGTTGGTGCAGAAGAAACGTACTTCTGACATAGCTCGTTCCCGGTACCAATTCTAATAACATACTCGAAACCGTGCCAGTTCCGGCTAGAGACGGAACAGCAGCCCGGCCGCGCGCTGCAGCCACCGCGAAGCCATCCTACCCATCATCCACGACTCGCACACCCGCTTGGACAGGAATGACATTGTCGGGAAGGAGTGCTGGAGCATCATCATCCTGTAGATGGGAACCTTCTCCTGTATGGCCAGGCCCCACTCGTTGATCATCTCGCCCGAGCCTTCACCCGCCACAGTGGCCCCAAGTACCCGACCCCTCGGAGAGACGAACGCTCTCACGTACCCCGTTTCGATTCCCTCGGCTATGGCCGCCCCGTAGTCTCCGTAGCGCGCCTCCACCGTTTCGAACCTCGCGCCATCCCCCTCCAGGTCCCTTCTCAGACGCCCCACGTGGGAAACCTGGGGTTCTGTGAACACCGTCCAGGGAACCGTGTACTTCCGGAAGTCCATTCCCAGGGGCCGGGGAATTATGCAGTTCATGAGGGCCAGCATCCCCTGGTGCATGGCGGAATGTGAGAACAGGCTGTAACCGTTGACGTCACCCACTGCGTAAACGTTGCGTGAACTGGTTCTCAGGTGCCGGTTGACAACGATTCCGCCGCGCCCGTACTCCACTCCCGCGGCTTCCAGGTTGAGCCCTGCGGTCCTCGGGCATCGACCGGCGGCAACCAGGATCCTCTCAGCCCTCAGCTCGCCGCACCGGTCCGATCGGGCCACCACCTCTCCCGCCCCGTCCCGGACCGAGGCGAGACGGCAGCCGTTCAGTACCCGCACACCCTCGGACTCCAACGCCTTCTGAAGCAGGTCGCCGTCGTCGCTGTCGGCAAAGGGCAGAAGGTGGGAGTCCATGTGGACAATCGTGACGTCACTGCCCAGACGAGAGAAGGCCTGCGCCATCTCGGTTCCTATGGCCCCACCTCCCAGCACCAGCAGCGAATCCGGCACATCCTCAAGGCCGAAGACGTTCTCGTTGGTGAGCATGTCAACGTCATCCAAGCCCGGTATCGGTGGCACGAGCGGTTCGCTTCCGGTGGCCACAAATATCATCCTGGCGGTTATTCGCCTCCCGTCGACGTCCACGGTGTGACGGTCGGCGAACCGCGCCGAGCCCTCGTTCAGCACCAGGTCCACCTTATCGAACATCCGCAGGGTCTTGCGGCTGTTGATGAACTCTATCTTCTCCCTGATGCGGCGGAACGGGCGCAGAACCTTCGGAGCCTGCAGGCGCTCCAGCTCCATGGACGGAAAGCGAGATACGGTATGCCGCACAGCGGCCGTTCGCAGCAGCGCCTTGCTGGGAATGCAGCCCACGTTCATGCACTCGCCGCCGATTCGGTGCCTCTCCACAGCACATACTCGAAGACCCATCTCCGCCGCCATCGCGGAAACCGCCATTCCGGCGGGGCCGAGTCCTATGCTCAGAACGTCATAGTCGTAGCCCAAGGAGCATACCTCCGAATCTGCCCGGCCCTCCAGGAGCCGCTCGGTCCCTTCGATTCCTGTCCATCATTCGCGCCATCAGATCCAGCTCCGTGGCTATCTCGGCGTACCGCAGCTCCATGCTCTCCGGAACTTCCACCGGTTCCAGGCTGAAGCTGAGCACCCAGCCGCAGCCGGCCCTGGCCAGCGCGTTCACAGTCGACTGCAGCCGTCCCCTGCCCACAGCCACTACCGCTATTGACATGTCCCTTCTGCTCCGGAAGTAGTCGTACATGCGCTCCGGCGGCAGGATCTCGACGCCACCCATCCTCCGGCCCGTCTTTCGGCCGTCCACATCGAACGCTCCGGTGAACCGGTAGGGCCCTCCGGGTATTCCCGAACCGAGCAGCGCCTCCCCCAGCCTGCCCACGCCCACCATCGCCAGCTCAGGCGGCGACGACAGCCCCATGGCCTTCTTCAGGCTTTCCATCAGGCTGCGGACATCGTAGCCCGACCCTCTCTTTCCCAGGTAACCCAGCGAGGCCAGATCCCGCCTGACCGACTCCGGTGATTTCATGCATCGATGCGCCAGGTAGGAAGACGTCACCCATTCCTTTCCGCTCTCCAGGGCCATGGACAGGCAGCGCATATATCGGGAGATCCTCCTCCTGCTGGCCTCGGGTATCGTTCCCGGATCCATGCGTCCCCCTTTTGTGCAAGTTCACACTTTCACGATTATACCGGACGATCTCCCGAATGCAAGCCCATCGATGAATGCGGCTTGCCGTCTCCGGGGAACGCAGGGGAAGGTCCGGCGGCCGGGGCGGCCGGCCGCCGCCGTTGCTAGATCTCTCCGTGAACCACTGCTCCGTCGACCAGAGTAGCCCGAATGCCGCTCATGAAGTCGAAGGGGTCTCCCTCGAACACGGCCAGGTCCGCGTCCCTTCCCGGACTCAGGGAGCCGATACGTCCCGAGAGCCTCATGATTCGGGCCGGAACCGCGGTAACTGCGCGCAGTGCCGTCTCCCGGCTTACACCGTGCCTGACGCAGTTGCGCATGTCGTCTATCAGGGAACCCACCCTCTTGACTGGAGCGTCGGTCATCACCGCGAAGCTGACCCCGGCCTCCTCCAGCTTTCGGGCCCCCTCCATGGTGGCGTTGCGCAGCTCCACCTTGGGCTTCGTCCCGTCCAGGGGCCCGATTATGACCGGTACCCTTTTGCCGGCCAGGAAGTCGGCTATCAGGTGACCCTCCGTGCAGTGCTCCAAGACCAGGTCCAGTCCGAACTCCTCGGCCACCCGTACCGCCGACTGTATGTCGTCCATCCGGTGGGCGTGCGCCCGCAGAGGCACCTCCCTCCTCAGTACGCGCAGCATGACCTCCTTGCGGTAATCGCTCTTGAAGGGTGCCCTGGTCTCGCCCTCCTTCACAGGAGCCGAGAGGTGGTGCGCCTTTCGGTCGCCGTAGAGCCTGGCCTGCATCAGCGTAATGCGCAGCTTGGCCGTAACGCCCATCCTGGTGGTGGGCATCTTGCCCTTGGCCCCGTAGACCCTCTTGGGATTCTCGCCAAAGGCGCACTTCAACCCCACGTAGTCCGAGAGGGTCATCTCCTCGGTTATGTTCCCCCCCGTCTTCAGTGCGGCTATCTGCCCCCCGATAACGTTGGCGCTTCCGGGGGCAATTCCCAGCGCAGTTATGCCCGCCCTGCGGGCGTCTCCGAACGCCTCGTCGTCTGGATAGATGCCGTCGAGGGCCCTTATCTCCGGGGTAATCGGGTCGCTGTAGTCGTTGCCGTCCATTCCCACCTCGCCCACGCCCTCGTTGAAGACCCCCACGTGGCAGTGAGCGTCGATTATGCCGGGCGTTACGTGACAGCCCGGAAGGGAACGGATATCCTCGACACCTTCGGTGGATACTTCCCGGCCCACGCCTTCGATCCTGCCGTTCCGCACCACTACCGTGCATCCCTCCACTGTACCTTCGGATACGGTATGAGCGGTGACGTCCGTTATTGCGTAGTGCATTCCATCTCCTTTCGGTCAGTCAAATATATTTGCACGCCTCGGCGGGTCAACTGCCTATCTCTCGGGAATGCCGCTGGGGGCGAGCGACGCTTTGCGCCGGCTCCTCTCGGAGATGTAGACCGTCCAGTATGTGCAACCCAGTATCATGGCGGCTCCCAGCCATCCGGTCGCCGGCAGTGACTCCCCGAAGAGTACTACGCCGCCGGTGGCGGCTACTACCGCTTCGCCGATGTATATCAGCGCGGAGGCGGAAGCGCCCAGAAGGGGCTGCCAGCGCAGCTGCCACATAACAACCAGCACCGTGGCCGGCAGCGCAAGGTAGAGAAGCCCCCCCACCTCGGCCGGCCCGAACGATGGGCTCCCCCAGCCGGCCACGAGCGCGGCGGCCAGCGAAACCAGTCCCACCACGCCAAGCTGCACCAGGCAGAGTCCGAGCTCCTCGCCCCTCACCGCGTACCGGTCTATCAGCGCCAGGTGCACGGCCCAGCACAGAGCGCTTCCGGCCGTCAGCGAGTCCCCGGGATTGAGTCCCCCCGAAGGGCCGGCAAGAAGGTACATGCCCGCCATCGCCCCCAGGGCCGGCAGAAGAGTCCTCGAACCCGCCCTTCCCCACCCCGTGATGGCAAGGACCAGCGGCGTGAATACCACGTAGAGCGAGGTGATGAAGGCCGACTTGCCGGCACCCGTGTGCACCAGTCCCGCCGTCTGAAGGAAATAGCCCCCGAAGAGCACAAGGCCCATCAGCGAACCCCGAATCAGCACCCGTCGGCCGGGTACACCGCCCCTTCGCAGCGCCAGCGGAGCCAGCATCGCCGCCGCCGCCAGGAACCGCAGGGCCACCAGCTGCAGGGGAGGGACGCTTCTCACCAGGGGCTTGATGACCACGAAGGTCATGCCCCAGAATAAGGTGGCGATTCCCAGCATGAGCGCTGCCTGCGAACGGCCCTTCACCGGCCTCCCCCCTGTCTTTCCGAAAACCGTTTCCGACCGCATAGTAGTAGTGGTATCCGAAGCGGTATAATAACCATCGACCATGCCGGCGGTACCTCCGTCCGCCGGGCGAGCGAAGGGATAGCGGGCGACGATGTCAAGCCAGGCGGACGACGCTGCCGCTCACAGACGCAACGCGGTCATACTGCGGATACTGCGGTCCATAGGCTCCGCCCGCAGCATACGGCAGCTGATCACGCTGCTGGCCCGGGAAACTCGCATCGTTCTCAACTGCCAGAGGGCCAGTGTCTTCCTCTACGACGCCGAGGAGGAGGAGCTGTGGTCGCTGGTGGCCGAGGGCGAATCCGACGAGATTCGCTTTCCTGCCGACTCCGGAATTGCCGGGCATGTCTTCGATACCGGCCGGCCCCTGGTGATAGACGACGTTCCCTCCGATCCTCGCTTCTATCCCGAGGTGGACGCGCGCACGGGCTTCACCACCCAGCAGCTCCTGACCGCCCCCATCGTGGGGCCCGGGGGCGAGAAGGTGGGCATCTTCCAGCTGGTCAACAGGCTGGAGGGCGAGTTCGACGGCGGGGACCTTGAGTTCCTGGAGGCCATAGCGGGTGAGGCGGCGGTAACCATACAGAACTTCCAGATGCTGGAGAGCCGCAGGCGGATGTTCGAAGGCCTGGTCAACGCGCTCGCCGAATCCATCGAGTCCCGTGACCCGCTTACCGCCGGCCACAGCTACCAGGTGATGCTCTATTCGGTGGAGACGGCCCGGGAGCTGGGGCTGGATTCCGGCCAGATAGAGACCATCAGGTACGCGGCGCTGCTTCACGATTACGGAAAGATCGGCATTCCGGACAGCATACTGAAGAAGGACGGAGCCCTGTCCGACAGGGAGAGGGCCGTCATCCGCACCCACGTGGAGCACACCGAGAAGATACTCTCCAGAATAGAGTTCGAGCGTGGCCTTCGCGACGTGCCGCGGTTCGCCGTGGAACACCATGAGAGGCTGAACGGCTCCGGGTATCCGCGGGGGCTTTCCGGAGAGGACATATCGCTGGGAGGCCGCATAATAGCGGTTGCCGACGTCTTCGAGTCCCTTACATCCCAGCGACATTACCGAAGCCCCATGCCCCGGTCCGAGGCCATGGACCTGATCCGCGAGGGCGCTGGAATTCAGTTCGACCCCGAGGTGGTAGACGCTTTCGTCCGTGTGCTGTCCAGACTGGGCCTCTCTCTGGAGGGCGGGCCGGTCGGTGAAAGGTGACGCGGGCCCGGGAGCGCTCTCGGGTCTTCTCCGGACGGGCTCATTCAGCCGCCGGCTGCTGCTGGTAGCACTTGCCTCGGTGCTGGGAGCCGCCCTGCTCTCCAGCACCGGAATCGTCAGACAGTGGGAGTGGACCCTCTTCGACTACCGGCAGCGGCTGACGCCCGCCCCGGAGCGGGCCGATGATTCCATAGTCCTCGTAGTGCTCAACGGCGACTCGATGGACCGGCTCTCGTGGCTCTCATGGCCCTGGCCCAGACAGATCTACGCCGATTGCGTGGAGATCCTGTCCCGCTGGGGAGCGGAGGCGGTGGTCTTCGATATCCTGTTCGACCTGCCGTCCATCTACGGAGGAGCGGACGACTACGCCCTGGGGACGGCGGCCTCGACCACCACAGCCCTCTTCGCGGTGGAGGCCCACAGCAGGGTGCATGGAGGCCGGCGCGACACCATCCCGAAGAAGGCCCTGCTTCCCGGTGTCAGGCTGCTGGGCGACCCTGACACCGTTCTGTCGTGCAATCCTCCCACCGACGACATACTCTCGGGAGCCTACATGCTGGGAAGCACCTCCCAGTCGCCCGACGACGACGGCGTATTCCGCCGCATTCGGGTGGCCAGGACCTCTCCGGAAGGCGTGGTGCCCGCGCTTCCGCTGGCGGTGGCCTGGACGCTCACCGGCGAAGGTGAGGTGACCTTGGCCCCGGACCGTCTTGAAATGGCCGGAAGAACCGTTCCCCTTGACGGTGAATACGGGATGGTCCTCGACTACCACGGGCCCAGGGAGACCTACACCTACGTTCCCATAGCCGACCTGCTGGCGTCCATGGAATCCATGGCCGCAGGCCAGCCCCCTCTTGTGGATTCGACCCTGTTCGACGGGGCAACGGTTCTGTTCGGGTATACCGCCGCCGGGCTGATGGACCTCAAGCCCACGCCATTCTCATCGGTCTATCCCGGTGTGGAGGTGCTGGCCACGGCGCTGGACAACATGATGGCGGGCAGGGCGGTCAGACCCCTTCCTCCCTCGGCGGGGATTGCGGCGGCCGCTCTCCTGGCGCTCCTGGCCGCGGCAGCCTTCCGAACTGTCCGAAGCGTCTACCTTGCGGCTCTGGCGGCACTTGCCCCTCTGGTTGTATACCTGGCCTTGGCGGTGCTGCTGTTCGACAGGGGGATATGGGTGGAGATGGCCTTCCCCCTCTCCTCGGGCATACTTGCCCTGATCGGCGGCGGCGTGGCCTCCTACAGTCACGCCACAAGCCAGAAGAGGTACATCAGGAAGGCGTTCTCCCAGTACCTGTCTCCGGATGTGGTCAGCCAGGTGATCTCCTCACCGGAACGGTTGTCGCTGGGTGGCGAGAAGCGGGTGATGACCGCCTTCTTCTCGGACATAAGGGGCTTTACCACCATCGCGGAGGGCCTCGATCCCACGGAGTTGGTCAGCCTTCTGAACGTCTACCTAACCCGCATGGCCGACATCATCATGCAGACCGGCGGCACCGTGGACAAGTTCGAAGGCGACGCCGTAATCGCATTCTGGGGGGCTCCCCTGCACGTTCCCGACCACGCTGCCAGGGCCTGCGGCGCGGCCCTGGACTGTCGGAACATGCACGCAGAGCTAAACGGCGAGCTCTCCTCCAGGGGATACCCGGAGATAGTCACCAGGATGGGGCTGAACTCCGGGCCCATGGTCGTAGGAAACATGGGCTCGCAGAAGCGTTTCGACTACACGATGATGGGCGAGGCGGTCAACCTGGCCGCCAGGCTGGAGGGCGTGAACAAGGTCTACGGCACGCTAGCCATGTGTTCGGCCGCCACTGCCGAAGCCGCCGGCGAGGGTTTCGTCTTCCGGGAGCTGGATACGGTAAGGGTGGTCGGTCAGAAGCGCCCGGTGACGGTTATGGAGCTCGTCTGCCGGCAGGGTTGCCCCGACCCGGCGGTCGAGCATATCCTGCAGGAGTACGGTAGAGCGCTGGCGCTGTACCGGCGGGGCCGGCTGGAGGAGGCGGAGAAGCTATTCGCCCGAATGCCCGAGGACCCGCCGTCGCGGCTCATGGCCCGCAGATGCGCCGGCATGCGAAGCGGGGCTATCCCCCCCCATGAGGACGGGGTCTTCGTCCTCAGCAGCAAGTAGGAGCGGAGGAGAAATGAGAGAGAAAGGATGCAGGTTGTGGGCTGTCGCAGCGTTGGCCGCGGGCCTTCTGGCCGCCGGCGCGGCCATCGCCGAGGACCCTCCCGAGGCGGGAAGCCAGGCCACTGTCAAGGTGCGCTCTCAGCACATGTTTCCCAGGCCCGTCTTCTACGCCGAACCCATCGTCGAGCTTTCCTTCGGTGAGGTTCTCTCGCTGGGCGAAGAGAGCGGAGACTGGTTCATGGCCACCCGTTCCGGCGGGACCTCGGGCTGGGTCCACACCACGGCTCTTACCGGAGCAGTGGTCGGCGAGGGCGGCATAGGCTCGGGCTCCGGCGAGGTCAGCTCCGACGAGGTCATGCTGGCCGGCCGGGGTTTCAACAGCCAGGTCGAGGATGCCTACAGCAGCGACCATCCCGAGCTCGACTTCACAAAGGTTGACGCCATGGAGAGGCTGGAGGTCGCTCCGGCCGAGCTGGAGGCCTTCCTCGCCGAGGGAGGGCTGATCGAGGGCACGGACTCCACCGGGGGGGATTCCGGTGATTCCGGGGGAGCTTCCGGCTCCGGCGACAGCGGAAGGGGGAGGCGCTGATGGTCTCCGCACTGGTTATTGCGGCCCTTCTGGGCTGGGGCCTCGACGACATCGACGACGTGGTCGACGTAGTGCAGAGCGACGAGGTACAGACGGCACTGGAGGTGGGCGAGTCCTTCCGGGACGCCGCCAAGGACATAAGCGAGACCGAGGAGTACTTCATCGGCCGGGCGGTCGCGGCAAACATCTTCCACGGCTACACCCCCGTGTCCGACTCGGACGTGCAGACCTACCTGAACCAGGTTGGCAGGGCGGTATCGGTCTTCTCGCCGCGGCCCGCCACTTACGGGGGCTACCACTTCCTCCTGCTGGACAGCGACGAGATCAACGCCATGTCCTGCCCCGGCGGCCTGGTATTCATATCCCGAGGCCTGTACGAGCTGGCCGAAAGCGAAGACGAGCTGGCCGCCATCCTGGCCCACGAGATCTCGCACGTGGCCCTCAAGCACGGCCTCCACTCGGTGGAGAAGGCAAAGTGGACCGGGGCCTTCGCGCAACTGGGAACCGCCGCGGCCGAGAACTACGGCAGCGACGAAGTCCGGGAGCTCTCCGAGAGCTACGGCGACGTGGTCAGCGACATAACCACGAACCTGGTCACCCGCGGCTACAGCAGGGACTCGGAGAAGCAGGCCGACAGCCTTGCGGTGGCCATCCTGGACCGATCGGGCTACGATCCCGCCGCGCTGAGGCGGGTGCTGCAGGCCATGGCCGCCATCGACAGCCGGTCGGGCCCGGGCTTCTGGCAGACCCACCCCTCCCCCGAGGACCGGCTGGAAGTGGTGGAAGAGGCCCTGGGAGGATGCAGCGGAACACCCCTCGGAGTGGCGCAGAGGACCGCCCGCTTCGCCGAGCGGTCGTCCATCGACCCGGGCAGCGCCTCATCGTCCTCCTCCGGCGGCTCGGGCAGAAGCGGTGGCGACACCGGAGGATCCGGCGGGGGAGCAAGGCGCTGAGGAGCCGGCCCGACGCGCGGACGGGGGCCCTGCCGGCCACCCGTCCGGAGACGACTTGACGGGCCGGGAGGCTCCGGCCGCCCTGTTGCTGGCCCTCCTGGCCCTCTGCGCAGGTGAGCGGAGGCCGGAGGCCCCTTCCCTTGCCAGGCCGGACACCCTGTACTCCCTGCCCCACGATCCCGGCAGATACACGCAGGGCCTCGAGGTCCGGCAAGGCGTACTCTACGAGAGCTCCGGAGGCTACGGAACGAGCTCTCTGGCAGCCGTGGATCCACGCACTGGGAGGATACTGGCCGCCCGCAGGCTGGGCGACGCCGTCTTCGCGGAAGGACTCACCTTCCACGATGGCCTGGGCTACCTTCTAACCTGGAGGGAAGGGCTGGTGCTTCGGTTCGACCCCGCCAACCTGGCGATCGTCGACACCCTGTCCATCGCCGGCGAGGGTTGGGGCATCTGCTCGAACGGCAGCCGACTGATCACCTCGGACGGAAGCGCGATGCTGGTGGCCCGAGACCCCCGCGACATGTCGCCGCTGGATACCCTGCTGGTGACTCAGAACGGAGTGCCCAGACCGTTGTTGAACGAGCTGGAGTGGACGCCGGCGGGCCTTCTGGCCAACCGATGGGGCACCGACCGTATTCTCAGGATCTCACCGGCCACCGGCGAGGTGCTACAGGTCATCGACATGTCCGCCTTCTCCGAGGCGGAAAGGCCGGGCAGGGACGTGATGAACGGCATCGCCCTGCTGGATGAAGGCCGGCTTCTGGTCACCGGCAAGCACTGGCACAGGTACTACGTCATTCCCTCACCCGAAGCGGACGGGCCATGAGGAACACCATACGCGACGCCGCGGCAACCTACCGCAGCGGCCTGGAGAACGGCTCCTTCGACTGGCGGCACATGCTCAGGGCCCTGCGCTGGCGCAACTTCCGCCTCTACTTCATCGGCCAGGCCTTCTCCCTGACCGGTACCTGGATGCAGCGCGTAGCCCTGGGCTGGCTGGTGTACCGGCTCACCGACTCGGAGACCATGCTGGGTTTGGTGAGCTTCGCCGGCCGGATCCCCAACCTCCTGGTCCTTCCCTTCTCCGGAGTGCTGGCCGACAGGGTGAACCGCCACGCGGTCATGATGGTGGCCAGGGCATTTGCCATGCTGCAGGCCGCGACCCTGGCGTTGCTGGTGCTTACCGGTGTGGTGGAGATCTGGCACATAATCGTGCTGTCGCTGGTGATGGGAATCATCTTTGCCATGGACGCTCCGTCCCGGCAGGCCTTCATATTCCAGGTGGTGGGCAGCAAGCGCGACCTGAGCAACGCGGTGGCCCTTCACTCGGCGGTCTTCAACCTGGCCCGCCTGGTGGGACCGGCCCTGGCAGGGCTGCTGGTGGCCCTGGCCGGCGAGGGGCCCGTCTTCCTGGTCAACGCCGCGTCGTACCTGGCCGTGCTGGCCGCCCTGGCCATGGTCAGGGTCGAACCGCCGCCGAAGTCCCGTCGCGGCAACACGCTGCACAAGCTCCGCGAGGGCTTGTCATACGCCTCTCGCACCCCCCCGGTGCGGGCCATACTCCTCCTGCTGCTGGCCACCAGCCTGCTGGCCTTCCCCTACCTGGTTCTCATGCCGGCCTTCGCCAGGGGCGTCCTGGGCGGCGACGCCCGCACTCTTGGCTGGCTGATGGGGTCGATCGGCGCCGGCGCGCTCCTCGGAGCCGCCTTCATATCTTCCCGCCGGGACAACCTCTTCCTCTGGCATCAGATCCCGGTCTCGGGAATTGCCCTGGGCCTGGGTGTGGCAGGTTTCTCCCTGTCCCGCAGCGTACCCCTGTCCTGCGCCCTCCTGATACTTCCCGGCTTCGGGCTGATGACGCTGATGTCATCGTGCAACACCGTTCTCCAGACTCTGGTGCCCGAGGTCGTCCGGGGACGCGTGATGAGCCTCTACTACATCTCCTTTCTGGGAATGATGCCGTTCGGGAGTCTCCTGATGGGTTCGCTGGCGGAGCATTTCGGAACTCCCCAGACCGTCATGGTCGGCGGGCTGCTCTCGGCCGCGGCCGCCCTTCTCTTCGCCGGTCAGATAGAGTCAATTCGATGCTGCGCCGCCCGCCTCGAGGGCGGGGACGGAGACGCCGAAGCCCGATAGCTTCGGCCCTGCGCGTTGGGCAGCGGCTCGCACGTCCGGCCGCTGCCGAAAGCCGCGCCTTGACGCGGCGCGGCAGGAGAGCATATCCAACCCTGTTGGAATACCACACCTTTCAATGCTCCTTGCCCGCCCGCATCGGGGGAAAGGGTGCCGTGGGGATTGACGGCCGCACACCGTATCGCGGCCCTGCTCCGGAGGGCGGATTGCTCGACGCACAGACCGTACGGATAGTCCTCACCGGCCTGGGGGTAGGCCTGATCATCGGCCTGGCTCTGTGGATGATAAGACGCCACGCCAACAAGAACCGAATTCGACTCTGGATCATACTCACCATACTGAACGGCCTGGTCTACCTGCTGCTGAGGATGGCCGGCCTCCCTCCGGACAGCACGGTCGCCAAGATGGTTCTATCGGTTGCCATCTTCCTTGCCGCCAATGCGTTGCTTCGCTTCCTGAACTACCTGGTATGGGATGTCGTACTGCGCGAAAAGCGGGACGTAGTCGTACCCCGCCTGGTTATCGACATCATCAACTTCATCTTCCTGGCGGTAGTGGCGATAGCCGTTCTGAACAGCATCTTCAACGTCCAGCTCACGGCATTCCTGGTTACATCGACCGTGATCTCGGCCGTCATCGGTCTCTCCCTGCAGGACATACTGGGCAACATCTTCGCCGGGCTGGCCCTGCAGATCGAGCGGCCCTACAACGTAAACGAATGGGTCAGCGTAAGCGGCTACGAGGGGCGCGTGGTGGAGCGCAACTGGCGCACCCTCACCCTGCTGACGCGGGAGAATCACGTGGTCAATATCCCCAACGCCACGGTATCGAAGGAGCCGGTGGCCAATTACACCAAGAACGACCCCCTGGAGATGGGGCACGCAACGGTGGGCGTGGCCTACGACCATCCCCCCGGTGTGGTCAAGAACGTGATCATCAAGGCGGTGCGCGAGACCAAGGGAGTGCAGTCCGACCCCTGCCCGGACGTTTTGGTTAAGCAGTTCGCCGATTTCTCCATCGTTTACGATGTCCGCTACTGGATTCGCGACTACCGCCGCAAGCCTCAGATAGACGACGCGGTCAAATGCCGAATCTGGTACTCCCTGCACCGCGCGGGACTGAAGATCCCCTTCCCCGTCAGGGACGTCATCGTCCACACGCTGCCGCCGGACCACGACGCCCGCATACGCGAGAAGCTGCACCGCGAGATAGCCGACGAGCTGCGCAGGCTCGACCTCTTCTCTCCCCTGTCCGACAAGCAGATAGAGGAGCTGGCTTCCAGCTCCGCCAAGCTCCGCTACGCCGAGGACGAGACACTGGTCAGACAGGGCACTCCCGGCGAGTCGCTGTACCTGATAAGGTCGGGCCGCAGTCGGGTGGAGGTCGCCGGCGCGGGCGGCTCGCGGGCGACCGTCGCAGAGCTCGGCCCCGGTGAGTTCTTCGGTGAGATGAGCCTTCTCACCGGCGAGCCGAGGTCGGCAACGGTCATAGCCGTCGAGGAGACCGAGGTGGTCGTAGTCGACCGCGACGGACTGGCCCCGATCCTCTCCTCCGACCTGGGCATCGTGGAACAGCTCTCCGAACATCTCCAGCAGCGCCGCAGCGAGCTGGACGCCAGCCTTGCCGACCTTCTCACCCGCACTTCCCGAACCCGAAACGACAAGGAGCACAAGGAAGATCTCCTGAGCAAGATTCGCGGTTTCTTCGGGGTCTGACATGCTCACTCCGCCACCACATTGTAGAATCGGTGTCAGCATTTGCCACACACGAACACGGAGGTAGCCGCTGCGAGTACTCTGGACCCTCTACCTGAGAGAGCTGCGCAGCTCCCTGCGTGAACGACAGGTGATCATCTTCTCCATCGCCGTACCCGTGGTTCTCTACCCCCTTCTTCTGTGGGGAATGTTCACCATGATGAGCCTGGCGCAGGAGCGGGGCGCTGAAATCCGCCCGAAAATCGGGCTGGTCACCACCCCGGCATCCCCGGGTCTTCCCGACAGGCTGGCGGAACTCGAGAGCGTACAGTGGCGGGATGCCCCCATGGACTCGGTGACGGCAGTCGAGGGTATCCGCGGGGGCACGCTTGACGCCGCCCTGGTTGTACGGCCCGGCCCTTGCTTCGAGATCCTCTACACCGGCACCGGCGAGGCCGGGCAGATGGCCATGAGCAGGCTACGCAGCTCGCTGCAGGATCTCAGGGATAGCGAGCTTCGTCTGGCGGCGCTCCTTCGCGGCGTATCCCCTTCGGAGTGGGAGTATTTCCATCTACGGACGCTGGATGTGGCATCACGCAAACAGCAGGGCAGCTTCATCCTCGGTCTGATGCTGCCGGTCTTCTTCACCGTTATGGTGGCCGTGGGCAGTTTCTATCCGGCCGTCGACTCAACTGCCGGCGACAGGGAGCGCCACACCTGGGAGACGCTGATGTCCTGCGGTGTTGGCCGGGGCCGCATACTGATCGCCAAGTACCTTTCGGTAGCGTCCTTCGGGGCGATGGCCGGAGTGCTGAACGTCGGTTCTATGACCATTAGCCTATCAACGATACTCGCACCGGTTTCCGGTCGGGCGCAGCTGCCGTCCTTCGCGCTCTCGGCCTCTTCCGTTCCGCTGGTTCTGCTTTCCTCCCTGCTGCTTGCGGGAATGGTATCGGCGGGAATGATGATCCTGGCCTCGTTTGCCAGGAACTTCCGAGAGGGCCAAGCCCTCGTGCAACCCTTCTACATACTCGCGATACTCCCCGCGCTGCTCCTGCAGCTCCCCGGCATGAAGCTGGAAACCATAACGGCATTCATTCCATTCCTGAACACCGCCCTACTGGTGAGAGCCGCAGTGCTGGGAACGGCTGAGCTGGTGCCAACGGTGATTGTCATGGCCGTCTCGGTGACAGCCGTTGCTCTGATGTTAGAGGCGGCGGCTCGAGTATCAACCCAGGAAGGATTGGCCGCCGGCGACATCCGCCTCCAGGCTCCGGGACCGCTGCAGGCCTTCATAGACAAACGCTCGGGAAAAGGCGGTGCGCATGCCCGATAGCACCATCCGAATAGAGAACCTCGTCAAGGTCTATCACGACAGGACGCGAGGTGAGGTGAGGGCGGTCGACGGTATCTCCTTCTCCTGCCTCGCAGGGGAGATATTCGGCCTGCTGGGCCCCAACGGTGCGGGAAAGACGACCACGCTCAGAACCGTGTCCACGGTCCTCGAACCGACCAGCGGCAGGGTTAGCGTAATGGGCATGGACACCTCCAGCGACCCGGTATCCGTCAGGCGTTCGATCGGTTTCTACTCCTCCACGACCGCTCTCTTCCCCAGGCTCACCCCTCGAGAGACACTCACCTTCTTCGCGGAGATCAACGGCTACCGGGGAGACGTAGGCCGACGGGTGAAGGAGATCGTGGATGACCTTGACCTGGGTGGCTACGCCGACGTTCGCGTAGACCGCCTGTCACAGGGAATGAGCCAGAAGGTGTCTCTTGCCAGGACGGTGGTCCACGACCCGCCGGTTCTCATACTGGACGAGCCCACCACCGGCCTGGACGTGCTGAATGCCCGGGAGATGCGCAACCGCATAGCGGTTCTCCGCGACCGAGGAAAGACCGTGCTGTTCTCAACCCACGTCATGGCCGAGGCCGAGAAGCTCTGCGATCGCCTAGCCATCATCCACGAGGGCAGACTGCTGGGCGTGGGAACGCTGGAGGAGTTCCGAGACCGTACCGGCGAGAGGTACCTGGAGGACGCCTTCGTCAAGCTGCTTCTCAGGCGTGGCGCCGATGGCTGACCGTAACGGAAGCCTCGCCAGGATATCCTCTGTCTTCCTGCACCAGATACGCTCCGTGCTCCGCGACAGGCGCACCGTGTTCGTCGCTTTCGTACTGCCGCTGGTGATAGTCCCGGCCATGATCTTTCTCTCGAACTGGGTCAACGAGGTCCGCGGGGAGCGCAGGGAATCCGTGGAGATAGAGTATGCCGTGGCGGAACCCCAGGGCGACAGAGCCGGCAACATGGTCAGGATGGCGGGTCAGCATACGTCCCAGACCGACTCGGTGACCTCGCTGGCCCTGAAGGAGGAATCACCCGACTCCGCCTTCTCCGCACTGAGCCGCGGTGACCTGCATCTCGTGGTCAGGCTGGTTTACTCCTCCAAGATCCATGACGGAAATGGATCCGAAAGCCACAAGCCCCCGGTTCTGACGCTCTATTACCGCGGCGACAACGACGAGTCCGGCTGGGCCATGGAAGGCCTTGTTTCCGCCCTTATGGATCTCAGGTCCGCCCGCCGTCGCGAGCTGCTCCAGTCCAGCGGTGCGGTGGCCAGTCCCGACAGCTTCATGGCTGTGAAAGCCACAGACCTGGCTCCGGAAGGCCGGTCGGCGGCTTACACGGTAGGCCGCGTTACGACCCTCTTCGTCCTCTTCTTCGTCTTCGCCGGCGGCTCGGTGGTGGCCATAGACCTGGTGGCGGGCGAGAGGGAGCGCGGCAGCCTGGAAACGCTCCTGACCTCCGCCATCACCAGGCGCGAGCTGGCTCTTTCCAAGCAGATGATCGTCCTGACAGTCGCTTTGGCGATCTGCACCCTGCAGGCACTGAACCTCTACCTGTATACCTCACTCGGGCTGTTGGACAGTCCCCTCGCCGGCGCCTCCATACCTCCCGTCGAGGTGGCCCTCGTCCTCCTGCTGCTGTTGCCGGTCGCCTTTCTGGCATCTGGCGTGCTGCTGCTTCTGTCCAGCCGCGCCCGCAGCTACAAGGAGGCCCAGATCCTCCTCTTTCCGGTGATCCTCCTGGGCGCCATACCGGCCGCGGCCCCTCTCATTCCGGGCATTAGCCTGCGTTCGGCCGCCGCTGCGGTACCGGTTGCCAATATCGCCCTGGCCATTCGAGATGTGCTCACCGGCAACGCGAACGCAGGGCTGACAGTGATTTCATGGATGGTCACAGCCGGTACGGGGGCCCTGGTATCCCTCTGGGCGGCAAGGCTGATGGGAACCGCCGCGGGTCCGGAGACCGATGTGCTGCCCACCAGTCCCGTGCATCTCAGGCTGCGCCTGTTCTCCAAGGCGGCACCCCGGGTTTTTCTGCCGATGTTCGCCCTGATACTGGTATCGAGCAGCCTGTTCTCGAACAGGCTGGCCATCCAGATAGCCATCAATACCCTGCTCATCCTTCTGGGAGGCTCCCTCCTCCTGCTCAGACGCTACCGGCTGCCTGTCAGGGAAACACTCGGACTGCACCTGCCCAGTCCCGTCATCTGGCCGTTCCTCGGGGCGGCAATCCCTGCGGGCATCGTTCTGAACGCACACGTTTACCGACTGTCCTCGGCCCTGTTTCCCGCTTCCGCTCGCATGATGGAGGAGATGTACGCCCGCGGAGTGGGACTTGATGCACCAATGTGGCAGCTGCTCCTGCTGGGCGCGCTCCTGCCAGCCATATGCGAGGAGACGGCTTTCAGGGGCGTTCTCATGGGTAGTATCCGCCGAACCCTGGGCAACGTATCGGCCATCCTGATCTCCTCGCTCGTCTTCGGCCTCTTTCACATGACGACGGTGCGCTTCCTTCCAACGGCATTCCTTGGTCTGATGCTGGGTCTTTCGGTGGTCCTCACGGGCTCGCTCCTGCCGGCAGTGATCTGGCACGCGCTCAACAACGCATTGGCCCTTGTTCTAAGCGGCACCTCGCTGGACACATCTTCCCCCGGTACCACTTTGACCATCGCCGCGGCCGCGGCGATGACGGCGGCCTTCTATGCAATGGCCAGAAGCAAGCCGGCCCCATCCGCGCAAGCCGCCCTTGACAGGCGGTATAGCGCAGATGGATAGTCTCCCTGTTCGCATGTAACTATGGATCTCAGCGTATCGGAACAGAGCGCCGCTTGAATCGACCTTCCGTCCGCCCGGCCGAAAACAGCTCCAGAGACACGTCTGCCCTTCGCGTCTGCGGGCTTCGGCCCACAGGACTTCAAGTCGCTCTTGAAGCTCACCTCGAATGGGCCGGGGAGAGCCCCCGCCCACATGTCAAACCCCATAGGGCTTTGAAGCCCTAGAAAGCAGCAGGCACTATGAATAATAAGCTCTTTGTCGGCGGTCTCGCCTGGTCTACGACGGACGACAGTCTCAAAACTGCGTTCGATGAGTTCGGTGAGGTTACGGAGGCTCGCGTCATTACCGACCGCGAGACCGGCCGCTCCCGCGGCTTCGGCTTCGTCTCATTCACCGACCCGGCGCACGCCCAGGCGGCCAAGGACGCCATGGACAACCAGCCTATAGACGGCCGGAATGTCCGGGTGGACTTCGCTCACGACAAGGGCCGCAACTAGAGCGGACCGCTGCAGGAAGAAGGCCGGGAAATCTTGACGGTTTCCCGGCCTCCGCCTATGTTCACGGCTGCTCCGGCAAACATCTCTGCTCCCCGATAGCTCAGTTGGTAGAGCGGGTGGCTGTTAACCACTAGGTCGCAGGTTCGAGTCCTGCTCGGGGAGCCATCCTTGTTTCCAGTCGAACGAGTCCGTATTTGGTTTACACCGCCGCAGTATCTTCGCCATATTCACAGGCAGAAACTCCGCTCTGATCGCCTCTAAGCCAACCCCTATCTCCTTGAACAGACTGCGTATAACTTCCTTCTGCTGCCTATGAGGAACCACAGCCAGCTCATCGGTCAGGTTATCTAGGAAAGACTTAACCTCTTCTGCAGAAACCAAGTTCTCTTCGTAGGAGCCAAGTCGTGTTTCATTCTCAGCGATGACGGCTTCCAGGGTCTCAATCTCATTGTTCAGGCGCTTGGCTTCCTGTGAGGCTCTCTCTCTTGCACCCTCATCAAGATCCAGATCCTCTCGCGAAGTGAGGATTGCTCTGAACTCCCGCTGTAGGCCCTGTATGCGTCTTCTCTGGGCGCCTATCTCTATCCTGAGTCTCTTGGCGGCCTCGGCGCTCTTTTCATTCGCAAACTCCGTCAGCCTGCGGAGTCTTACATCATCTGAAGCTGTCTCAGCAACTAACATGAGCACCGCATATTCCAGTACTTCAGCTCTAATGCTGTTGCGCTTGCGCCTACCGCCAATTTCCTCAGAAAGTCTTCTGGAGGGGCATTCGGAATTCTTGCAGGCATAGTAATATCTTTTCTGCCCCGGGTGTCCTCCGCTCTCTGCCTCCATTGGCTGATTGCACAGTTCACACTGAATCAGCCCAGACAGCAGGTAGAACCGCTTCATTCTTGTACCCGTCGTTCGCTTTCCTCGCCCTATCTTCTGGATGAGTTTTTGAGCTTCCTCAAACTTCTCTCGGTCTATCAACACCGGAAGCTCCTCCGCTCCCCTTCTCCTATTATATTCCTTTCCAGCAGATACTTCTGAATCGCTCTTATATTTATTAGCCTTATTCGCCTCAATGTAACCGACGTATAGCCAGTTTGTCAGGATGTTCTTGATGCTCTGCCCAGAAAACTCATTGCCCTTCTTGGATCTGAATCCGCTCTCATTTGCCTTGCGGGCTGTCTCGGCATATGAACCACACTCAAGGAAAGAATGAGTTATGCTCAAAACTTGTGGATGAGAGAAGGAGAGCGTATCCTCTCCAGCGAA
>CAZKJG010000020.1:0-56370 GCA_964553045.1 uncultured bacterium | reverse complement strand
TTTGCCCACCTCTCTGCGGCTAAGTCCAAGACGACTCATCTCGTCCCTGATTTCACGAGCGTAGATGACAGGATTGCGGTATTTCTTAAGAGGCTGGATGGACTTAGAGTGCATTATGCTTGCAGTAATGCATATAACACAAGGGCGTGCCTTTTGCTGGGATAGTCGCTTGGCGTACCTGCTGTGGCTGGAGACGGCGGGAACGGTTGACCACGGCAGGTTGATGATGCTGAGGTGACCGGGAGGGTGTAGCTGGCTCGTGCCACATTGACTCGCATTCCAATCGGGCACATAACTATATGTAAGTAAGTCTTCTCGGGCTGGAAGGGCTGCCATGCTGACCTCCGTGGCCTGCGCACTTTCCGTAATGGCCATGATCTCCGGAGTCCTGTACGTGCCCGAGGACTACCCGGAGATACAGGACGCCATCGATGCCGCCGTCGACGGAGACACCGTACTGGTGGGTCCCGGCAGCTACTCCTCGATCGACTTCCTGGGCAAGGCAATAGTGGTGATCAGCGAGCAGGGCCCGGGCTGCACTGAGATAGGGCCCGAAGGCTATTACTATGGCAATGTGACCTTCTACGGCGCCGAGCCCCAGGAAACGATCCTGGAGGGATTCAGGATCGCAGATGGCCCAAGGGGCGTTTACATCGGCTCGGAAGCGTCTCCTCAGGTCCGGGGCAATGTCATAGTGGGCAACAGTGGAGCGTGGGGGGCCGGCATTTGTACCGCAGGCCCGTCTCCCCTGATCGAGAACAACATTATCATGGGCAACGACGCCAGAGGCGGCTCATACTCGGCCTATGGCGGCGGAATCCTCTGCTTTGACGGAAACGCCGAGATACGCAACAACGTGATAGCGCACAACATCTCGTTCACCGGTGGCGGAATAGCCTGCTCGGCGTGCAGCGTTTCGCTCGTAAACAATGTGATAGCAGATAACTACGCCGGTATAGGCGGGGGAGGCATTGACCTCCTCAGCTACGGGTATTCCGGATCCTACGTCAGCGTCCGCAACTGCATCATATGGGGAAACGGGTACCAGGAGTGTGCGGTGGAGGCCGGCACGCTCGATATCGCCTGGTCCGACATATGCGGAGGACAGGAGGCGATCGAAGTGACCTACGGGGAGCTGGTATGGGGAGAGGGCATGATCGACGAGGATCCCCTGTTCTACAAGGGGCCGCTGAGCGACTTCCATCTGGATACGGATATGTCGCCGTGCGTGGATGCCGGGAATCCCTCGCCGGAGTTCTACGACCCCGAGGACCCGTTGAATCCCGGCTACGCGCTCTGGCCCGCCCTGGGGCTGCTTGGCAACGACATGGGTGCCTACGGCGGGCAGGGCGCCGGGTACTGGGTTGGCGTGCTGGAGGGCCCAGCCCCTCCGGTCTCAGATGCGTCCATCAGCGTTGAGCCAAATCCCATGGGTGCCACGGCCCAGGTCAGCTTCATGCTGCCCGGGGAGGGAGAGGCAGCCCTGTCCCTCTACGATGTCTCCGGAAGGCGGGTATTGACGGCTTCTCAGGGCCTCAAGAGCGCCGGCGGGCATACCGGAGTGCTCTGCACCGAAGATCTACCGCCGGGGATATACCTCCTGGTTCTGGAGTGCGGAGACCATCGGGCTTCCTGCAAGGCCGTGCGGGCGCCGTGAGAGAGGGTTTCCCGTCACTCGTACGGCCGGCCGATCTGCGCTCGCCCCCGGCCGATGGCCTGCAGCGCTAGCCGGGCGTAACCGACAGGGTACCTTCCGGGCCCCCCGGAGCGCATTCCGGGGGGCCCTTTTCGCATGCCCGGTCACGGGGCGCGGCGCATGTGGACATCGTCGGTGCACAGGTGCCATCTTTGGGCCGTGGAGGTGTATCCATGAGGGTAGTCATGCTGTACGGCGGCAGATCCGCCGAACGGGAGATATCGGAGCTTTCCGCGGCCTTTGTAGGGAAGTCACTGAGGGAGGCTGGTCACGAGGTTCTGGAGGCGTCGATAGGCCCTCAGGGCGGGTGGAGCATGGAGGGGCACCGGCTCTTCATCCGGCCCGCCCCGAAAGGATGGGAACTGCTGCTGGAGGAGCGAAGCCTGGATTTCGACATCGTCTTTCCGGTGCTGCACGGCCCCTTCGGCGAGGACGGTACCGTGCAGGGTCTGTGCGAGACGGCCAGGTGGCCGTACGCCGGAGCGGGCGTCGCCACATCCTCGGTCTGCATGGACAAGGTTCTGTTCAGGCGGATAATGGAGTCCTACGACCTGCCCATGGTCGAGTGGGCCCCCTACCAGAGGGGCGATCTGGCCAGGGCCGTAGAGGAGTGGTCGCGGCGGCTTCCGGCCTTCGTGAAGCCGGCAAGGCTGGGTTCCAGCGTGGGAATAACCAGGGTGGACCAGGGGGACGCCTTCATGCCTGCGCTGGAGAGGGCAGCCTCGTTCGACCCAAAGGTGCTGGTGGAGAAGGCGGTGGAGGGAGCCCGGGAGATAGAGGTCAGCGTACTGGGCGAGGAGTCGGGCATCTCCGCCGCGGTGCCCGGAGAGATACTGCCCGGCAGGGAGTGGTACGATTACAAGGCCAAGTACGACTGTCCGGAGTCGCGGCTGGTGATACCGGCGGAGCTTTCGAAGGATACGGCTCGGGCTTTGCGGCGCCTGGCGGAGCTCGCCTTCGCCGCGGTCGACGGAATCGGATTCGCCCGGGTTGATTTTCTGCTTTCCGGGGACGGCGGCATCTACGTCAACGAGATCAACACGATTCCGGGCTTTACCTCCATAAGCATGTTCCATCGCCTGTGGGAGGCCGCGGGGGTTCCGGTGGGCGAGCTGATGGACAGGATCCTGCGGGCCGGCATGGTGCGGCCCGAGGTCGGCCTGCCCGAGGGCTCGCGATGAGCGGTTACCGCGTGGAGCTGCGCAGCGATACCTTCAGCCTGCCCGAGCCCGCCATGCGGCAGGCTATGGCGTCGGCCGAGCTGGGGGACGACGTGTTCGGGGAGGATCCTACGGTGAACGTCCTCCAGGAGCGGGTTGCGTCTCTTCTGGGAATGGAGGGCTCCCTGTTCATGCCCTCCGGCACCATGTCCAACGGGGTGGCCCTGCGCTGCCTGGCCGCTCCGGGGGAGACGGTGGTCTGCGGCGGCTCCAGCCACGTATACCGCTACGAGGGGGGAGCGGCAGCCATGCACGGCGGGCTAAGGCTGCACCGACTGGACGAGATGGATTGGGGCGCTCCCCCTCTCGAATCGGTCCGGGAGGCGTTCTCGCCGGGCAGGGACATCCATCACTCCCACCGCAGCGTGCTGGCCCTGGAGAATACGCACAACGTGCTGGGAGGCAAGGTGCTTCCTCCGAACCGTGAGGACGCTCTGCTGCGGGCGGCCAGGTCGGCCGGCGCGGGGGCCTTCCTGGACGGCGCGCGGCTGTGGCACGCGCATGTGTTCGATGGCAGGCCGCTTGAGGACCTGGCATCGGGCTACGATCTGGTGAGCGTCTGCTTTTCCAAGGGCATGGGCTGTCCCGTGGGGTCGGTGCTGGCGGGTCCGGAGGAGCTCATAGACAGGGCCAGGTGGCTGCGGAAGATGCAGGGAGGGGGCATGAGGCAGGCGGGGGTACTGGCGGCGGCCTGTATATACGCTCTGGACCACTGCCTGCCAGAGCTAGAGAGGACCCACCGGTACGCGGCCAGGCTGGCGGGGGCGGCGGCGGACTCGCCCATACTGTCGGTGGACGCGGAATCGGTGGATACGAACATCGTCATGGTGGACACGCCGGGTAGGAAGGCTCACTCCGTAACCGAAGCCCTGGGCGAGATGGGGATCGGATGCCTTCCGGTGGGACAGGAGCGTATAAGACTGGTCACCCATCTCTCGCTGAGGGAGAAGGACGTGACGTACGCGGCGGACACGCTGGCTGTATTCGGGGGTTGAGACTATGAGGGCAGGAGTTGTCGGTACGGGACATCTGGGATTCCACCATGCCAGGATCCTTCGGGACCTGGCGGACAGCGTACTCGTATACGACACGGACGCCGACAGGATGGCCGATGTGTCGAAGGACCTGGGAGTGAAGGCGGTTTCCGGACTGGACGAGCTCCTGCAGCGGGTGGACGTCCTGGTGGTCGCCTGCACCACGTCCGCCCACCACGAAGTAGTGATGAGGGCCCTGGAGGCCGGCCGGCATGTGCTGGTGGAGAAACCCATAGCCGCGGGGGTGGAGGAGGCCAGGGAGATGGTCGAGGCCGCCCGCGGGCGGGGACTGACGCTGGCCGTGGGGCACGTGGAGCGGTTCAACCCGGCGGTGGTGGCCGCCGAGCCGCTCATCGCGGACCCGCTGTTCGTGGAGGCTCACCGGCTGGCGCCCTTCGGCCCCAGGGGAACCGACGTGTCGGTGGTCATGGACCTGATGATACACGACCTGGACCTGGTGCTCAGCTTCGCCCGGGCGGACGTGAGGGAGGTGCACGCCTCCGGGGTCTCCGTGCTCAGCGACAGGGTGGACATAGCCAACGCCCGGCTGCTTCTGGAGACCGGTGCCGTCGTAAACCTCACGGCCAGCCGCATATCGCGTGAGCCTATGCGCAAGCTGCGCTTCTTTCAGCCCGACAGCTACGTCTCCATAGACTTCGCCGACCGCTCCGTAGAGGCCCTTCGTCTCAGTAACGGGGCGATCGTGCCGGTGCCGGTCGGCGTGCAGGAGCGCGACGCGCTAACCGCGGAGCTCTCGGACTTTCTGGCCGCCTGCGACGGAGGGAGGCCGGCGGTGCCGGGGGAGGAGGGACTGCGGGCCCTCGAGGTTGCGGACAGGGTGGTGGAGGCAGTCCGGCAGGGCCAGCGAATGGTCGAGGGCGGAGACTGACAATTCACTTCCCCAGCGAAGCGGAGCGCGGTTCATGAGGCTGATGATGCTGGCGGGTGAGCCCTCCGGCGACCGGCGGGCGGCGGATCTGCTGGAGGCTCTGGCCGAGTTCGGGCCGGTGGAAGCCTTCGGCCTGGGCGGAGACCGCATGGCGGCCGTGGGATTCGACGTTCTGCACCACCTGTCCGAATACTCCGTCATGGGCTTCGCCGAGGTCGTGCGCGCCCTTCCCCGCATACTCGGTCTGGAGAGGTCGCTGCGCAGGGAGGCCGTACGCCGTCGCCCCCACGCCGTTGTGCTCGTCGACTACCCTGGCCTGAACATGCGATTCGCCCGGTGGGCCTCCTCGCGGGGCATTCGGGTGATCTACTACGTTTCCCCCCAGCTCTGGGCCTGGGGCCGTGGCCGGGTGAGAAAGGTCCGGCGGAACGTCGACCTGATGATAACGCTGTTCGAGTTCGAGGCGGAGTTCTACCGTGAGAACGGAGTCGAGGCCTGCTGGGCCGGACATCCCCTGGTGGATCGGATCCCCTCGCCGGACGCGGGCTCGGTTCCGGGAGGGGCCCTGGCCCTCCTTCCGGGCAGCCGCAGCCAGGAGGTCTCACGCCTGGCCGGACCAATGCTCGAGGCTTACAGGCGCCTGGCCGCGGAGGGCAGGGTCACCCGGGCCAGCGTGGCGGTGTCTTCTCACGTGCCGGAGGGGGCCTACGGCGGGCTTGCGACCGCTCCCGGCGTCACCGCCTGCGATTCCGTGGGGAAGGCGCTGAGCGGCGCCTCGGCCGCCGTGGTCTGCAGCGGGACGGCAACCCTGGAGACAGCCCTGCATGGCGTGCCCTTCGTCATCGCCTACCGCACATCGGCGCTCACCTACCTTATCGCCAGGGCCCTGGTGCGCTCCATCAGCTGCATAGGCATGCCGAACCTGGTGGCCGGGGAGCGGGTGGTGGAGGAGCTGGTGCAGGAACGCGCCGGTCCGAAGGAGATCGCCGGCGCCGTGGGACCGCTGGCCGTGGAGGGAGAGGCCCGGGCAAGGTGCATGGCGGGGCTGTCCAGGGTCCGCAGCGCCCTGGGTCCTCCCGGTGCCGCCCGCAGGGCGGCCAGGAGGATATCGGAGGAGCTGCAGACCCATGGGTGCTGACCCGATGGCGCTCTCCCGGTCCGCGGCCCGGCCCCTAATCGCTCTCCTGGGCCGCAGCTGGAGCATAGACTACAGGAGGCCCCCCACCGGAATGATGGGCAGGGCCCGGGGCAGGAACGTTCTCTACTGCTTCTGGCACGGCCGTCAGCTTCCCCTGATATACACCCACCGCGGCGAAGGAATATGTGTCATGGTGAGCGTTCACCGCGACGGGGAGTACGTGGCGAACATACTAGACGCCAACGGATTCGGCCTGGTGCGCGGTTCCACCACCCGGGGCGGCCTGAAGGCGCTTCGGGAGATGGTCCGAAGGTTGCGGGGCGGTCTGGACGGCGCCATAACTCCCGACGGGCCCCGGGGGCCGGCGGAGACCATGGGCGGGGGCACGGCGCAGATAGCTCTCATGGGACGGGTGCCGGTGGTTCCCATGAGCACAGCAGGCTGGCCCAAAATCGTCTTTCGGAGCTGGGACAGGTTCCAGCTGACCCTGCCATTCGCCAGGGTAGCAGTGGTGGAGGGCAGGCCGCTGGTGACCGAGGGGAGGGAGGCGGTCGAGTCTTTCACCGGCAGGATAGAGGCCGAGACCCGCAGGGTCACCCGGGTAGCCGACCTGCTGGCCCTGCCCGGGCCCAGGCTGCAGGCGGCGGCCTGCTCCGCTCTGGGAACCATGGCCGTGCCCGCGGCGTGGGCGTCGCTGCTGTTTCGGCCGAAGCGGGAGAGGGATGAGAGAAGGGGCATCCTGCCCGAGCGCTCGGACAGGCCGGTATGGATGCACGGCTCGTCCATGGGGGAGCTGAAGGGGCTGATGCCCCTGGCAGGGCTGTTGCGGCGCCGCGGAGTGCCGGTGCACCTCACATGCTTCACCCCGGCGGGGCGCCGGCTGCTGGACGACAGCGGTTTTCGGGGCAGCTACCTCCCGCTGGACTCGCCGGTCTGGACGAGGCGTTTCCTGGCCGGGATACGCCCCAGAGCCCTGGTGCTCTCCGAGACCGAGCTCTGGCCCAACCTGCTCCGGCAGGCTCTTGCCAGCGGCGTACCAGGTGTGCTGGTCAACGGCAGGCTTTCCCGGCGGAGCCTGGCCAGGCTGAGACCCCTGCGGAAGCTGCTGGGGGGCATCCTGTCCGGATTCGCAGCCGTCCTGGTGCGCACACCGGGGGCGGCGGAGCGGTTCCGCCGGCTGGGGGTGAGGGGAGAGCACCTGCTGGTGTGGGGAGACTCCAAGCTGCTGGCCAGGCCGGCGGCCCCCGACGGGAGCTGGCGGGAGCTGCTTCCGAGGGGGGCACCGCCGCTGGTGGCCGGCTCCACCAGGCCGGGGGAGGAGTTGGCGGTGGCGAAGGCGTGCAGACGGAGCGGATTCCTGCCCGTTCTGGCTCCCAGGCACCTCGGCCGACTGAACGAGGTGCAGGGGGAGCTGGAGGAAGAGGGCTTTCGGGTGGGCCGCTGGAGCGGCCTTCCCGGGGACTGCGACGCTGTTCTTGTGGACTGCCACGGAATCCTCGACCGCCTGTACGGTGTGGGGGAGATCGCCTTCGTGGGGGGCACCCTGGCCGACCTGGGAGGCCATAACGTCCTCGAGCCCATGGCCCACGGCGTTCCCTTCGTGGTGGGGCCCAGCTACGCGAGCTTCCAGAGGGAGGTGGACATGGCCAGGGAGATGGGTGCCGCGGCGGTGGCCGACGGGCCGGACTCGGTGGCCGAGGCCATAGGGGCGCTGGCGAAAAGAATGCCCTCGGAGGAAGCGATCAGGGAGGTCCTGGCCCGGGCGGAGGGCCGATTGGAGGAGCGGTTCGTGACCGCTCTGCGCAAGGCCTCGGTACTGCCGTGAGGGGGCTGCAGGGTGTCTTCGAACGGGTCGCTGAAAGGCACGGGGCATGGGCCTGGCTGGGATGGCTGCTGCTGCCTCTGTCCCTTCTGTACCGCTGGGTCGTCGTACTGCGCCGCGCCCTCTACGAGGCCGAGCTCCTTCCGGCGACCCGGCTGAGGCCCGTGGTGGTCTCCGTGGGAAACATAGAGGTGGGAGGCACCGGCAAGACCCCGGTCACCGTGTGGCTGGCCAGGCGGCTGGCCGGAAGGGGCCACTCGGTGGCGGTCGTGGCGCGCGACCTGTCCCGTCGAGTGGGCCCCCCCCGCCGCATAAAGGGCGGTTCAGAGGGAAGCAGGAGGCCCAGCGACGAGGTCCTGCTCCTGGCCCGCAAGCTGGGTGAGACCTGCGCCGTCTACGCCGGTCCGGACAAGAGGGACGCTGCCGCCCGGGCGGCGGCCGAGCTCGATCCGGACGTGATACTGGTCGACGACGGATTTCAGCACCTGAAGCTGGCACGGGACCTGGACGTTGTGGTGGCCGCCTTCTCGCATCCGCTGGGGCGCGGAGGCCTGCTGCCGGCGGGAACGCTGCGGGAGCCGCCCTCGGCCCTCTCCCACGCCCACTGGCTATGGGTAACCGGAGTCCCCGAGGACAGGTCATCCGGCTGGGCGAGAACGCAGCTCGCGCAGCACAACTGGAAGGCGGAGCGGGCGGAGAGCACCACCGTGGTATCGGGCTTCCGGGACCGCGATGGGCGGCCGGTACACGCCAGCGAGGGGCCGGTTCTTTCCTTCTGCGGCATCGGGCGGCCGGAGAGCTTCATGTCCACACTGGAACGGGCGGGGCTGGATGTCGTTGACAAGGTTGTGTACCCTGACCATCACAGGTACAGCAGGGCCGACATGGAATACCTGCAGGCCAGGGCCGGGAAGGCCGAGGCCGGCTGGCTGGTGACCACCGAGAAGGACATGGTCAAGGCAGCGGCCATGCCCGAGGGCGACCGACCGGTGCTGGCGCTCTCGGTGGCCCTGGAGGTACGCGGGGCGCGGGAGATGCTGACGGAGATAACGGAGCTGATGCGCAGGTCGAGGGCGGAGTGAGGAGCTGATGGAGAAGAGGATCTCGGAGCAGAGGCGTTGCGACGTTCTGGTGGTGGGCGCCGGGCTCTCCGGGCTGGGCTGCGCGCTCAACCTGCCCTCGAGCCTGAGAGTACTGGTGATCACCAAGCGCTCGGTGCCGGCGGGTAACACCTATCTCGCCCAGGGCGGGGTGGCAGCTGCAACCGGTTCGGATGACAGCGTGGACAGCCACCTGCGGGATACCGTGGCGGCCGGTGGGGGCCTGGTGGACGAGAAGGTGGCCAGGCTGATCATAGAGGCCGGGCCGCGTCTGATCGGCCGTCTGGAGGAGTGGGGAGTACGGCTGGAGGGTTCGGGCGGAGGAAGGAGCGGCATAGAGGGTGGCCACAGCGTAAGACGGGTTCTTCACTACCGCGACCGCACAGGCAGGCACATAAGCGAGGTGCTCCTGGAAGAGTGCGGAAAGAGGGATAACATAGAGATCCTGGAGGAGGCCTTTGCCATAAACCTGATTACCGCCTCCCACGAGGTTCCCGCCCTGCTGGAGCCGGGGGGAGACCGCTGCCTGGGGGCCTACGTGCTGCACGAGGGAGTGGTGGAGACCGTGCTGGCCCGGGAGACCGTGGTGGCCACCGGGGGAGCCGGAAAGGTCTACCGCTACACCTCCAACCAGGACTCGGCCACCGGGGACGGCATCGCCATGGCGGCCCGCGCCGGGCTGCCGGTTCGCAACATGGAGTTCTTTCAGTTCCATCCCACCTGCCTCTACCACCCCGAGAAGAGGAACTTCCTGGTCACCGAGGCCCTGCGGGGAGAGGGTGCGAAGCTGCTGAACCTCCAGGGACGGCGTTTCATGAGGGACTACGATCCGGAGAGGATGGAGCTGGCGCCCAGGGACGTCGTGGCCAGGGCCATTGATTCCGAGATGAAGCGGCTGGGCGATGACCACGTGGTCCTGGACGCCACCCACCTGGGCGAGGAGTACCTGCGCGAGAACTTCCCGGAGGTCACCGAGGGGGTGGTGTCCGTGGGGATCCTCCCATGGTCGCAGCCCATCCCGGTCGTTCCGGCGGCCCACTATAGCGTGGGCGGCATGGTGGCCGACCCCGACGGCAAGACGGAGATGGTCGGACTGCGCGTCGTGGGAGAGGCTGCCTCGACGGGATTCCACGGCGCCAACAGGCTGGGCAGCAACAGCCTGCTGGAGGCTGGAGCAATGGGGATAATGGCGGCCGGGGCGATGGGCGAAGGCATGCCCGAGCCCTTCGGCCAGGATGTGAGGGACTGGTACTTCGGCCGGGCCGAGCCCCTGGAGGAGAGCGTTCTGGTTGATCACGCCTGGGCCTCCATGAGAAGCGTCATGTGGGACTACGTGGGCATAGTGAGGACGGACAGGAGGCTCTACAGGGCACAGAGGCTGCTGGACGTGATATGGAAGGAGGTGGAGGAGGACTACTGGACCCTCCTGCCGTCCGTTGAGCTTCTGGAGCTGAGAAACCTCTGCATGGTCTGCCGGCTGATAGTCAGGTCCGCCCTTCAGCGGAGGGAGAGCAGGGGGCTTCACTACAACCTGGACTGTCCCGAGGCGGTTCCGCCACCCAGGGACACGGTGGTGAGGGGCTGAGGGAACGTGAAGAGGCGTACCGCGCTGCTGTGCGCCCTGGCGCTCATGACGGCGGGATGCAGCTCCGTGCCGGTCTACAGGGGTGGCGGCATAGCCTGCCGCGGCGCGGACTTGTCGGAGGCGGTCTCCCGGGCCCCCTCCAATCCGCGGAACGCGCGGGAGAACCGCCTGGACAGGGAGATAGAGAGCTGGTTGGGCACCCCCTACGTATACGGAGGGGAGAGCAGGTCCGGGGTGGACTGCTCCGGTTTCACCCAGGCGGTCTTCGAATCCGTGGGGGTTGACATCCCCCGGACCGCCGGCCGGCAGGCTGCGGCTGCCCGGGACGTGGAACCGTCGGGCATACGCTACGGAGACCTGCTCTTCTTCAACACCTCCGGAGGAGGTATATCCCACGTGGGCATATACACGGGAAACGGATTCTTCGTTCACGCATCCTCCAGCAGGGGTGTGGTCAGGCAGTCGCTGGCCCATCCCTACTACACTACGCGGCTGGTCAAGGCCGGGCGGGTGCTCTGAGCCCCGATGGAACCGAACGCACGGAAGGCGGAGATGGAAGAAGCCGCGAGCACCGAGGAAAGAGGCCCGCTGCGGGACGAGCTGGCCGCAAGCAGAACCTACCTGGCCACCGAGAGGACCTTTCTGGCCTATGTGAGAACGGCCATCATGCTGGGAGTCTCGGGGGTGACACTGGTGAAGCTGATGAGCAGCCAGGCCGAGCTGGTGGTGCTGGGCTACGCGCTGATGCCGCTGGCCGCCGCGGTAGCCGTCGTGGGCCTGGTCCGCTTCATCCGCACCCGCCGTTTCGTGGAGAACAGCCAGGACGAGTGCCTGTCCATGCTGAACGAGATTCCGTCGGGAAGCGGGGCGGTGCAGAGCGGAGAGAAGGACGATACTTCCTAGGCCCCGGGCCAGCAGGCTTTCTAACAGCAGGCAGACAGGTTTCGGGTGGGCGCCAACCGTGAGCCGGGGAACACCTCGACCCCGGACCGCCTGAAGGCCCTGGCCCCCCTAACTGTATTTCGCCGGCTCAGTCCACGAACAGGGGGGCTATCTCCTCCTCCAGGCCGTCCTCGATGATCTTGTGCATGTCCAGGACGTAGGGTGTGGCGTCGATGAGCTGGGAGCTGGTCTTGGTCTCCTTGATGTAGTGCTTACCGCCCAGATCGAACTCGTACCGGAAGTCCCATGCCAGAAGCATCACCCTGGTGCCCAGGGTGTTGAGCTTGCGGACCAGGGGTACGTAGTCGGTGTCGCAGGCGATGAGCACGATCACGTCGACCTCTTTGTGCACGGCGAGGTCGAACGCCTCCAGCGACAGCCATACGTCGATTCCCCGTTCCCGCGGTCTGCCGCCCTGTTCGTCGACCGGAAAGTAGTGGGTGGTTATTCCGGCGTGCATGAGCACATCGTCGAAGCGGCGCTCGTCCTCCACCTTGCCGTGGTCGATGGCTGTCTGGGCCGCGAACCGGCCGCGGAAGTAGTGGGCCGCTATGATCTGGGTGAAGGATATGTCGCCGCCCTCTATGCGGGCGGTTCTGTCGCGCAGGAAGTCGTGAAGCCCCTGCAGGTTGATGCGGGACTGCCTCGAATGGCCGTACTTGTAGTACTTGCTGACCTCGTCGAAGTACCCGCCATCGTAGAAGATGGCCACTCGCAGGATGCTGGCCGAAGTATTAATCGACATTATCGCCTCCCCATTCTTTGGTGCGTGACGCAGACATTTCAAACATTGTACCCAAGTATATTCAGTTCCCCGCTCCCCGCAAACTTCCCGGCGATTCGAGCGCCGGGGACCCGCCCAGCGCCCACCGCAGGGCCTGCAGCCTCAGGCGGCTGTCCGCCGCCGGATCGGAGAGGACCCTGTTCCACATCCGCCCGGCCTGGTAGTCGTCGCCGTGGATGGAGTAGATGATGCCGGCCGACAGCAGAACCTCCGGAGGGGGGTCGGGGTCCATCAGGGCGGTCTGTATGTGCTTCAGGGCCTCGTCCATGCGCCCGCGGCTCCAGGCTATCCAGGAGAGAAGCCATGCCACCCGGTACTTGTGCGAAAGCGGCTCCAGCAAATCCCGGGCGGCATCCAGCGCTCCGTCCTCTATGTACATCAGGGCCAGGTCGTACACGGGAACCGACCACTCAGCATCCGCACGCCGGGCCTCGAGGAGCAGCGAGCACGCCGTGGTCCTGTCGTCCGCTTCCCGGGCCTCGGTCGCCCTGCGCACGAGCCTGGCCGCCGCCAGGCGGGCCCGAAGCGAAGAGCCCATGGCGGGAGATAGGGGCAGCATGACGGTGTCGCCGGGCCGGGGTGCGGTTCCCGGGGCGAACCCCGAGCCCAGGCAGAGCGCGTCCGCATGTTCGTCGGATCCCATCACGGCCCAGGCGAGGAAGCTCCAGTCGTCATCGGTGTGCCATACGTAGGGGCACTTGGCCTCATCCCCGGAGATGGACGGCCTCTGGGGAATCGCCGCGGTCTCCGGCCCGCCGCAGGCCGGCAGCAGGAGATGCGCGGCGACGGCGGCGGCTACGATGCGGCGGATCACCGGTCCTGCCCTCCCTCGAACATCATCTCCTCCGCCCTGCGCAGCACCCGGTCCACGTCGCTGTCGCTCTCCACGTGAACCGCGAGGCCCCTGACCTCTGATGCCTTCCTGAAGCCCCTCAGGTATCGGCAGAGATGGCCCCGCATCGCGTGGTATACGTATGGCTCGTCCATGTACTCGTGCATCATCTCCAGCTGGCGGTTCACCGTCTCCCTGAGCTCACCCGGAAGCGGCCGGCCGGGGCCCCGGCCGGCGAGCTCGCGGAACATCCAGGGATTCGACGCCGCACCCCTCCCGAGAAGCGCGCCGGAGGCCCCGCTTCTCTCGATCATATCCACTACCGCCTGCGGAGAGGAAGAGTCGCCGTTGGCCAGAACCGGAACCGGCGAGGACCCGACGACGCGGCGTATTCCCCGGCAGCAGACGTCTCCGGAGAACTGGTCGCAGCGGAACCTTCCGTGCACGGCAATCGCCCGGGCCCCGGCCGCGGCCAGGGCCTCTGCCGCCCCCTCGGGCAGGGGATCGGCGGGCGACCATCCCAGCCGAACCTTCACGGTCACCGGCAGGTGCGCAGCCTCCGCCGTTGCCTCGACTGTTCTCAGCAGGCGGGGGAAGTCCCGCAGCAGCCCCGCTCCGGAGCCCTTTGCGGCCACCCGACGCGCGGGGCAGCCGGCGTTGATGTCTATGAAATCGAAGCCGAGGCCGTCAATGAGACCCGCCGCCCTTTCGAAGTCCTGGGGCCTGCGTCCGAAGAGCTGGACCCCCAGTGGACGCTCCTCCCCGGTATGCAGCAGGCGCCTGGACGTCTTGACGGAACGACGGGAGAGGCCGGCGGCGGACACCATCTCGGTGACGGTTGCGGTGGCTCCGAGGCTCCGACATATCCTGCGCATGGCGGAATCGGTGATTCCGGCCATGGGGGCCAGGACGAATCCGGACGCGTAGCCTTCGGGCAATGATTTCTCATCCATGGGCCGAATATATGTGAAGCGGGAACGCTTCGGTGAACCGGCGGAGAATGGAGGACTGATGGTCAGATACGCTCTGGGCCTGCTTCCGGACCGTAGCCTGGAGAGGCGAATACGGCAAATATGGAATGAGCTGGGCGAGATCGGAATATCCTCCAACCTCCTGGACGACGGGGGAAGGCCGCACATGTCACTGGCCGTCTGCGAGGGTCTCGGCGGAGACTTCGAGCGTCGGTTCTCGTCGTTCGCCGGCGCCATTGCCCCGGTGGAGGTCTCACTGCAGGCGGCGGGGACCTTCGGCCTGGAGAACGGAGTCGTCTTCCTGGCTCCGGCGGCGAGCCGGCGGTTTATGCGGGTTCACAGCAGCCTGTACGCCTCTCTGGCGGAGAGCATGGAGAACCGCTCCAAGCTCTACGAGCCGGGAGCCTGGGTCCCGCACTGCACCGTGGCCATGGGCCTGGCTCCGGATGAGATCTGCCGCGCCATCGGGGTATGCGCCGGTAAAGGGTTTCCTATGGAGGGCAACCTGGAGAGGGCGGCGGTGATGGAGTTCGGGGAGTCCGGGGTTCTCGCGTGCCGGGAGTTCGACCTGGCTGCCGGTCAGTAGGAGGGCCCGGCCGAAAAGCCGGGCCCTTCCGCGGAGCGCGGATGCTACTCCTCGCTGAGCTTCTCTATCCGCTCCTCGATTCTCTCGAGTGCCTGCCGAGTATCCTCCGCCGCCCTCTTCAGCCCCTCCAGCTCCTGCTCGGGGGAGGGTGGCTCGACGGGGTAGGGCGCCTGTGGGTAGAAGGGCGCGCGGTATCCGCGCCCTCCCCGCCCGCGTCCGCGGCCCATGCCGCGCCCCCAGCCTCTGCCCATGCCCCTGCCCGGGGCCGGATGGGCGTAGCCGGGCGCGGCGTGTCCCGCGCAGTATCCGAGCCCTTTCCCCGTCATCGGTCCGAATCCGTCGGGTCCCGTCCTGTCTCCAGCCGGCATATCGGTCTCCCTTCTAGTCCCTTGTCATCATGGTTCCGCACTGGGGGCACTTCCTGGTGTTGCAGGGAACGCCCCTGGCGTGATCGACCTCGTAACCGCAGGATGGGCATACGCATCTGCCGCCCGGGCCTCCCGCGGCGGGGCCGCCCATTCTTCCTCCCCCGCCTCTTGCGGGGCCGCTGCCGTCTCTTCGAGGCATTTCATCCTCCTCTCGCATCATCTCCTCGCCCTGAGTACAAGCAATGCTCATGCCAGGTATTGGGTACGCCGCAAGATACACAATGGAAGTGACTTAGATAGGTAAGGATTCCTCAATGTCCGGCCGGGAATGCACCTGAGGCAACGTATGCGAAGGGTGTAGTTGCAGAAATGCAACCTGCCCCGAGGACGCGGCGTCAGCGCCGCATGAACGACAGGTCGGCGTGGTAGGAGCTTCTGACCAGGGGGCCCGATGCCACGCTGCGGAACCCCATCTCCAGGGCGGTCGAGCGGAGCTCGTCGAACTCATCGGGATGCAGGTATCGGGCCACGGAAAAGTGACTCCCGGTGGGCTGCAGGTACTGGCCCATGGTGAGAACTTCCACTCCCGCACCTCGAAGTCGCGAAAGGGCGTCCAGCAGCTCCTCCCGGGACTCACCCAGGCCGAGCATCAGCCCGCTCTTCAGCGGCACGTCCGGCCTCAGCCGCCCGAATTCCTCCAGGACCTTCAGGGACCGCTGGAACGAGGCCTGCGGGCGTATGAGCGGGAAGAGACGCTGCACGGTCTCCAGGTTGTGGTTGAAAACGGCGGGGGAGGAGGCGGCGATGCGTGAAAGCGAAGCGCTGCTTCCGCCGAAATCGGGAACCAGCACCTCTACCGCAGCGTCGGGCAGCCGGTTGTGGAGGGCCTCCACCGTGCGGGCGAAGTGATCGGCTCCGCCGTCGGAAAGATCGTCGCGGGTAACCGAAGTGAGAACGACGTAGGAGAGTCCCAGATCGCAGGAGGCTTCCGCCACCCGGTTGGGCTCGGTGGGGTTCGGGGGCGGGAGGGGGGCGTCGGCGGTCTCGATTGCGCAATAGCTGCAGCCTCGGGTGCATACGCTGCCCAGCAGCAGAAAGGTCGCCGTGCCCCGCTGGTAGCAGTGCCCGCGGTTGGGACAGAGGGCGTCGCTGCAAACAGTGCTCAGACGGTGGCTGCGCAGTACCCTCCTGACCCTGCCGGCCTCCAGGCTGCCCAGGGTGGGGACCTTTACCCAGTCCGGCTTTCCCGACCTGCGGCTCATACCACCTCGCCGTCTCCGCCGGCGGGAAGTGAGCAGGCGGCCATGGCTGCGGATACGGCGCTTTCGTCCAGCTCCCCGGAATCCATTGGCGAGAGCTCGCAGCCCACCTCCCGGCCGAACTCCCTTCTGAGACCCGCGCGGATGTCCTCGACATCCAGGTCCTGGACCAGCTTGCGGAGGGCTCCGGTACCGCTCTCTAGCAGCCGCCTGATCCTGCGTCTCCATCGGTCGGAGACGCCATCCGGCAGCAGGTCGGCCATCAGGTGCTGGCGGTTACGCAGTATTATGGAGCCGTGCTCGAGGAAGACCCCGGGGCGGCGGGCCTGGGCGCTTCCCACTACCTTTCTTCCGTCCGCCGTCGTTATCTCCCAGCGGCCGTGGGAGGTGAAGCAGGGGTTGGCCGGTATCCTGCCCCGCGGCGACCGCCTCTTCGACGGCCCGGCGGTGACCTCCGCCCCCAGGGCTCGAAGAGCCCCCGAAAGCGGCCCCGCGATTCGCCTGAGGCTCTCGCTGACCGAGCCGGCCACCAGCGGCAGACTGCGGCTGGCCACCACGCTGTACGTGAGCTCGGTATGGTGCAGGACCGCCCTGCCGCCGGTGGGACGGCGAACTAGGTCGAAACCGGCGGCCCGGACCCGTTCGGGGTCCACCTCGGAGGACACCCTCTGAAGCCTTCCCAGGGATACGCACGGCGGAGACCAGAGGTATGTCCGGAGGACGAAATCCAGCCGGCCCCCTTCCACCATGTCCATAAGGACCATGTCGGCGGCCATGTTCCATGCGCCCCGGCGGGGTCCGGTCTCCATGAATTTGAATCGGGACAAGGGCCTCCCTTCGGGAACCGTTTGACGGGTACGCAGGTTGGTACGAAAGCAAAGAATGACAACGGTGGAACCATTGTCAATGGCCCGGGTAGACCGTAGATTGAGCGAACCGTTGACCAACCAGGGAAGGGCAGTCCGTCGATGATCTTCGGAAAAGCGCTTGCGCTGACCGTGACGCTCGCGGTGCTCGGGGCCCTGCCGCTGCAGGCCGCGGAGCCCTACAGAGACGCCGGAATGAGTGCATTCGCCTTTCTGAAGATAGGGGTGGGCGCCCGGGCCGCTGCCCTGGGCGGTACCGGTACCGTCAACGGCGGAGACCTTTCGCTGTTCGGCAACCCGTCGGGAATGGCTTCCCTGGAGGATTCCAGGTTCACCGCGGGCTACAACAGCTGGCTGGGCTCCACCTCCCAGACCTACGCGGCCTCCAGCTTCCGGACCGGCAGGGTTGTCTGGGGAGCGGGAGCGAGCATGCTGGGCTCCGGAGACCTGGAGCGCAGGGAGGGCGCCTCCACCGACCCCCTGGGCACATTCGCCAGCCACGAGCTGACTTTCAACGGAGCCGCGGCCCTGCGGACGGGCCGATTTGATCTCGGGCTGGGCGCAAAGATGATCTACCAGCGCATATGGCTGGAGAGCTGCGCCGGGTTCGCGCTGGACGGCGGCGTGACCTACCGGCCCGCCGACTCCCTCCGCCTGACGGCCGCCCTGGCCAACATCGGCCCGGAGGCAACCATGGGCGGGGAAAGCCACCGGCTTCCGTGGGCCTGGAAGGCCGGGGGCCGCTACGCCGTCTGCCTGCGCGGCGTGAGCGTGGCCCTGTCGGCGGAGGCCAGGAAGTACATAGACTCCCGAGCCTCCTACGGCGCCGGCGCCGAGTTCTCGCCGGCCGGATGGGCCCGCATGAGGATGGGCTGGATGTTCGCCGACGATTGCCGCTCGCTTACCGCCGGCCTTGGCCTGGCGGGAATGGGCTGGGGCCTGGACTACGCCTACGTTCCCGCCGACTTCGCCCTGGGCGACTCCCACACGCTCACCCTCTCGCGCCGACTCTAGCCCGCCGTCGTGGCACCGCCCGTCCCAGCAGTACGCGACTCCGGCCGCCGGGGGGTGGAATGAGGATACTCCTTGTCAACGATGACGGAATAGACGAGGAGGGTCTGACGGAGGCCGAGCGAATCCTCTCCGAACACGAAACCTGGGTGGTGGCTCCGGCGGAGCACTGCAGCGGAACCGGACAGGCCCTGGGCCTGTACGCATGCCTGTCGGTAGAGCGAAGAGGCGCCATGAGGTGGGCGGTCGACGGGACTCCCACGGACTGCGTGAAGCTCGCCCTGACCAGGCTGATGGACGCCCGCCCGGACCTGGTCCTCTCCGGCATCAACCCCGGCGCCAACCTGGCCAACAACGTCTTCTACTCCGGCACGGTGGCCGCCGCCACAGAGGCTGCGATGTGGGGCATACCGGCCATTGCGGTCAGCGTGGAGTGCGGCGAGGGCCCCCCGAGGTTCAGCACCGCCTCCTCGGTGGTCCTGACCCTTCTGGAGAGCGGCATACCGTCGCGGCTCCCCCCGCGGGTGCTGCTCAACGTGAACGTCCCGGACAGGGTGGCCGGCGACCTGGCGGGATACGTCTGGACCCGTACCGCGCGTTTCGCGGCCGACATACCGTTGGAGGTGCTGGAGCGGGGGAGGCGGTACCGCTACGGACGCTTTGCCCCCCAGGAGGTGCTGGAGCGGGAGGGCACGGACGTTCAGGCGCTGGTCGAGGGCATGGTCAGCCTCACGCCCCTGTCCACCGACCGCTCACACCTGCACGACCTCCCGTGTCTGGACAGGCTGAACGGCGGTGCAGTCTGAACGCTGCGCTTCTCCTGGCCGTCCTGTGGCTGCCGGGAGCGGACGCCGTCTACCTGGAGCACTCGTCCGAGGTCGTGATACATCCCGCCGGCGATTCCACCGCCGTGCGCTACGAGGAGACGGAGCGGCAGCGCATCGTGCCCCTCACGGGACGGGGCGTTTCCCGATACCGGACGATGAGCTCCTCCTACCGTGAGGAATTGGACACCGTAATCGTCCTCCGCGCCGAGGTGCGCCACTGGCGGCCGGGCAGGGGGGAGGAGGATGCCGCGATCACCACCCGTCCGCACTCGGGACTGGCCGCCTCCGGAAGGCTGGAGGCCAGTCTCAGGGAGCAGGTGCTCTCCTTCGGGGGCATGGAACGACTGGACACCGTGGTGGTGGAGACCAGGAGACTCATCGGCCGGCTTCCCCTGGCGGACGCCTACGCATACACCTTCTTCGCCGGAGGCCGCGACAGCGTGGCCTCCTGGAGCTTCAGCGTGACCAGGCCAGCCGGCACCCCGCTGCTGTTGCGCGACCTGGGGGCCGGCCCTCCGCGGCACGCGGGCCGGGGCAACTGGGTGACGCTGCGCTGGAGCGGGGGGGAGGCTTCCCCGGTGGAGATTCGCCCCATGTCGATACCAGTACGCGAGAGGACTCCCCGGGTGGTGGTGGCCAACCGCACTCCACGCGAGGTATCCCGCATGCTCTGGGATGCCCTGAGCGGCGGCCTGTCCGCGGACACCACGGGTGCCTGCCGAGTACTGGATGAGGCCGGACGGTCGCCGGAGGCGCTTCGCGAATGGACCGCGGCCAAGGTGGAGTACCTGGGCGCGGACTGGGGTCTCTCCCCCGGATACTCGCCGCGGGCGCCCCGGGAGACGCTGGCCTCCCGGGCCGGCGTATGCCGCGACAAGGCCGTACTGCTGGCCTGGCTGCTGAGGGCGGCCGGGATGGAGGCCACAGTGGGGCTGACCTCCCTGTCCGCCGCCCTGGATCCCCTGGTGGGCTCCCGCAGCTTCGACCACATGGTCACTCTTCTGCGTGGGGAAGACGGATGGCGCGTGCTGGATCCCACTCACAACGGTGTGGCGCCCTACCCCTACGAGCTGAGGGGCAGGCCCTGCCTTCCGCTGACGCCGGCCGGCGACCCCATGGACAGCGTCCCGCACGCCGCAGGCGATACCCTCCTGCTGAGGATCAGGGGTGAGCTGGACGGTCCGGGACGGCTGCGGGGGCTGGTCGGGGTCAGCGCCGGCGGGGCGGCGGACCAGGTTCTGCGCGCCGTGGCCGCTGCGGTGCCGGCCCGGAGGCGGGGGGAGATGCTGGCCCTTCTCATGGGAGCCAGCACGGACTCTTCTTCCCTGCAATGCTCCAATCCGGCCAGCCTGGACGGGCCGTTCCGGATATTCGGCAGCGCGCTCTGGCGTCTTCCGCACACCGAAATCGGCGGAGGAACCCTGACGGTTGTTCCGGGGGCCTTCGAACTGGACAGGCTGGCGGGGTACCAGCTGACCAGCTGCATGGTGGAGGGCTACCTCCCCGACACCGTGCTGGCCGATCCGCCGCTGACCCTGGTGGTAGATCTCGGCGTTCTTCTGCCGGGCCCGCAGGCGGTCCTGCCCGAGGGCGCGCAGGCGGGGATGTACAGCAGGGAACTGCGCCTTGACGGGGACAGCCTTCGAATGCGGGAGGTGGTGGACCTCTCGCCTTCCGGCGGGCGGGCGCTGCCGAGGGCCGAGGTGTCGCGGGCGGCGTCTCTGTGCAGAATGCCGTCCGGCAGAGCGGTCGTGCTGAGATGACGCGCTTTCTGCTGCCGCTGCTGCTGGCGGCCTCGCTGCCCCGGGCTCCGGAGGCCTCCGGCCGCATGCGCGTGGAGATGGAGCAGCGGGGCGATACCCTGGTCAGGCGAATGGACGTCATCGCCGAGTACGGGGGGGAGGAGGAGCTGACCCGCATCGGGCAGCCCTATGACCCGTCCCTGCAGAGCGTCCGGTTGCTCTTCGCCGATGCCAGAAGGGCGGATGGCGCCTGGTCCGCGGTCCCGGACTGGGCCTGGGAGAGGGTGGACGGAGACAGGGGCTACCCGAGGAGCCTGCAGCTGGCCTTCACGGGCCTTGCGCCGGGAGACTCGCTGCGCTGGGGGATCGAGCACAGGGAATGGGGCCCGAGGTCCGCCGTCGGTCCCTGGCTGGTGCTGCCGCCGCCACCGGGGATGGAGCTGGTGGAGGTGAGCGTGGAAGCCCCTCGGGATGGACTGCGCTGGCGGGGCGGGGAGTACGGGCTGGAGGATTCCGGCGACCGGCTGCTGCTTAGGTCCCGGGGGACGCCGGGGGATACCCTGTGGATCAGCTCGCTGCAGTCCTGGCGCCGGCTGGGAGAGCTGATGCTGGCCGATGTGCCGGAACCGGCTACCCGGCCGCTGCCGCCGGACCTGAGGGAGGCGGCGCTGCAGGCCTCGTCGGCAGGGGCGGACCCCTGGTCTCAGCTGTGTCTGGCCCGTACGCTGCTCACCGAGAGCTTCGAGGTAAGGCACGTCTCCAGCCCCCCGGCGGCCTGGCTCGTCCGCGACCTGCAGAGCGTGCTGGACAGCAGGCGCGCCTCCCCCCTGGAGCTGGCCGCTCTCCTCGCGGCCATGTGCTCGGTGCTGCAGATGGAGGCCGAGGTGGTGCCGGCTACCGGGTTCCGTCCCGTGCTGCCGGTGCCGGCGGGCTGGGACAGGTTCCTGCTGAGGGTGCGTGCGGGCCGGCGGTCGTGGACGGTCGACCCGGCTGCCACCCTTGCCCAGGCCGACCACATACCCGACGCAGAGCGGCTGTGGCTGCTGCGGATAAATTCCGACACAGTCACCGCCCCGCCCGGGACTCCTTCCGTAGCCTCGCTGTGCCGCGAGACATGGTTCCTGGACCCGGAAGAGGGGGAATTCGTCCTCAGCCTCTACTGCCGCGGCGACTTCGACGCCGCGCTGAGAAGGAGGCTGGCCGGTCTTTCCGGACGGGAGGACGAGGCCGCCCTGAGCCTGTGGCTGTGGCAGAGCGGCTCTACCTGCATTGCGGACTCCATAGAGTTCGACGAGAGCCTCTTTCGACTGGAGCGGCCGGTCGAGGTCTTGGTCCGCGGAAGCATCGGATACACCGCCGGCCCGCTGCTGTTGCCGGCCCTGGGCTGGTCCCTGGAGGGGGTCCGGGGCGAGATCCAGCGCAGCTGGCGCCTTCCGGGCAGCTGGAGCGCCCCGTCGGCGCTGGAGTCCTCGTCCGGAAGCGACTCCACCCTGCTGCGCTCCAGCGAGCTAGATCCGCCGGGCATGGTGGTGGTCGAGCGATGAGAGGCGGGCTCTGGGTGGCGGCGGCGGTAGTGGCGGCCGGAGGTCTCTTGCGGGTGGCAGCCTACCAAAGCCTGGACGGAATGCTTCCGGCCGACGGTCTGTACGTGGACGAGAGGCTGTACGCCGAAGGCTTCGAGGCGCTGGGCAGGCTTTCCTTCGAGCGTCCGCCGGGAATGTTCGTTCTCGGCGGGCTGGGCGGGGCAGCCGACCACCCGGAAGCGGCGCGGTGGGCAATGGCGGTACTGTCCCTGGTGCCGGCCCTTGCCCTGGCCCTTGCGATGCGGGGGAGGGGGTGGTGGGGCTGGGCCGTTCCCCTGGCGGTGGCCCTTCAGCCCGATCTCATCCTGTTCGGCCTTCAGCTGCTTCCCGCCGTTCCCGCGGCCGTCGCCGTGACCGGGGCCCTGCTGGCCCTGGCCCGCGGCCGGCGAGTGGCTGCCGGCCTGCTCATGGGGCTGGCCTGCCTATTCAGGGCCGAGCTGGCGCTGGCCCTTCCCCTGATGGCCCTGATGCCGCCATGGGGTTTGAGCGACTGGCTGCGGACGGCCGTGCCGTGGGCCGCGGTCCTGGCGCCGGTGATGCTTCTGAACCTGGTGTCCGGAGGTGGTCCGGTGATCTCCACGAACGGCCCCGAGAACCTGTGGCTGGGCTCCCGGCGCTCCACCATGGAGACGCCGCCGGGCGTTGAGTTCGAACAGCTGGTGCGCGTCGGGGGACGGCAGCAGGAGGCCTTTCTGGAGCGGGCGTTGGAGAGCATCTCGTCGTCCCCGGGCAGCTGGCTGATGCTGGGGCTGCGAAAGACGGCGATGTCCCTGTCCATTCCCGGCCCGGGACGAAACCTGGAGGTCGGATACCTGATGGGCGGGATGGGCCTGCGGCCGCTGCTGCTACCCATGCTCCTCCTCTTCGCTCTGGGCGTATGGAGGCTGCTTCTGCCCGAACGCGCGACCGGGCCCGATCTTTCGCTGCGGAGGGCCATGGTCGCCGGCATGCTGCTGTCCGCCTTCGTGCTGCTCCCCGCCGCCAGGTACAGGCTGGCGGTCATGCCGGCCCTGTGGATGGCGGCCGCGGGGGCGGCCCCGCGCAGGCGCGAGGTGGCGGGTTGGGCCGCCGTTTCCGCTGCGCTCGTTGTCCTGTTCCTCCTGATGCCGAATCCGGTGCGCCCGGGGCTGACACAGGTCCAGCAGGCCGAGCGCCTGATCGACCGGGGGCGTCCGGGGATGGCCCTGGAGTCGCTGCGGCGGGCCCGCAGCAGGGGATACCGGGGAGCCGACCTGCACAACCTGGCCGGAATAGCCCTGTCCATGGGCGGAAGGGGGGTAAGCGCCCTGGAGAGTTTCGGGGCGGCGCTGGACACGGCCCCGCTGTCCCCCACGGTATGGCGCAACGCGGCGGTATGCCTGGCGGACCTGGGCAGGTGGGAGGAGGCCTCCGGAGCCGCCCGCAGGGCCGTGGAGCTCAATAGCGGCCTCGAGGACGAGCTGGCCCCCCTGCTGAGGTGACCGGTCGGGGCGCTCTTGTAGCGAGCCGCCCCTACGGGGCATATTCACGGCTATGAGCGAAGGAATGGAGGAGGGCAGGACGGAGGCCGCACCGCCGGCGGACAGAACCGCCCCGGCGGCTGTTCTGGGAACCCCGGCCCAGGAGGGCAGGAGGGTCGCCAGGGCCACGGGCATGCTGGGCGGACTGACCGTGCTCAGCCGGCTCCTGGGGCTGGTGAGGGATATGGGCCAGGCCGCGGTACTGGGAACGGGTCTCAGCGCCGACGCCTTCACGCTTGCCTTTATCATACCCAACATCATTCGAAGGCTCTTCGGGGAATCCACCGTGAGCGCCGCCTTCGTCCCCACATATACCGAGACCCTGGTGAGGGAGACCCGGCGGGACGCCATCACGCTGGGGCGCAGGGTGGTGACATTCGTCTTCTGCGTTCTGGCGCTGGTGGTGGGGCTGGGCATCCTGCTGGCCCCCCAGCTGGTGGGACTGTTCGCTCCGGGCTTTGCGAGAGTAGCGGGCAAGGCCGAGCTCACCACCAGGCTCCTGCGGCTTCTGTTCCCCTACATACTCTTCGTGGGCACGGCGGCCGTGTACGGTGGCATCCTGCACAGCCACAGGCACTTCCTCTCTCCCGCGCTGGCCCCCATCGCCTTCAACATCGCGGCCATATCCGGCCTCTTCCTCGTGGGGAGGCACGTTTTTCCCCGAATGCCCGTGTGGGGCTACGCCATGGGAGTCGCCGTCGGCGGGCTCCTGCAGCTGCTGGTAATGCTGCCGGCGGCCCGAAGCCGTGGGTTCTCCTTCCGGCCGGCGTTCGAGTGGAGGACCGGTAAGGTCCGGCGCGTGGGAAGGCTTGCGCTTCCGGCGCTGGTGGGCCTGGTAGCGGCCGAGGTCAACATCCTGGTGGACCAGATGATCGCCTCGTTCCTGGAGCCCGGCAGCGTGGCCGCCCTTTCCTACGGAAACCGAATCATGTACCTGCCCCTGGGGGCATTCGCCGTGGCCCTGGCTACGGCCCTGCTCCCGACCCTCAGCCGTCAGACGGCCATGGGAAAGCTGGACGAGGCCCGCGAGACACTCTCCCGCGCCACCCTGGGGCTGGCCATGCTCCTCCTGCCCACGACCATCTGCCTGGTCCTCCTCGCCGAGCCCATAGTCAGCGTGGTTCTGGCCAGGGGCGCGTTCGCCGGCCGTTCGGTGGCCCTTACCTCCACCGCCCTTCTCTTCTACGCGCCGGCTCTGGTCTCCTGGGGAGGGGTCCGGGTGACCGTTCCCGTCTTCTACGCGCTGAAGAACACCCGTACGCCGGTGAAGATATCCGTCTTCTGCATGGGCCTGAACATCCTGCTGAACATAGCGCTCACGCAGCTCTTCCTGCGGACGGGCCTTGCCCGGCCGCTGGCCGGGCTGGCCCTGGCCAGCAGCATATCGGCCCTGGTGAACTTCCTGGCCCTGAGGAGCCGCCTGTCAGGAAGGCTGGGCAAGGGTCCGGGCGGTTCGGGAAGGGCCTGGGGCGGAGTGGCCGCCGCCTTCGTCGTGACGGCGCCGCTGGTGTGGCGCGTCTCGCCCTGGGTCGAGAAGGCCCTGGAGTCCTCGGCCTGGGCCGGCGCAGGGGCGGTGGCGGCCGCAGCAGCCGCATCCATCGCCGTATTTGCCGGCGTCTCTGTGGCCCTGGGCGGCCGGCAGGCCAGGGCCCTGGCGGCAATGGTCCTGCGTCGTGGCGGATAGCGGCCTGCGGGAGGCCGTAGGCAGGGCTCCGGAGCACCCCGGCGTCTACCGCTTCCTGGACGGCTCGGGCCGCATACTCTACATCGGAAAGGCCAGCGTTCTCAGCAGAAGGCTGAAGGGTCACCTCTCCAGCCCGGGCGATCGGCGCCACAGGAGCCTTCTGCGCAGGGCGGTGACCGTGGACTGGACCGTCACCCGGAGCGAGGTCGAGGCCCTGGTGCTGGAGGCCGAGCTGGTCCGCATGCACAAGCCCCCTCTGAACGTGATGCTCCGCAGCGACCGCCGCTACCCCTATCTGGAGATAACCACCGACGAGGAGCATCCCCGCCTGCTGATCAACCGCAGCGTGGACCGCAGCCGGGACATACCCCGCTTCGGGCCCTACCCCGACGTGAAGAGCCTGCGCCACCTGGTCGAGCTCCTCCTGGACTCATTTCCGCTGCGACGCTGCGGCGGAGAAGAGGTCTCACCCAGGGAGAGACCCTGTCTGATGGGGCAGATCGGCAGGTGCCCGTCTCCGTGCGTGGGCGGATGCGGAGGGGAGTACCGGGCGAACGTGGAGGCCGTAAGCAGGGTGCTGGAGGGGGACTGGCAATGGGCCTCCGCCAGATTGAAGAAGAAGATGGAAGAAGCGGCGGACTCCATGTGCTTCGAGGAGGCGGCCCGCTGGAGGGATCTGCGCCGCAGGCTGGCGGAGTTCGGATGGCCGGCGCCGGAGTCGGTGAGGGACCGGAGGCCCAGGGATATCTTCGCCCTGGAGGAGAACTGGGGCCTTGTGATGCAGCTGCGGGCCGGCCGAATAGTGGGCGTGATCCGCCTGCCCTTCACCTCCGGTTCCGGCGAAGCCTCGGCCGTCGAGAGGCTGGAGGTGCTGCTGCGGACCTACTACATGGAAACGGAGGACGTTCCCGGGCGGGTTCTCGTTCCCGCAGGCGGCGGCGACCTCGAGGTCATATCCGAGTGGCTCTCTTCGAAGCGAGGAGTCGCGGTACGCATAGATTCGCCGTCCCGGGGGACAGGGGCCGAGCTTCTGAGGCTGGCCGGAAGGGATCTGACGGATTTCCTCCGCCGCCTGGAATGGAAGCGCCCGGAGAGCCGCCGGGAGCGGATCTCCGCCGCCCTGGAGGCCCTGGCGGACATGCTGGGCCTTGACGGCCCGCCGGAGTGGATGGTGGGACTGGACGCCTCCACGGTGCAGGGCGCATATCCGGTGGCCGCGCTGGTGAGCTTTCGGGGAGGGGTGCCGGACAAGTCCGGTTACCGTCGCTTCTCCATGCCCTCTACGGTGGGCAGGAACGACCCGGCCATGATAGCCTCCGCCGTTCGGAGGTTCCTCTCGCACCTGGAGGACGGCTGCCCCGACATCTTCCTGGTGGATGGGGGGATCACCCAGCACCGGGCCGCCGTAGGGGCCGCCGGGGACCGGGCCGGCAGGATACTCTTCGTATCCATCGCGAAGAGGGAGGAGACGCTGCTCGTGGGCAGGGAGGAGAGGCTCCTGCGCGACCGTCCGGACTCGCCGCCCATGTCCCTTCTCCGGTCGGTACGGGACGAGGCCCACAGGTTCGTGTTGCACTATCACCGGCAGTCGAGGTCCCGGGGGGCGCTTCAGTCACAGCTAGACGACATACCCGGAATCGGTCCTTCGCTTCGGGCGCTTCTTCTGAAGAGGTTCGGCAGCCTGAGGAGACTCGCGGCGGCCCCGGTCTGTGAGATAATGGAGGTTCCCGGTGTCGGGCGGAAGCGGGCCATGGCGGTGAAGCGATACCTGGGTGATATCCCCGACGAGTAGGCGATCCGCAGGGCATGGCTCTTTAATAACTGGCATAACACACCATCGCATGAAGAGATGTATACCCGATTCAGCACGGGCCCGAAGGCCGCACGAGGCCTGCCGGGTCTTGGGGCCTTCGCGTTGCTTGCACATGTTCGGGCCCTGGCAACCGAATGGAAGGAGGACCTTGAGCATCGACCTGGACGACCATCCCGGACGGAACGAGCAGATCCTGCTGCTTTCGGGCAGACTGGAGGTAAGAACGGCCGACGGCGCATGCGTCCTCGACACCGACGGGATGCGGATACTCGAGATCGACCCCGGAGTCAGCCATGCACTCCACAACCGATGGGATTCACCGACGGTGGCTATCCGCTAAAGCAGCGTGAGGCGGGATGGCTACGGGGGCCCGGACACCGTCCGTCAACGCTGACCGACTTCGAAGCGCACACGACAGAGCAGGGATTGGATGATCGCCGCATGAGAGACGAGAGGGACCTCAGACGGGAACTCGACAGGATAGACGGAAGGGGCTACAAGGCCTACCGTGACATCAGGGGCGCATATGGAATCGGCCCATTCACCCTTTTCGTGGATTATGTGCAGAGCGACCCCTTTGCGCCGCCGAGCAGGATGCGGGTCCGACTGCCCCAACAGACTGCGAGCATTCCGCAGGAGCTGTTCGGCACCCCCGACCGCAGAAGGGCCCTGGAGGACTTCCTGACCAGGAGCTTTGCCGATGCCGCCGACAGGTACGCGGGAAAGCAGAGGGGCACCGGAAAGAGCGGCATGGTGGCCATCGACCGCTTCGGCCAGGAGGTGCTGGAGCGCACGTCCATGGTGGTATGCGGCGATTACGTGGAAGCGCGCTTCGTGGTCGGGCTCCCGGCCAGGGGCAGAAAGGTGATGGGCCGAAAGGCCTTCGGAATAATGGCCGACGAGATACCACAGGTGGTGGAGCATTCGCTGATGTACGCCAGCCTCGACCCGCAACAGGCTCGAAGACATGTGGAGGTCGTGGAGGACCAGGCCAGTCTCCGCCGCTCTCTTGAGGGTCTGGGTCTGGTAGCCTTCGTGGCCGACGGCTCGGTGCTTCCCCGCCGCAGCGGCGTCAGCGACCTGCCCATGGAACCGGACAGGGCGGTCTCCTTCCGGTCCCCGCCCGAGCTGCGGACCACTGTGGAGGTCCCCAACGCCGGCCGGCTTTCGGGGATGGGTCTGCCGGGCGGCGTAACCCTCATCGTGGGCGGCGGATACCACGGGAAGTCGACCCTCCTGAGGGCCATCGAGCGGGGGGTCTACGACCATGTGCCGGGGGACGGCAGGGAGGCGGTGGTGTCGCTGGGCGACTCCTGCAAGGTTCGCGCCGAGGACGGGCGCAGCGTTCGGGAGGCCGACATCCACCACTTCATAGGCGAGCTTCCCGGAGGCCAGGACACCTCCAGCTTCACCACCGACAACGCCAGCGGCAGCACCTCCCAGGCCGCCAACATAGTCGAGGCTCTGGAGAGCGGTTCCAGGCTGCTTCTGCTCGATGAGGACACCAGCGCCACCAACTTCATGATCCGCGACGCCAGGATGCAGACCCTGGTGGCGGAGCAGCACGAGCCGATAACGCCCTTCATAGACCGGGTACGGGAGATTCACGATGTGCTGGGCGTGTCGACGGTGCTGGTTCTGGGGGGCTCCGGCGACTACATCGACGTGGCCGACCACGTTCTGATGATGCGCGAGTACGAGCTGCTGGAGGTCACGGAGAGGGCCAGGGAGGTGGCCGGGGATCTCGGCAGCCGCCGCCGCCGCGAGAGCAGGACCGAGCTCGCCCCGGCGGCGGCCAGGGCACCGCGGCCCGAATGCTTCCGACTGCGCGGCAGGAGGGACAAGGTTCGACCCAAGGGCCTGTCGCTGATACTCTACCGTCGGACGCCCATAGACCTGTCCCTGGTGGAGCAGCTGGTCAGCCCGTCACAGACCAGGGCCATAGCCAGGATACTGGTGTACATGGCCGACAGGTATCTGGACGGCGAGACCACCCTGTCCGACGCGTTGGACCGGGTGCTTGCGGACATAGACGAATCGGGCCTGGACACGCTGTCTCCCTTCGGGGGACATCCGGGTGAGATGGCCCTGCCCAGAAAGCAGGAGATATGCGCGGCCGTGAACAGGTTTCGGGACCTGTCTGTACGCCAGCTGCCCTAGCGGCACTGGTCCTGCTGGCGGGGGCGGCGCCCAGCCTCGAGCCCCTGCCGGGCTGGCCGGTGTCCATGAAGATCTCGCCATCCTACGCCCCCTGCGGAATTGCCCTGACCGACATGGACGGAGACGGCCGCCTCGAGGTGGCCGCTGCCTCCACCATGGGCAGGGTATACCTGTGGAGTGCGTCCGGGGAGCCGATGGACGGCTGGCCGGTGAACACGGGGGGGAGGATCCAGTCCAAGCCCGCCGCCGCCGACCTTGACGGTGACGGACTCTGCGAGCTGGTGGTGCTCGACGGCCAGGGGGGCTTCCTCTGGGCGCTGGACGCCGACGGAAGGGTCCTTCCGGGCTGGCCGGTACACGCCGGGCCCTCCTCGGGAGTGCTGGCGCCGGCGGTCGCTTCCGGGAGGGACGGCTCTGCCGCAGTTATAGCACCATCGGAAGAGGGATTGGCCGCGTTCTCATCCAGTGGCGAGCTCCTCTGGCGCACGCCGCGGCCGCTGGGCGGCCCGGTCTCGACTCCGGCGGTCTGTGGAGCTCACGGGTTGGCCGCGGTGGTCACCGAGTACGCCTTCCTGTACGTCTACGGACTGAAGCATGGCCGGGAGAGGGCCGGGTTCCCCTTCCTGGCCGGCCAGCGGAGCAGCTGGGGCACTCCGGTCCTGGCCGACCTGGAGGGTGACGGCGCCCTCGAGGTCCTCTTCACTGCCTACGAGATGGGCCAGTCGGTGTACGTGTACTGCCTGGAGGAAGACGGCGAGCTGTCCCACGGATTCCCGGTGAGGCTGCCGGCATTTCTGAGCTACTCGGCCCCCGTCTGCGCCGACGCAGACGGCGACGGAGACATGGAGATATTCGTCTGCTCCAGCGGCTCGCACGGCACAGTGTGGGCGATCGACCACCGGGGCTCGATCCTTCCCGGCTGGCCGGTGAGCCCTTCGGTGCAGATGGAGGGTTCGCCCTGCGTGGCGGACATCGACGGCGACGGTGTGTGCGAGGTCCTGGCCGCGTCGGGCTCCGCCGCCGGAGGCCTCTTCTGCTGGGACCTGCGGGGAAGGCTCATCCGCGGTCTGTCGGAGTGGGGAACCGGCCCCGTAAGGACCGACAGCCCCGTCGCAGCAGATCTGAACGGGGATGGCGCGGTGGAGCTGCTGCTGCTCACCGCCGGCGGAACCCTGCACGCCTGGGAGACGGGCATGGAGGGGGGCAGAGCGCCCTGGCCGCAGCTTCATCGAGACCCCGGAAACACCTCCTCTTCGATCTGCGGAGCGGAAGGAGTTTTGCCCCGGGCACCGGCGGTAGTAGATTTGCCTCCTGATTACCCGCAGCGCCCGGAGCACCGGAAGGGTGCGCATTGAGATGATAAGAACGAAGAAGGCCGGCGAGTTGGAGAAGATGCGCAGGGCCGGCAGACTGGCGGCCCGCGTTCTGAACGCCGTGGGGGAAGCTGTGGCTCCCGGCGTCTCCACAGAGGAGCTGGATGCGCTGGCGGACAGGATCACCACGGAGGCCGGAGCCGCCTCGGCCCCCTACGGGTACCGCGGCTTCCCCAAGCACCTCTGCACCTCTGTAAACGACGTTGTGTGCCACGGGATCCCCACGCCCACGGACGTCCTGAAGGAGGGGGACATAGTCAACGTAGACATCACTGTGAAGCTCGACGGCTACCACGGTGACACCTCCAGGACCTTTCCGGTGGGCCCGGTCTCGCGGGAGGCCGAGCTGCTGGTGAGTCGCACCGAAAAGGCCATGTACCGGGGAATAGCCGCCGTGCGGCCGGGCAGGTACCTCTACGAGGTGGGAAAGGCCATAGAGAAGTACATATCCAAGTTCGGTTACAGCATCGTTCGGGCCTACAGCGGCCACGGCATAGGCAAGCGATTCCACGAGGATCCCATGGTGCTGCACCACTACAGCAGGGCAAACAGGATTAGAATGCGGCCGGGAATGACGTTTACGGTGGAACCGATGATCAACGCGGGAAGCAGCTGGGACGTGGAGGTCTCGCCCGACGACGGCTGGACCGCCAGAACCGCCGACGGAAGCCTGAGCGCGCAGTTCGAGCATACGGTTGCGGTCACCGAGGACGGAGTAGAGATACTCACGCTGGGACCGGAGGGAAGGAATCCATGAGGCTGGAGATAGCCGGCAGAGGCCGGGTGGACCTGAGGCCCACGAAGATCATAGCCCTGGGATTGAACTACGCCGATCACATAGAGGAGACCGGGCAGGAGACGCCGAAGGAGCCCATACTCTTCGCCAAGACGCCCAACGTTCTGGTGGGCAACGGGGAACCGATCGTCATCCCCGCTTTCATCGACGACTACGGCTTCCCCGCCCCCGAGGTGCACTACGAGGCGGAGATGGCCGTCATCATGGGCAGGAGGACGTCCGACGTATCCCCCGGCAAGGCCCTGGACCATGTACTGGGCTACTCCTGTTTCAACGACGTCAGCCAGCGCAACTTCCAGTTCTCCGACGCCTCCGGCTGGTTCCGGGGCAAGTCGCTGGACACCTTCGGGCCGCTCGGCCCCCGCATAGTGCCGGCCGACCGCGTGGACCCCGACGACCTCGAGGTCACCTGCCGCCTCAACGGCCGGACGGTGCAGAGCTCCAGTACTTCGATGATGCTCTTTCCTACCGCCGAGATCGTCTCGTTCGTGTCCCGCAACATGACGCTGGAGCCCTACGACGTGATCGCCACGGGAACCCCTGCCGGAGTCGGCCCTGTCTCACCGGGGGATACAGTGGAGGTGGAGATAGGCGGCATCGGCCGTCTGAGCAACCCGGTGAAGGCCGGGAGCGGGCGGCAATAGCATGGCCGCCGGTGCGGAGATTGGATTAGTATGTCTTCGTCGAGATACAGCAGGTAAACAGGTCTGGGAGGCTTTTCATGGGTGAGGGTGAAGCGGACGAGTCCAGGGATTTCATTCGGACTATTGTGGAGAGGGACATCGCCTCCGGCAAGCACGGGGGTCGGGTGCACACGAGGTTTCCTCCCGAGCCCAACGGTTATCTTCACATCGGTCACGCCAAGGCCATCTGCCTGGATTTCGGCATAGCCGAGGAGTACGGGGGCCAGTGCAACCTCCGCTTCGACGACACCAATCCCACCAAGGAGAACCCCGAGTACGTGGAGGGCATAAAGCGTGATATCCGGTGGCTGGGTTTCGACTGGGAGGACAGGCTCTACTTCGCCTCGGACTACTTCGAGCGGATGTACGGGTACGCCGAGCAGCTGATCAGGCTGGGAAAGGCCTACGTCTGCGACCTCTCCGCGGAGGAGGTGCGGGAATACAGGGGCACCCTCAAGGAGCCCGGAAGGAACAGCCCCTACCGCGACCGGTCAGTGGAGGAGAACCTCGACCTGTTCCGGCGCATGCGGGACGGGGAGTTCGGGGAAGGCTCACGGACGCTGAGGGCCAAGGTGGACATGGCCCATCCCAACATGAACATGCGCGACCCCGCCATCTACCGGATACTCTACAAGCCCCATCACAGGACCGGCGAGAAGTGGTGCATCTACCCGATGTACGACTACGCCCACTGCCTGGAGGACTCAATCGAGAGGATCACCCACTCCCTGTGCTCGCTGGAGTTCGAGGATCACAGGCCGATCTACGACTGGTTCCTGCAGCAGCTGGACGTCTTCCACCCGCAGCAGATCGAGTTCGCCCGTCTGAACGTCACCTTCACCATCATGAGCAAGCGGAGGCTGGGCCGGCTGGTGGAGGAGGGCTACGTCGACGGCTGGGACGACCCGCGCATGCCCACCCTCTCCGGCCTGCGAAGGCGGGGGTATACGCCGGAAGCCATTCGTGACTTCATCTCGCGCATCGGCGTGGCCAAGCGGGAGAGCACCGTGGACCTGAGCCTGCTGGAGCACTGCGTCCGCGAGGACCTGAACCGCCGCGCCACCAGGTACATGGCCGTACTGGATCCGGTAAAGGTGGTCCTGGAGAACTACCCCGAGGACCGTACCGAGGAGCTGGACTTCGTCAACAACCCCGAAAAGCCCGAAGCCGGTACCCGCAAGGTCCCGTTCTCCCGGGAGATCTACATAGACCGCCGCGACTTCCGCGAGGACCCGCCCCGGCGCTTCTACAGGCTGTCTCCGGGCAGTGAGGTCCGCCTCCGCTACGCCTACCTGGTGACCTGCACCGGCTTCGATACGGACTCCGACGGAAGGGTAACCGAGATACGCTGTACATACGACCCCGAGACAAGGGGCGGGGACGCGCCCGACGGCAGGAGGGTCAGGGGAACGCTTCACTGGGTGTCGGCGCCGCACGCCGGCAGGGCGGAGGTGCGGCTCTACGACCGCCTCTTCGGGGTGCCCAACCCTATGGCCACCGAAGGGGGCGGGGATTTCACCGACCACCTCAACCCGGACTCGCTGGAGGTTCTCGAGCACGTGCCCGTAGAGCCGGCCCTGCTGGAGACGGAGCCCGGCGAGCCTATACAGTTCGAGCGGGTGGGATACTTCTGCGTGGACCCGGAGGACTCGGCCCCGGACCGTAAGGTCTTCAACCGCACAGTTCCCCTCAGGGACACCTGGCGCAAGATAGAGAAGGCTCTCAGGCAGCAGGAGCGCCAGAGAAAGAGCCGCAGAAAACGCGGCGGCTGATCGGCCCGGCGCACACGTATCCGGCTGCGGACGGGTATGGTTCACGGTTCCTTGCCCCGAGGGGCTCTCTTGGCTATAAAAGTCCGTAGGGCAAACGGCTGCCGCACCAGTCCGGCCGGCTGCGGCGGTCCGCATCCGGGCCGGTGTGCCCCAGCGGCACGTCAAATCATACCAGGAGGGGAATATGAAGGGGTACCGGAGTTCGTATCTGACCGTTTTGGTGGTTCTGGCGGCGGCCGCCGCAGTCACCGCGGGCAACATAGACTACATATCCTCGCGCAGCGTGGACTTCCTGAGAAACATGGCCCGCAACGCGGCCGTCAACGGCGCGGACCTGGCCAGCTACAATCCCGCGGGACTGGTCTACCTGAGCCCCGGATTTCACGTAAACGCCGGCAGCCAGACCCTGCTGAAGAGCTACACGGTTACGGCAACGCTGCCCGGCGAGAGCGAGGAATCGGACTTCGAGTCCACGGAGCCGACACTCTCGCTGCCATCGCTGTACGCCGTCTACAGGAGCTGCAAGTGGGCCCTCTACGGTGCCTTCACGGTTCCCGCCGGCGGCGGCCGGCTGGTGTACGACGACGGCCTGCCGGCCATAGCGCTGGCCGAGACCGCACTGCAGCAGGCCATCTACGGCAGCCCCTACATCTTCGCCAGCATGACCGACGGCATTGTGGACGGCTCCTCGATGTACCTTGCGGGGACCTTCGGAGGCTCCTATATGCTCAGCGATGTGTTCTCGGTGGGACTGGCCGGCCGCTACACCAGCGCCAGGAGGACCTACGAAGTGGAGGGCGACTTCATCATCATCGACGGAGCCAGCGGGACGCCGGTGGACACCACCCACCACGAGCTGGACGCCACCAAGACCGGGTCCGGCCTCAACGGCATCATCTCGGTCAACGCCCGGCTCAGCGACAAGGTGAACGCCGCCGTCCGTTTCGAGACGGCCACTGCCATGGAGATGGAGACCGAGACCGACCGCAACGACTGGTCCGCCCTCACTGAAGCGCCCTTCAACAGCTTTGCCGACGGCTTCGAACAGCGCAGGGACCTTCCCGCCATACTGGCCGGCGGCCTGACCTACCAGGCGAACGAGAAGCTCAACCTGGCGCTCTCGGGCAACTACTACTTCGTGGAGCAGGCCGACCAGGGCCAGGACGACGCCTACGACGACGACTACACCAACGGCTACGAGATCGGGCTGGGAACGGACTACCGGCTTTCGTCCAGGGCACTGGGCAGTATCTCGTACCTCTACTCGAACCTGGGCGGCGGACCCGACACCTACAACGACTTCGAGTACTCCCTCGATGCCCACTTCATTACCACGGGCATGAGGTTCGCGGCCACCGAGAACCTCGACCTCACCGGGGCCACCGGCTACCTCTTCTGCAACGAGGGCGAGGTGGACGAGGGCCTGTTCGCGGGTTCCACCTACAACAAGTCCGTCATCTACTTCGGCGTCGGCCTGGAGGCACGCTTCTAGGGCGACTGAAGAGCATGCGGGCAGAGGGGCCGGGCGGAACACGCCCGGCCCGCTTCGCAGGGCCTTCACTATTCCCTATTCCCGCAGGCGCACGCCTTGTATACTCAAGCTCGTGCCGGGGTGGTGGAACTGGCAGACACAACGGACTTAAAATCCGTTGCCCCCATCGGGGCGTGAGGGTTCGATTCCCTTCCCCGGCACCAGACTCCCAGCCGGGGCCGTGCTGTGGAAGGCCCGCTGGATATCCTGTTCTTCCTGCCCTGAGATTCAGCACCGGGTACGGGAGCTCGACCGCCCCCGGCGTACTGAGCGGGGCCTTCGAAGAGGAGAGGCAGCTCGTCGCATGTTCCCGTGGGGCGAAATCCGCTGCGGGCCGGGGCCTCAACGAACGTGATCGGACCGATCGGCTGCATCTTCCTGCCGGCTGCGGCGCTCTACGGACAGCGGCAGGTATTCGATATACATGCGGTGAAGTCGGCCCATTGGTCATGAAGGAGGGGCAGGGAGAATGATGAGCCTGGATGCGGATTCGCTGAAGAGGCGCTTCGCCGCCGGCGGCTTCCGAATCAACGACCCCTCCAACACTCCCGGCTTCCCATTCCTGTACAGCGCCAGCACTGTCCGCTTCGGATACGTGGGCATACCCACCTTCCTGGAGGAGTTCTTCATCTTCGATGCCCCCGACCGGCTCACCAGCCCGCTGCTGCACGATTTCACCGACAGGGCCTGGGAATGGGCGCTTCGGAACGAGAATCCGATGCCCGGGCCGCAGGACCTGGACGAGATGGCCGCCTGCTTCCTCGCAAACCTTGCCGGAGGCCCGGCCAGCTTCGAGAGGCTGGACCTGGAAAGTCTGGGCGCCCGCCAGGTGAGCAGCCTCATCTACGTATATGCCGTTGCCCTGTGCCCCCGTATCACGCGCGAGGTTACCGATTGGGTATGGAGCAGCCGATCGCCGCTGCTCACGAAAGCGCGGGCGCAGAGCGGCATCGTAGTTCCCCTGGTGTACGATTGTGGCAAGCGCGAGCTTCACCATTTTCGAAAGCGTCCGGTACTGCGAAAGGTCTACTACACCGAAGCGCTGAGGACGATCTGCCGGACCTTCCTGCAGTAGCCGGCGCGGTGGCCGCCTGCCGACCCCGCCTGTCCTTCCCGGACCGTTCGAACATCCCGACCGCGGTCCCGTTCGCGAGTCCACAGGGATACGCTGCGCAGCATGCCCCGCAGCTGACGTCTCGAAGTGCCGGTGGCGCATCTCGCCATAGGATGGCTAAATGAAGACAGAGGGTGAAGGTGGCTGCCGGCGTTTCCTTGATTGCGCCTCAGGCATGGGTATATTCCTGCGTTAACAGTTTTCGGATTCTCAGCCACCGGTGAACAGAGCATGCGCGAGGTTGCGATGGGCGATATAAGGTTGCTTTCAGACGAGGTTGTGAACCGCATTGCCGCCGGCGAGGTGGTGGAGCGGCCGGCCTCTGTGGCGAAGGAGCTGATGGAGAACTCCCTGGACGCCGGCGCCGGCGCCGTGGACGTGGTGCTGGAGAAGGGCGGCCGCAAGCTCGTCGAGGTGCGTGACGACGGGGCGGGCATGGACCGTCACGATCTGCTCCTCGCCGTCCAGAGGCATGCCACCAGCAAGATACGGACCGCAGACGACCTGGACAGCCTCTCCACACTGGGATTCAGGGGAGAGGCCCTGCCCAGCATCGCCGCCGTCTGCCACTTCACGGTCGTCACCTCCCCCGACGGGAAGGAGGGCTGGCGGCTGCGGATGGACGGCGGCGTCATGAAGGACGTATCTCCGGCCCCCCGGGCCCGGGGAACCATCGTATCCGCCGGAGGAATATTCTATAACCAGCCCGCCAGGAGGCGTTTTCTGCGCTCGGCCTCCACGGAGCTCTCGTGGGTGCAGAGGTTCGTGACCGGAGCCGCCCTGAGCCGGCTGGACGTTTCCTTCAGCCTGCGGCACGGCGAAAGGACGCTCTTCCGTCTTCCCGCCGGGCAGGGGCTGCGGGAGCGGCTGCTGGCGCGCTACGGGCTGGGAGGCGATGTGCGGGTCGTGGAGGGGGCGGGCTCGTCGGGGCGGACCTCCGTCTCTTTGATCATGGTTCCCGACCAGCGCTGGAGAGGCCGACGCAACCAGTACATCCTGGTGAACGGCAGGCTGATAAGCTCCCCCATGGTCTCCGCCGTCGCCGGGGAGGAGCTGGGAGGGCCCGCGGGACATCCGCTTCTGGTCGTAAGTATCTCGCTGCCGGGATCCGAGGTCGATGTCAACGCCCACCCCACCAAGAAGGAGATACGGTTCCGCCAGAAGAGGGCGGTTGAGGAGGCTCTGCGCAGGGCACTGGCCGAGCTGCCGGTAGCCCGGACCTCGCAGACGGTGGAGGCCTTCGGAGGGTCGTCCGCCGGACGGGTCAGGCCGTCCGGCGGAAGGGGCGGCTACGCCGCCGCCGGCTCGGGTCGTCCGGCCGGGAGGGACGGAGTAGAGGAGCGGTCGGGCCTTTTCGAGGCTGCAATGGAGCTTCAGCGGTCGCGGGCGACCTCGGGCAGTGACGAGCCGGCCCGGTACCGCGGCTGCGGAGTGGTCCAGGTGGGCAAGAGCTATCTGGTCTCCGCGGTGAGCACGGGAATCGTGGTGGTGGATCAGCACGCGGCCCACGAGAGGATACTCTTCGAGAGGATACTGAGGGGTGACGAGACCGGGGAGCGTTCGAGCCAGGCCCTTCTGCTTCCGGAGACGCTGAGGCTGGAGGCGGAGGAGATGGAGGCCCTCAGGCGGTACTCCGTCACCCTCAGGAGGGTGGGGTTCGGCTTCTCCATGGAGGAAGACCGGCTGGTGCTGTACGCCGTGCCGGAGGGTGTCACCCACGGCGTGGAGGCCCTCATGGAGGTGCTGAGAAGCCCGGAGGAGGGCCGCAGGGCCGAGCTGCCCGAACGCGAGCAGCTGGCGGCGGCCGCGGCCTGCGCCGGCGCGGTCAAGGCCGGCGACCGGCTGAGTCCGGAGGAGTCGGCGGAGCTCATGGACATGCTGTTCTCCACCGCTGACCCGTTCCACTGCCCGCATGGAAGGCCGACTCTTATCGAGATCCCCTTCAGTGAGCTGGAAGGCCGGTTTGGAAGGTAGACGCCTTCCCGCGATCGTGGGCTGCACCGCATCGGGGAAGACATCGATGGCGATGGCCCTCTCGGCCAGGCGTCCGCTGGAGGTCATAAGTGCCGATTCGCGACAGATATACAGGGGAATGGACATCGGGACCGCCAAGCCCAGCGACGCCGAGAGGAGGCTGCTGCCCCATCACCTGGTGGATGTGGCCGACCCGGACGAGTACTACTCGGCGGGGAGGTTCGCCAGGGAGGCCCTCCGTGAGGCCCGCAGGATCAGGTCGGGCGGCCGCTCTCCTCTGGTCGTGGGAGGTAGCGGCCTGTACGTGATCGCTCTTTCCGGAGGGCTCGACGACCTGCCGGTGCGCAACGACCGCGTGAGGCGGGCGCTCCGCTCGTCGGAGCGCGGAGCGCCCGGATTCATGCGGCGGGCCCTGATGCGGCTGGACCCGGAGAGGGCGGGGGAGGTCGGGGAGGCCGACCTGGTCAGGCACGTGCGGGCTCTGGAGATCGTGCTTCAGTCCGGCAGAACCCTTGCCGAGCTGCGGGGAGGCTCGGAGGGACCCTCGGCGGATCTGGTCATAGCCGGTATGGAACTGCCTCCGAAGCGGCTGAAGGGCAGGATCGCGGCCCGCACGGAGAAGATGCTGGATGAGGGTCTGGTGGGGGAGGTGCGGGACCTGGTGAGCGCGGGCTACGGTCGCGACTCCGCTCTGGGAAGGACCATAGGCTACACCGAGATCCTCGACTACCTGGAGGGAGCCGTGGACCTCGAGGAAGCCGTTGCCCGCATAGAGCGCAACACATGGAGGCTGGCCAGAAGGCAGAGGAACATGTTCGAGAGGCTGCCCGGAATTCGCTGGTTCGGACCCGGGCAGGCCGATGCCGTTGAGGACTACCTCTTCGGCTGAGCGGAGGGAGCGAGATGGACCGCGAGAATCCGGTAGAGCACAAGGCGCTGGAAGAGGTAAGGCTGGAGCAGATATCGGCCGCCGACCCTCCGGAGGAGTGGGACCCGGACGATTGCACGGAGGAGCCGATGCAGCCCCCGGTACTGCTGGAGGAGGACGAGAAGCTCACGCTCATAGCCCATCACAGGACCTTCTGGAAGGCCGCCGGCGAGGGCAGGAGCACCATACGCTGCCTGGTGGTGCGAAGCGACGTCCACATAGGCCTGGCCCACGAGAGCCTGGCGAACCCCGTGGAGGAGGCGCTGTTCTTCGACGGCCTGCTTCGAAAGGGCCTGGTCGAGAAGCGCAGCCGACTGGCCGAGATGCTGGGATACTCCCGGGCCAGGATCACCCAGATGCTCAACCTGCTCAAGCTGCCTCTGGAGATACGGCGCAAGGTACTCCTGACCGACGATATCAGCGAGTTCCAGCTGCGTCCCCTGGTTCGAATGAAGGACCGCCGCAAGCAGAGGAACATGTTCGAGAAGCTGCTCAGCGAGAAGCTGACAGGCCGGGAGATGGCCAAGGCGGCGGAGGGACATCGGGCCGAAGAGTCGCCCGACATCTCCGAGCTGATGGAGGACGAAGAGGCCGATACCGTCGAGCCGGTTAGTCAGGAGATCAACCCCGATTCACCCAAGGCGGTTGCGGAGAGCTTCCGCAAGCTCCTGGACTCGCTGGGCACCGTCAGGGGAGATGGATGGCGCGGGAGGGCCGTGGCCATGCAGGCCGACGATGAGGACATGGCCCTGCTCCACGCGGTTTCCAGCCTGCGAAGCGGTCTCTACGACAAGGCCTCCGCGGCGCTGGAGGACTTCGTCTCCCATTACCCCGAGCATCCCGCCGCCTACTTCTACCTGGGCCGCTGCAGGAACCTCCAGGGAGAGCTGAAAGAGGCCGAGAGCTACCTGCGGAACGCCGTGGACCTGGTCCCGGACAGCGCGGATTTCCTGGTGGAGCTGGCAATAGTCCTGGAGAAGCAGGGCAGGGAAACGGAGGCGTCCACCTACTACCATCGATCCAGCGCCCTGCGCCGTGGGAAGGTAGCTGACATCGGCAGGGAGGGATAGCTTGAAGAGGCTTCGAGCGGCCCTGCTGGCGCTGTTCGTGCTCCTGGCCGCCCTGGCCTGCGCCCGCGTGGTGGCCCCCAAGGGAGGCCCAACCGACACCCGGGCCCCGGCTATCGATACCGTAATTCCCCGGCCCGGCGCGGGACTGGGCGGCCTCCGCACGATCACTATCCGCTTTGACGAGCGCATAGAGCCGGCCACGCTTGTCCCCAGTCTCTTTCCCCCTCTGGAGCACCGGCTGGAGGCCGAGGGCGCCGGGGCGGAGATAGAGCTGGCCCGGCCCCTGGACTCGGGACTGGTGGTGGTGAGCCTCCCCAGGACGCTGGCCGACAGGCACGGCAACGAGACCGACGCCATAACCAGCCTGGTGTTCGCCGCCGGGGACAGCATCCCTTCCGGAGCTTTCAGAGTGGCCCTTTCCAGGCAGGGCGGCGGCCGGGTATCCGGGGCGGCAACTGTGGACCTCATGCCGGCGGGCGGGCAGACCGTTGCGAGGAGGGGTTCGCCGGACACCTCCGGAGTCGCCCTGCTGAAGTGGCTGGAGGGGGGCGAGTACCGAATCGTGGCCTACGAGGACGACGACTTGAGCCGAAGCTGGGACTCCGACCGGGAGGCCGGAACCGACACCACGCTGGCCCTTCCGGCCGGTGACACGCTGGAGGTCCCCATGGTGCTGACGGTTCTGGATACCCTTCCGCCGACCCTCATAGAGGCCCAGCCGAGGGACCGTCACCATCTGTTCGTGCTCACTTCCGAGGAGGTGAGCTGGGAGGGTTTCGCGGATGCAGACATAGCCCTTTCCGACTCCGGGGGCAGCCCGGTGCGGGTCCGGGGGTTCTGGCCGGCCGGCAGCAGGGGCAGCAGGGGGATGATGCTGGCGACCGAAGCCATGTGCGACTGCCGGATGAGCCTGCGCATGGAGCGATTCGCCGATCTCATGGGCAACGTCCGGAACCTGGACTCGCTGAGGTTCTGGGGTATCGACAGCCTGCCCGAGGAGAGTCTGCGGGTGGAGGGAACCGTCCCCTACATGGGAGAGCAGGAGGTGGACCCCTACGGGCCCTACAGGATAGCCTTCAGCTCCTGGGTCGACCGGGACTCGGTGGCCGAGCAGCTCTCGCTTACGCATATCTCGGCGGATACCACGGTGCCCTTCACGGTTTCCAGGATCGACGGCAGGACCTTGGGCATGGAGCCGGTCGAGCCCCTGATGGGACGTCAGCAGTACCGTTTCGACCTGGACTCCGGCCTGGTTTCCCTCTGGGGACAGGCCATGGATGAATACTCCTGGAGCTTCAATCCCCGCTGGGCCGATCTGCCCGGTTCAATCTCCGGCCGCGTAACAGGCTATTCCGGACCCGTGATGCTGCAGATCAGCGGGGCCGGCGAGGGAGGGGATGTGGACTACCGGCGGGTGCTGCCGGGGGAGTATACCGTGGACAGCCTGGAGGCCGGCAGGTATACGGTTGCGGCATTCACCGACGGAGACGGCGACGGCGTCTGGGGGGTCGGGGAGGCCTACGGAGCCTACGCGGGGGTGGTGATGGTCTATCCGGGAACGGACACCGATGGAATCGACATTCACATTCTCCCCTGAGGAGTATCTGGATCCGGATGCCTGCACCGGCTGCGCGATATGTGTCCGCGTCTGCCCCTCCCTGGTCATCTCCCTTCCCCAGGCCGACGGGCCGCCGCACTTCGCCGAATCGGGCTGCATAGGCTGCGCTCACTGCGCCGCCTGGTGCCCGAAGAACGCTTTCGGCATGCAGGACAGGTCTCCCGACCCTCCCTCACCGAAGGAGCTGGACAGCCTCCTGCGCTCCCGGCGCTCCACCCGCGTGTTCTCGGACCGGGAGCCGACCGAGGAGGTTCTGCTCGATCTCTGCCGGGGGGCTCTGGGGTGGAGTCCCACCGGAACCAACTCCTGCGGCCTCGATGTGCGGCTGGTGGGAAGGAAGAGGCTCGACCGCATGCTCGACTCGGCCAGAAGGGCCGCGCGGTGGCTCAACATCCTGGGAGCGCTGAGCCTGGCGGCGCGGCTGGTCGGTATGCGCAGAGCGCTCTCCAGTTTCCTGCAGGGGGAGGACATGATATTCCGGGGAGCCCCGCTGGCGGCATTTGTGTTCGTCCGAAAACGCAGCTCCACGCCGCGGGAGGATGGCGTGATCGCGGCTGCCCTGCTCTCCCTGAGGGCCGAGACGATGGGAATGGGAAGCCTGTGGAACGGGGTCGCTGTCTGGCTCTGCCGGCTTCTGCCGGGATGGAGGCTTCCGGACACCGGGAGCCGGCGTCTGGTCGCCGTGCTGTGCCTGGGCTATCCTCGGATCAGGCCGCGCTGGCAGGTGCCCCCGCGGCCGTTCGGCCTGCGGACGATCGGCCTGCGGTCGTCACCCGAAGCCGGGGAGGAAGGCTAGTCTCGCCCGGGCTCCTGTTCCAGCGGGGTCATCCTGTATCTGAGGGGGTCGTGCAGGCTCTTCCTTCCGGTTCCCGCAGGTAGCAGGGAGGGCCATCGAAGCAGCTCCTCCACCGAGTATCTGCTCATGTCGATCCGGCTGGTTCTGAAACGCCCCAGCCTGGTCTCGGACAGCCTTCTAAGGGAGGTGACGTCTCCGTCCACCAGGCAGCCGAGGCTGACAGCCCTGCGGCCCTGGTGTCGAAGGGCCTCCATGAACTCCTCGGCACCGATGCGCCTGGGCAGGTCGCCGCCCGGATAGGAGAGGGTGGTCACACCCCTGGTCCGCAGGCCCAGATTGCGGCGGAACATGTCCAGGGCCGCGGTTATGGTCCGGTCCCAGCGTTCCCTGGCCAGCCGGGAGAAGCTGGCATGGTACAGGGTGTGGTTCCCTATCGCGTAACCCATGTCCAGAAGCCTGTTCAGTTTCTCCTCGACAAGCGATTTCTCCCCGAAAGGTATCTTGTCCCATGACAGGTAGAAGACGGCTCCCCGCCCCAGCTCGGGGCAGCTCTCGCTGACGCTCTCCAGGATTCCCAGGGCACACCGGGGGTCGAGTGCTCCGGAATCATCCTCCGCGAAGAACATGTTGTCCCGCCAGCCGTCGTCGAAGGTCACCATCACCGGCCGTCTGCCGGCGGGCAGCTGCATGAGTCCGTTCTCCAGGTCCCGGGGAGTGATCAGGTAGAAGCCCTCCTCGGCCAGCCTGCGCAGGTCATGCTCGAGGCGCCGGGGAGTAACCGAGTACAGGCCCGGCTCGAGGGATACGTGGTGGTAGCAGAGAATGGGGAGACCGGAGGGGACATCCTCCTGAGGGGAGGGAGGGGGACACGTCTCGAGGGCCGGGACGAAGACCGCCCCCGGATCCACTTCCAGGGCCATGACCAGGGCGAGGGCGGTTATCATCACGGTGACATGGGAACTACGGTGAAACGGTCGATTGCCACGTCCGCGTAGCCGTCTACGAACACGCCCACCTGCCCCAGGGCCGGGAGATGGGTGCGGACTACCTGGATCAGCTGTCCGTTGACCCTGAAATCCACGTAGTTGCCGTGGACCCTGGCACTCACCAGTATGCCGGGGAGGGAGTAGGGAAGAAGCCGGCTCTCCTGGAATACGTCCATTCCCATCACGCTGTGCCACATACCGTTCCGCATCTTCTGCACCGTGTACTGGCCCCTGGAGTTGACCCCCAGGAGAAGGAAGTCCTCGCGGCTCTCCGCCCTCAGCACCACGCCCACCACGCAGTGGGAAGGGGCGTCGACGACGTCGAACTGCACCTCGACCAGACCGTCCCTCTGCAGGCCGGCCGTAGAGAAGAGCACCACGGGTTCGGCCAGGTTCCCGTTGTCCACATGGAGCGCTCCGTGGTAGACGTCGTATTCCCGGGCCGGTCCGAAGGGGGCGTCCAGCGCGCGGTCGAACTCGCAGTTCACTAGGGTGTCCGTCTGGGGCACGGGAATCGTGTCGGCCAGGGAGTCGGAATCGCTGGAGCGGGGGCGGTAGTTGCCGGTGGTCCCCCCTACGAAGAAGCCCGAGGTCTGGGGCTTACCGCAGCCGGATGCCGCAACGCAGGCCATCGCCGCCAGAAGTGCCGCCGGGGAAAGGAAGCTGTTGCGCATCGGTCTCCAATCTATAATTGGGTATGATGATGAAATGGAATAGTAAGCTGGTGCTTCTGCTCTGTCCACCCCTGCTGCTGGGCTGCGGGGGAGGGGACGGTCCCGTCCGCGGCGGGTCTTCCAAGACAGCCTCCGGAGCAAGCCGCACGGTATCGGCTCGCCCCCTTCCGGCGCTGGAGGTTGCTTCCGTACCGCCCGCTAGGGGGGCCATCCTGCTGGAGGGCGACCTGCAGCTGCGGCTGGATACGGTTGCGGTCGCCGAGGGAGACTCCTTGCTCGCCGGGGATACGCTGGCCGCAGGCGTCGATACGCTGTCCCTGCTTGAGGCGCAGAGGGTGAGGATGGAGGCCGACTTCCTGCGCCATTCCCCGGAGGGCGACAGCTTGCGCCTGGACAGCCTGCTGGCCCTTGCCGCCGAATTGGAGAGTCCGCGCCCTCTGCTGGCCGGCCGCTCCGGAACTGTATCGGAGGTCCACATCCGTCCGGGCCAGCATCTGTCGCCCGGCGACACAATGGCCCTTGTGGTCCGCGGCGAAGCTTCCGTCAGGCTCCGCCTTCCCCCGGGAGCCAGCCTTCAGTTGTGGCCGCGCCTGGAGGGCGTGACTCCGGTTGAGACCACGGACAGCACGGCGGTATATTCGGTAGCGCCGACCGGGCGGGACAGCATTCGTCTGGACAGTCTGTGGCGCGTCCCGAGAAACGCTCTTCGGGACGAGGGCCTGAGATCCTTCGTTCTGCTGCCCGACGGGGATACGGTGTCCGTTCGAAGGATGGGAAGCTGCAGCGGTGACGTGGTAGTGTACGGCCCGCTGGAGGGCAGAGAACTGCAAACCTGGTAGGAGGAGAGATGGACAGCTCGGTCCCCGTACTCACCCGATTCAGCGCGCGCTACGATTTCCCCGGGCTTCCCCGGGAGGCCTGGGACCTCTTCGAAGAATGGCGCGGGCAGGGGCGGCTGGGCTTTCTCGACCTGCCGGGGGACCGGCGGCTGCTGCAGATGAGCACCGAGGCCGCCGAGCGCTGGTCCGCCCGGGCCGGAAGCATGGTGGTTACCGGGATAGGGGGCTCATCGCTGGGGCTGGTGACGCTGCTGTCCGCCTTCGGGGAGCCCGCCGGCCGCAGGGTGGAGGTCGTCCAGAACCCCGACGCCAGAACTCAGCGCCTGGTCAGGGACCGGCTGGACCCCCGGAATGCCGTCCTGACGGCGGTGACCAAGTCCGGGGGCACGGCCGAGACCGTAGCCGGATTCCTGGGAATGTACGACTGGCTGCGGGACGATTCCAGGGTGGTGGCCGTTACGGACCCTGAAAAGGGCGATCTTCGGGCCCTGGCCGAAGACCGGGGCTGGGACACGCTGCCGGTTCCCGGAAACGTGGGCGGCCGCTTCAGCGTGCTGTCGCCGGTGGGGATGTTCCCCGCCGCCTACGCGGGCATCGACGTGGGCGCGATCCTCAAGGGGGCCGCAAGGGTGGTGGACGACTTCGACCGAAGGGGGGCCGACAGCCTGGCGGCCAGGATGGCCGCCGCCTTCCACGCCAGGTTCTCCACCCATCCCATTCACGTGTTCTTCGTATACTCCGACCGCCTGGAGTCGCTGGCGGACTGGTTCGCCCAGCTCTGGGCGGAGAGCCTGGGGAAGGCCAGGAAGCTCGACGGGTCCCGCGCGCATGTGGGACAGACGCCCCTGGCGTGCCTGGGGCCCTCGGATCAGCATTCGCTGGTCCAGCTCTTCATGGAGGGCCCGGCGGACAAGACGTTCACCATCGTTACGGCGCCCGAGGAGGGCGACCCGCTTCCCGGCGGTTTCGACGGCAGCCCCTCCTTCGAGTACCTGGAGGGGGTCACGCTCGAGAAGCTGCGCTCGGCCGAGGCCGACTCGACCGCCGACGCCCTGTCCGAGAGGGGACTGCCGGTAGCCGGACTGCGGCTGGAGACAGCAGGCCCGGAGGAGATGGGCGAGATCATCATGGCCCTGGAGATAGCCACCGTGCTCACGGGGCTGGCACTGGGGGTGAATCCCCTGGACCAGCCGGGGGTGGAGCGGGGCAAGGTGCTCACCTACCGCGCCCTGGGCAGACCGGGTTATCAGTGACGGCATCCATACTGCTGATATCAGCGATATCGGGGTCCGCCCTGCTTCCCGGACCGGCCGATCTGCTGGAGACCCTGTCGCTTGCCGAATGGGCGGCGGTGCCTCTGGGCGCCCAGACGCGGACCCTCCTCGACGGCCTGCCGGTGAGCGACGCCGGCCTCGACCGCCTTCCGCCCTGGGGGGCGGTCAGGTCGATGTCGCTGCGGTCGCCAGTAGAAGGCGGCCTCTGGTCCGGGGGCCGCTGGTCGCTGGAGTTCACCGATCATGGAATTCCCGACAGCAGCTACCGGACTCGTGTGGGTCTCTTCCAGAACACCTTCGACAGGCACAGGTACACCGGAAGCCTGCGCCGGCCGCTGCCCTGGGGTCTGGGGATGGACGTGACTGCCGGCCGCGAGGACAGCCTGCGTATGGAGAGGATAAGGCTGAAATGGAGGGGCCTGACGGCCGACGGCCTGGCCTGGCGGCAGGATAACGACGCCTACTCGGCCTGGGTAGGCGGCAGCCCGCTTCCCGGCACCTTCGGGCGGGTATCCCTGACCAGCCCGAGAGAGGGGGACAGATGGCCGGGCGGCCTCCTGCAGGCGGGCCTGGATCTGGGTGCGGCCAGCCTGGAAGCCGGGGCCGCCGGTGCCGTACAGGAGGACAGCAGCCGGCTGGAGGCCCACCTGCTGGGTCGCATGCCCCTGGGGGGTGTGTGCCTGACTGCCCGGGGCGACCTGGAGGGCCCCGGGGAGTCCCCGGACCACGGATTGGCCGGCGGAATCGCGACCGAGCTGGGGCCGGTTGCCCTCTCCGCAGGGGTGGTATCCCCGCCCGGCGAAGGCGTTGCCGGCGTTCTGAGCGCCCGCGCCGGCCCGGCATCGCTGGGGCTCACGGTCGACGATTCCGTTGCGTCGGCGAGCGCAGGCCTGGGGCTGGAATGGGGGCTTTCCAGAATGGATGTCAGGGGCTCGGCAGATACCGGCGATTCGCTGCAGGCGGAGGCCCGGCTTCTGCCGGGGGTCAGAATAGTCAAAGCCCGGCTTCGTGCCGGCGGGCGATTCCGGGCACGGGGCAGGGCCGGCGGGGAATGGGACCTCCATGGAGACGCCGTGGCCAGCTACACGCTGTCCACCTTCAGCATAGTCGTGGCCCTGGAGGACCTGGAGGACCTGAACGAGGGAGGAACCAGCTTCACCTACGGCGTGCTGTGGAGCTTCAGTGACGAGGCAAAGAGGCCAGAGCGGGAAGACGATGGAGAGGGTGGCTAGACGGTGAGCGAAAAACGCAGACCCAGGAGCGTGGCGGTCCTCGCGTCCGGACGGGGAAGCAACTTCGAGGCCCTGGTGCGCGGAAGAACCGCACCGGGAAGGGTGGACCTGCTGATCAGCGACCGCAGCGACGCTCCGGTTCTGCAGCGGGCCGCAAGGCTCGGGGTGGAGGCGGTCAGCATGCACCCGGGGAACTACCGGACCCGCATGGGGCTGAAGGAAGAGGAGGAGTGGGCCGAAATGCTTCGTGACAGGGGCGTGGAGCTGGTCTGTCTCGCCGGCTTCATGCGCATGCTGAAAGGTCCCCTTCTGGATGCCTTTCCGCAGGCCGTCATGAACATACACCCATCGCTCCTTCCCGCCTTTCCGGGCCTGAAGGCCCAGAGGCAGGCGGTCGATTACGGAGTGAGGTGGTCCGGGTGCACGGTGCATTACCTGGACCTGGGCATGGACAGCGGCCCGGTGATACTGCAGGAGGTCGTGGAGGTCCGTTTCGAGGATACCGCCGAGACGCTTGCCGACAGGATACTCCGCTCCGAGCACAGGATATACCCGAGGGCCGTTGCCCTGCACTGCGCCGGAAGGCTCTCAGTGGAGGGGAGAAGGGTCAGAATTCTAAGCGGCTGAGACGCTCCCCGGTACTGGCCACCCGGGTGCTCTATGCTTATCTATTGCTGGATAAGGCAGCGTCCGGGCCCCGTGCCCGGCCAATGAGAGGAGACCTTTCTTGAACGTCTGGATCGCGGTCATGCTCATGCTGTTCTCGACCGCGGAGGACCCCATGCCTGCTTCCCCAAGCCTCGGCCTTTCCGTGAACGGCAACCGGCTTCCGGCTCATCGGCTTGCATTCATGGCCATGCCCGGCGACTCGGTGACGCTGTCGGCCTCGCCCGACAGCTCCTGGGCGGCCGGTTCGCTGGCCTGGGAGCTGCCCGGCGGTACGATGGCCGAGGGCACGACTGCGGGCTTGCGAATGCCGAGGAGCCACGGGATCTGGGCGCTGAGGGTAGAGGACGGAAGCCGTTCGGAGTCCTATACGGTCATCGCTCCGGTGGAGAGCAGTAGATGGCGCACCGCCACGCTGAACTCCTTCCCCATCGGCTTCTACGGCGACGGCAACATCCGCGGCCAGCTTCCGGACTGCTTCATCGAGCTCATGCCGCAGGACATGGAGAGAAGGGTCTCGACCCATCTGACCCTGGGGCAGTTCCTCTGTCACATCGAGGGCAGCTACCCCCAGTACATGGTCCTTCAGCTGGATCTGGTCGACAAGCTGGAGGCGGTGCTGGACGAGGTGCGCCGGCACTATCCGGAGGCTTGCGACGTGCATAACATCTCCGGTTTCCGTACCCCCATCTACAACGCCAGCATCGGAAACGAGACCAGCTTCAGCCAGCACCTGTACGGCGGGGCGGCGGATATCTGGATCGAGTCGTTTCCGGCCAACGGACTGATGGACGACATAGACCGCAACAAGCGGGTGGACGTTTTCGACGGCGAGAGGCTTGTGGAGATAGTCCGCCAGGTGGAGGCGCGGGGAGAGGCCAGGGTCGGAGGAGCTTCGGCCTACCGCTGGAATCGCGTCCACGGCCCCTTCGTTCATATCGACGTGCGGGGAAGCGCCGCCCGCTGGAGCACCGCCCGGAACCTCGTTGCCGACCCGGTGATCTGACCGGTGCCCTCCGAAAAGAGCGTCAGGTACGCGGTGGTGTTCGCGCTGGGCAGCCTTGCGCTGGGCCTGGCGGTCAGCCTTTTCGCCGTTGTGAGGCTGCAGCGTCGCGTCGCCGACCAGCGACTGCATCACCGTGAGCACATCGACAGCCTGATGGTGAGCGTGGCCCAGCGGGACACCCTGGCCAGGCTCAACAGCATGCTCGAGGCCCGCTACGACTCACTGCCGCAAATGCGCAGGCGGCTCGACTCGCTCACCGCCTATCTGGACGTCATAGAGTTGCGCGCCACCTACCCGGGCTACTACCTGATCATCGACACCAGGCAGAACCGCTTTCACCTGCGGCGGGGCGATCTGCTGGTCCGGTCAGGGTACTGCGGCACGGGAAAGGGATGGACCGACAGCGACAGCGGCATAGTCTACAACTTCGGGACCCCGCGGGGTCTGCGCAACGTGATAAGAACCGGCGAGAATCCCTACTGGTACCGGCCGGACTGGTACTGGATAGAGCGGGGCATGAGGCCCCCGGAACCGGAGAGCCTTCTGGTCATCCCCGATACCCTTTCATGGGAAGAGCAGATAACCTTCTATCACGACTCCCTTACCGGCCCCGAGAGACTGATGGTGAAGAAGGTCCCGGGAGCCCTGGGCGACTACAAGCTCGACCTCGGTGACGGCATACTGCTCCACTACGGGGTCGGCCGGGGAAGAAACTCCAGCCACGGCTGCATACGTCTCAGCGAAAACGACCTGGAGGCCATTTTCGAGACCCTGGAAGTCGGGGACCCCGTTGTCATATACTGAACGGGGAGGTGAGCCATGGAATCCGGAAGCCGGGGGGAAGCCATGAGCCGGGCTGCGGCAGGGACTGTCAACGGAGACGCCGACACCTTCACCGGAAGGCACACCGGGGTCGTTCTCTCCTTTCTGGCCGGCCTGCTTGTCGCCCTGCTGCTGCTGCAGCCCGGCGGCGGTGGAGGTGGCGCGAATCAGGCTCCCGGTGAATCGTTCCCCCGGGCACCGCTTCCCTCCGCGATTGCGGCCGGCCTGGACAGCATGAGCACCGACAGCCTGGACCCGCCACCCACCGACAGCATGCCGGCCGTGTGGACCCAGGCCCGGGGCTCCGCTTCGGGCAACGCCTTCTGGGGCCCGGATGTGGTAGCGCCCTTCGACACGCTGTGGGAGATACGAACGGGATACGAGCTGTTCTCGGCTCCCGCGGTGATGGACGGCATACTCTACTTCGGATGCAACGACTCCCGGTTCAGGGCCGTAAGAGCCGCCGACGGCCGGGCGGTGTGGGCGTTCCCCGTTCAGTGCGGCATATCAGGTGAGGCTGCCGTGGATTCCCAGCGCGTCTACTTCGGCGGACAGGACGGATACCTCTACTGCCTGGACCGCAGCGACGGAAGCCGATTGTGGAAAGCGGGGCTTGGTTACCACGTGCTGAGCGACGCTGCTCTCCTTGCCGACAGCCTGGTGCTTGCCGGCAACTCCCGGGGCGGGGTGGCGGCCATGGCGGTTACCGACGGCGAGGTGGTCTGGACCGACAACCTGGATGGCCTCGTTCTCGGCCCGGCAGTTGCAGGTTCTCTGGCGGTGTTATCCACGGAGTCCGGCCGGGTGGCAGCCTACGAATTCGACGGGACCCGGGCTTGGACCAGGGACCTGGGCCTTCAGGCCTCCCCCCCCAGCGTCTCGGACGGAATGGTGCTGGTGGGGCTCGCCGACGGCACCGTCCGCTGTCTCTCCCTGGAGGACGGGACCGATGTATGGACGGCCGACCTGGAGTCGGGGGGCTACAGGGCGGTGGTGGGCCGGCCCGTGGTGCGGGACGGAAGGGTCCTGGCCGGCACCAGCCACAGCCGCGTGGCCTGCATGGCCCTGGAGGACGGCAGGGTGCTCTGGAACCGGGAGATGGAGAACTGGGTCCAGGTGCCGCCTTCCGTTGGCGACTCCCTGGTCTACGTCTCCTGCGACGACAGGCGGCTGCACGTTCTCTCCCTCTACGACGGCACCGGAACGGATTCCCTGGAGATCGGCAGCTACTCGGGCACCGCGCCTACGGTTGCCGGAGGGGTCGTGTATCTGGGCACGGCGGGAGGCCGAATGACGGCCCTGAGGGGGACGGTGCCCGAGGTGGCCGACAGGCCGGCGGCGGACAGCGTCGAGGTGGTACCGGAGCCGGCCCTGACCGACTCCGCCAATGGAGGTGCCGGACTCTAGATGGCGTCCGTGGACCGACATATGAGAACTGGTTACGTTGGAATAGTCGGCCCCGCCAACACGGGAAGGTCCTGCCTGCTCAACGCTCTGGTGGGCAAGAGGATATCTCCGGTGAGCAAGGAACCCGGCACCACGAGGGTCCCCCTGACCGGCCTGCACATGGGCCGGGAGTTCCAGGCGTGCTTCGTGGATACGCCCCCGCTCGAGCGCAATCCCGAGCTGGAGATGCTCGAATGGCTGGACGTTCTGTGCGTGGTGGCCGATGCCCGGGGCCTGGTGGAGCAGCTGCGAATGCCCGAGATGGGGCGTTTCGTGCAGGATGCGGAGGTGCCCTCCGTTTGCGCTGTAACCTTTCTCGACTTCTTTCCGGCCGGACTTCAGCCTTCCTTTCTCAACCTGGCGTCGGTGAACGGCAACTTCAACGATATCCGCGGAGTCTGTCCGCCCTCGGGCTCCGGAGTGGACCGCCTGCTTTCGACCCTGATCGCCCATCTGCCCAGGCGGGGGGCTCTCTTTCCGGAGGAGTGCAGGTCGCTTCACTCCGAGCGCTTTCTGGTCAGCGAGCTCGTTCGCACCCAGCTCTACGACGTTCTGCCGTGGCGAATAGCCGATACCACCGCGGTACAGATACAGGAGTTCTCCTTCCGGGACGGAAGGACCTACGTGCGGGCCAACCTCCATGTCTCCAGACACTCCAACAAGGGCGTGGTCATAGGAAGGAAGGGCAGGACCCTGCAGGAGATAGTGAGGGCGGCCGGGGGGGAGGCCCAGAAGGTCCTGGGCCGGGAGGTGAGGCTGGACCTGTGGGTGAAGGTCCGCGAGGCGTGGCCCGACAGGCCCGCCGACCTGCTGGAGTTCGGCTATGTCTGTTGATACCTGCCGGGTGACGCTGGAGCTCTTCGAGGGCCCGCTGGATCTGCTGCTGTACCTGATCCGCCGGGACGAGCTGGACATCTACGACGTTCCGGTGGCCCACGTGGCCGAGCAGTACCTGCAGTACATACGGGCCGCCAGGGAGCTCGACCTGGACATAGCCAGCGAGTATCTGGTGATGGCGGCCACCCTCACCAGCCTGAAGAGCCGCTCCCTGCTGCCCCGCAGGGGGGAGGAGGACGAGGAGGAGGACCCCAGGGCCCTGCTGCTGCGGCAGCTGGTGCTCTACCGCGCTTTTCGGGAGGTGTCCGGCGAGCTGCGGGAGATAGAGAACGTCTGGCGGGACTCCTTCCCCGGGCCCGGCGAAAGGGGCCGCTGGTCCCGCGAAGCAGTGCCGATGGACCCCGGCCAGGCCAGCATACTGGACCTGGCAGGGGCGCTGGAGGAGCTGCAGGCGGACAAGCTTCCGCCTCCGCCGGCCAGGTTCGAGAGGCCCCGGATGAACCTGATGGATTGCATCGCCGACATAGAGACCAGCCTGAATGACAGGGCCCCCCTGGGCTTCCGGCGGCTGGTGGGGGAGAACGCCGGCCCGCAGCGCATCATATACTACTTCCTCGCCCTGCTGGAGCTGGCCGTGAGGGGGAGGGTCGTAATGAGGCAGACCTCGCCGCTGGGCGAGCTGACGGTTGCTCCCAGCAGGGCGGCCGCACCGAAAGGAGCTGCAGCGGAATGATCCTGGACAAGCTGGCGCGGGAGATCGAGGCCATACTCTTCGCCGCCGACTCCCCCGTGGACATGGAGACGCTGACCCGCATAACCGGCGCCCTGGAGGACTCCGTGCAGCAGGCCCTGGACAGGATATCCGGCTCCCTGGAGGAGGGCGGCCACGCCATGATGCTCCGCCGGGTGGGCAGCGGATGGCGCATAGTCACCGACCCGGCCCTGGGGGACGTGGTCTCCCTGCTGTTCGAGGACCGCAGGCCGGGCAAGCTCAGCCGCGCCTCCCTGGAGACCCTGGCCGTGGTGGCCTACAGCCAGCCCTGCACCCGGGCGGAGGTGGAGGAGATCCGGGGGGTCGGCTGCGACAGTGCCCTCCGCACCCTGCTGGAGCGGAACATGATACGCATAGCCGGCCGCAGGGAGCAGCCGGGCAGGCCCCTGCTCTACGCCACCACCCAGGAGTTCCTGCTCTACTTCGGCCTCGACGACCTCGACCACCTGCCGCGGCTGGACGAGATCACCGAGCTGCTGCAGACCCCGGCGGAGGAGCTGCAGAGGCCGGGCCGCCGGGAAGAGGAAGCCTCCCGAAAAGAGGACGCCGCACAGGATGGGTAGCGTTCCGGCCTCCATGGACGGCTCCCGCCTGGACAGCTACCTCTCCCGGGCCGGGGTGGACTCCCGCCGCGACTGCTCGAAGAACGTCCGACAGGGCCTGTGCGCGGTGAACGGCCGGGTGGTCCGCGACCCCTCCCACCGCCTCTCGAAGGGCGACAGTGTAAGCTACATGGGGCAGGGGGTGAGCCTGCCGCCGCCCTTCGTGGCCGTGCTGAACAAGCCCGTGGGCTGCGAGACCACCATGGCAGCCCGAAAGGACCGGCGCACGGTGGCCCAGCTGATGCAGGGCATGCCCCGGGGCTGCCGGCCCTGCGGCAGGCTGGACGTGAAGACCGGCGGCCTGCTTCTCTGCACCAACGACGGCGAGCTGCTCCACCGCCTCTCGCACCCCCGCTGGGGAGTCACCCGGGAGTACCGGGTGGGCCTGCGCCAAAAGCCCCCCGGAGGCGCCATCGAGTCGATGCGCAAGGGTCTGAGAATAGGCAGGGGGGAGGTCTGCAAGCCCCTGTCGGTGGAGCGGACCGGGGCCCGGGAGCTCACCCTGGTGCTGGACCGGGGCCGCTACCACGAGGTTCGCAGGCTGATCAAGGCGGCGGAACTGGGTCTGCGCTTCCTGGAGAGGACGGCCTACGGCCCGGCAAGGATGCAGGGCGTAAAGCGCGGCTCCTGGAAGCCCCTGGGCGGAGGCGTCCTGGCCGACCTCTACCGGGAGGTGGGCCTGGAGCCCCCCGACGGTCAGTAGTCGTACCCGTAGACGAACAGCTCTCCGGTGGCGAAGCTGGTAACGTAGAGGTACTCCCCCTGGTGCCCGGCATATGCCTCAAGGGGCCGGGCTACGTCCTTCAGTGTAAACAGCTTCTCCCGGCTGTAGGCGTCGTAGACCTCTATGCTGTTGCTCCAGTAGCAGCAGACGTAGAGCAGGTTGCCGCTGGGCAGGCCCGAGCATCCCGAGGGGCCTCCGGAGACGGAGATCTCGTCGACCACCTTCTCTGTCAGTGTGTGGATCAGGTGGACGGAACCACCCTCTCCGCAGGCGACGCAGACCAGCGGCTGGCCGGGAAGGCGGCATACGGCCTTGGGATCCTGACCCACGGGTATCTCGGCGGTCACCGACAGGTCAGCGGTATCGATCACGCACACGGTGCCGGCCCGGCGGCAGGCCACGTACGCCCGCCCGACCTCCGGCACCGCGCAGACGTCCCAGGGGCCGTCGCCCACCTGCACCGAGTCCACCACCGTTCCGGCGTCGGCGTCTACGGCATAGACCATGTCCGAATCGTGGCGTGCCACCAGGAAAACCCCGCCGGCATGGCAGATGCCCGCCGGCGTTCCGCCCACCTCCAGGACCGCCTCCACCTCCCCTGAGGCGACATCCAGCACCGACACCGTACCGTCCCCGCTGTTGGAGACCAGCAGGCGCTCACCGGACGGGTCTGAGCAGACGTCCAGGGGCTCGCTTCCCACTCCGATTGCATCCTCTTCGGGGAAGTAGGGCGGAGGGCCCACTACCCAGACCGCATCGTCATGGAAGCAGGCCACGTACACCCGGCCCTGCTCCGGCAGCTCGCACAGTCCCGCCGCCCCGTCACCGAGTTGCGCAACGTCCTTCAGGTAGTCGGGCCCTCCGAAGGAGGTCCTGGGGACCGCCGGCATCCAGGCCTCGCCGCTCCAGGCCACTAGGCTGTCGGCGTCCATGGTCCGCACGGCGTACCAGTAGTCGATCTCCCAGTACCCGGTGCTGTCAACCAGCTGGGTGTCCGCCGGGGAGTCGAACTCCTCCAGGAGATCGGCGGCCCCGGGATCCTCCTCTATGCCGGGCGACTGCGCGCGGAACAGCGAGTAGGAGAGGAAATCCGAAGTGTCCGGACACATGCTCCAGGTGGCCGTCACCTTCCAGCTGAGATCCTTCGCGCCGCGCTCCGGGGGGCCGCGATCCTCCCAGGGAGACCATCCCCCGGTGAACTGCAGCCACAGATTCGATGGGACGGGTCCCTCCCCGCCGGAAGGACCGGAGGGGTCTTCACCACATGATGCAGCTACAATCAGACAGCCGATGAGAACGACGGCAGACCTCTTCATTTCAACAACACGCACCTTTCCGTTGCCGACACCTCTCCGGAGACCAGCCTTATCACATACACCCCCGCAGGCAGCCCCGTGCCGTCCAGCCAGGCGGCGTGGTCTCCC